>NZ_CP036358.1:2517500-2771937 GCF_004328495.1 Agrobacterium sp. 33MFTa1.1 | reverse complement strand
TGCCGATTTGTCCCCTGCCGCCTCTGAGCAAGCTGCATCACATGCCTTTGGTGCGCGGTCCCCATCAGCCACCGCACCCATCGCCAAATTCAATTGCATATTGCCGCCTTTCAAATTGCCAATCATAGCCTGACGACCAAAATAGATCGCCAGAGATCCCCCTCGTTTATTCCCGCCCTCAGCGTTCCCCTCGAAAGAACGTCAAAGACTATTCTCGTTTGCGAGCCGGTTTCCCATTTCCCTCTCCCTCATGGAGAGGCCTGCGACACGCTCAAAACGCTCCTTTCGCCACAACCTTAAGGCGCATTTTTGAGGACAAAAAGCTCCCGCCCGTTCCGAGACCGAAACGGTACAAAAAGCTCCATGACCTGAAAAAACGGACCTCGAAAGACCCGTCAGCAAGAAGGTGAATATCGTCGATACGAACATCGAGATAATCTGTGGACTGAGATCCGCACCCCTTGTTGGAATGCATTTAGGCAGGATCGTGGGGAGAGATCAATGGCGTTTTTTCTGCAAAAACGTAGATCGGCCATTGACTCGCAATGGCCGTTTTGCATCACCGTCAAGGTTCAAAGCAGAATCGCTTATGAATCAATGAGATTCAATTTTGGCGTTTTTTGAGAGCCTGTTTTGGCAAAAAAATAAAAATCTTCTTGACTCAAAACTTGCCCCGACTTCCGTAGAGCAAGCTTCCCATTTTGGAGAAGACCTCCAGCAAGTATTTGTTTTTGCTTAGTTTTTCCTGTCGTTCAGTTGACGCGCATTTGTCACGTTACGGGAGGAATGATTAACAGGCGGTTAGAATCAGAAAAAGCCCGGTCAAAGACCAGGCTTTTTGAATAATTATTTGTAATTAGCCGGATTAGGCGGAAAGAGCCTTCACGCGCTGTGCAAGACGCGACACCTTACGGGATGCCGTGTTGCCATGCAGAACGCCCTTCGTGGCGGCGCGCTGAATCTCGGGCTGAGCTGCCTTCAGAGCTTCGGTAGCGACAGCGAGATCACCGGTAGCGATTGCTTCCTCGACCTTGCGGATGAAGCCGCGAACGCGCGAACGGCGAGCCTTGTTGACTGCGGTACGGCGAGCGATCTTGCGGGTCGCCTTTTTCGCCGAAGTTGTATTGGCCATGTATGCCTCTCTTCGAATTCAAACCAAATTCCGCAACCAGAGGATCGGGTCTTTCGAAGACCTCACGTAACCCAAGAATGCGGGAGTAATTTCGGACAAGCCGGATGGCTTTCCTTAACCGTGGGCGGGCATATACCGCTAAAGCTTACGCCCGTCAACGCGCAAAACGCTTAAAAGCGCCGATATTCCGAATCCTTACCGATTCCGGAAAGCAGGTTTGCGCTTTTCGACGAAGGCCGCCATGCCCTCCTTCTGATCCGCCGTGGCGAAAAGCGACTGAAAGGACCGTCTTTCATATCTCAGACCTTCCGAAAGCGGCACTTCGAAGGAACGATTGACACTTTCCTTGGCCATGAGCACGGAGGCACGCGACAGCGACGCGATGCGGGTGGCGGCCTCCACCGCCTCGTCCATCAGGTTCGCGGCCGGTACGATTCTCGATACGAGACCGGCGCGCTCGGCTTCCGCCGCATCCATCATGCGGCCAGTCAGAACGAGGTCCATCGCCTTTGCCTTACCCACCGCACGCGTCAGCCGCTGGGAGCCGCCCATGCCTGGAATGACACCCAGCGTGATCTCCGGCTGGCCGAACTTTGCCGTATCGGATGCTATGATGAAGTCGCACATCATGGCGAGTTCGCACCCGCCCCCGAGGGCAAAACCGGAAACGGCGGCGATGACGGGTTTGCGGGTGGCCGCAACCTCGTCCCAGCCGCCAAGAAAATCGCCGACATAGGCATCGACGAAATCCAGCCCCTGCATTTCCTTGATATCGGCACCAGCCGCAAATGCCTTCTCAGAGCCGGTGATAACGACCGCACCGATGGAATCGTCCACGGAAAATGAAGACAGGATGTGTCGCAGCTCTTTCAGAAGCACGGAATTGAGAGCGTTTAGCGCCTTTGGACGATTGAGCGTGATGACCCCTACCTCGTCGCGCTTTTCGACCAATATCGTTTCATAATCCACGGCAGTCTCCCCTTCTCCGTCGTTCGTTCATTTCTGGCAGGCGGCGCAATAAAAGGTGGAGCGGCCAGCCTGCACCACCCTTTCAACCGTACCCCTGCAGCCGGGGGTACGGCAAGGCTGCCCCTCCTGATCGTAGACCGAAAAGGAATGCTGGAAATAACCAAGCGTTCCGTCCGTCTGTATATGGTCGCGCAATGATGAGCCCCCGGCGGCGATGGCATCGGCGATGACATCGCGGATTTTCTCCGTGAGATCGACAAGCTTCGCTGTGGGCTTGCCGCCTTTCGTTACCAGCGTTCCGGCGGCACGCAGGGGGGAAAGATGGGCGCGCCACAGCGCCTCGCAGACATAGATATTGCCGAGGCCGGCAATAACCTTCTGGTCCAGCAGCGTGCTTTTCAGCGGTTGGCTTTTACCGTCGAACCGGCTCGCGAGATAATCCGCGCTCAGCGTATTGCCTGTTGGCTCCGGGCCAAGTTCCGCAAAGGCGGGATAAAGATCGAGCTTGCTGCGCTCCACCAGATGCATGAAGCCGAAGCGACGCGGATCATTATAGATAATGCAGACGCGCTCTTCGCCTTTATCCAGATGAAAGACAACGTGGTCGTGCTTGCCGTCCTTCGAGCGGGGATGGTGGAACACGCCGGGTATGCTGCCTTCTGCATCGGCTTCCGCTTCCACGCGGAAAGAGCCGGACATGCCGAGATGGGACACGATTGTCAGCCCGTCCTCCAGCTCGATCAGAAGATATTTTGCCCGCCTTCCGAGCGAGATGATTGTCTTCCCCTCGATAAGCTCCGCGAAATCCTCTGGAAACGGAAACCGCAGGTCGGGGCGGCCGAGATGGAGCTTGCGAACCCTTGCCCCTTCCATGGCGGGAGCAAGGCCGCGTCTGACGGTTTCGACTTCTGGCAATTCTGGCATCTGGCTTATCCGGCAGTTTTTCGTTAGGACCATGTGGTCTATAAAGTGCACGCGAAATGTCGCGCCCAGGCGATGCGGCAACAGATAGCGTCGCCATGGCGTTTCCGCTATGGTCCGCCACGCAATAAATATGGAGACAGACGATGACCGACGCCCGTACCACCGCCCAAGGCGGCATGGAAACGTCCTATGGCTTCCACAAGGTGGACGAAGGCCAGAAGCAGGGGATGGTCAACGAGGTCTTCCACAAGGTGGCCAAGCGCTACGATATCATGAACGACGTGATGTCGGCCGGCCTGCACCGGCTGTGGAAGGACGCCATGGTGTCCTCGCTTGCGCCGCGCAAGGATCCCTCCTACAAGGTTCTGGACGTGGCTGGTGGTACCGGGGATATTGCCTTCCGGATCATCGAAGCTTCCAACCGTCTGGCGCATGCCACCGTTCTCGATATCAACGGCTCGATGCTTGCCGTCGGTGAAGAGCGCGCGGCGAAAAAGAAGCTTTCGGACAATTTGACCTTCGTGGAAGCCAATGCCGAGGAACTACCTTTTGAGGCGAACAGCTTCGACGCCTATACGATCGCCTTTGGCATTCGCAATGTTCCGCGCATCGACGTTGCGCTGAAGGAAGCGCACCGTGTGCTGAAGCGCGGCGGGCGGCTTCTGGTGCTGGAGTTTTCCGAAGTTGAGATGCCGCTGCTTGATCGCGTCTACGACGCGTGGTCGTTCAATGCCATTCCGCAATTCGGCAAGATGATCACCGGCGACGCCGAACCCTATCAGTATCTGGTCGAATCGATCCGTAAATTCCCCAATCAGGAGGATTTTGCGACGATGATCCGCACCGCCGGCTTCTCCCGCGTGACCTATACCAATTACACCGGCGGCATCGCCGCCCTGCATTCCGGCTGGAAGCTCTAAGACCATGGCCGGCACAGGCAGGAGACAAGCATAAGCATGAGCACTTTGGGCGCATATTTCCGCCTCGCAAGGGTTGGCTGGGTTCTCGTGCGCGAAGGCGTCGTGCTGGCCCTGCCGTCCGATGACCTGCCCGCTCCCGCGCAGGTGTTAAAAGCCCTGCTGAAGCCATTCGCCCGTAGCAAGGCGAAAAGAGCGCAGCGTAGTGATCGGCTGGCGGTGGCTGTCGAGCGGCTTGGACCGTCCTATGTGAAGATGGGTCAGTTTCTGGCCACCCGTCCGGATGTGGTGGGCGCGGAGTTCGCGGACGATCTCGCAAGCCTTCAGGACCGCATGGCCTTTTTCCCAGCCGCAGCCGCCAAAGCGAATATCGAGGGATCGCTCGGACGGCCGGTTTCGGAACTCTACAGGGAATTTGGCGACCCGATCGCCGCCGCCTCCATCGCCCAGGTCCATCCGGCGATTGTGGATACGCCAAAGGGGCCACGCAAGGTTGCCGTGAAGGTGATCCGTCCCGGCGTGCGACAACGCTTCCAGAACGATCTCGAGGCGATGTATCTGATCGCCGACCTGCAACAGCGCTTTGTCCGCTCGGCCCGTCGTCTGCGCCCGGTCGAAGTGACGCGCACGCTGGAGCAGACCACCAAGATCGAGATGGATCTGCGGCTTGAGGCCGCCGCCCTTTCCGAGCTTGCGGAAAACACCAGGCAAGATCCCGGTTTTCGTGTTCCCGAAGTCGACTGGGAACGCACCGGTCGTGACGTCGTCACCATGGAGTGGATCGACGGCGTCAAGATGTCGGACATTGAAGGCCTGAAGGCCGCCGGTCACGACCTGAACAAGCTCGCCGACACACTGATTCAGTCCTTCCTGCGGCACACCCTGCGCGACGGTTTTTTCCATGCCGACATGCATCCCGGCAATCTTTTCGTCGATCCGCAGGGCATGATAGTCGCGGTCGATATGGGCATCGCCGGACGGCTCGGGAAAAAGGAGCGGCGGTTTCTCGCCGAAATCCTCTACGGCTTCATCACGCGCGATTACATGCGGGTGGCGGAAGTACATTTCGAGGCCGGTTACGTGCCGGGCCATCACGACATTGCGAGTTTCGCGCAGGCGATCCGCGCCATCGGCGAGCCAATTCACGGCCAGCCGGCCGAGACGATCTCCATGGGCAAGCTCCTGACCCTTCTCTTTGAAGTCACGGAGCTTTTCGACATGGAAACCCGGCCGGAACTCGTGATGCTGCAAAAGACCATGGTGGTGGTGGAAGGCGTGTCGCGTATGCTCAATCCGCGCTTCAACATGTGGAAGGCGGCTGACCCTGTTGTCAGTGGCTGGATAAGGGACAATCTCGGCCCGAAACGTATCGTGACCGATTTGAAAGACGGCGTGAAGGCCGCCCTGAAGCTCGCCGAGGCAGCGCCGGAGATCGCCGCCAAGACGGAGAAGCTGCATTCGGAACTGATGTATATGAGCGAGCATGGCTTGCGCTTCGACGCGCAGACCGCAGAAGCCATCGGCAGGGCAGAAGCGCGCCATACCAGATGGGGGCGGATAGCGCTGTGGGTTATTGCGCTGACGCTTGTCTTTATTGCCATCAAGGTAAGCTGAACATCTCGGCACGTTTTCGTGCCATGTTTGTGTAACGTCTCGAGGTAATAAAGACCTGGCCTGTCCTCGGGTCAGGCAGTTGTGCGGGTAAAGGGCTGCTTTGAAGCCGCGATAGTGCGCGGGTGTTAGAGACGGATGATGCCGGTCAGGGTTTGATTGTGATGGCTAAAGCGCAGATACTGAAACAAACCCTCTCCTATTCCTCCTGGCCACTCGTCTTTGTTGGCGGCCTCGTGGGGTCATATTTCGCCTTCTCGAGCAGCCATCCGATCGCGGCGTTTCTCAGTGTTTATGCCTGCGCGGTTATCACTCTCTTTCTTCTCGAACGCTATATTCCCTATGAAGTCGAATGGCTCGAAGGGGATGGCGAGACAATGACGAGCATCGGCCACACGCTTTTGACCAAGGGGCTGGTGCAACTTGCCGCCGCAGCATCGGCCATCTTCCCGATGCTGGCCGCGAACGTGCTCCAGCCGCTCGCGGCAATGCGCTTTGACCTGTGGCCATCGCATCTGCCACTGGTGGTGCAGGTCTCGCTTGCGGTAACGATTGCCGAATTCGGTCTCTACTGGGCCCATCGCATCGCGCATGAAACCGTTTTTTTCTGGCGGTTCCATGCCCTGCATCACAGCGTCGTACGGCTATGGGTCGTCAATACCGGGCGGTTCCATGTGGCCGATTCCCTGTTCAAGATCGCGCTCAGCCAGATTCCGCTTTATTTCATGGGGGCGCCGCTGCAGGTGTTCTGGTGGCTGGGTGCTGTGACTGCATTCATCGGTATCTTGACCCATTGCAATGTCGACATGAAAACGGGTGTGCTCGACTATGTCTTCAGCACGCCGCGCCTACATCGTTGGCACCATTCAAAACAGCTTCCGGAAGGCAATACCAATTACGGCGAAAACCTCGTCATCTTCGACATTCTCTTTGGCTCCTACCATAATCCTGACCGACCCTCATCAACCGATATCGGCATCAAGGGTGAGATCGCCAAGGGGTTTTTGCCACAGCTCGTGCAGCCCTTCACCAAAGAAGGCGTCCGCCAGATCATCGGCAAGGACAAAAAGGTCAATTGAAGCGGAAATTACAGGGCGGGTGCGGGATCGATCACGATGCCCAGCTCGCCCCGCAGTTTTTTTGTCAGGCCGGCTGCCACAAGCTCATAGGAGCGGCGCACATAGTGCTCCACTTCTTCCCGTTCGAGCGGAGAATGATCGGCAATCGATATCCATTTGCGTTTGGCAAAATACGGCGCCTGGGCGATACCTTCGAGCGCAGTGAGGATTTCAAAGCTCTCCTCCGAGCATTTCACCACCAGCCGCCAGTCTTCCCGTTCGCCCAGCACGGCAAAGACCTTGTCGCCCACCTTGGCAACATGCGAATCCCATTGATCGACGAAACGCACGCCCGGCCATTCGCCAAGCATCCTGTCGAATGTCTTGCGATCAAAGATGGTCATGTGAGTTTCTCCGCGACAAAGGCTGCCAGACGTTTTGCCACTTCGGCCTTATCGAGATCCGGCCATGCCTCAACACCCTCAGCCGAAATGATTTTCACGCTGTTGCGGTCTCCACCCATGATTCCGGTTTGCGCCGAGACGTCGTTGGCGACGATGTAATCCGCGCCCTTGCGTTCCAGTTTGGCGCGACCGTTTTTTTCCACGTCCTGCGTTTCGGCAGCGAAGCCCACCACTAGCTTCGGACGGTTTTCATGGTGGCCGACGGTTTTGAGAATATCGGGATTTTCTGTCAGCTGGAGCGCCGGCGGCGCATCACCTGGCTGTTTCTTGATCTTTTGTTCTGATGAACCCGCCACCCGCCAGTCGGCGACGGCGGCAACCATGACGGCGATATCCGACGGCAGCCTTGAGATCACCGCGTCCCGCATTTCTTCGGCGCGCTCGACATGGATTACCGTCACACCGGCGGGATCAGCAATGGTCACCGGCCCGGAAACCAGCGTTACGTCTGCACCGAGTTCCGCGAGAGCCGCTGCAATCGCATGGCCCTGCTTGCCCGATGAACGGTTGGCGATGTAGCGCACGGGATCGATCGGCTCATGCGTAGGGCCGGAGGTCACGATCGCCGTCTTGCCCTTCAGGGGCTTCGTCCCCCCATCCAGCAGCGCTTCAACGGCTTGGACGATCTGTAAAGGCTCCGCCATTCGGCCGAGACCAGCCTCCCCCTTCTCAGCCATCTCGCCGGCCATTGGTCCGACGAAAAACACACCGTCTTTCTTCAGCGTATCGACATTGCGCATTGTTGGCTTTGCCGACCACATTTTTGGGTTCATCGCCGGCGCAACCAGCACCTTGCGGTCGGTCGCAAGAAGGACCGCCGAAGCTAGATCATCGGCCAAACCATGTGCCATCTTCGCCATGAGATCGGCGGTGGCGGGCGCCACCAGCACGAGATCGCAATCGCGCGCCAGCCTGATATGACCGACATCCTGCTCGTCCTGCCGTGAAAAAAGCTCCGTGAAAACATGGGTGGCAGACAATGCACCAACGGCGAGCGGGGTGATAAATTCCTGCGCGCCTTTCGTCATGACAGGCGTAACCTTTGCGCCTCGCTCTTTCAGACGGCGGATGAGGTCGAGGCTCTTATAGGCCGCGATGCCGCCTGATATGATGAGGAGAATATGTTTGTCTGAAAGCGCCATGATGCCGGACCAGTTTCCCGTTTCACCGGGAAACTAGAGCATTTTCAGTGAAAACGTAATCACCTTCAATGCTCTAGCTCTTTGTTTTTCCACATTTCTGGACGGAAAGACGCTTGCGCATTTTTCCTGAAATGCTCGGCCCTTGGCATACAAAGTGCAACCCGGCCGATATCACGCCGCCTTGGCGACGTGATATTCCTTGATCGCAACCATCTTGATAGCGGGGAAACGCTCGGATTCATAACGCAGCGAAAAGGCATCCTGCGCCAGAAATACCGGATCGCCATCCAGGTCGCGGGCGATATCGCCACGCTTGACGTTGAGGAACTTGTCCATTTCTGCCGGCTGATCGGACGAAATCCAGCGGCAGACCGAGAAGCGCGACATTTCGAAGGAAACCGGCAGGCCATATTCGCCCATCAGCCGTTCCTTCAACACGTCAAGCTGCAGCGCACCAACGACGCCGACGATGGCTGGCGAGCCGTCTTCCGGCGAAAAGAGCTGCACGACGCCCTCTTCGGCCATTTGCTGCAGGGCTTCCTTCAGCTTCTTCGCCTTCATCGCATCTTCCAGACGCACACGGCGCAGGATTTCCGGCGAGAAGTTCGGCACACCCTGGAACACGAGGTTTTCACCCTCGGTCAGCGTATCGCCGATGCGGAGCGTGCCGTGGTTCGGAATGCCGACCACATCACCTGCAAAGGCTGTGTCGGCCAGCTGGCGTTGCGAGGCGAAGAAGAATTGCGGCGCGGTGAGCCCCATCTGCTTGCCGGTGCGTGACAGGCGCGCCTTCATGCCGCGCTCCAGCCTGCCGGAGCAGATGCGGGCAAAGGCGATACGGTCGCGGTGGTTCGGGTCCATATTGGCCTGAATCTTGAAGACGAAGGCAGTCATTTTGTCTTCGGCCGCATGCACGGTGCGGGTATCCGCCACCTGATCGCGCGGCGGCGGTGCGAAATCACCGAGCGCATTGATAAGGTCACGCACACCGAAATTGCGCAGCGCCGAACCGAAGAAGACCGGCGTCATATGGCCTTCGAGGAAAGCCTGCCGATCGAAGGGACGGCAGGCTTCCATCGCCAGTTCCGTTTCTTCGATGAAAGCATCGCGCTCATTTTCCGGCAATCGATCCGCCACCGCCTGCGGACCGTTAACCTTCATAGCCTCCACCTGCGTGTCGACGCCGCGGAACGTGCTGTCGGCAAGATGATAGGCGCCGCAGAAGGTTTTGGCGCGGCCCACCGGCCATGTGATCGGCGCCGTATCGAGCGCCAGCTTCTCCTCCACCTCGTCCAGTATCTCGAAGGGGTCGCGGCTTTCGCGGTCCATCTTGTTGATGAAGGTGATGATCGGAATATCGCGCATGCGGCAGACTTCGAACAGCTTCAGCGTGCGCGGCTCGATACCCTTGGCGGCGTCGATGACCATGATCGCCGCATCCACGGCCGTCAGCGTACGATAGGTATCGTCGGCGAAATCTTCGTGGCCGGGCGTATCGAGGATGTTGAAGACGCGGTCGTTATATTCGAAAGTCATGACCGAGGTGACGACCGAAATGCCGCGCTCGCGCTCGATCTTCATCCAGTCCGAACGGGTCTGGATGCGGTCCTTTTTCGCCTTCACCTCACCGGCAAGCTGGATCGCTCCGCCGAACAGCAGCAGCTTTTCGGTGAGCGTGGTTTTACCCGCGTCCGGGTGCGCGATAATAGCAAAGGTGCGGCGGCGGGAGACCGCCTCGGCAAGTGTTTCGGCCATCTGACAAATCCTGTGGAATTGCGGGGTATCTAGCGTTTCAGGCCCGGTTTTGCAATTGACCTTGCCGCGATCTCGGCAAACTAATGCCGCATGACCGTTCAAAACAACAATCTGCCTCCTCTTCGTCTCGCCCGCCTCGCCCACGGCGCGGGCCTTGAACTCCCCTCTTACGAGACCGGCGGCGCCGCCGGCATGGACCTGCGTGCAGCTGTGTCCGTGGGTGAGCCGTTGACCCTAAAACCCGGTGAACGGGCGCTGGTGCCGACCGGCTTCGTGTTCGAAGTTCCCGCCGGATATGAGGCGCAAATCCGCCCCCGCTCCGGCCTTGCCATCAAGAACGGCATCACCTGCCTCAATTCCCCGGGCACGGTGGACAGCGATTATCGCGGTGAGGTGAAAGTCATCCTCGCCAATCTCGGTCAGGACGATTTCGTCGTCGAGCGCGGCATGCGCATTGCGCAGATGGTCATCGCGCCCGTGACGCAGGTGACTGTTGTCGAAGTGATGGAAACTTCGCAGACGGCACGGGGCGTCGGCGGTTTCGGCTCTACCGGCGTTTAGCGACACCGCTGGTGCAGAGGAGCGGACTGATTGTCTTTGCCCGGCATTTTCGCTATGGATCTGGCGGATTTTCAGGGAAACACGATCATGACGCTGACCACCCTATTCGCTTATGCCACCGCCCTCTTCATCGCTGCCGCCATTCCCGGCCCCGGCATGACGGCAATCGTGGCGCGGGCGCTGGGTTCGGGCTTTCGGGAAACCTTTTTCATGGGTCTCGGGCTGGTGCTTGGCGACATGATCTATCTGACCGCTGTGATCCTGGGGCTGGCCTTCGTCGCGCAGACCTTTCAGGAGGCTTTCATGGTCCTGAAATTTGCAGGTGCGGCCTATCTTCTCTATATCGCCTGGAAGCTCTGGACCGCCGGTCTCTTGCCGCAGGACCTGAAGGCGAAGAAGAGCACCAGCATGTCCATGTCCTTCCTGTCCGGCCTGCTGATCACCCTCGGCAATCCCAAAACCATGCTTTTTTATGTGGCGCTGGTGCCGACGCTGATCGACATCCGCATGATCGGCCCTTCGGAATATGCAACGCTTCTTGCCATCACCTTTGTCGTGCTGATGGCGGTTCTCCTGCCTCACATCCTGCTTGCGGCCAAAGCGCGCAACCTCCTGAAAAGACCGAGCGCCCTGACAATTCTCAACCGCACCGCGGCGGGTATTCTGGCTGGAACAGCGACGATGATCGCCATCCGCAGCACGTAAAACAAATTCGTTCATTTCCGCGATCTGGCGTGAAATTATTCCCGCAATTCACGGATATTAGGACGAACGTTCGCTAGCTTGCGGAGGTTATTGCTCCTATTCTGCCGCTCAAATCTTGCGGTCTTTACACAGGAGAGCATCATGCCGGAAGCCAGAAAGCCCGGACGCGGACGCGTCTATTCCTCGATTACGGAAACAATCGGCGATACACCGATCGTGCGGCTCGACAAGCTGGCGAAGGAAAAAGGCGTGAAGGCCAACCTTCTTGCCAAGCTCGAATTTTTCAATCCCATCGCTTCGGTGAAGGACCGCATCGGCGTCGCCATGATTGAAGCTCTGGAAGCCCAGGGCAAGATTACGCCCGGAAAGACGACGCTGGTGGAACCGACCTCCGGTAATACGGGGATTGCGCTCGCCTTCGCTGCCGCCGCGAAAGGCTACAAGCTGATCCTGACCATGCCTGAAACCATGTCGGTCGAGCGTCGGAAAATGCTGGCTCTCCTGGGCGCGGAACTGGTGCTGACCGAAGGCCCGAAGGGCATGAAGGGCGCCATCGCCAAAGCGCAGGAACTGGCAGAAACCCTGCCTGACGCCATCATTCCGCAGCAGTTTGAAAACCCCGCCAATCCGGAGATTCACCGCAAGACGACGGCTGAAGAAATCTGGAACGACACGGAAGGCACGGTTGATATTCTGGTCTCGGGTATCGGCACCGGCGGCACGATCACCGGCACGGGTCAGGTTCTGAAATCCCGCAAGCCCGAGGTGAAGGTGATTGCGGTGGAGCCCGCCGACAGCCCCGTTCTTTCCGGTGGCAACCCCGGCCCCCACAAAATTCAGGGCATCGGCGCCGGTTTTGCCCCCGCCATTCTCGACACCGGCATTTATGACGAGATCGTCACCGTCACCAATGATGAGGCTTTCGAAACCGCACGTCTGGCGGCGAGGCTGGAAGGCGTGCCCGTTGGCATCTCCTCGGGTGCGGCGCTGGCGGCGGCAATCAAGATCGGTGCGCGTGAGGAAAATGCCGGCAAGAACATTGTCATCATCATTCCCTCCTTCGCGGAACGTTATCTTTCGACAGCACTTTTCGAAGGGCTTGGGCTCTAGCCCCTTCTCGGCACCCGGTTGCGGAAGAGCGAATATTTGACGTGCCGCCGGTTTGCCGGCGGCACTTCTGTTTCGAGGCCCCCTCATTCGGCCCATCACCTACCGAGCTGTCCAAACAGCATTTTTACCCGTCATTCCCGGAACCACCTGATTGACCGGCAGGCATAAGCGTCCTTCCCAGACAAAGTGCCCGTAGCTGGTTTTACGCCGCGGCGGTTAGCCTTTCGCCGGCGATACGATAGGACACTGCTTCGGCAATATGGATACGCCCAACCGTTTGTCTGCCATCCAGATCCGCCAGGGTGCGGGCCACCTTGAGAATGCGATGGTAACCGCGCGCGGAAAACTTCATGCGCTCCGCCGCATCACGGAGCAATTGCAGCCCGGACTGGTCCGGTTCGGCGTATTTTTCGATCATTGCTGTCGTGCAGCGGGCGTTGGTGCGGATGGCAGGGAAGCCCGCTGTCGCATAACGTTCCTGCTGGGCAAGGCGCGCTTCGGCGACGCGCGCCGCAACCACGGCGCTCGGTTCGGCCGTCACGGGCCGAATGAGATCGGCGGCGGAAACGGCGGGAACGTCGATACGAATGTCGATGCGATCGAGCAGCGGGCCGGAAATGCGAGCCTGATAGTCTGCCACACAACGTGGGCCTCTGGCACAGGTAAAACCCGGCTCTCCCGCCATACCGCAACGGCAGGGATTCATTGCCGCGACAAGCTGGATTTGCGCGGGATAGCTGACACGGTGATTGGCACGCGCAATAATGCATTCGCCGGTTTCGAGCGGCTGACGCAGGGCATCCAGCACCTGCGGCGAAAATTCCGGGAATTCATCCAGAAAAAGAACGCCATGGTGAGCAAGCGAAGCCTCGCCCGGTTTGGCCCGCAGCCCGCCGCCGATCAGGGCCGCCATGGTGGCGGAATGATGCGGCGTGCGGAAGGGCCTGCGATCCGAAAGCTTGCCACCCGACAATTGGCCGGCAATGGAATGGACCATGGACACTTCCAGCAGTTCTGCCGCCTCCAGCGGCGGCAGGATCGAAGGCAAGCGGGCGGCGAGCATGGATTTTCCCGAGCCGGGCGGGCCGACCATCAGCAGATTATGGCCGCCGGCGGCTGCCACCTCCAGCGCCCGCCGGGCGCTCTCCTGCCCCTTTATGTCAGCTAAATCAGGCAGATTGACCGGATTGGCGCGAATGGCGGGCGTCGGGCGCGAGAGAATCTGCGTGCCACGAAAGTGATTAGCGAGCGCAATCAGGCTGCGCGGGGCGAGAATATCGATCCCGGCTCCGGCCCATGCCGCCTCCGGGCCGCTGTCAGCCGGGCAAATCAGTCCCTTTCCAAGCGCATTGGCCCCGATCGCTGCCGGAAGCGCGCCCGCAACCAAGCCGATAGTACCATCGAGATTGAGTTCGCCAAGGACCACGTAACGCCCCAGCGCGTCGGCCGGTATGGCTCCCAGGGCGGCCATGAGGCCAAGGGCAATGGGAAGATCGAAATGCGATCCTTCCTTTGGCAGATCGGCAGGGGCAAGATTGACCGTGACCTTCTTTGCCGGCAGCGCCAAGCCTGAGGCATGTAATGCCGCCTGCACGCGCTCCCGGCTTTCGGCGACGGCTTTATCCGGCAGACCGACAATCTGGATGCCGACCCTTCCCGGTGCCACCATGACCTGCACCTCAACAGGCACACCCTCTATGCCCTGAAATGCCACCGTATTGACCCGTGCCACCATGGCCTGCCCCCGCAAACCGCCGCGCTTTCAGAGCCTTATGCCCCATCCACGACCATTGCCAAGCAACGTGCCACAGCTCAAAGAATAAAACAAGAACATCCAGCGAACAATTTATCGCATCCGCTGTATTTTAGTTGTATCGAGTTGTATAGCCGGAACAAACCGAGAGCGATTTATGTCTCGTCAAAAATCCTGAGCTTCGCGCTTTTTCTCGATGGCGTCCCACAGCAGGCTCGCCACATCGGCGCCGCCGAATTTCCGCACCTCTCGAATGCCGGTCGGCGAGGTGACGTTGATTTCGGTGAGGTAATCGCCAATGACATCAATTCCAACGAACAGGAAACCACGCTCGCGCAGGGCGGGGCCGATACGGCGGCAGATTTCCTTTTCGCGCGCGGTCAGTTCCGTAGGCTCAGGGCGGCCGCCAGCGTGCATGTTGGAACGGGCATCGTTTTCCGCTGGAACGCGGTTGATCGCACCCACCGGCTCTCCATCCACCAGCAGGATGCGTTTATCGCCCTTGCGGACGTCGGGCAGATATTCCTGAGCAATGTAAGGTTCGCGGAACATCTGACCGAACATTTCCAGCAGCGAGGAGAAATTGCGGTCGTCCCGCGCTGAATGGAAGACGCCCGCACCGCCATTGCCATAAAGCGGCTTGAGAATGATATCGCCCATTTCGTTACGGAAGCGCGCGATTTCCGCGACATCCTTCGTGATCAGCGTCTTCGGCATGAGATCCGCGAATTCAGTGACGAAGATCTTCTCCGGCGAATTGCGCACCCAGGCGGGATCATTGACCACCAGGGTCTTCGGATGAATGCGCTCCAGCAGATGGGTGGAGGTAATATAGGCCATGTCGAATGGTGGATCCTGACGCAGATGGATGACATCCATCGTGGAAAGATCAACGCGCTCCGGTTCGGAAAGCGAGAAATGGTCACCCTTGATGTCGCGCAGTTCCATCTGCTCGACGGTCACGTAAATCTTGCCGTCGCGCATGGAAAGGCGGTCGGGCGTGTAATGGAACAGCCGATATCCGCGCGCCTGCGCTTCAAGGCTCATGGCGAAGGTGGAATCACCGCCGATGTTGATGCCGGAGACATGATCCATCTGGATCGCGACGTTCTTGATCTTCGCCATGCGCATGTTCCTCTCGCAGCATACGGACGCCTGCGATCCGCCATGCCGTGTCTCATCTTTCAAGCGTTCCGGCAGGACCGGAAGAGACCCGGAAATGCTTCAGAAAACTTGAAAGATGTAGGGCAGCGACCATTCAAACGCAACTGCTGCGAGCCGTGGTTTCTGTGAGTTTTATTGAACCTTCATAATTCCCACGGCGAAGGCACACCCGCGCCCGCCAACGGCATGGGCGACGGCTCAGGCTGCCAGCTTGTAGGAGCGACCGGCGAACAGCTTGTTCTTGACGCGATAGGCAAATGCCAGCGCCGTGGGGAACGGACGACGCATGAAGGCAACCTTGCGCACATAATGATCAACACGCCAGGTGGCCCATGTTCCGGCCCTGAAATAAGCGACGTCACCGACCCGCAGGATGCTGACCGAGCCGTCCTCGGCCGTCACATGCACCTCGCCTTCCAGAATATAGACGGTCTCATCCCAGCCGAAGAACCAGCGGAATTCGCCTGCAGTGCAATCCCACATGGCAGTGCTTGAGGCACGGTCGCCGCTTCGGGAATGATCCGCAGCACGTGCCTGCGGGTTGCCGGCAATGATCCATTCAGGATTGATAGGCGCCGGCTGAAGCCGTAGATCGGTGCAGGATGCGCTGACCACGGCATCGTCTTTTTTCCGACGCAGATAGGCCGGCAATATCGGCACCGTACGGATAGCCATGGTTGCGGCCGCCGCGAACATCATTTTGAACGACATATGAGAAAACCCCCGTGAAATATTGGAGGCCTTTTATCATCGGGATCGTAACAAACCAGTTTTGACAATCGGCGCAATTTTAGCCATCGCGCCGATTTCAGGTGACGAACTCAGGCCGTCGCCAGTTGAGCATCCTGCGCCACCGTCTGTTCCGCTCTGCTGGCGATACGCTTGCCAGTTTCGCTGGAGAAGAAGTGCAGTTTTTCCGGAGCAATCGTCACCGAAAGCGCGGACGGAACCTCGACGTCAGGCGGAAAGGCCACGGTCAGGCTCTGATCGCCGATCATGCCGTGTATAAGACGTTGCGAACCCAGCTCCTCAATATAATCCACGCGAAGTGCGAAACTCTGGGCGTCAGCAGCAGCGAGACGAAAATCTTCCGCCCGCATTCCAACAGTCACCGGGCCGGACGTGGGGGCAAAGCCATTGAGCGCAAACAGCGACGGTCCGATGGCAAGGCTATCGCCGTGCAATTCGGCGCTGAGAAGATTCATGGCCGGAGAGCCGATGAAACTTGCGACGAAGGTTGAGGCAGGCGTGTGATAGACATCCAGCGGCGCACCGATCTGCTCGATACGGCCGCCATTCAGCACGACGAGACGGTCGGCCAGCGTCATGGCTTCCAACTGGTCATGGGTAACGTAGATCGATGTCGTGCCAAGACGTTTTTGCAGCCGCTTGATTTCGCCGCGCATGGAAACACGCAACTTGGCATCGAGATTGGACAGGGGTTCGTCGAACAGGAAGGCAGCAGGCTTGCGAACGATCGCACGCCCCATGGCGACGCGCTGACGCTGACCACCGGAAAGGGCGCGTGGCTTGCGGTCCAGATAGGGTTCGAGTTGCAGCATACGCGCCGCTTCAGCCACACGGGCGTCAATTTCCGCCTTGGGTGTCCTGCGGTTCTTCAGCCCGTACTCCAGGTTCTCGCGTACCGACATATGCGGGTAAAGCGCGTAGTTCTGGAAGACCATGGCGATATCGCGGTCGGCCGGATCGGTCTGGTTGACCACCCGGTCGCCGATCTTCACCGTGCCTTCTGAAATATCCTCAAGCCCGGCGACCATACGCAAAAGCGTGGACTTGCCGCAGCCGGAGGGACCGACGAGAACGATGAACTCGCCGTCCTTGATGTCGATATCGACATGATGCACGGCGCGCACGCCGCCATGATAATCCTTGCAGACCTGACTGATTTCTATCGCGGCCATTTCGGTCTCCTTATTTATCGCTCTCGGTCAGGCCCTTGATGAACCAGCGCTGGAAAATAACGACGATCAGCACGGGTGGCAGCATGGCCAGCACGGCGAGCGCGAAAGCTTCGTTGTAATCGGGGATTTGCGAACCGACCCAGACCTGCAGGATCGACTTGATGCCACGCATCAGGGTGAAGAAACTCTCATCCGTCGTCATCAGCATGGGCCAGAGATACTGATTCCAGCCATAAACGAACATGATGATGAAGATTGCCGCCATCATCGTGCGCGACAGCGGAATGAGAACGTCGACGAAAAATTTCACTGGCCCCGCACCATCGATACGGGCAGCCTCCAGCAGCTCCTCAGGCACGGATTTGAAGAACTGCCGGAAATAGAAGGTGCCCGTCGCCGAAGCGAGAAGCGGCACGATCAGACCGGTATAGGAGTTCAACAGTCCGAGTTTGCTCATTACCTCGTAGGACGGCATGATGCGCACTTCGAGCGGCAGAAGCAGCGTGGTGAAAATGATCCAGAAGGCGAGCGTCGCAAAACGGAAGCGGAAATAGACGATCGCATAGGCCGCCGTCATCGACAGGACGATTTTGCCGACGGCAAAGCCGATGCCGAGGATCAGCGAATTCAACACCATGTTCAGGCCTGTAACCTGTCCGGTGAAACCACCCTTCTGGGTAAGGACCTTCTCATAGGTTTCGATGAAATTGTCGCCGGGAATGATCGCAAGGCCGCTGCGGTGAATTTCAGCCGCCGTGTGAGTGGACGTCATGAAGGCCACGACAACAGGCAGGATCAGAAACAATGCGCCAATGATCAGCACCAGATGATCGAGGGGTTTGGTCTTGTACATCGTCTTTTCCCTCAATTGTAATGGATGCGCTTCTCGATGAAGCGGAACTGGATGATGGTGAGGACGAAAACGACCAGCATGAGGATGACGGACTGCGCCGAGGAACCGCCGATGTCATTGCCGCGGAAACCGTCGAGGAACACCTTGTAGACCAGCGTAATCGGGTTGTTGGCGGCCTTATCCTTCACCATCACGTCAATGACGCCGAAGGTGTCGAAGAGCGCATAGGTGATGTTGATGATCAGCAGAAAGAAGGCCGTGGGCGCCAGGAGCGGCATGATGACGGTCCAGAACCGGCGAAAGCCCGAACGGCAATCGATGGACGCGGCTTCCCGCACGGAGACCGGAACGCCCTGGAGACCGGAGAGGAAGAAGATGAAGTTGTAAGGAATCTGCTTCCAGACCGCGACAACGATCATGGCAAAGGCCGTATCAAAATAATTGAGGCCGACCTTCATGTCCCAACCGAGAAACGCGGCCATCTTCACGAAGGGGCCGATATGCTGGTCGAAAAACATCATGCCGATAAGGCCGGCGACCGGCGGCGCGATGGCGTAGACGGAAATCAGCAGCGTCTTGTATGTCGAACTGCCGCGAATGACCGCATCCGCCTTGACGGCGAGCAGCAGGCCGAGCGCCAGCGAAAAGAAGGTGACGAGCACGGTGAAGACTACCGTGAATTTCGCGATGCTGAGATATTCGGGGCTGAAGATCGCATCCGAATAATTGGCGAGTCCAACGAAGGAAGCGCCGAACCCGAACGGGTCTTCGATATAGAAAGACGAATGGATGGCCTGAACGGATGGCCAATAGAAGAAAATGAAAATCACCGCAAGCTGCGGTGCCAGAAACAGATAGGGCACAAAGGACGAAGAGAACTGCACGCGCTTCATGCCGGCTTCTGCGGGCTTGGCGGGTTTTCCAGCCTTTGCGGACCGACCGGAGAAAAACCGGCGCGGTTGAGACGATGTATAGGCCACGCTTGCGCCTCCTTATCCAGAAGTGAGCCTCCCTTCCGTCAGAAAGGAGGCTCGACAAGATCAACGGTTTCGAAGAGATCGATCAGCCGGCCGTCTTGGCGAAGCGGGCCAGAAGGTCGTTGCCTTCCTTCTCGATAATTTCGAAAGCAGCCTTCGGCGTGACTTCGCCGGAGAAGATGCGGTTATATTCGCGTTCCATCACGGCGCGGATCTGCGGGTAGAAGCCGAGGCGATAACCCTTGGACCAGTCGCCACCCTGCAGTGACAGCTGTTGGATGCCGACTTCGGCGACCGGCTTTTCCTTGTAGTAGCCTTCAGCCCTGGCCTTTTCATAAGCGGCCTTGGTGATGGCGACGTAACCGGTTGCCTTGTGATAGAAGACCTGGATTTCCGGCGAGGTCAGGAACTGGAAGAAGTCGGCCACGCATTTGTTTTCGGCTTCGGACTTGCCCGACATTGCAAAGAGGGCAGCGCCGCCGATGAAGGAGTTGGTACCCGCGCCCTTGATGGAGCCCCAGTAAGGGAGGAAAGTTGCCGAGAATGGCATTGTGGCCGTCTTCTGAAGGCCGCCGAAGGAACCCGACGAACCGATCCAGAGTGCTACCTTACCTTCTTCGAAGGGCTTCTGGTTGTCGTTCCAGCCGGCGCCGTAATAGGCAAACAGGCCCTTGTCCTTCCAGTCCTTCAGCTTCTCGAACATCATGACGAGGTTCGGGTCGGTGACCTTGAGCTTGGTGTCGGTGACGCTGTCGTAACCATTGTTGTTCGTGGCGAACTGGATGTTGTTACGCGAGAAGAAGTTCTCCGTGAACTGCCAGGTCAGCTGCGACTGGACGAGCGGAATATAGCCGGCTTCCTTCAGCTTCGGGGCGACCTTTTCAAAGTCTTCCCAAGTCTTCGGAGCTTCGACGCCAGCCTTCTTCAGGGCCTCGTCGTTGATGTACATGATGGGAGCGGAGGAATTGAACGGCATGCCGACAAACTTGCCGTCAGCGGCAGCGTAGAAGTAGCGCACGCCGTTGATAAAGGCGTCGCGATCGAACTTGTAACCGGCCTTGGTGATCAGGTCTTCGGCAGGAATGACCGCGCCCTTGGCGTTGATGATGGTGGCAGCACCTGCATCGAAAACCTGAAGAATGTTCGGCTGTTCGCCCGAACGGAAAGCTGCGATGCCGCTGGCGAGAGCTTCTTCATAGGAGCCCTTGGAAACCGGCGTCAGCGCGCATTCTTTCTGGGCTTCGTTGAATTTCTGGGCGACTTCGTTGATGACTTCGCCGTTACGGCCGCCCATGCCATGCCACCAGGTGATGTTGGTCGCAGCCATGGAAGAGGTCGCGGAGATGCTGACAGCCACAGCGGCCATGGAAATCTTCTTGAACATATCAAATCCTCTCCACCATTTATTGGGGTGAGGATGCGAATAGAGAGGTTCAATGACGCCTCTTTGACAGTTCCATGTCAGATTTATTACAGCGGCGGATGAAAATCTCAGTCGGATATGCGTTTCAGGGGCCGCGCCGGGTTCCCGACCACCGTCACGCCTGCAGCGACGTCGCGTGTGACGACCGAACCGGCACCGACAATCGCACCGTCAGCCACTGTCACACCCGCAAGCAGAATCGCTCCGCCGCCGATCCAGACGTCGCGACCGATGGCCACGGGTTTTGCGATTTCAATTCCTTGCGCACGCGGCACCGGGTCGAGATGGTGTTCCGCACAGTAAATCTGCACCGCAGGCCCCAGCATCGCGCCATCGCCTATCGTTACCTTAGCGGAATCGAGAATGGTGCAGCCCGCGTTGAGATATACATTCTTTCCCAGCGCGATATTAAAGCCGTAAGCGCAATGAAACGGCACTTCGAGAAACGCGCCTTCCCCGACAGAATTAAACAGCGCTCGCAGCAGCGGTGCAATTGCCCCGCGCTCATCCGGCGGCATCGTATTGTGCTGGTGGACGGCCCCTCGTGCGCGCCGGCGCAATATATCCAGCTCGCCATCCATGCAGCTGTACCATTCGCCCGCGGCCATTTTTTCACGCTCGGTGGACATCGTCTCCCCTTCAAAAGGCATCGATAAAATGCTGCGGCAGACCTCGCGGCAGAATGGCGACGATATCGAAGCGCAGTGAAAGCCGCCCGGCATCGCCGTGGCGGGCCAGCCACAGGTCCGCAGCCGCCCGGATGCGTTGCTGCGAATGAAAGCCGACGGCATCGATCGCGCTGATGCCGGACGGCCGGGCCTTGACCTCCACAAACGCGACGACGTCCGCCTTGCGGGCGACAAGGTCAATCTCCCCCAGCCGGGTGCGATAACGAATGGCGAGAATGCGATATCCCTTCAGCAGCAGAAAAAGTGCCGCCCAATATTCCGCAGCATGACCACGCCGCTCGGCTTTTCGCCTTTTATCGTTTCGCCAGTTAGCGGCCATCCGCTTCCTTCATGTCCAGTAGCCTTTGATAAAGCTCCTTGCGCGGCAGGCCCGTCAGCTTCGCCGCTTCGCCTGCAGCCCTTGCAGCGGGCATGGTGGCGACCAGATCCTTCAGCAGTTTCTCGACATCCTCGATATCGGGAATCTCGTCATAGGAAGGCGGCTCCACCAGAAGCACGATCTCGCCCTTTACCACACGGTCACCGTCATAGTAATCCGCAAGCTCACCGAGCGTGCCGCGGCGGAATTCCTCGAACGTCTTGGTCAGCTCGCGGCAGACCACGGCACGGCGCTCACTGCCAAGCACTTCCGATGCGACCTTGATGGAAGCGCTGATGCGATGCGGTGATTCAAAAAAAATGAGGGTCGCGGGGATTTTCGCCAGTTCGGCAAAACGGTCGCGCTTGCCGCGGTCCTTTACAGGCAGGAAACCAGCAAACAGGAAGGCGTCGCTTGGCATGCCCGAACCGACCAGCGCGGCTAACGGCGCCGAGGCGCCCGGCACCGGCACGACGCGATGCCCGGCCTCGAGTGCAAGCTGGCCGAGCCGGTAACCGGGATCGGAAACAAGCGGCGTTCCCGCATCCGACACCAGCGCCACGGATTTTCCTGCTTCCAGCGCCGCGATGAGCTTTGGCCCCACTTCGTTCGAATTGTGCTCGTGATACGCAAACGGACGGGTACGGATACCGTAACGCTCGAGCAGGATGCGCGTGACGCGGGTATCCTCGCAGGCGAGAACATCAGCAGAAGCCAGCGTCTCCAGCGCGCGAATGGTGATGTCGCCCAGATTGCCGATGGGGGTGGCGACGAGATAAAGCGCGCACTCCAGCGGACGCGCGGGAATTGTGGCCGCCCCGATCCTGAATTCCTTCACCGCCTGCCTGGCGCCAATCTTCGATGTTTCTTCCGTCACACGGCTTCCAATCATTCTTGCCGATCATTTCCGGCCGGTCGCTCCAGTTATTCCTCTTTATGGGCAATTGAAAACCGGCGAACAAGGGCAACGGGCGGCGCCAGCCTGTGGATCATGTTGTATAGCAGCAAAATGACCCGCGGCAGACGAACTCGGCTCTTGCATTCTCCGCAATAACTCTGCCATTTTGCCCGTCCACATTATCCGGCATTTGCCGGTGAAGACTCTTCTTGCCGATCCGGCGGTGGCCGGTTCGCAACGGTTGAAAGCGGTAGTGTCCATGCGTATTACTCTTGAGCGGTCGAACCTTCTGAAATCGCTGAACCACGTCCACCGGGTCGTCGAGCGTCGCAACACGATCCCGATCCTGTCGAACGTTCTGCTGCGCGCTTCCGGCGCCAATCTTGACATGAAGGCGACCGACCTCGATCTCGAAATCACCGAAGCGACCCCGGCCATGGTGGAGCAGGCGGGCGCCACCACCGTGCCGGCACACCTGCTTTATGAAATCGTGCGCAAGCTGCCGGATGGTTCCGAGGTGCTTTTGGCGACCAATCCGGACGGTTCCTCCATGACCGTCGCCTCTGGCCGCTCGAAGTTCTCGCTGCAATGCCTGCCCGAGGCGGATTTCCCTGACCTGACAGCCGGCACCTTCAGCCACACCTTCAAGCTGAAGGCGACCGATCTGAAGATGTTGATCGACCGCACGCAATTCGCGATTTCAACGGAAGAGACACGTTATTACCTGAACGGCATTTTCTTCCACACCATCGAAAGCAATGGCGAGCTGAAGCTGCGCGCTGTCGCAACCGATGGTCACCGTCTGGCACGCGCCGATGTGGACGCGCCGTCCGGTTCCGAAGGCATGCCTGGCATCATCATTCCGCGCAAGACTGTCGGTGAATTGCAGAAGCTGATGGACAACCCTGAGCTTGAAGTCACCGTCGAAGTCTCGGATGCGAAAATCCGCCTGACCATCGGCTCGGTCGTTCTGACCTCGAAGCTGATCGATGGGACTTTCCCGGATTACCAGCGCGTGATCCCCACGGGCAACGACAAGGAAATGCGGGTCGACTGCCAGTCTTTCGCCCAGGCCGTCGATCGCGTTTCGACCATTTCGTCCGAACGTGGCCGCGCCGTGAAACTCGCCCTCACCAATGGACAGCTCACTCTTACCGTCAACAATCCCGATTCGGGCAGCGCGACGGAAGAAGTTGCCGTCGGCTATGACAATGATTCGATGGAAATCGGCTTCAACGCGAAATATCTGCTCGACATCACCTCACAGCTTTCCGGTGACGACGCGATTTTCCTTCTGGCAGATGCAGGGTCGCCGACGCTGGTTCGTGACACCGCCGGCGACGATGCCCTGTATGTTTTAATGCCGATGCGCGTGTGAGTACGCTGATTTCTTTCCATTTTAGCCAAAACGCCGGTGGATCGCTCCGCCGGCGTTTTTGATTCGATTATCGCCGCCTTGGACCCGGAGGCGAATTTTCCCAGTTACGACATTTTGCCTTGTTTTTGCGCCAAATGGGATCAACATTGCGTAACTGTTTTTTGACAATGACCAAATGCATCTGAGGGGAATTATGGCACTTAACCTGAAGCAACGCCTTGAACAGAAATTCGAGGAA
This sequence comes from Agrobacterium sp. 33MFTa1.1, assembly GCF_004328495.1. Lineage (NCBI taxonomy): Bacteria > Pseudomonadati > Pseudomonadota > Alphaproteobacteria > Hyphomicrobiales > Rhizobiaceae > Agrobacterium > Agrobacterium sp. 33MFTa1.1. Next base: position 2,747,936 of record NZ_CP036358.1, on the reverse strand, counting down.
GAAATCCGCTTTTTCAAGGGCATGGTCAGCCAGCCGAAAAAAGTCGGCGCCATCGTACCGACATCGGCCATCACAGCGAAAAAGATGGCGAGTGTCATCAATCCCCATTCCGGCCTGCCGGTTCTTGAACTCGGCCCAGGCACGGGTGTCATCACCAAGGCCATCTTGGCGCGCGGCATCAAGCCGGAGAATTTGACCGCCATCGAATATTCGACCGATTTCTATAATCAGCTGCTCAAAAGCTACCCCGGCGTCAACTTCGTCAATGGGGATGCCTTCGATCTCGATGCGACGCTCGGCGAACACGCGGATCAGATGTTCGACAGTGTCATTTCAGCCGTGCCGATGCTGAATTTTCCGATGGCCGCCCGCATCAAGCTTCTCGACGAATTGCTGAAGCGCGTGCCGCATGGCCGCCCCGTGGTGCAGATATCCTATGGCCCGATCTCGCCGATCGTCGCACAGCCGCATCTTTACCACATTCGTCATTTCGATTTCATCGTGCGCAATATTCCGCCGGCGCAACTGTGGACCTATACTCGGGCCTGACGTCCGGCAGATCGAGAAAATCCGTCATTTCCCGGTCGTAGCGCATGGTTAGGATGTCGATGCCCTTTCCATGGCCTTTTGGGGACCGATTGCCGTGCATGCTCTCTACATTACCCACCCCCAGGTCAGAATAGATCCGGCTGTTCCCGTTCCTCAATGGGGGCTTTCGGAAAGAGGTGCCGAGCGGGCGCGAGAGGCAGGCCGCCTGCCTTGGGCACTGGCATTGCGCCATATCGTTTGCAGCGCCGAGACGAAGGCGATTGAAACCGCCCGTATCCTTGCCGAGACATCCGGAGCGGACATACAAATCGTCGAGGAGATGCATGAAAACGACCGGTCCTCCACCGGTTTCCTGACGCCACCGGAATTCGAGAAGGCGGCGGACTGGTTCTTCGCTCACCCGCAGGAAAATTTTCGCGGCTGGGAGCGGGCAATCGATGCGCAGGCGCGGATTGTCAATGCCGTCAGAGCTATTCTTGACCGGCACGATACACAGCGGCCTATCGCCTTTGTCGGCCATGGCGGTGTGGGCACACTTCTGAAATGCCATATAGAAGGCCGCCGCATCAGCCGCAGCGAGGACCAGCCACCCGGCGGCGGCAATCTCTTTCGCTTCTCCATCGCCGACTTTTCACTTGCAGCCGCCTCCCCCGCATGCGACTGGACGGCAATGGAAACATGGCAGGGATAAGACAATGACCGCGCGCGAAAAACTCATCGTCGGGCTCGATGTTCCGACTGTGCAGCAGGCCGAAGACATCGTTTCAAAAATCGGCGACGAGGTTCTTTTCTACAAGATCGGTTATCAGCTCGTCTTCGCCGGCGGTCTGGAATTCGCGCGCGACCTTGTCCAAAGCGGCAAGAAGGTCTTCCTCGACATGAAGCTGCTCGATATCGACAACACCGTCGCCTCCGGTGTCGAAAACATCGCCCGGATGGGCATGTCGATGCTGACGCTTCATGCATATCCCAAAGCCATGCGTGCTGCCGTCAAGGCAGCGGAAGGTTCCGGCCTCTGCCTGCTCGGTGTCACGGTGCTGACGTCGATGGATGACAGCGATCTGGCCGAAGCCGGTTACGCCGCGGATGCCCGTTCGCTGGTGCTGCGCCGCGCGGAACAGGCGCGCGAGGCGGGCATGGGCGGCATCGTCTGCTCGGCGGAAGAATCGACCGCCGTGCGCGAAATCCTCGGCCCCGATCTTGCCGTCGTTACCCCCGGCATTCGCCCCGCAGGCGCCGATCTCGGCGATCAGAAACGGGTGATGACGCCTTACGACGCCATCAAGGCGGGTTCGAGCCATCTGGTCGTCGCCCGACCGATCGTCAGGGCGGAAGATCCCAAAGCGGCGGCCCGCGCCATTCTCGATGACATGCTGCGCGCCAGCTTTCCAGCCAATCAATAATGACGACGGGAGGAGATGAAATGGCAAAGGGATATTGGATCGCCCGCGTCGATGTTCGCGACAGCGAGCGTTACAAGGACTACGTCTCAACGGCAAAACCCGCCTTCGAGCGGTTCGGTGCGAATTTCCTCGCTCGTGGCGGTGCTTTGACCGAGCTTGAGGGCAAGGCACGGGCGCGCAACGTCGTCATCGAGTTTCCTTCGGTGCAACACGCCATCGATTGCTACAATTCCCCCGAATACCAGGCAGCCGCCAAAATTCGCCAGGAAGTCGCGGATGCGGAAATGGTTATCGTCGAGGGAATTTGACCGTCGTCAACCCTATGTCCCAAACCCGCCTCTTCCCGGCGAGAACATCTCTTCCCGTGCGCGCGGCTTTGGGCTAAGAGACTGAAAAACGCTTTATCGACAGCTTCTGAGGAGCCTCCCATGACCTTGGCCAACCTTCCACCCCTCGTCACCGTATTCGGCGGTTCGGGTTTTGTCGGGCGGCATGTGGTGAGACTGCTCGCCAAGCGCGGTTATCGCATTCGTGTCGCCGTGCGCCGACCCGATCTCGCCGGCTTTTTGCAGCCGCTTGGCAATGTCGGCCAGATTTCCTTTGCGCAGGCCAACCTGCGTTACCGCGATTCCATCGTCAAAGCCGTGGAAGATGCGGATCATGTGGTCAATTGCGTCGGCATCCTGACCGAAAGTGGCCGCAACACCTTTGACGCCGTGCAGGAATTCGGCGCGAAAGCCATCGCCGAGGCCGCCCGCGATGCCGGCGCCACGCTGACGCATATTTCCGCCATCGGCGCGGAAGCCAGTTCGTCCACGGGTTACGGCCGCACCAAGGGCCGCGCCGAAGCTGCTATCCATTCCGTTCTGCCCGCCGCCGTTATCCTGCGTCCTTCGATCATCTTCGGACCGGAAGATGATTTCTTCAACAAGTTCGCGAAGATGGCCCGCGGCATGCCCTTCCTGCCGTTGATCGGTGGCGGAAAAACCAGGTTCCAGCCGGTTTATGTCGAGGATGTCGCGGAGGCCGTCGCCCGTAGCGTTGACGGCAAGCTGAAACCCGGCGCCATCTATGAGCTCGGCGGCCAGGATGTGATGACGTTCCGCGACTGTCTTGAGGCCGTTCTTGCCGCCACCTATCGCGAACGTCCGTTCGTCAATCTGCCTTTCGGCGTTGCCTCGATGATCGGCAAGGTTGCTTCGATGGTGCCGCTGATCGCGCCACCGCTGACATCCGATCAGGTGACCATGCTGAAAAAGGACAACGTCGTTTCCGCCGAGGCGGAAAAGAACGGCCTGACGCTGGAAGGCATCGGCATTACGCCCGTTCGTGTTGCGTCTGTTCTGCCGTCCTACATGGTGCAATATCGCCCGCACGGCCAGTTCTCGAATGCGGGCAAGGCGGCCTGAGCTCTGCCGCCATGCGGCACCTACTAGAAAGGCGGGACTTGTTCCCGCTTTTTTTGTGCATTCTTCATCGCAACCAAACCGCTTTCGGTGCATTTCTCCTTAGATAACGGGGAGGAGACGACATCAATATCGGAGCGGGCGAGCCGCTGGAAAAGGTTAACGGCGGAAAGGTCTCCGCAGGCAAGCGTGGCACAAGCGCAACTGTGGAAAAGACTTCGCATTAACCCGGTATTCAACAAGCTGCTTTATTGATATTCGCCACATTCCAAACATATCCCGAACCCTCAATTCACACACGGCGGCACGATCCGCGCGAACGAACGTCTGAAAGGCAATCATAAAATGGGCAGATCTATCGCACTCTTTTTTGCGTGTGCGGCTTTGGTGGTTCTGGCGGGTTCATTCATGGCACCGGGCACGGTTGCAGCGGGCAAGAGCGGTTGTGCTCCGGCTTATGGCGTGGACCCCTGTGCGACGGCTTCGATCAGCACCAACTGACCAGCCTTTAGAAGTTTAAAAAAAAGCGCCGCCGGTTTTCCGGGGCGCTTTTTCTTTTTCAGACCATATAAATTAAAGCCTCAGTCCAGGACCAGAAGCGCGATAAGTCCCAGCGACCCGATGGCGATGCGCCACCAGGCGAAGGGCGCGAAGCCCCGTCGCGAGACGAAATCCAGGAGCGAGCGAACGACAAAAAGACCCGAGACGAAAGCGGCGATGAATCCGACGGCGATCAGAGCGCCGTCATCGAAACTCAGGGCATCGCGGTTCTTGTAAAGATCGAGCGTAAACGCGCCGAGCATGGTCGGCATCGCCAGGAAGAACGAAAATTCGGCGGCGGAGCGCTTGTCCGTGCCCATCAGCAACGAGCCGACGATCGTGGCACCGGAACGCGATGTGCCGGGAATCATCGCGAGGCACTGGAAGAGGCCGATCTTGAATGCAAGCGACGGCGGATAATCCATGATGTCGGTATATTTCGGGTTCAGCGGCATGCGGTCGACGGCAAGCAAAATGACCCCGCCGATGATCAGCACCACGCAGATGAGCATGGGCGTTTCAAACAGGACGGTCTTGATGAAGTCATGCGCCAAGGCGCCGATGATGGCCGCCGGCAGGAAGGCGAGAGCGACGGCCAGCACGAAGCGGCGCGCTTTCGCGCTTGTCGGCAGAGCGAGCGCTATCGATACAAGCTTTTGGAAATAAACAAGAAGTATCGCAAGGATCGCACCGAGCTGGATGAGAACCGCAAAGGTGTTGCCGGGTGATTTGAAGCCGAGGAAGTGCCCGGCCAGCAGCACATGCGCCGTTGACGAAACGGGAATGAACTCCGTCAGACCCTCGATGATACCCAGCAGAAGCGCGCTGATGATCGATTGGTCACCCATGAGGAATCCTTCTTTTCAGGGGGAAGTGGCAATGGACGGCAATTGCGTTAAACTTGTTTTAAAGTCGCCAAGCTCTTATAGCGTCTTGATGAAGCGAAACTGAAAAAGTTTTCCGGCAGATGCCGATCATGACAACCAATCGTAAAAATTGAGTACCGATGCCAACTCTCTATCACTCTCCGATGTCGACCGCATCCCGGTTCGTTCGTCTGATCCTTGCGGAATACGGGTTCCAGACCGATCTCGTGGAGGAGCAACCGTGGGAAAGACGGCGGGAGTTTCTGGCGCTCAATCCGGCCGGCACCCTGCCGGTCTATCTCGACGACAATATGCGCTCCCTCAGCGGGCCTTACGTGCTTGCGGAATTTCTCGATGAAACCCATGGGGTTTTGAAGCGTGACAGGCGTCTTCTGGCGGAAGACCCGTTTCAGCGGGCGGAAATTCGCCGCCTGACGGAATGGTTTCTGCAGAAGATGGAAAATGACGTGACCCGGCCGCTGGTGCGGGAGCGTGTTTACAAATTGCAGATGACGACCGCGCAAGGCGGCGGCCCGCCGGATTCCAAATTGCTGCGCACAGCCCGCAACAATATCCGCCAGCACATAAAGTATCTGGAATGGCTGGCCGGTTCGCGCACATGGCTGGCGGGTGATCGGCTGAGCTATGCCGATCTTGCTGCTGCTGCCGCGGTTTCGGTTCTGGATTATCTCGGCGAGATCAACTGGCTCGAGGCACCCATCGCCAAGGAATGGTACCAGCGGGTGAAATCCCGTCCGTCCTTCCGGCCGTTCCTGAGCGAGCGTATTCCACGCCTCGCCCCCTCCTCCCATTATGCCGATCTGGACTTTTAAGTTCAGCCTTTCGGTTGTTTGCTGCGGCCCGGGACTGCGCCTATATATGACGCGCAACAACCCGCAGGAGAGACTACCATCGACGTTGCCGACGAGAAGCAGCGGATACGCGCGCGCAAACTGACGGATTTCATTCGTCACGAAGCCCTTTCGCTTGGCTTCGATCTATGTCGCGTTACAGCGCCGGACAGCATTCCGCTCGCACCGGAACGGCTGAGAGAATTTCTCGGCAAAGGTTATCACGGCACGATGGCGTGGATGGAAGAAACCGAGGCCCGGCGGGCGGAGCCGAAAACGCTGTGGAGCGATGTACGCTCCATCGTCATGTTCGGCCTCAATTATGGTCCCGACGAAGACCCGCGCAATCTGCTCTCGAGACCGGACAAGGCGGCCATTTCGGTCTATGCCCGCAATCGCGATTACCACGACGTCATCAAGGGGCGGCTGAAGGAAATCGCCACGCGCTTTGCCGCACGCGCCGGCGAGGATGTGAAGGTCTTCGTCGACACCGCCCCTGTGATGGAAAAACCGCTCGCCGCCGCCGCCGGTCTCGGCTGGCAGGGCAAACACACGAACCTCGTCAGCCGCAGCCATGGTTCCTGGCTGTTCCTCGGCAGCATGTTCACCACCGCTGATCTTTGTCTCGATGAGGCCGAGAAGGATCATTGCGGCTCCTGCCGGGCCTGTCTTGATGCCTGTCCAACGGCGGCCTTTCCCGCCCCCTATCAACTCGACGCCCGTCGCTGCATCTCCTATCTCACCATCGAACACAAGGGGCCAATTCCGCATGAGTTCCGGCCGATGATGGGCAATCGCATCTACGGCTGTGACGATTGCCTCGCCGCCTGCCCATGGAACAAGTTCGCGGCCAGCGCCTCGGAAATGAAATTGCAGGCGCGCGAGGATCTGAAAGAACCGTCCATCGATTTCCTCCTGACATTGGATGATGCTGCCTTCCGCAGCTTTTTCAGTGGCTCTCCCGTCAAACGCATCGGCCGTAGCCGATTTATCCGCAATGTGCTGATTGCGGCCGGCAACTCCGGAAACCGGCAGTTCGTGGAACGATGCAAGGCTCTTGCCGAAATGGACCCTTCGCCGGAGGTACGCGGCATGGCCGCGTGGGCTTTATCGCGGCTTATGGACAGGCAGGAATTCCGTACATACTCTGCCACGCGCGCACCGGAGACTGATCCGGAGGCGGAAATGGAATGGCAATTGGCAGAGGCGTGAACCATGCATGTGATGATTTTTGGCGCGGGTTATTCGGGGAAAGCCATTGCCTACGCGCTGAAATCCCAAGCAGCAGGGATCTCCGGCACCACGCGCAGTCAGGACAAATTCTCTGGCCTCGCCAGCGCACAGATGACGCCCTTGCTCTTTGACGGCGTCCAGCTCAATGATGAGCTCGTCGCTGCAATGGACAATGTCACGCATCTCATACAATCCGTCGCGCCGGGCAAGGATGGCGATCCTCTCCTTCCGCTTCTGGGCGGCGACTTGAAAAAGCTCCTGCCCAATCTGGCATGGATCGCTTATCTTTCTACCGTGGGTGTTTATGGCGACCACGGCGGCGCTTGGGTGGACGAGACAACACCCTGCCGCCCCGTTTCCCCACGTTCTGTGGAGCGGGTAGCGGCTGAGGCCGCATGGACTGAAGCGGCCCGCGACGCCGACGCGCCGCTTTCCATCCTGCGTCTATCCGGAATTTATGGCCCGGGGCGCAATGCCTTCATGAATTTCGAGAAGGGAACGGCGCGGCGGCTGGTGAAGAAGGACCAGGTATTCAATCGCATCCGCGTGGAGGATATCGGCGCGGCGGTTGCCTTCCTGGCACAGAAACACGAAGGCGGCATCTTCAACGTGACCGATGATGAACCCTGCCCCCCGCAGGATGTGGTAAGCTTCGCGGCAGCGCTGATGGGAGTGGAACCACCACCCGAACAGGCCTTTGAAACTGCCGATCTAACACCGATGGCGCGCTCTTTTTATGGCGAGAACAAGCGCGTTTCCAACGCCAGAATTCGCGATCTGGGCTTCGATTTTCGCTTCCCGGAGTACAGGGCCTCGCTTCGACAATTATGGGAAAACGGCCTCTGGCGAGGCTGAAAAATGCCATCTCCAAAAGCGATGAAAAATCCTTCCAATCCCGCTTTTGCGGATGGTTTTCGTCTTATTTCAGCCAATTAGGATTTTATTAACCAAGCCGAAATCACTAAAATCGTAGTCATTAGAAAAATATTTCACTCACATTTCGTGAAGTGGATTCACGAAGCCGTGACTTGCAACAACATTCCCATTGAGCATTGATTCTTCGTTATTTTTTCCGCTTCTTCAAACGGGCGCGGCAATGGCAGCTTCCGGCCGATGATCACGAATGTTACGGTCTGTAACAGTTCGTGATTTGAGATCAGCTTTTTTTCGCCATTTTTCCCTCGCCCTACAATCTCGCATCAAAAGGCGTTCAGGCCAGTTCATGGCCGTTTAGCAAGGGCACAATCAATCGGCGCGGGGCCGATTTTCAGGGAAGCACTGTTTTGAATATCCGTCGTATAACTTTCACCGCTGCAACTATCGCCGCCTGTTCCATCATCGCGCCTCTTCAGGCGAATGCGGCAAATGGTTGTGGAGGCGCATCGTGGTATGCGTTGACCTCCAAGACTGCTTCTGGCGAGCGTATGAACGCCGCCAACCTGACCGCCGCCCACCGCTCCCTGCGGTTCGGCACCAAGGTCAAGGTTACCAACGCGCGCAACGGCAAGGCCGTCGTCGTTCGCATCAATGATCGCGGGCCATTTATCAAGGGTCGCGTTCTCGATCTTTCCAAGGCTGCGGCCAAAAACATCGGCATGATCAACTCCGGCACTGCCAAGGTCTGCTACGAGGTCGTCAAAGCCGATTGAGCCTTGCCCTCGCCGCCATTCGCGTCTACCAACCGGACTTGTCAGGAAAACGAGGTAGACAATGCGATTAGGCGGGCGTTTGGCCGGAGCAATCGAAGTATTGGCGGATATTGAGGGACGCAGGCGTCCCGTCGCCGATGCTCTGAAGGACTGGGGCCTTGCCCATCGTTTCGCCGGGTCGGGCGACAGGGCCGCGATCGGCAACATTGTCTATGATGCGTTGCGCATGAAACTGTCGCACGCCTGGCTGATGGATGACGACAGCGCCACCTCACTCGGCTACGCTGTTCTGCTGCGTCAATGGGGCAAGAGCTTCACGGAACTGGCAGCGGAATTCGATGGTGACAAATTCGCGCCTGCCGCACCGGACGCTGAAAGACAGCAGGCATTTCTCTCCCGTTCCCTCGCCGAGGCGCCGGCCCATGTTCAGGGCGACATTCCCGATTGGGTGCAATCTTCCTTCGAGACCGCATTCGGGGAGCGCTGGCTGACTGAGGCTCAGGCGCTCAATGAGCGCCCTACTCTCGATCTGCGTGCCAACACCTTGAAGGCGACCCGTGAAAAGGTTTTGAAGGTTCTTGAGGAAAGCGGCGCGGAGGCCACGCACATCGCCCGTCAGGGTGTTCGCATTGCCGCAGGCGAAGGCCCATCCCGCCTGCCGAACGTCACCGCCGAACTCTCCTTTCAGAAGGGCTGGTTCGAAGTGCAGGACGAGGGGTCGCAGATCGTCGCCGATCTCGCCGGCGCGCATGAGGGTGATCAGATCCTCGATTATTGCGCAGGCGGCGGCGGCAAGACGCTGGCCATGGCTGCCAGCATGAACAACAAGGGTCAGGTCCACGCCTTCGACGCCGACCGCAAGCGCCTTGCGCCGATCATCGAACGGCTGAAGCGGGCCGGCACGCGTAATGTGCAGGTTCATGACCGCGCATCGGGCCTCACGCCGTTTCAGGAAAAATTCGACCGCGTTCTCGTCGATGCCCCCTGCACCGGAACCGGAACATGGCGGCGGCGCCCCGACACCAAATGGCGGCTGACCGCGCGCAATCTGGAAGAGCGCGTGCAACAGCAGGGCGAGGCACTTTCGCAGGCCAAGGGATTCGTGCGCCCGGGCGGAGAGCTGCTCTATGTAACCTGTTCGGTGCTTCCCGAAGAAAACGAACAGCAGGTCCGTCGCTTCTGTGAGCAAAATCCAGATTTTGCCATTGGTTCGGCGTTGGAGCGGTGGCAAACGACTTTCGGCAGCAATGCCAGCAAACCACATTCTTCCGACGGCAAGACAGTGACGCTCACGCCTGCAACCACAGATACGGACGGTTTCTTCTTCTGCCTGATGAAACGCAGAGCATAAAAGCATTTTGCATCCAGGGATTTTACCTGGGAAATACAGCACGGGCTTGTTTCAAAGCATTCTAAACTAGAATGTTTGACACAAGTTTGTGATTGGGTCAGAACTCGCTTGCCGCAGCGTGAAGTTATTTCATGCCTGCTCAAGGAGAGGGATCATGATCCGCAAAACCATTCTCAGCGCTTCTTTCGCGCTTCTTGCCGCATCGGCGGCTTTCATCGCGGTTCCTGCAAAGGCTGCCACCGACGCGGCCGCTGTTGTCAAGCACTATGCTGATGTCGCACATGCGAAATACGAGGATTCGCTGATCACAGCGAAGGCGCTGGATAAGGCCGTCGACGCATTGATCGCCACACCGAGCGAAGAATCGCTAAAGGCCGCGCGGGAAGCCTGGATCAAGGCACGTGTTCCCTATCAACAGTCGGAAGTCTATCGTTTCGGCAACCCGATCGTTGACGATTGGGAAGGCAAGGTGAACGCCTGGCCGCTGGACGAAGGCCTGATCGACTACGTCGACGGTGCCTATGGTACGGAAAGCGACGAAAACGAGCTTTATGTTGCGAATATCATCGCCAACCCGAAGATCAAGATCAGTGGTGAAGAGGTCGACGCCTCCAAGATCACCCCGGAACTCATCGAAAGCCTGCACGAGGCGGGCGATGTCGAAGCCAATGTGACGACCGGTTACCACGCCATCGAATTCCTGCTCTGGGGCCAGGATCTGAACGGCACCGGGCCGGGCGCAGGCAACCGCCCTTACACCGATTACGACAAGGCGAAATGCACGAACGGCAATTGCGATCGCCGTGCCGATTATCTGAAATCCGCCTCCACCCTGCTGATCAAGGATCTGCAGGAGATGGTCGACGCCTGGGCGCCGGAAGGCGAAGCAACCAAAACGCTGGAAGGCGATCCGAAGGCAGGCCTCACCGCCATTCTCACCGGCATGGGCTCGCTCTCCTATGGTGAATTGGCCGGCGAACGCATGAAACTTGGCCTTTTGCTGCACGATCCGGAAGAGGAGCATGATTGCTTCTCCGACAATACCTATAATTCGCATCTCAACGACGCGATCGGCATCGCCTCGGCCTATACCGGCGACTATACCCGTGTGGACGGAACGAAGATGACTGGCGCGTCGCTCTCGGAACTGGTCGGCGCCAAAGACAAGGCGTTGAACGACGAGATGCTGGCGAAGCTGGACAAGACGCTCAATGCCATGCACGCGATGGAAAAGCGCGCTCAGACGGTTGAGGCCTACGATCAGATGATTGGCGAGGGCAACAAGGAAGGCAACGCCGTGGTTCAGGCCGCCATCGATGGCCTCCTCGACCAGACGAAGTCGGTCGAACGCGTCATTGCAGCGCTCGATCTCGGCAAGATCGACCTCGAAGGATCCGACAGCCTCGATAATCCGAACGCCGTTTTCAAATAAACGGCAAGAACGGGCCGCAGGGAGACTGCGGCCTGTTGCTCCCCGCACGCGTTTGACTTTCATGGAAATGTCTCTGTCGCCGATCCGTAGGCCGTTCTTATTCGCCGGGGCAGCCTGTCTTTTGGCGACGGCGACGCTTGCCGCATCCTTGCGTGACGATCTGACGGAAAATGACAGAAACCGCGTTCTTGCCGTAACCGCTCCGGCGATCGATTTTACCGACCCGGAGCCTTTCGAGGCCATGTCTGGCGGGGCGTCGACCAATACCAACAGAACTGACAGCAACGCGTTTTCCCATCCGTCAGCCACCATGCCCCCGAAGCGGAGGCAGGATTTTAAGCTCGGCAACGCGCTGTTTCAGAAATTGTGGGTCTCTTCTCCTTCTTCCACGCAGGCTTCAGACGGTTTGGGGCCGCTCTTCAACGCCCGATCCTGCCAGACGTGCCATGTGAAGGATGGCAGGGGCCGTCTGCCTCTTGCCGGCGAAGACGCCGTCTCCCTGTTTCTACGGCTGGCAAGGCCGGCTCGAGACGAGGCGGAACGGACGGCGATCGCGCGCCATGAAGTGTTGAACTTTCCTGACGACACTTATGGACGTCAGCTTCAGAATCTTGCCATTCCCGGCCTTGAGGCCGAGGGCAAGGCTGTCATCACCTATACGGAAAAGCGGGTGTCCCTGGCGGATGGCGAGATGGTGACGTTGCGACAGCCTGATTATGCCGTGGCAGAGTTGAAATATGGCCCGCTCGGCGCCGATACTTCGCTGTCAGCACGCATTGCCATGCCGACCCTTGGGCTTGGCTTGATAGAAGCTATCAGCGACACCGATATTCTGGCCAACGCCGATCCGGACGACAAGAATGGGGACGGCATTCAAGGGCGTCCCGCTTGGGTCAAGGATCATCGCACCGGCGAAACGAAAATCGGGAGGTTTGGTTGGAAAGCTCAGAACGCGAGCGTACGCGACCAGAGCGCAAGCGCTTTCTCCCACGATATCGGCATCTCCACACCGGATGCGCCGAATGCCTATGGCGACTGTACCGACAGGCAGAAAAAATGTCTCGCCATGCCAACGGGCGTGCAACCGCGGCTCGGGCCAGTGGAGGCGCCGGATCAGGTTCTCGATCTCGTGACCTTCTACACTGAAAACCTCGCCGTGCCGCAACGGCGTGATGTCGGTGAGCCGATGGTGCTGCGGGGCAAGCAACTCTTTTACGCCTCGGGCTGCACGGCCTGCCACACCCCAAAATTCGTCACCCGACGCGATGCCGCCGATCCGATGCATGCGTTTCAGCTTATCTGGCCCTATTCCGATTTTCTGCTGCATGACATGGGAGAGGAGCTTGCCGATGGCCAACAGGTGGGCGAAGCAAGCGGACGACACTGGCGGACCCAGCCTCTCTGGGGCATAGGTCTGACAGAACGCGTGAATGGCAATGGTTTTTACCTACATGACGGGCGCGCACGCAGCGTGACGGAAGCGATATTATGGCATGGCGGCGAAGGGCAGAAAGCGCGCGACGCCTTTGCCGTCTTGAAAAAATCCGACCGGCAGGCTTTGCTGGCCTTTCTGGAGTCTCTTTAATGAAAAAAGCCATGCGAAAAATCTCCGGCCTCATATCCATGCTGATGCTTTTGACCACACAGCCGGCCATGGCCCAGGATGTGGAACTGATGCCGCCGCCACCGCTCAACCCCGCACAGGTGCGCGGCGTCATGGAAAAGGCAGTGACCGGCTTCATCCGACCCGGCTACGACCACTTCCGACGCTCCGCAGAGACGCTGGAGGACAGCATGAAGGCTTTCTGCGCGGCGCCTTCTGCTACGACGGAGAAGACGGCGAAGGACGCCTTTGCCGATACCGTCTCAAGCTGGTCGACCATCGAGATCGTGCGTATCGGCCCTGTCATCGAACAGAACCGTTTCGAGCGCGTCCTTTATTATCCCGACAAGAAGGGGCTCGGGCTGAAACAGGTTCAGCGTTACCTTTCCGACAAGGATGAAAGCGTTACAACCGCTGAAGGCCTGAGTGGCAAGAGCGTTGCCGCACAGGGGCTTGGTGCTCTGGAATTCATTCTCTACGGCACCGGCGCGGACGAACTTCTTGATAAGAAGGGCGATTTCCGCTGCCGTTTCGGAGCCGCCATTGCCGGCAATATCGCCGATGTCGCGGCAGAGCTTTCCGATAGCTGGAACGCGGCCGATGGCGCACAGAAAAACTGGACGCAGCCGGGGCCTGATAACCCCGTCTTCCGCGACGAACGAGAGGCGCTGGTTGCCCTGCTCGGCATTCTGGTGCACGGCGCCGAGGCGATCCGCGACCAGCGGATCGAGACCTTTTACAAGGGGCCGGACAAGGCGACGTTTCCCCGCACCGCCATTTACTGGCGGTCTGGCCTGACATGGAGAAGCATCTCCACAAACATCAAGGCCATTCAGACACTGCTGCATACCGCCGATATGGCCGAACTCGTCCCCCCCGACCAACGCTCCATCGTAAATTCCATCGACTTCATCGCCAAATCGATGATCCGCGTGGCCGGGACAATCGATACAGATGTGCAAAAGGCGCTGGATCAGGACGATCAGCGCGCGAAGGTGGATTATCTTCTGCTGAACGGCAAAGACCTTATCTACAGATTAAACGATCAATATGGCGGCGCGATTGGCCTCAGTTCCGGCTTCTCTTTCGCCGATGGGGATTGAGCCGATGATCTCCGGCACCAGGCGGACACTGATAGATCGGCGCAGCTTCATCAAAGCGGCGGGAGTTTCCTTCCTCACCGCCTTGGCTCCCCGTTCACTTTATGCGCTTGAGCGGACAGACGCGGTCTTTGCTTCTGCCTTCCGCGCCCGTGACGGGTCCTACGGCATTGCGACGGTGAGCGAGGGCGGCGAGATCATCGACCGCGTCACGCTTCCTGCCCGCGCCCATGGAATGGCGACGAGCCGCGCGACCGGCATGACCGTGGCCTTTGCCCGCCGGCCGGGGACATTCTTTATGGCCTTCGACCCCGGGGGGCATCGCGAACCGATCGTGATGCACACGCCGGAAAACCGCCATTTCTACGGTCATGGACAGTTTTCGCCAGATGGGTCGATCCTCTATGCCAGCGAAAACGACTTCGACGGCAATCGTGGCGTCATCGGGCTCTATGACGCCAGAAACGGCTTCATACGCATCGGCGAATACGACGCGCATGGCGTCGGCACGCATGACATGACAATGAGCGACGACGGGCGAACGATCATCATCGCAAATGGTGGTATCGAAACCCATCCGGATTTCGGCCGCACCAAGCTCAACGTCGACAGGATGCAACCTTCTCTCGTGCTGCTGGACGCAGCAACCGGCCATTTGATTCAGAAACACGCGATGCCGAACGGACTGCGGCAGCTATCCACACGTCATGTCGATATCGGGGATGACGGGCGCATCTGGTTCGCCTGCCAGTATGAAGGACCGCGCAACGATCTTCCGCCACTTGTCGGCCATTTCTCTAGGGGTGAGGATGTAACATTTGTGGATCTACCGGAAGAAACAACGGTCCGCCTTGCCAATTATGTGGGTGCCATCGCCGTCAACCGACGCGATCAGCTGGTTGGCCTGACCTCGCCCAACGGCAACGCCGCCGTGACGCTGGATGCAAAAACCGGGCGTGTGGTTTCCGAGACGACAGTGCGGGACGCGGCAGGTGTTGCGCCCGCCTTAAGAGGCATCGCGGTTTCGTCCTATCAGGGGTTTTTCGGAACCCGGCGCAGCGATGTGGCATGGGACCAGCACATCGTGCGGCTATCCAGCTAAAATATTGAAAAAACAGGGGAACAAAAGCCCAGCCGGCGCATTGGACCGATCATGAGAAATCTTGCGATCTATATTGTCTTTGTGGTTGTCGTTGTTGCCGTAGGGGCGTTGATCGGCGTCAACAATGTACCCGGCGAATGGTATCAATCGCTGCAGAAGCCTTTCTTCAATCCGCCCAACTGGATTTTCGGGCCTGTCTGGACCGCGCTTTACGTGCTGATCGGCGTTGCTGGCGCGCGGACATGGATTCGCAGGCCGATGGGAACGCGCATGCGGCTCTGGTTCACCCAGATGGTACTGAACTTTCTGTGGTCGCCGATCTTTTTCGGCATGCAAAGTCCGGCTGGCGCATTGATTGTCATCATCCCGATGCTGATCAGCATCGTCGCCTTTATAGCGCTTTCCTATCGTCGTGACCGCATATCAATGTGGCTTTTCGTACCCTATGCCGTATGGGTCGCCTTTGCGACGGTGCTCAACGCAAGCATCGGCATGCTTAACTAAAGTGCTTGCGCATTTCCAAAGGAAAAGCGCGCTGGATTTTTCCTAATTTCTCTAATTTGCCGCATCGCCCTTGTCTTGCCTGCCGCCCCGCGCCATGTCAGTTTGCGATGAGGCAGAAGCAGGCAGGCAGGCCATGGAGATCACTGATCCCGGCGATTTTCGTCAGCGGATAGAAAGAAGCTTTGCGCGGCAGGGCGTGGTTCAGGCGATTAACGCCGAAATCAGCCGTATCGAACACCGGCTGGTGGAAATCGAACTCCCTTTTCATGAAAAGCTGACGCAGCAGCACGGCATACTGCATGCGGGTGTCATCGCCGCCGGTCTGGATACCGCCTGCACCTATGCCGCCTATACGATCATTGAGCCGGAAGCCTCGCTGCTGACCATCGAGTTCAAGGTGAACCTCATGTCGCCGGGACGCGGCGAGCGGTTTCTGTTTCGCGGCGAGATCATCAAGCCAGGCAATAATCTTATCGTCGCCGATGGCCGCGCCTATGCCCTGTCTGATGGGCCGGCAAAGCTGATCGCCTCAATGACGGGCACGATGATGGTGGTGAAAGGACGCGAGGATATTACCGGATGAGCTACCGGCCTATGCATGTCGCGGATAAATCAATCCTCTTCGTCATGGCGGCTTCCGCCGAATACGGTCCCCACCTGCAGGCACGCATCACACCGCTGATGACCGGTGTTGGACCGGTCGAAGCGGCTATTGCGGTCACGACCGCTCTTGCCGGTCTCGATACGGCGGGCCATCTGCCAGACCTCGTTGTGTCGCTCGGCTCCGCCGGTTCCCGCACGCTCGAACAGACCGCAATCTACCAGGCGGTGTCTGTTTCTTATCGTGACATGGATGCCTCTCCCTTCGGTTTTGCGAAGGGTTGCACACCGTTTCTCGACCTGCCGGCGGAGGTGGCCTTGCCATTGCGGATACCCGATGTTGCCGGGGCGCGGCTTTCCACCGGCGCCAACGTCGTTTCAGGCGAGGCCTATGGGCTGATCGACGCCGATATGGTGGAAATGGAGACATATGCAGTTTTAAGAGCATGCCAGCGTTTCGGTTTACCGCTGATTGGCCTGCGCGGTATTTCCGACGGCAAGGCCGATGTGAAACACGTGAATGACTGGACCGAGTATCTGCACATCATCGACGAAAAACTGGCGGATGCCGTTGACCGGCTCTGTCGCGCTATCGAAGACGGCGCGATAGCCCTCTGAACCTTGCGATTTTCGCGATTTTCTACCGTTTGCCACCCGCTTCCGGGTTGCCTAAAGCCGCCATTTTCTTTAAAGGCTCGCCATGACCCAGATAGCCCATCCCGACAGCATTCTCATCATCGATTTCGGCAGCCAGGTGACGCAGCTGATTGCGCGCCGCATCCGCGAAGCCGGGGTCTATTGCGAAATCCACCCGTTCCAGAATGCCGCAGAGGCGTTTGAGAAACTTCAGCCCAAGGGCGTGATCTTCTCCGGCGGCCCCGCATCTGTCACGGCGGAAGGAAGCCCGCGCGCGCCGCAGGCAGTGTTCGACAGCAAGGTACCGATCCTCGGCATCTGCTATGGCCAGCAGACACTGTGCACACAGCTCGGCGGCGTTGTCGAGGGCGGCCATGCGGCGGAATTCGGCCGCGCCGATATCGACATCAAGAAGGCTAGCCCGCTGTTCGAAGGCTTCTGGGAGCAGGGCAAAAGCTACCCGGTGTGGATGAGCCATGGCGACCGCGTGACGAAGCTGCCGGAAGGCTTTGAGGTCATCGCAACCTCCGAAAACGCACCGTTCGCCATCGCAGCGGACGAGAAGCGCCACTATTACTCCACCATGTTCCATCCGGAAGTGGTGCATACGCCCGATGGCGGCAAGCTGCTGTCAAACTTCGTGCACAAGATCGTTGGTCTGAAATCCGACTGGACGATGGCGGCCTATCGCGCCGAGATGATCCGCAAGATCCGCGAGCAGGTCGGCACCGGCCGGGTGCTCTGTGCACTTTCAGGCGGCGTCGATTCTTCGGTTGCAGCTATTCTCATTCATGAGGCTATCGGCGACCAGCTGACCTGCGTTTACGTCGATCATGGGCTGATGCGGCTTGGGGAAAGCGAACAGGTCGTCGGCATGTTCCGCGACCACTACAATATTCCGCTTGTTCATGTGAACGCATCCGACCTGTTCCTCGGCGAACTCTCCGGCGTTTCCGATCCGGAAGTGAAGCGCAAGACCATCGGCCGTCTGTTCATCGAGGTTTTCGAGGCCGAAGCGGCCAAGATTGCCGCCGATGGCAAGGGTGCTCCGAACTTCCTCGCGCAGGGCACGCTCTACCCCGACGTCATCGAAAGTGTCTCCTTCTCCGGCGGCCCTTCGGTGACCATCAAGAGCCACCACAATGTCGGCGGTCTTCCCGAGCGCATGAACATGCAGCTCGTCGAGCCGCTGCGTGAACTCTTCAAGGATGAAGTGCGCGCTCTTGGCCGCGAACTCGGCCTGCCGGAAAGCTTCATCGGCCGCCATCCCTTCCCCGGTCCGGGTCTTGCGATCCGATGCCCCGGTGCGATTACCCGTGAAAAGCTCGATATTCTGCGTAAAGCGGATGCGATCTACCTCGACGAGATCCGCAAGGCCGGTCTTTACAACACCATCTGGCAGGCTTTCGCCGTGCTGCTGCCGGTCCAGACCGTTGGCGTCATGGGCGACTACCGAACTTATGACTTCGTCTGCGCGCTGCGCGCGGTGACCTCGGTGGACGGCATGACTGCGGATTTCTATCCCTACGACATGAACTTCCTCGGCCGTGCGGCAACCCGCATCATCAACGAAGTGCGCGGCATCAACCGTGTCGTCTACGATGTCACGAGCAAGCCGCCCGGCACGATCGAATGGGAATAGGACCATACTCGATACGGTGAGGTTGCTGCCGCAACGCCACCGTATCTAAGGAAGAAAGACGACGCCGCGACTAGTTCGCGGCGTTTTTGTTTTGTCGGATGAGATAGATCATCTGGGCAGTCAGGCCGACCACGAGGATCGCCAGCAATCCTGCCTGGGCGCCGAGAAGCAGCGGCGATTTCAGGTCTGTCACTATCGGATGACCGTCGGGAACACGGCGCAGAATTTCACTCACCGTCGGGACCATCAACAGAAACGCGGTAATGCTGAGACAGATGGTTTCAATATATCTGGCGATACGCGTTGAACCCAGAACGCGTTCGATACCGTAGCCTGCAAGCAGGAACAGGATGGTCAGGACGCCAACGACGTAGCTGATTGGCTGATGCGACACAAGAAAGACAGTTGCGGCGCCAATCAGCATGGACACAAAGTAGATTGCCCCGGGCGTGGATCGGGGGACGATGCGACCGTAACGGGTAAACATGAAAATGGCCGCGGGAATGGCGGGCAGGCTGCCGAGCGTGTGGATCCAGCCAAGCGAAGAAATACCGAACATGCGAAATTGCC
Organism: Agrobacterium sp. 33MFTa1.1; assembly: GCF_004328495.1. NCBI lineage: Bacteria > Pseudomonadati > Pseudomonadota > Alphaproteobacteria > Hyphomicrobiales > Rhizobiaceae > Agrobacterium > Agrobacterium sp. 33MFTa1.1. Next base: position 2,728,899 of record NZ_CP036358.1, on the reverse strand, counting down.
TTTCTCTTCCTGAAAGATGGGGTGGTCCGGAACGCAGATTGTCACCGGCATGTCTGCCAGAGCAGCGTCATTAGTTGATCGGTCGGTCTCGTTTGGGTCATGCGTCGACGCCCCTCGCAAGATGCAGTTCAAGCGGTGATGCGCTCCAGCATCGGGCGGGTTATGGCGCCAAAGCTTGCGGCATCGCCATGTGCGCGCGCTGAGAGCATTGCGCCGTGCATGGTGGCCATGAACATCTCAGCATTGACCCGCGCTGTGCCGGTTAGTGCAAGGCGCCCCTGGGAAGCGCCGCGCTCCAGCACGGCTGTAAGCCAGTCCGAGAGACTCCGAAAATGCGCACGCACCTCGAGAACGACCGCTTCGGGAAGAATCGGTATTTCGCCGGCAAGCAGCGCACAGACGCAGAAGGGGTGGGTTGCATCGGCGATGCAGCGCTCCCAATAGCCGATATAGGCGCGAAGCTGCTCCAGCGGATCTGGAATGTGCTGCTCCAGCGCGGCGATACCGGCTTCGGCCTCGTGCCTGTACTGTGACACCAGTTTCGCGACCAAGTCCGCCTTGCTGGGAAAATGGTGATGGATACTCGCGTTGCGAATGCCGACTACATGGGAAATATCGGCATAGCTAAAACTATTATAGCCCCCTCTCACAATCAGGGTCCGGGCGCACTGGAGAATGTCATCGGCTTTGGTTTTAGAGCTTTTCATGCCTTTACCTACCAACTAGTAGGTAGAATGTCAAACACGTTCTTCGCAGTGAATAAGCCCCGGCGATGGGATCCGGACGAGGATCGACCCCGACGATCACAGGCGGAGAACCATAAAAGAAAGGCATGCCCTCAGCCGTTGCCCCGTCATTGCCTGGCCCCATCGACATATCACTCGCATTGGCTTGTTGGTTGGCCCTGCTTCCCGCCACCTTGGCTAGCGGATTGCTGGTCCTGCGGACCAGCTGGGAAGATCGTCTGCCCTAGACCGAGTTGCCGGGTTATACGGATTGCGTTAGCGAAAGTCCGTATCGGATATTGCCCGGCATATGGTGAAGTTTTGTTCGCTTTTTGTTCTTCCAATTTTCCTCGGCGATGATAATATTGCGGCCTTGAGCAAAGGCCGTGGAGCATCGTCGTGAGTTTCGAGTTGACGGATAATGGAGGGTCAGGGCAGCTTTTCCTCGAAGGCTTCGATCTGGAGAAGCAGCGACGGGTCAATCCGCGATTTGGCAACAAGGTCTTGATCGTGCTGAAGCCGCCGGTGGCCTTGGCGGAAAGAATTTTCACCGATGCATCGTGCCATGCCGCCGGGCGGACGAAGCGGGCGGCCCATCCAGCCGAGCTTCTGCATATCACCCTCCTTTGCGTCGGGTGTTTCGACACCGTGCCTCGCAGTTTCGCAAACCGGCTGAAGGCGGCACTGGGGGAAATAAGGGCGCGTCCCGTTCCGATTACATTCGATGGCAGCTCGCTTTTCGGCAATCGCAGCTGTCTGGCGCTAAGCAGCCGCCGCGAGATGCTGGAGCTCAGAGCATTGGCGAAGATGGTGCAGCGCGCGCTTTGGCGGGCCAATCTGCCCTTTGTTGCCGCATCGTCGTTCACGCCGCATCTCACCGTGGTCTATGGCTGCGGGAAAATCGATATCATGCCTGTTGAAAAACCATATAGCTGGCTGGCGGGCAGCTTCGAACTCATCTTCAGCCATAATGGAGAGACGCGGCACGAATCTCTCGGGCGCTTCCCGCTTTCGGCGAAAGCGGACCGCTATGAGCAGCCGGAAAGTCAATTATATCTGCCGGAAAAAATATTCAGGCCGCAGAAGCGGTCGGCGCACAAGATGGCGGCACGATAACGCTTACGTGAAAAAGCACGGCATACATGCCTAGCATTAGCTGCCAAACTGCTGTTAGACGCAGAGGATGCGCCAACAAAAGCGCAGTTTGTAGCGCCCGCCGAGAACCAGGTGTTCCGGTATCCGGCGCGAGCGAGGCGGTGCCGCCTCGCCGGGAACGATAACCAGCTTAGAGCTGAACCTTGTCGAAAGCCTTGCCATCGATGCCGAGGGCTTCGAGATCGGCACGGGCGGGCTTGCGATGCGCGCGAACAGCGGCCGAAACCGAGAGCGCTGCACCGAGAACGGCGAAAGTTTCACCGAAGAAGTTACGCGATGTCTTTGCAACCTGCCGCATTTTTCTCTCCATCTTTGATGCCCAGATAATGGGCATTTCCGCACCGTTCTACAACTCATGATGTAGCAGGGAAGCCATGCAGCTTTGCTCGCGCTCGTTCGGATATCAGCCATTGCGATTTCGCATGGCTCAGGCTTGGCGTCTTCAAAAGGACGCAGGGCGCCTCAGCCGGCGGGTTGAATAAGGCGGATATTTTGTTATGCCGGAAAGCTTGAACACAAAGAGGCTGGCAGCATGACGATCATCATTTACGGCATCAAGAACTGCGACACGATGAAGAAGGCCAGAAGCTGGCTGGAAACCCATGGCGTCGACTATTCTTTCCATGACTACAAGGCCTCGGGCATTGACCGCGCCCATCTGGAGACATGGTGCGATGCCGCGGGCTGGGAAATGGTTCTCAACCGCGCCGGTACGACCTTCAAAAAACTCGATGACGGCCAGAAGGCTGGCCTGAGCCGCGAGAAGGCCATTGCACTGATGCTGGAGCAGCCCTCTATGATCAAGCGTCCGGTGCTGGGGGCGAAGGGCAAGATAACCGTCGGTTTCAAGCCTGAAACCTACCAGACTCTTTTTGCGTGACTGCAATCTGCCATGTCCAAAACAACCCGCGCCACCCAGATGCTGAACAAGGCGGGCGTCGCCTTCACCACCGTTACCTATGATTACGACCCGAATGCAGACCGCATTGGCCTGCAGGCGGCCGAGGCGATCGGCGAGCCACCGCATCTGGTGCTGAAAACGCTGATGGCGGAGCTGGACGGCAAGCCGGTCTGTGTCGTCGTCCCTTCGGATCGTGAGGTCAGCATGAAGAGGCTTGCGGCCGCTTTCGGAGGCAAATCCGCCAGCATGATGAAACCTGCCGATGCCGAGCGTGCCACCGGTTACCATGTCGGCGGCATCAGCCCTTTCGGGCAGAAGAAGCAGGTGCCTACGGCCATCGAGGCCGAAGCGATGACGCATGATTATGTCTACATGAATGGTGGGCAGCGCGGCTTGCAGGTGAGGCTTTCTCCCCGAGATGCCCAAACGGCACTGAAGGCCATTGCCGCACCGCTGGTCGCCGATTGAGGCGCAGGGGCGCGCCTGAAAGCGTTTGGCTTTCAGGAGGAATGGGCTATGGTCGGCGCCTCCGATTGAAATAGACGAAGGCAGATCATGACTGTTTCCCCCATCGATCCCGTCAAACTCGAAAAACTGGCCGAAGTCGCCATCAAGGTCGGTCTGCAATTGCAGAAGGATCAGGATCTGGTGATTACCGCGCCGCTGGCAGCGCTGCCGCTGGTGCGATTGCTGACAAAACATGCCTATATGGCGGGCGGCGGACTGGTTACCACCTTTTACTCCGACGAAGAAACCACGCTTGCCCGCTATCGCCATGCGAGCGACGCCAATTTCGACCGGGCTTCCGGCTGGCTTTATGATGGCATGGCAGAGGCCTATTCGAACGGCGCGGCGCGGCTGGCAATTGCCGGCGATAACCCCATGCTGCTGGCCGAACAGGACCCCGCCAAGGTTGCCCGCGCCAATAAAGCAAACTCCACCGCCTATAAGCCGGCGCTGGAGAAGATTTCCAACTTCGACATCAACTGGAACATCATCTCCTATCCGAACCCCTCCTGGGCAAAGCAGGTGTTTCCCGACGTGACGGAAGACGAAGCCGTCCGCAGGCTAGCCGAGGCCATCTTCGCTGCCTCGCGGGTGGATCTGGCTGATCCGGTCGCCGCATGGGCTGAGCACAATGCCAACCTTGCCAAGCGCTCGGCGTGGCTGAATGGCGAACGTTTCGCTTCACTGCATTTCACCGGCCCTGGCACGGATGTGAAGATCGGCCTGGCGGACGGCCACGAATGGCATGGCGGCGCCTCCACCGCCAAGAATGGGGTCACCTGCAACCCCAATATCCCGACCGAAGAAGTGTTCACGACACCGCACGCGTTGCGGGTCGACGGTTACGTCTCCAGCACCAAGCCCCTGTCGCATCAGGGAACGCTGATCGACGATATCCAGGTAAAGTTCGAGGGTGGACGTATCGTCGAAGCCAAGGCTTCGAAGGGCGAAGCCGTATTGAACAAGGTCCTCGACACTGACGAAGGCGCGCGGCGTCTCGGTGAAGTGGCGCTGGTGCCGCATTCCTCGCCGATTTCGGCAAGCGGCATCCTGTTCTACAACACGCTGTTCGATGAAAATGCCTCGTGCCACATCGCGCTCGGTCAGTGCTATTCGAAGTGCTTCCTCGACGGCGCGTCGCTGTCGCAGGATCAGATCAAGGCGCAGGGCGGCAATTCCAGCCTGATCCACATCGACTGGATGATCGGCTCCGACAAGGTGGATATTGACGGCGTGAGGCCGGATGGCTCCACGGTTCCTGTCATGCGCAAGGGCGAATGGGCCTGACGACACCTATCTCGGCAACTGGCTGCGCTGACTGAGCCAGATGCTGAAGAGCACCGCAACGAAACCTGCGATCTGCGCTGGCGTGAGGCTTTGGCCGAGCGCCAGCCAGCCGAGCAGGGTTGCAACGACCGGGCTTAGAAAACCAAGCGATGCGGCGGCGGAAGGTTCGATGCGGGCAAGGCCGCGAAACCACAGAAAATAGGTCAAGGCAGCGCCAATAAGACCCAGATAGGCCATGCCGAGAATATTGGCGGCTGTCGGCGTCGGCAGTGCGGGTTCAAAAAAATACGCGACCGGCAGCAGCAGGATACCACCGGCTGTCAGTTGCCAGGCGGTAAACGTCAGGTTCGACACCGGCGGACGCCATTTGCGGGTCAGCACTGTTCCAAAAGCCATGGACACGGCACCGGCAAGGCCTGCCGCCACGCCGATACCATCCATCGCAGCCCCCGGCGCCAGAACCAGAAGCGCCACACCGACAATACCCAGAAAACCGGCCGCGATAGCCAGCGGCCGGACCGGTGTCGCGAGAAACAGCCGGGAAAGGCCAATCACGATCAGGGGCTGGACCGCGCCCACCGTTGCCGCCACGCCGCCGGGCAGCCGATAGGCCGAAACGAAAAGCAACGCCCAGAAGAACGAGAAATTCAGTGCCCCCAGAATGAGGCTGCGCGGCCACCAGACACCGTTTGGCAGTTTTCTCACGAAAAGCAGCAGCAACACGCCAGCCGGCAATGCGCGCAGCATGGCGACATGCAGAGGGTATCCATGAGGCAAAAGCTCGGTCGTGACGAAATAGGTCGTGCCCCAAATAGCGGGAGCAAGGGCAGTCGTCAGCACATCGGCGGCATAGCCTGTGTTTTTCTTCATTTCAAGAATCTCTATATCAAGACAAATGCATCCTAAGTGATTTTATCTTGACGTCAAGATACTAATTGTTATGCCTTGATGATGAGCAAAGAACCACTTGACCGTGTCGATCACATTCTGGCGCAATGGCGCAGGGAGCGGCCCGATCTCGATGTCGAACCCATGGCGCTGCTGGGGCGCCTGAACCGTCTCACCACCCATCTAGCGCGAGAGGTGGAGACCGTGCTGCTGAAGCACGGACTTTCCTCCTCCGCTTTCGATGTTCTCGCGACATTACGGCGTTCCGGATCACCCTACCGGCTTTCCCCCGGCGATCTGCTGGCGATGACAATGGTAAGCTCCGGCACCATGACCAACCGCATCGACCAGCTCGAAAAAGCTGGGTTTGTGAAGCGCATACATAATCCCGACGACCGGCGCAGCGTCTTGATATCGTTAACACAACCGGGATTTTCCATTGTCGAGGAAGCGGTCGGTGCACATGTCGAGAACCAGCAGCGCCTGGTCTCCAGTCTGAGCGAGGAAGAGCGCACGACGCTGAACCAGCTGTTGAAACGGTTCTTGCGGGATTTCGAAGCGTAGGCATTTCCGCCTGGCAAACATAATGCTCCGTGATGCCGCTTGTTTCGCGCCGAAAAATCCTGTAAGCAATTTTCCGTAAACCTGTACTACAGGTTGGAGGAAAAATGTTAAGTGCCATTTCGCATGAATCCGGTCTCGTCAGCAGCACGATTGGCGCGATCACGCGTCATATCCGCGAAAACGAACTTGCGCCCGGCGCCAAGCTCCCGAGCGAACTTTCGCTCTCGCAGCAGCTCGGCGTTTCCCGCACCGTCGTCCGTGAGGCCTTCCGGTCCCTATCGGCCATGCGGCTGATCGATGTCAGCGCCGGCAAACGCGCTACGGTAGCGACGCTGGATCATGGTGCGATGTCGCTGATGTTCGAACATGGCATTCACACTGAGCAGATCAACATTCAGCAGATCTACGATGTGCGCCGCACGATCGAGGTCAGAACCGTGACGCTCGCGGCGCTCAGAAGAACGGATGCGGAAGCGCTCACCATTCTCGACCATGCCAACAACATGGAGCGGGACTTTGGCGACAATGACAAGGTCATGGAACATGATCTGGCTTTTCACCTTGCTGTTGCAAGAGCCTCCAAGAACCCGGTTTTTGAACTCATTCTCGGCGCCTTTCAGAATGTAACGCGCCAGACGTGGCCGATCGGCTGGAAAAGCCGCACATCCGATGCACAGCGACATGCTGCAGGCGAACTTCACATCGCCATCGGACGGGCCATTGCCGCCGGTGACCCGCAAACCGCTTCAACGCTGATGGCGCGTCATTTCGATGAAAGCGTTCACGCGCTTCTGGCGGCCGGCATCGCCTGATTTTTTTCAACGCCGTCCCAGACGGAAACTGACTGCCTCTGGAGGAGACACTTCATGAAAATCACCAAACTCGAGACCGTCCGCGTGGCGGAACGGGCAAACCTGCTCTGGGTTCTGGTCCATACGGATGAAGGCATTACCGGGCTTGGCGAAACCTTTTATGGCGCCGAGACGGTGGAGACCTATGTGCATGAATATATTGCACCCAGGGTCATCGGCCGCGATCCGCTGCAGATCGACCTTCTGGCGCAGGATCTCGTCGGTTATCTCGGCTTCCGCTCATCCGGTGCGGAAGTGCGCGGCAATTCGGCATTCGATATTGCGCTTTGGGATATTTTCGGCAAGGCCACCAACCAGCCGATAGCCCAGCTGCTCGGTGGTTTCAGCCGCAAGGAAATCCGCACCTACAATACCTGCGCGGGCACGGAATATATCAAGAAAGCCACCGGCCAGCAGACGGCCAATTACGGCCTCTCCGGTGGCAAGGATTATGACGATTTGAACGGCTTCCTGCATCGCGCGGACGAGCTTGCCCATTCGCTGCTGGAAGACGGCATCACGGCCATGAAGATCTGGCCTTTCGATGCAGCGGCGGAGAAGACGCGCGGGCAATATATCTCGATGCCGGACCTGAAGACTGCGCTTGAGCCGTTTGAAAAAATCCGCAAAGCGGTGGGCGACAAGATGGATATCATGGTGGAGTTTCACTCCATGTGGCAGCTTCTGCCCGCCATGCAGATCGCCAAGGCGCTCACGCCATACCAGACCTTCTGGCATGAAGACCCGATCAAGATGGACAGCCTTTCCAGCCTGACGCGATATGCCGCTGTTTCGCCCGCACCGATTTCCGCGTCCGAAACGCTGGGCTCCCGCTGGGCCTTCCGCGACCTGCTCGAGACAGGTGCTGCCGGTGTGGTGATGCTTGATATCAGCTGGTGCGGCGGGATTTCCGAAGCGCGCAAGATTGCCTCGATGGCGGAAGCCTGGCATCTGCCGGTCGCCCCGCATGATTGCACCGGGCCGGTGGTGCTCTGCGCCTCCACACATCTGTCGCTCAATGCGCCGAATGCGCTGGTGCAGGAAAGCGTGCGTGCCTTCTACAAGACCTGGTATCGCGATCTCGTGACCGCATTGCCGGAAGTGAAGAACGGCATGATCACAGTGCCGCCAGGCGCTGGCCTCGGCATGGAGCTGCATCCCGATATCGAAAAGACCTTCACCGTCAGCCGCCGTTTTTCAGATGCGGCATCGATCTGATCAGAACAGGCTGCCCTGGTTGCCAGGGTCCGAAGAAGCCGGTTTGACCGGCTTCTTTTTCAACGCGACGGGCGTATCCGGGGACGGCGTCCCCTCTCCCGTTGTGATGGCGGAGACGCGACCGTCAGCAAATTCCATAGAGACAACAGCGCCTGACGCGATAGCCGCCGCGCGAGTCAGCGGCCGGTTCTCATCATCGCGGATCACCGCATAACCGCGATTCAGCACGTTCTTATAGGACAGCGATTGCAGGATACGATCATGGGCGGCGAGACCGGAACGGTTCTGCGCCATGCGATGCAACACGGCGGTATCGGCGCGACGAGACGCGGTGACGACGCGTTCCTTCTGCCGCTCCAGTTGGCCGAGAAGTCGGGCGGGGAGCGAACGCAACGCGGAATCGAAAGCATCAACGCGGCCCTGCCCCTGCAACAGGCGGCGTTCCACCAGGGTCTCGGCCCGGTGCATGCGTTCGGTGATCCGCTGCCTGTGGTGTTTGAGACCGTTCAACAGGGTTTCCGGCCTGAGACCCGAGGCAGAACGTTCGAAGGCACGGCGCTTGTTGAGGGCTGTTATTTCCAATCCGCGACCGAGACCGCTCGCGGCTTCGTCGAACCGGCGGCGCGGCAAAGCAAGAAGCTGATCAAGCGAAGGCAGCGCGCGCACCAGCGCACGCACACCTTGACGGCGATTGTCCATCTGCCGCAAGACCGAACCGGAAAGGCGGGCAGCGAGGCCCGACAGCTGCGCTTCGAGTTCCGCCCGCACCGGCACCGCCATTTCGGCGGCTCCCGTCGGCGTCGGGGCGCGCACGTCGGCGGCATAATCGATCAATGTCGTATCGGTCTCGTGTCCGACGGCGGAAATCAGCGGGATTTCGCTCTCGGCAGCGGCGCGCACGACGATTTCGTCATTGAAGCTCCAGAGGTCTTCGAGGCTGCCGCCGCCGCGCGCAACGATCATTACATCGGGGCGGGCAATCTCGCCGCCGGGCTGAAGCGCGTTGAAGCCGCGAATGGCGTTCGCCACCTCCTCACCCGAGCCTTCGCCCTGCACTTTGACCGGCCAGACGACGACATGGACCGGGAAACGATCCGAAATGCGGTGGAGAATATCGCGGATGACCGCGCCCGTCGGCGAGGTCACAACCCCAATGACGCGCGGCATGAAAGGCAGGCGGCGCTTGCGGGCCGGATCGAACAGCCCTTCCGCCGCCAGCCGCCGGCGGCGATCCTCCAAAAGCGCCATCAGCGCGCCGGCGCCGGCGGGCTCAAGGTTTTCGATGACGATCTGGTATTTCGAGGAACCGGGAAAGGTGGTGATCTTGCCGGTGGCGATGACTTCCATGCCCTCTTCCGGGCGGAATTTCAGCCGCGAGAAGGTGCCCTTCCAGATCACCGCATCGATGCGGGCACGATCATCCTTCAGTGAGAAATAGGCGTGTCCTGACGAATGCGGCCCACGATAACCAGAAATTTCGCCCCGCACCCGCACCTGTTCGAACGCCGTCTCCACCGTGCGTTTGATGGAGCCCGACAGTTCGGAGACCGAGAATTCGGCAAGATTGCTCAATGCGGCGTGGGAGAAGATATCGCTCATGCCTGTTTGTAACCAAAAGCCGTCGATTCGGAAATGCCAGCGCCGGCCAGCGCTTTTTTAACCGCGATGAAACCATATCCTCAACTACCGAGTTAGGAAAATGGGGAATGGAGGAGAAAACAAGGGTTCGTTAGGGAAGACGGCGTTACGTCTGTCCCAGGCCCGGCAACCAAAGAGGAGGCGGCATCATGATTTTTCTTACCGCCACATTGCTTGGCGTAACCGCAGTTGCGTTACGTTCGGTTTTCAGCATCGTTTTCATCTGCATGATGATTATCGGTGCCTATGGCGTGGCGATTGCACTTTCTCCCACGGCCGTACCGCTGATGTCGCTGCTTCTGGCACTCGCCGGTTACAATTTCGGTGTCGTCGGTGTCGTTATCAGCCTTCTCGTGCTGCAGCGCCCGCGTTCCACTCAGCCAACCCTCTAAAAGTCCCCCGGCCTTGAGGCTTCCGCGCTTTGCCCTTACCGAGATTTGCGGGCTGGCCGCCGACATCATCGTTACCTGCCTGCTTATGCTCTATCTCGGCGTTGATCCGCTCGTCGCCCGCGTGCCCGGCGCGGCAACGGGTCTCGCAACAAGCTGGCGGCTGAACCGGGTCAATGCTGAGGCATCAGTTAGGCCGAACGGTTTTTTGATGAACGCCGTAACTTTCACCTCACGTAGTGTCAGCGTCGGGCTTTTTGCGCTGCTGCAATGGCGCAACCCCCTGGTGCAACCGCTTGTGACACTTGTCTTTTCAGCATTCGCGGCACTGGTGCTGGCGCTTTACGGCTATTGGCGGCTTCAAAGGCAACGGCAAGAGCGAGACTAAACCGTTTCCCAGCCGTCCTTTTCCGCCGCCCGGTAAATGGCGTCGATGAAAAGCTGGTTCTTCCTTGAGCTTTCCAACGTGACGACGTCGCCCTCACCTTTCGCCGCACGGGCAAAGGCCTCCGCTTCCAGCTTGTACTGACGGCTGTCCTGAAACCGGAAGATTTGCGAGGCGTTATGGGTCTGATTGGTTAACTCGATCTCTTCCGCACCCCACCGATTGGCGTTGAAAGGCGACTTTACCTCGATGTAACCGTCCGTGCCATGGAAGACCATGAGCTGGCGGGAGGCGAGTTGTGTCGCCAGATAGAAGCTCAGTTCAAAACCGCCAAAATCGGCCCTGACGCTAGCGTAGATATCCGTGCCGAATTCACTGTCGCGTTCGACGGTCGCTTGCACACGTTTTGGTTCCGCACCGGTGACAAAACGCGTCACGATCGTCGGGTAGACGCCGATATCCGGCAGGGCGCCGCCGCCCAGTTCGGGAATATTACGCATATTACCGGGATCGCGGTTGAAGTAGGTGAAAGCGCCCTGCACATGTTTCAGCGAACCAATTGCGCCCGAAGCCAGCAGTTCTTTCACTTTCGCCCAGACCGGAGCGTAGGCCACCATGAAGGCCTCGGATACGATAACGCCGTTACGGTCGCGCGCGGCGATAAGGGCGTCTATCTCCTCGGCCTTTAATGAAATCGGCTTTTCGCAAAGAACATGCTTGCCGGCATCAGCCGCCCTGACGGTCCATTCCACATGCTGCGAGGTGGGAAGCGGAATATAAACCGCATCGATGACATCAGAAGCCAGCATTTCTTCATAGGAGCCGAAAGCGTAGGGCACTGAAAAGCGATCGGCCACCGCGCGCGCTTTGGCAGGATCGCGGCTGGCGATGGCGCTGACCACACAGTTCTGTGCATCCTGTATTGCCGGAATAACGTGGTCCTGAGCGATTTTCGCCGTTGAGATTATTCCGAAGCGCAGCATTCCGTTCTCCCGTTCTGTCATTCCTGGAAACTTAGCACCGCCACACACTCTGGCAAGCCGCGGCAGCGCTACTGATAAAGAATGGCCGGATCTGTCCGGTCATTGTCGGTCTGGCTGCTTTTATACGTACATCAAAAGGGAAATGATGCTAGATATGAACCCAACGGAGAACCGTGAAATGTCCTCTTCCAACACCGCGCTGCTTGTCATCGACGTTCAGGAATCCTTTCGTCACGCCCCTTACTTTGATGAAAGCGGCCTCACGCTTTATCTTGAGAAACAGCAGGCGCTCATCGATGGCGCCAAAGCCGCTGGTATTCCCATTGTGCAGATCTTCCATGTCGATGGTGACAAGGCCTTCTCAAAAGACAGCGGTTACATCCGTGCACTTGAGGGCGTAAGAATTACCCCAGATGTCACCTTTCACAAGAACCGCCATTCGGCCTTTGCCGGCACCGGTCTTGAAATCTGGCTGACTGAGAAGGGCATCAACCGATTGATCGTCTCCGGCATCCGTACCGAGCAATGCTGCGAAACCACCACCCGGCACGCTTCCGATCTTGGTTACAAAGTCGACTACGTCAGCGAAGCGACGCTGACTTTCCCGATGACACATGCTTCCGGCACCGTTTTCAGTGCGGAAGATATCCGCAAGCGAACCGAACTGGTGCTGGCTGGCCGCTTCGCGCGCATCGCAACTGTCAGCGACGTGCTTGCAACCATCAAAGAGGCCGCCTGATGGATGAGGGCGGCACCCGCGTCATTCCCTTTTATACGCTTGTGCCGCCACATGCGCTGTTGCTCGATATAGCCGGCCCGCTTGAGGTGATCCGTTATGCCAACGGGGAACAGCGCGACATTCATTTTGACTGCCGGTACATTGCTGCGAGCGACGAACAACAAACTTCCATTGGCCTTGCGCTTGCCCGGCTTGAGAGCTTGCCGGCGAGGTTGCCGGAAAATGCTCTTCTACTGATCTCCGGGAGCACATCACGCTTTGACAGTGATCCGGAGACGCAGCGTGAGCGGCAGGCGCTGGCGACATGGCTGCGCCGTGCAGTGCGTCCCGACACCACGGTGATTTCCATTTGCTCCGGCGCGCTTCTGGCGGGCGAAGCGGGCCTTTTCGACGGCCGCAACTGCACGACCCATGCCGACTGTATAGAGGGGCTACGCCGCATTGCGCCATTGTCACAGGTGGCCGAAAACCGCCTTTTCGTCGAGGACGGCAACCGTTTCTCCAGCGCCGGTATTTCCACCGGCATCGACCTGATGCTGCATGTGGTCTCCCGGCTGACATCGCCTGCGGTTGCGGCACGCATCGCCAAAACCATGGTGGTTTATCTCAGGCGTAGCGGTAACGATCCGCAAATCTCCCCCTGGCTCACAGGCCGCAACCACATCCATCCCGCCATTCACCGGGTGCAGGACCGCGTAATGGCCGAACCGGCGCAGGACTGGTCGCTGGAGCGGCTAGCGGATATCGCCGCGCTCAGCGAAAGGCATCTCTCACGTCTGTTTCGCGAGCATGCCGGCATCAGCGTCATCGATTATGTCAACCTGATGCGGGTCAACCTCGCCCGTGATATTCTCGCAAACAGCCGCCTTGATATGGAGGCCATTGCCGAACGGGCGGGTTTTGCCTCCGCGCGGCATTTGCGGCGGGTCTGGCAGCAGCATAACCGGTATCCGCCCAGCCACTATCGCGGCTTTCACGCCTGATAATCTCGGACCTCCCGCAGCCTGATGATTGCCATCAAAGGAATTGAATGGTTATGCCGGCGGGCAGTTGCTAACCTTGCGATAAGACAGCAACAGGAGCATTCCCCGTGGAAAAACGAAGCCTCGGCCGCACCGGCCTCTCCATCGCCCCCATCGTCTTCGGCGGCAACGTGTTTGGCTGGACAGCGGATGAAAAGACGTCCTTTGCCCTGCTTGACGCCTTTTTTGATGCGGGGTTCAACGCCATCGACACCGCAGATGTCTATTCCGCTTGGGTGGATGGGCATGTGGGCGGTGAATCCGAGGCCATCATCGGCAAGTGGCTGAAGCAATCCGGCGTCAGGCGCGAGGACGCGGTGATCGTCACCAAGGTGGGTTTCGACAATCGCGGCCAGAAGACCGGTCTCAGTGCCAAGTGGATCGCCGAAGCGGTCGAAGCTTCGCTGAAGCGGCTTCAGACTGATTATATCGACCTTTACCTCGCGCATAAGCCGGATGCCGACGTGCCGCTGGAAGAAACACTTGCCGCTTTCGCAAAACTGAGGGAACAGGGAAAAATTCGCGCCATAGGCTGCTCCAACTATTCCGCGGGCCAGCTTCAGGATGCGCTGGACACGGCAGCAAAAAATAATCTTCCGCGTTACGACGTGCTGCAGCCGGAATACAATCTCTATAACCGCAAGGATTTCGAAGGCCCGCTTGCCGAGCTTTGCCAGAAGGAAGAGATTGGCGTCATCAATTATTACAGCCTAGCGGCCGGCTTTCTGACCGGGAAATATCGTGCCAAGGCCGATACAGAGGGCGTCGCCCGCAGCTATCGCGTGGGCGAATATGTCAATGCCCGTGGCCTTGCCGTTCTGGGGGCCATGGATGCGGTGGCAGTCGAAACGGGGGCCAAGCTTGCAGATATTGCGCTGGCCTGGCTGTTGAGAAAGAAGGCGATAACCGCGCCCATCGCCAGCGCCACCAGCCTGTCCCAGCTCGAAAGCTTCAAACGCGCCGTCGAGTTGAACCTGACGGATGAGATGATGACGCTTCTCGACAAGGCGGGTGCATAAATGGAGCTTGTAATTCGCGATGCGCAGCCGGCTGACCGGGCGGAATGGCTGCGCCTGTGGAACGACTATCTCGCCTTTTACGATGTCGATCTTGCCGACGAGGTAACCGACCATACATGGGAGCGCATTCTCGACCCCGCCTCCCGCGTTTCGATGCGGGTGGCAATGCTTGGCGACCGCATGGCCGGTTTCGCCATTCACCACTTCCATGATTCCACTTGGGTGAAAACGCCTGACTGCTATCTGGAAGACCTTTTTGTCGATGGCGAAATCCGCGGTAAGGGGACGGGCCGGGCGCTGATGGACGACCTTATCGCTATCTGCAAGGAAAAGGGCTGGTCCAGGCTTTACTGGAACACCGGCGAGGACAATCACCGCGCCCAGAAGCTCTACGACAGCTACGTGAAAAACGACGGCCATATCCGCTATCGCATCACCTTCTGATCACCCCCGGAAGCGGAAGAAATCCACGAAGGCCCTCAGCGCCGGACGCATCTGCCGGCGCGAGGGGTAATAGATGTAAAATCCATCAAACGGCGCGCACCAATCCTCGAGAACGCGGATCAGCCTGCCCTCCCTTATATCGTCTTCGACACGCTGTTCAAAAACGAAGGCAAGCCCTGCACCGTCTATCGCCGCCCGGCGAATGAGACTCTGGTCCGACAGGATCAGCGGCCCCTGAACGTCGACCACAAGCGCTTTGCCATTTTTCTCCAGCTCCCAGCGATAGATCAATCCACTCGCAAAACGCCGGCGGATGCAGCGATGCCGGATGAGGTCCCTCGGATCACGGGGAGGCGGATTTTCCGCAAAATAGGACGGTGCGCCGACAATCGCGCCACGCCAGGCCCCGCTCGCTTTCACGGCGATCATATCTGCATCGAGATGTTCCCCGAGACGAAGCCCGGCATCGAAACCTTTTGCGACAATATCTTCAAAGCGATCATCGGTCGAAATTTCGAGGGAGATTTCGGGATAGAGCCGCAGGAATTCCCCCAGCCGGGGCACAATAAGATCTTCAGCGGCAAGTCTGGGGAGAGTGATGCGCAAAGGACCTGCGGGTCGACCGCCCTGTTCGGCAAGGGTATCGATGACGGCGTCGATATCGGCAAGCGCCGGACCCAAGGTTTCGAGAAGCCGCTTTCCTTCCTCTGTCGGAGAAACGCTGCGGGTGGTACGGTGAAGTAGCCGCAGGCCCAGGCTCGCCTCCAGCGACGAGACCGCATGGCTGACGGCGGAAGGGGCAATGCCGAGTTCGGCAGCCGCCTTGCGAAAGCTCCGGCCTTCGGCAACGGCGGAGAGAACGGCCAGTTGGGAGAGTTGCACACGGTTCATTGTTCTAAATTATAGAACAACCCACGCGGATTTGCAGCGATTATTTTTCCTGCTCTCATTCGCTATGTTCCCATCACGCCCTGATGACGGGCGGTTCCTTATGGAAGGACGAACAGATGAAAAGCAGAACCCTTGGAGACAATCTGACCGTATCGGCGCTCGGCCTCGGTTGCATGGGAATGACCCATGCCTATAGCCCGACGGGCGATGAAAGCAGTGCGATCGCGACGCTGCATCGCGCTGTTGACCTCGGCGTTACATTTTTCGATACGGCGGAAGTTTATGGGCCCTACACGAACGAAATTCTCCTCGGCAAGGGCCTGCAGCCTTATCGTGACAGGGTGGTGATTGCCACCAAGTTCGGCTTCAAGATTGATGGCAGCAAACCCGCGGGCCAGATGATGGTGGGAACGGACGGTCGACCGGAAAATGTTCGTGCCGTCGCCGAAGCCTCCCTCAAGCGCCTCGACGTTGACGCCATCGACCTCTTTTACCAGCACCGTGTCGACCCCGATGTGCCAATCGAAGAAACTGTGGGGGCGATGGCGGAACTGGTGAAGCAGGGCAAGGTAAAACATCTCGGCCTTTCCGAAGCCAGTGCCGAAACGCTTCGAAAAGCCCACGCCACCCACCCGATTGCCGCCATTCAGAGCGAGTACTCGCTGTGGACCCGCGACCCGGAAGAAAATGGCGTGCTGGATACCTGCCGTGAGCTTGGCATCGGTTTCGTACCGTTCAGCCCGCTTGGGCGCGGTGCGCTGACCGGAGCGCTGAAATCGCTGGACGGACTTGCGGCCGATGATTTCCGGCGTGGCCTGCCGCGTTTCCAGGGTGAAAACTTCGACGCGAACCTGGCGCTGGTCAGACTTCTGGAAGACATGGCTGCCGAAAAGGGTGTGACTGCCGGGCAACTGGCATTGGCCTGGGTGTTGGCGCAGGGGGATTTCATCGTACCGATCCCGGGCACCACGAAGATTGCCAATCTGGAGAAAAACGTCGCGGCCGCTGATGTGTCCCTGACGCCGGAAGAAGTCGAAAGCCTTGGCGCGTTGCTGGCTCCGTCCAAGGTTGCGGGCGAACGTTATCCCGAACGCATGTCACAGATGGCCAATCGTTAAAAAACAAAAAGCCGCGGTGGTTGCCGCGGCTTTTTTCAATCTGTTATCCGACGTCAGGCGCGCAGAACGCCGCCTGTCGATTTCTCGACATTGCCGACGATCTTGGCCGTCAAGGCTTCGAAATCCTCATCGGTCAGAGTTTTGTCGACCGGTTGAATCTGCACTTCGATGGCGACCGACTTGCGGTTTTCTCCGAGCGATGCGCCTTCGAAAATATCGAAGACATTGACGCCTGTGATCAGTTTGCGATCAGCGCTCGTTGCCGCCTTGATGATCGCCCCCGCCTCTACGGCCTTGTCAACCACGAAGGCGAAGTCGCGCTTGACCGCCTGGAAGGGGGAGAGTTCGAGCGCAGGCTTGGTGCGGGTGGCTTTCTTCTTCGGCTCCTGCATGGCGTCGAGATAAATCTCGAAACCGCAATAGACACCCGACACATCCAGCTCGGACAGTGTTTTCGGATGGAATTCACCGAAGTAACCAAGCACGACCTTCGGGCCCATCTTGATGGTGCCGGAGCGGCCGGGATGATACCAGGCAGGCCCGCCGGCCTCGATCTGGACATTGGCCATGGGGAGGCCGCAGGCTTCCAGCACCGTCAGTGCATCCGCCTTTGCGTCGTAGACATCCACGGGCTTGCCGCCGCCCTTGGACGCATTGGACCACATGCGGCCGCTGCCAGCGAGCGAGGCCGTGCCACGGCGAACACCGCCAGCAACACGGCGCTGCGTATCAGGCGTGTCGCCTTCATAGGTGCCGGAGACCTCGAAGATTGCGACGTCACCATAGCCCTTGTCGGCATTGCGCTGTGCGGCGGTCAGCAGGCCCGGCAGCAGCGAGGGCCGCATATCTGACATATCGGCCGCAATCGGGTTGGCGAGCTTCAGCGCCGGCGAGCCGCCGCCGAATAGCTTCGCCTGCGCTTCCGGGATGAAGGACCAAGTGACGGCCTCCAGCATGCCGCGGCTTGCCAGCGCACGGCGCGCGGTGCGCGTGCGGACCTGCAGCGTGGTCAGGATGCGACCGTTGACGGCACCGAAGCTTTCCAGCGGCTCGGGTTTGATATTGTCAACGCCATGAATGCGCATGACCTCTTCAACCAGATCAGCCTTGCCGTCGACATCCGGGCGCCAGGACGGCACAGTGACGGATACGCGCTCGCCCGTTCCCTCGACCCCAAAACCCAGGCCCTTGAGGATGGCCAGGCTCTCTTCAGCCGAGACTTCGAGCCCCGTCAGCCGCTTCACTTCCGCAAGCGGGAAATCCACGACCTTGGGCTGATATCCCTTGTAACCAACGACCCTGGCTTCGCCGGCAACGCCGCCGCAGAGCTCCAGAACCAGTTCGGTGGTCCGCTCCAGGCCCGGAACCATGTATTCCGGATCGACACCGCGCTCGAAACGGTAGCGCGCATCGGTGATGATGCCGAGCGAACGGCCGGTCTTGGCAATGTTGATCGGGTCCCAGAGGGCGGATTCGATCAGCACGTCGACGGTGTTTTCGTCGCAGCCGGAATGTTCGCCACCCATCACGCCGCCGATAGACTCGAGGCCCTTTTCATCGGCGATGACGACATTGTTCGGGCCGAGCTTATATTCACGCTGATCGAGCGCGAGGATCGTCTCACCCTCCTTTGCGCGGCGAACGGTCAGATCACCCTTGACCTTGGCGGCGTCGAAGACGTGCATCGGCCGGCCCTGATCGAAGGTCATGTAGTTGGTGATATCAACAAGCGCATTGATCGGACGCAGGCCGATCGCCAGAAGACGCTGCCGCATCCATTTCGGGCTGGGGCCGTTCTTCACACCGCGCACGATGCGTAGCGAGAAGCCAGGGCAGAGGGCGGGATCGTCCAGTTCCAGCTTCACATCGACGGGCGTTGCGCCTTCCACCTTGAAGGAGGGTGCAGGCTTTGTCTTCAGCTTGCCGAGACCGGAGGCCGCGAGATCACGCGCAATGCCGTAGATCGAGGTGCAGTCCGGACGATTGGGCGTGAGATTGATCTCGATGACAGGATCATCGAGGCCGGCATATGATGCGAAGGAAGTACCGACGGGCGCATCCGCCGGCAGGTCAATGATGCCGTCGTGATCGTCGGAAATGTTGAGCTCCTTTTCGGAGCACATCATGCCATGGCTTTCCACACCGCGAATCTTCCCGATGGCGAGCGTGACATCGATGCCCGGGACATAGGTGCCGGGACGTGCGAGCGCACCGACGAGGCCAGCGCGCGCATTCGGTGCACCGCAGACGATCTGCACCGGCTTGCCGTCACCGGCATCGACCATCAGCACTTTCAGGCGGTCGGCCTCCGGGTGCTTTTCAGCGGAAACCACCTTGGCAATGACGAAGGGCTTGTAGGCCGCCTTGTCGTCAACATCCTCGACCTCAAGGCCAATCGCCGTCAACCGCTCGCAAATCTCGTCCAGCGTCGCATCGGTATCGAGATGCTCTTTCAGCCAGGAAAGAGTGAATTTCATGTCTTTGCTCCTTGGCTAACCGGATTAAACGCTCAGACCGCCGAACAGCGTCGGCATGTCGAGCGGGCGGAACCCGTAGTGGTTCATCCAGCGGACATCGGCGTTGAAGAAATCGCGCAGATCGGGCATGCCGTATTTAAGCATGGCGATGCGGTCGAGACCCATGCCCCAGGCAAAGCCCTGATATTCATCCGGATCCAGCCCGCCGGCGCGCAGCACGTTTGGGTGCACCATGCCGCAGCCGAGAATTTCCATCCAGTCCTTGCCCTCGCCGAACTTGACGATGGGGCCGGAACGGTCGCACTGGATATCCACCTCGAAGCTTGGCTCCGTGAACGGGAAGAAGGACGGGCGGAAGCGCATGACGACGCTGTCGACCTCGAAGAAGGCCTTGCAGAACTCCTCAAGAATCCAGCGCAGATTGCCGACATGCGCCTTCTTGTCGATGACAAGACCTTCGACCTGATGGAACATCGGCGAATGGGTGGCATCGGAATCCTGGCGATAAGTCTTGCCGGGGATGACGATGCGGATCGGCGGCTTCTGGCTCTCCATGGTGCGGATCTGCACCGGTGAGGTGTGGGTGCGCAGCACCTTACGCTCGCCTTTTTCGTCCGGCTGGAAGAAGAAGGTATCGTGCATCTCGCGGGCCGGATGGCCTTCCGGGAAGTTCAGCGCCGTGAAGTTGTAATAGTCAGTCTCGATGTCAGGACCTTCGGCGATGGAGAAACCCATATCCGCGAAGATGGCAGTGATTTCGTCGACGATCTGACTGATGGGATGAATGCGGCCGCGCTCTGCCGGAGACTGGCGGACGGGCAGGCTGACGTCCACCGTTTCGGCCTTGAGACGCGCGGCGATGGCGGCGTCTTTCAGCGCGTTCTTGCGCTCGCCGATAAGGTCGGTAATTTCGGTCTTGAGCTGATTAATGGCGGCGCCGCGGGTCTGGCGCTCCTCCGGGCTCATGCTGCCAAGCGTCTTCAGAAGCTCCGAAACCGAGCCCTTCTTGCCAAGCGCGGAGACGCGCACGGCTTCGATGGCCGGTTCATCGGCAGCGGCGGCGATCTCCGACATCAATTGCGATTTCAAGGTATCAAGTTCAGTCATCTTTTCCTGCCTTGCCGGATTTTTTAACAGCGGCGTCGGTGTTCACAGCATTCATCAGATAGTCGGTCGCCATGATAAAGCGTCGCAGATCACTACCCATCCGCACGCGCCCGATCAACCGGGCAAGCGGTAAAAAACGCCCGAGAGTGCGGGTCAAGCGGGTTAATTCTTCCAGTGCGCGGGGTGGAGCATTTTCGAGCCAGCGCGAAAAGGCGGCGTCGCGGGTTTTGGGGGCATCATTGGCGCGCGTGGCCACCTGCAGAAACAGCAGCCAGATATCACGAGCCTGCGCCGTTTCCAGCGGCATGACATCCTGAGGGCGCTCCTCGAAATCCATGAAACCGATACGGCCATCCTTCAAGAAGAAGTCTCGTACATGCGGGCGGCCGTGGCAGAGGCCTGCGGCATGCAGCTCGCCAAGTGCTTCTGCGGATTTAACAAGCAGGGCGTCATGCTCGATCGGATCGGAGGCCTTCAGGGCATCCATGCGCTCCATGAGCGTCGGGCCTACATCTCCCAGCACCACGGCCGTGCGGGATGAGTAGATCAGCGGCGGAACCGGGAAGCCGCGCTGCTGGAACTGCTGCAAGGTTTCGAGTTCCCGCTGCATGAGGCCCGCGCCATCACGCGGTTCGGAAGGGCGAAGAAAAGCGTAGGGCAGGAGTTTTGACAGCAGCTTCTGAATTTTCATCCACCACGTCACACGCTCCGTGCCCTGCCGTTTGATCCACACCGTCAGCTGCGAGAGTTCAACCTTCTGAATGCGACGGTCACTTTTCAGGAGGACACGCATCACGGTTGCGATGTCATCGTCGTCGAGATGAACGCGGAAACCTTCCGCTTCCACAACCTCACTTTTATTGACCTGCATTTCGTCCACCAAAGGTTTCGCTTCAAACGGCGTGAATACTCCAAGTCTTCTAAATTTCTAAATTAAAAAACGCCGATAGAAATGTATGGCAGCTGAAAAGAAAAAACCCGCGCCGGTTGCCCGACGCGGGTTCAAATGAACAACAGATTGTCCGCGCCGTAATTACTTTACAGCGGTTTCAAACTCGTTGGCCGTACCAGCATCCTTGAGGTACTCAAGCGCCTTCTTCGCTGCTTCGACGAGCGCGCCGAATGCTGCCGGCTCATGGATAGCCATGTCGGACAGAACCTTGCGGTCCACTTCGATGCCAGCCTTGTTCAGGCCGTCGATGAAGCGGCCATAGGTGAGGCCGAATTCGCGGACAGCAGCGTTGATACGCTGGATCCAAAGAGCGCGGAAGTTACGCTTGTTGACCTTGCGGTCGCGGTAAGCGTACTGCTTGGAACGATCCACGGCAGCCTTTGCTGCGCGGATGGTGTTCTTGCGGCGGCCGTAGAAACCCTTGGCTGCCTTGAGTGTCTTGGTGTGCTTGGCGCGGGAAGTTACGCCACGTTTTACGCGTGCCATGTCATGATCTCCTTAAAGTGTCCAAAAATGCGGAAAAGTCTCAGAGACCGTTCGGCAGGTAGTTCTTGACGACCTTCTTGCCGTCAGCTTCGGCGAGAACCATGGTTCCACGCGCGTCGCGAATGAACTTGTTGGTACGCTTGATCATGCCGTGGCGCTTACCGGCGGCGGCTGCAACAACCTTGCCGGTTGCAGTGATCTTGAACCGCTTCTTTGCAGCGGACTTCGTCTTCATCTTGGGCATTTTGCTACTCCGTTTTTGTATCGAAACAGGCAGACGAGGCCTATTTCAAGCTATTCAGGAACGGCCTCGGCATGCCCTGCCGGACCGTTCGGACGCGCGCTTATAACCGCAGTCGGTTAAAAGCGCAACGGGGAAAGCGAACTTCCCCGTGCGGCTCATTCCGCCAGTTCTGTGGCGGTATAAATTATTTCGGCGCGAGAACCATCATCATCTGACGGCCTTCAAGCTTCGGCTCGGCCTCCACCTTGGCAATCGCCTGAGTGTCCTCCTTCACCTGAAGAAGAAGCTTCATGCCCAGTTCCTGGTGGGCCATTTCACGGCCACGGAACTTCAGCGTCACCTTCACCTTGTCGCCATCTTCAAAGAAACGGCCCATCGCCTTCATCTTCACGTCATAATCATGCGTGTCGATGTTAGGGCGCATCTTGATTTCTTTGACTTCGACGATCTTCTGTTTCTTGCGCGCTTCAGCGGCCTTTTTCTGGGTCGCGTATTTCAGTTTGCCGAGATCGAGGATCTTGCACACCGGCGGTTCAGCGTTCGGCGAAATCTCAACGAGATCGAGACCGGCCTCCTCCGCCAGTTTCAATGCCTGATCCGTCGGCATGCTACCGAGGTTCTGGCCCTCTTCATCAATAAGCTGAACTCTGGGAACCCGAATTTCCCGGTTGGAGCGCGGCCCCTCCTTGACGGGGGCATCGGCTTTGAAAGGTCTGCGAATGGTCGTATTCTCCTGATCTGTTTCTGGATCACGTCGGCAAAAAACAGCTTGTTTGGTACAAGCGGCGGAAATGTCGTTATTGCCGTGGCGAAGTCAATAGCATATCTGCCCGAAAAGATCACCTGTTGTCACGGTTTTTGCAAATACGCCGCCGTTGTTGCACTAAAATCAGGAGAATTGCATATACATGAGCGAACAAGCCGCCGAATTCCTGCGCGTAGGTCCCGATAACGACAGCCGCGAGATTGCCATTCTCCATCGTCCGGCGATTTCCGGCAAAAGCGAACCCATGCTGGTGTGGCTCGGCGGCTATCGTTCAGACATGACCGGAACAAAGGCGGTCGAACTGGATCGCTTTGCAGCGGAAAACGGCCTTGCGTGCCTTCGGTTCGACTATTCCGGCCACGGCGCGTCCGGCGGAGATTTCAAAAAAGGCACGATCTCCCGATGGCTGGAAGAGGCACTCGCCGTAGTGCGTGCAAAGGCGCCGTCGAGCGTCATTCTCGTCGGCTCTTCGATGGGCGGATGGATCGCCTTGCGCATGGTTGAGGAACTACGCAAGACAGGTGGCACCCCAACCGTCGCAGGCCTGATCCTCATCGCGCCTGCGCCTGATTTCACGGCGGAACTGATAGAGCCCAGCCTGACGGAGGCAGAAAAGACATCGCTGCTGGAGAGGGGATATTTCGAGGAGCACTCGGAATACAGTCCTGAGCCCAACATCTTCACCCGCGCGCTCATGGAAGACGGCCGGCAGAACCGCGTGTTGCAGGGCATCATCACCACCGGTTGCCCCGTTCACATCCTGCAGGGCATGCGCGATCCCGACGTGCCCTATCAACACGCGCTGAAACTTCTGGAACACCTGCCAGCGGACGACGTGGTTCTGACGTTGATCCGCGACGGCGACCACCGGCTCTCCCGGCCACAGGACATTGAAAGGATGCTCACGGCGGTGAGAGCCCTTGCAACATAGGCATTTCCGCAACGCTCTTAACCATATTCAACGAGTCTTGCGCGCCATTGATTGCTAAAGATTGACTCCTGCCCCCCAACCCTCTTAACTTTTCATTAAGAATTAAGGGACGGGTTTCATGATGAACGCACCGCTGGCGCGTGCGCTGCTGTCTGCAGTTGCCGCCGGGCTAATGACTGCTGCCTCCGCCATGGCGGAAACCAAGGGAAGCCCTTCCATGGTGACGGGCGGGATCACCTCCCAGCCGATCGGCCATTACGAGTTCTGTCAGAAATATGCTGACGAGTGCAACATTCGCAGCAAGGCGACGCCGCCGCCACGCGTCACCGACTATGGCTGGGGCGTCATTCGCGAGGTCAACACCTCCGTCAACACGACCATCGTGGCGATGACCGACCAGGAAATCTATGGCAAGGACGAGGTCTGGGAATACCCGACAACCGCCGGCGATTGCGAAGATTTCGTACTGCTGAAGCGCAAGAAGCTGATCGAGCGCGGATTTTCCGTGGCCGACCTGCTGATAACAGTCGTTCGCAAGCCTGATGGTGAAGGTCATGCGGTGCTTACCCTTCGCACCACGGATGGCGACTATATTCTCGATAATCTCACCGACGACGTGAAGCTCTGGACCGACACAAACTACACCTATCTGAAGCGGCAGGCGTCCTTTAATACGGGCCGCTGGGTTTCCATCGAGGATGGTCGGGACGTTCTGGTCGGCGCGTTGCGCTGATCTGCATGAAATCGATTATATCGAAAAGCCCGCGGCACGCGCCGCGGGCTTTTGCCTATTAGCCATTGCCGATGATAATGCCGGCCGCCAGCACCAATGAGCCACCGAGGACCACCTGAAAGACGGCGCGCAGGAATGGCGTTTCCATGAAGCGGTTCTGAATGAAGGCGATAGCCCAGAGTTCCACGAAAACAACGATCGCGGCAATAGCCGTGGCTGTCCAGAAATGCGGGATGAGATAGGGCAGCGCGTGGCCGAGGCCGCCAATGGCCGTCATGATGCCCGATGCCAGGCCGCGCTTCAGTGGCGAGCCTCGACCGGAAAGCTTGCCGTCATCATGAGCGGCTTCCGTAAACCCCATGGAGATGCCCGCGCCGACGGAGGCGGAAAGACCGATGAGGAAGGTCTGCCAGGTATCCTGTGTGGCAAAGGCCGCTGCAAAGATTGGCGCCAGCGTCGACACGGAACCGTCCATAAGCCCGGCGAGACCCGGCTGCACATAGGTCAGGAGGAACTGACGCTTGGCGGTCTCCTCTTCTTCCGTTCTGCCGTTTTCATCGAGATGTTTTTCCTCGAGCATATGCGCGATATCCTCGTGGCCGCGCTCTGCCTCCGCCAGATCACCGAGCAACTTGCGCGTCGAGGCATCCGTGGTGCGCTTGACGGCTTCGTCGTAAAAACGGATTGCCTGCGCTTCCATCAATTCCGCCTGGGCGCGAATTTTTTCCAGTGAGAGATTCTTCACCAGCCAGTCCGGTGTGCGTTCGTAGAAACCACGCACATGTTCGCGGCGTATCAACGGTATGGTTTCTCCGAAGCGGCGGCGATGCATGTCGATCAACACGTTTCGATGCTGCTGCTCGACCTCGGCCATGTCGTCAAAAACCTTCGCCGATTGAGGATATTGCGCGCGCATGTGATCGGCATAGGAGCGGTAGATGCGAGAGTCATCTTCTTCCGACGAGATGGCGAGCGCCAGGATTTCCTGTTCGCTGAGGGAGGAAAAGGGACGTTTGGAAAGCGAGAAAAGACTGTGGAACATGGCTGAAACCTTTTTAGAATAATTCTAAATACATCCGCATCACCCCGCGATCAAGCCATCTTAGAATAATTCTAATCAGTCAAAGCGCCGCATTGCCGATGGCAGCGCAGCGGCGTAAATTCGTCGGGAAAGGATCGATGATGCAGAACCCAGCCGCGGCAAGAGCCGCCCACAGCGCAGAAATTCAAGACAGGGCAGAAAAAGCGATGGCGGCTATCGGTGTCGATGCCCGTTTCATCGATCTGCTGGTGGAAACATTTTACGGTCGCGTGCTGGAGCACCCCGCGCTCGGGCCCTTTTTCGATGCGCGGCTTGCAGGCCGCTGGCCGGAACATATGGCCAGGATGAAGCAGTTCTGGGCGGCCGTCGCGTTCAAGAATGGCGGCTATGGCGGCAAGCCGGTCCAAGCCCATCTTGGCGTAAAAGGCATGACCGCCGAGCTTTTCCCCCAATGGCTTGCGCTGTTTTCCGCCACACTCGATGACATTGCACCAGGCAGAGAGGCGCACGACTGGTTTATGGAAACCGCTGAACGCATCGCCAGAAGCCTGACGCTCTCGCTCTTTTACAATCCGGCGCTCGATGATCCCGCGTTGACACGATCGTCATCTTAACCGCAAGGCGCGGGGCCTGGGTACGGCACCTGATTGCAGAGTTGGAACTATGACGAAGCGCCGCGCAGGAGCGTGCAGGTTTCGAACATTCCCTCTTGATGGCCGCAAGGATAAATGTTTAGTAGCCGGCGGGAGGCGTACCGTGCGGTTCGCCTGTAATATGAAGCATAGCAGGGCTTATCGACATGGATCGCAGATCATTTATCCGCAAGGCTGGCGCCGTGGGCGCCGGTGTTACCGCAACGGCGCTGGCCGCTCCGGCCATCGCACAAGAAAATCCCAAGATTACCTGGCGCATGACGTCGTCCTTCACCAAGGGCCTCGACATTCTGTTCGGCGCGGGCCAGATCGTCGCCGATCACGTCAAGGAAGCTTCCGGCGGCAATTTCGTCATTCAGCATTTCGCGGGCGGCGAGATCGTGCCGGCCCTGCAGGCCGCGGACGCGGTGACAGCCGGAACCGTCGAAATGGCGCATACATGCGCCTATTATTATGTTGGCAAGGACCCGACCTTCGCGCTCGGGACCTCGGTTCCCTTCGGCCTCAATGCGCGCCAGACGAATGCGTGGTTCAACCAGGCCGGCGGCAACGAGCTGCTCAATGAGTTCCTTGCCCAGCACAATATCTACTCGATCCTGCTCGGCAACACCGGTGCCCAGATGGGCGGCTGGTTCCGCAAGGAAATCAACACCATCGACGACCTCAAGGGTCTGAAGATGCGTATCGCCGGCCTCACCGGCCAGGTGATGCAGAAGGTTGGCGTGACGCCGCAGCAGATCGCCGGCGGCGATGTCTACGCCGCGCTCGAAAAGGGCACGATCGACGCCACCGAGTTCGTCGGCCCCTATGATGACCAGAAGCTCGGCTTCTACAAGGTCGCGAAATATTACTATTACCCCGCATGGTGGGAAGGCGGCCCGGCCGTTCATGCCTTCGTCAACCTGCAGAAGTTCAACGAACTGCCGGAAAACTACAAACGCATCCTGAAAGACGCCTGCGCCGCGGGCAGCGCCAGCATGCTGGAACGCTACGATGCACGCAATCCGAAGGCGCTGAAGGAATTGGTAGCGCAGGGCGCGATCCTGCGCCCCTTCAGCCAGGAAATCCTCGATGTCTGCCACAAAGCGGCGCAGGAAACCTATGCGGAGATTTCGGCCAAGAACGAGAGCTTCAAGAAAATCTATGAGAGCCAGCAGGCCTTCAAGAAGGATGCCTATCTCTGGGCACAGATCGCCGAATACACCTATGACACCTACATGATGATCCAGCAGCGTAACGGCACGCTCTGATCGACAATCATTTCCCGACGATCTTCAGACGGTCATCCGGCATCTGCCGGGTGGCTGTTTTGTTGGGGGAGACCAGTTTCCACACCTGCCGTTCCCGCCAGTCGACCGGGCTCATGCCGGTGACGCGGCGAAATTCCCGGTTGAAGTTGGACTTGGTTTGAAAGCCGGAAGAAAACATGATCGATGTCACCGATTGCTCCGTCTCCTCCAGCAACCGGCAGGCTTCGCGGATGCGCAGCTGGTTGACATATTGCGAGACGTTGACGCCAAGCGAACGATTGATCGCACCCGAAATCTGCCGGCTCGGCAGGCCGAGGCGTCTTGCTAGGCGCGACAGGTTGAGATTTTCGTCGCGGTAGAGCGCCTGCGACGTCATCAGGCGATCGAGGCCCGCAACAATCTCGCGGTCCTGTTGTGATGGTTCCGAAGGAGGCGGCACCTCTGCCGGCGGCTCCGCGGCCGCTTGCGACGCCTTGCTTTTCCCGGCCATGGCCGCCATCAGCCCGATCAGCAACAGGCCGAAAAGATTGGCGTTGCTGACGAGCGCCGCGACGTTCTCGCCATGTGCCCATTCGAAATCGAGAAACACCAGAAGATCGAACATAGCGGAAACGCACAGCGCCGCAGCAGCGATGATGAGCGCCTTGTGTGCCGAAGCGACGCTCGCAAATTGCGCCTCGTCCAGCCCATCAGGCCCTTTTCTTCCGAGCAGCAGCAGGGCGGTCGCATGGCCAACGAAGAGGGCAATCAGGCCAAGATCGATAGCGACCGGGAATGTGAATTCCAGAAGAATGATCAGCAGAGGGGACAGGGCGAGGCTTGCCAGCATGGCCCTTCTGCTTTCCGGCCCCACCTTCATCAGGCCGCGAAAGGCAATGTACACAAGTGGTGGCAGGCAGGCGGCCAAAACCGGCAGCACGTATCGCACCAGGCTCACACCATATCCCCAGCGCAGGCCGACGAGCACAGACTGCACGGCGCAAAGGGCGATAAGCGCCAAAAATACGCGGCTTGTCCGCACATCGTCTCCGCTTCGAAAGAAGACGATGAACATGACCACCAACAACAGCGCCACGACGAAAGGCAGGGGAATGAAAAGCACGATAACCATCCCGGAGCGAAACCTTGTCGCACTTCATGGACCAGATCGCGTTTCGGTACGACCTTTAACGCGATCAAGGACGCAAAAAATACGTGGCGGCGCAGATTGAGCCCCGTTCTTCCCAGAAACACGAGGTTTTCATGCGCCCTGTCACCACCATAGCGACCATGTTATTTTCCGCTTTCGTCACTCAACCGGTTTTTGCGGCGGACGCCGTCGGCATCAGCGAAACTACCGTTCATTCGCCAGCTCGCGGCAAAGACCTTGCTCTCACCGTCTGGTATCCATCTGACGGAAAGGGCACACAGGCGCCTTCCGGCGAGGACCGAATTTTTCAGGGCACGCCCGTGTTCAAGGATGGTGCGGTGAAAACGGGCCGTTTGCCGCTCGTGCTTCTGTCCCACGGCTCGGGTTCAAGAGTGTCCGGCATGGCATGGATCGCCGCGAAGCTTGCGAGCGAGGGTTTCATCGTCGCCGGCACCAACCATCCCGGCACCACCAGCGGCGATTCCACGCCCGCCGATACGCCGAAAATCTGGGAGCGAACAGACGATCTCTCAACGATCATTACGGTCATGACGGCAGAAGGCAAGTGGTCGAATGCGATCGACACGAAGAGGATCGGCGTTCTCGGCTTCTCGCTGGGCGGCAGCGCGGCGATGGAGATTGTGGGTGCGCGCGCCGATCTCGATGCCTATGCCCGCTATTGCGAGGACTATTCTTCGATGATGGATTGCCAGTGGTTCGCCGGCGGCCGGGGTTACCTCAATGGCGAGCCGGTCAGCGTTCCGAAGCTGGATATCAAAACCCTCGACGAGGCCCGTTTTGAGCAGCAGAACCGCGATCCCCGCATTCGCTCCGCCGTGCTGATCGATCCCGGCCTGGCGCTGGCTTTCAAACCGGAGAGCCTGAAAGCGATCGATATTCCGCTGACCTTCATCAATCTCGGCAGCAAAGGTAAAATTCCGCCGGCCGTGCTTGCGGATAAACTCGCAGACGACGTGCCCGGCGCGACCTACCTGCGGGTGGACGACGCCAACCATTTCAGCTTCCTGCCCCTCTGCAAACCGGATGCCGATGCATTTCTCAAATCCATCGGCGAGCATGATCCGATCTGCGAACCGGCCGGACCACGAGACCGCGCGGATATTCACGCACAATTGGAGACGATGATCCTTACAGCTTTCAACCGCACGCTGAAGCCGGGCCAGTGAGGCTGCAGTCTCAAAGGCCTAGCCGATCCGCTTATAGAACAGGGTCGTGCTGCAAAAGCGTCCATCCGGAAACAGGGCGTAATCCGGAATGACGCCGACCCGTTCCCAGCCGAGACGGGGATAAATCGCCTCGGCATCGCTGCCAGTTGCCGTATCCAGAACCAGAAGGGTACGGCCACGTTTTGCCGCTTCCTCCTCCACCCTTTGCATGAGCTTGCGAGCGACGCCAAGGCCTCGGGCGGATGGGTGCACGAGAAGTTTCATCAGATCGCCGCGATGCGGCTGATTGCGCTTTGAGGCAAGGCCGACCTGCACGGTGCCGACCACCTTGCCATCCACTTCCGCTACCACATGAATAGTCGCACCCTGACCTGCCGCTTCAGCCACGGATCGCCAGAAGGGTTCGGCATCCTGCGGGGAAAAGGGCAACATGAAGCCGACGGAGGCGCCGCCGTTCACGCAGGCGGCGAGGACTTCGCAGAGTTCTGGCAGGGCATCGATGGTCTCTTGCCCGTTCAACATGCGGATGATGGTCATAAAAACTCCTGTGGGGAAATCAGCGCTGTCTTTGATCCAGCACAACGGCATAACGGGCAGGTTTTTCGGAAGGATTGTGGAAGACGTGCCCTTCTCCGACCGGCATGAAAAGGCAATCGCCTGGCTCCAGCCGGTGAACGTTTCCGCCGCTCGTCATTTCCAGCACGCCTTCGAAAAGCCAGACATATTGCGTCATGCCCCGGCTTGCCGCATGCGGCGGAAAACCGACGCGCGCGCCGGCTGGAAATTCGACTTCGACAATATCGACATCCGATCCCACACGCGGCGGGGAAATGGCGCGGCGGACATAGCCTGTCTCGGGATCTTTCCAGAGCTGCTGGTCGCGCTTTCTCACCAGCGGAGAAACGGTCTCTTCATTTTCGGCGAAGAAACCGGAGAGCGACAGGCCAAATGCCGCGCAGATGCGGGCGAGCAGCGACGCGGTGGGGCTCGCCTCTCCCCTTTCAATACGGGAAATCATGGCGCGGCTGACGCCCGATTCGGATGCAAGCCTGTCCAGCGTCAGGCCGCTTTCAGCCCGCAACGTTTTGATGCGCTCGCCGATCGAGCGTTCGAGAATGTGATCTTCGTTTTCCATCATATGAGAATTTCACTCTCACATGATGGAGTCAATATCCTTCATCGTGGAAATTGTCATTTTGCCGCCGGGTGCTTCACAGCAAATAGGCGTCAGGCGCCGACCTGGGCAATCCAGTCATTCAGATTATAGTAGTTCGTTACTCGACTAACCTTTCCATCTTTCAGATCAAAAAAGGCGCCGGCCGGCAGCACATATGTCTGACCGTTCGCCTCGGGCAACCCTTCGTCAGTCTTGAGATATTCGCCATTGACAATGAATTCGGCGGACGCGCGCTTTCCATCCTCGCTCGCCATGATCACCATATCGGTAAGGTTTTCCTTATAGCAGCGGTTCATATGATCCATGAAGGACGCAAAGGCGGCCTTGCCGGTCTGGCGCTCGCCCTGATTAATGTCATGCACCACCTCATCGTGAAGCAGCGCCAGGAAGGCATCCATATCCTGACGGTTGAAGGCATCGTAATAGGCGCGGATGGTCTCGGCAGCGGTCATCGTCTTCTCCGTTCATGCTTGCGCGGGTGTTCCATGACGGTATAACCAGTGCAACCGAGAGTGAAAATGCCCATGACCGTCGAAATCAAGTCTCTTTCCGGCATTGACGCCACACCTTATTTCGATGACCTCGCGCGCCTGCGGATCGAGGTGTTTCGCGCCTTTCCGTATCTCTATGACGGCTCGCTGGAGTATGAGCGCAAATATCTTGCGACCTATGCCGATACGGACGGGGCGATCTTCGTGCTGGCGCTCGATGACGGCAGAGTGGTCGGCATGTCCACCGGCATGCCGATGGCCGCCGAAACCGACGAGGTGAAAACGCCATTCGTGGAAGCGGGCTACGATCCGGACCGGGTATTCTACTTCGGTGAAAGCGTGCTGCTTCCCGGCTATCGCGGCCACGGCGTCGGCGTGCGCTTCTTCGAGGAGCGGGAGGCACATGCAAACCGGCTCGGCTTCAACCAGTGCACCTTCTGCGCTGTCGAGCGGCCTGCCGACCATCCCCGCCGGCCGACGGATTACGTGCCGCTCAATGCCTTCTGGGAAAAGCGCGGTTATCGCCACCACCCCGAGCTGCATACAAGCTTCACCTGGCAGGACCTCGACGAAAGCACCGAGAGCCCCAAACCCCTGTCATTTTGGATGAAGACCATCCTTGCCCGAGATGGAGACACATGACACGCCTCGCCGCCAGCCAATATGCCATCGAGCTGATCGAGACATGGGAGGCCTATACCGCCCATCTGTCCGCCGTTGTCCGCGAGGCCAAGAGCGAGGGCGCAGAACTGCTGCTGCTGCCGGAATATTCGGCTATGGCGCTGACCGGTCAGTTGCCACCCGACATCCGTTCTGATCTGCACCGTTCCATCGAAGAGATACAGCCGATGATCCCCTCCTGGGTAGAGCTATGCGAGGAGCTGGCGCGGCAACATCAAATTCTGTTCCAGCCCGGCAGCGCGCCTGTGAAGGACCCGGACGGCAAATTCCGCAATCGCGCGTGGCTTTTCGGTCCGGATGGCCTGATCGGTTATCAGGACAAGCAGATCATGACCCGCTTCGAACGGGAGCAATGGAACATCCATGCCGGCGTCGAGGGCCTTAAAGCGTTTGATACGCAGATCGGCAGGCTGGGCATTCTCATCTGTTACGACAACGAGTTCCCGATGCTTGGCCGCAGGCTGGCGGAACTCGGCGTCGAACTGGTCCTCGCGCCCAGTTGCACCGATACCCTCGCGGGTGCCTATCGGGTCCGCATCGGCGCGCAGGCGCGGGCGCTGGAAAACCAGTATTCCGTCCTGTCATCGCCCACCGCCGGGGAAGCGCCATGGTCCCCGGCCGTCGATGAAAATCGTGGTCGCGCTGCTCTTTACGTGCCGTCGGACTACGGCATGCCAGCATCCGGCATCGTCGCGGAAAGCGAAAGTGATGCGGTGACGCAAAGCAGCCTTTTGATCGCCGATATCGATCTTGCCGCAGTGGCAAGGCTGCGCACCGAAGGACAGGTGGCCACCCGCCGTGACTGGCCGGAGCAATTTGCGATCTGAAAAGCCGATTTTAAAAGGCTTTTAACCAAATTCCCGCTTTGCGGCATGACAAGCCCCTGCTATAGCGCGGAACATGAGCACAAATTCGACCCGCACGCCCCTGGACCATATCCGCAACTTTTCGATCGTTGCCCACATCGATCACGGCAAATCGACGCTGGCCGACCGGTTGATCCAGTCGACAGGCGGCCTCGCCGAACGCGACATGTCGGAACAGGTCCTCGATTCGATGGATATCGAGCGCGAGCGCGGCATCACGATCAAGGCTCAGACCGTGCGCCTGCATTACAAGGCGAATAACGGCGAGACCTATGTGCTTAATCTTATCGACACGCCCGGCCACGTCGACTTTGCCTATGAAGTCTCCCGCTCGCTTTCGGCCTGCGAGGGCTCGCTGCTGGTGGTCGATGCATCGCAGGGTGTGGAAGCCCAGACGCTCGCCAACGTCTATCAGGCCATCGACAATAATCACGAGCTGGTCACCGTTCTCAACAAGATCGACCTGCCGGCAGCCGAACCTGACCGCATCAAGGAACAGATCGAGGAAGTCATTGGCATCGACGCTTCCGACGCCGTGATGATTTCCGCCAAGACAGGTCTTGGCATTCCCGATGTTCTGGAAGCCATCGTCCACCGCCTGCCGCCGCCGAAGAGCGATGTCGGCGAAAACGGGCCGCTGAAAGCGCTGCTTGTTGACAGCTGGTACGACACCTATCTCGGCGTCATGGTTCTCGTGCGCGTCATTGACGGCGTGCTGAGCAAGGGCCAGCAGATCCGCATGATGGGTTCGGGCGCGAAATACGGCATCGAGCGCGTCGGTGTCCTGACCCCGAAGATGGTCAATGTCGATAGCCTCGGCCCCGGCGAGATCGGCTTCATCACCGCCTCGATCAAGGAGGTGGCCGATACACGCGTTGGCGATACCATCACCGACGACAAACGTCCGACGGCGCAGGCGCTGCCCGGCTTCAAGCCCGCGCAGCCCGTGGTGTTCTGCGGCCTCTTCCCGGTCGATGCGGCCGACTTCGAAGATTTGCGCGCGGCGGTGGGCAAGCTTCGCCTTAACGACGCCTCCTTCTCCTTCGAAATGGAATCGTCTGCCGCTCTCGGCTTCGGTTTCCGCTGCGGGTTCCTGGGCCTGCTTCATCTCGAAATCATTCAGGAACGCCTCGAGCGCGAATTCAATCTCGATCTCGTCGCGACAGCGCCTTCGGTCGTTTATGAAATGACGCTGACGGATGGCACGGAAAAGGAACTTCACAACCCGGCGGACATGCCCGACGTGGTGAAGATCAAGGAAATCCGCGAGCCCTGGATCAAGGCGACGATCATGACGCCGGATGAATATCTCGGCGGCATCCTGAAACTCTGTCAGGACCGGCGTGGACTGCAAACCGAGCTGACTTATGTCGGCAACCGCGCGATGATCACCTATGAATTGCCGCTCAACGAAGTGGTGTTCGATTTCTACGACCGTCTGAAATCGATCTCCAAGGGTTATGCCTCGTTCGACTACAACATCATCGACTATCGCGAAGGCGATCTCGTCAAGATGTCGATCCTCGTCAATGGCGATCCCGTCGATGCGCTTTCCATGCTGGTCCACCGCTCGGCGGCCGACCGGCGCGGGCGCGGCATGTGCGAAAAGCTGAAGGAACTCATTCCGCCGCACATGTTCCAGATCCCGATCCAGGCCGCCATCGGCGGCAAGGTCATCGCCCGCGAAACCGTGCGCGCGTTGCGCAAGGATGTAACGGCGAAGTGCTACGGCGGCGACGCCACACGCAAGCGCAAACTTCTGGACAAGCAGAAGGAAGGCAAAAAGCGCATGCGCCAGTTCGGCAAGGTGGAAATTCCGCAGGAAGCCTTTATCGCCGCGCTGAAGATGAACGACGAATAAGCGGCGAAGTACCGCGATTGCTTTTGAAAGGGAGGCTTGCGGCCTCCCTTTTCCTTTCAAAAACACCGTTCTCAGGCGTGCAGCTTCGCGCCTTTTGTAATCTTGTCGACAATTTTCTTATCGGCTCTAAGCGCCATTCCGACAACCTTTGCGGTTTCCGGAGAAAATTCCGAGAAGACCTGACGGTTCGCCGCGTCGTGTCCGGTGGAGAACATTTCCTCGATATAAAGCGATGTCGTGACATCACGTTCAAGAGAACGCTGATGGATTTTGCGCAATGCCTCCTGATCCGCGGCCATCACGACAATCGGCTGGACAGACAGAGGATTGTAGACGTTCCCCGCCCCGTCGCGGTATGGTTCCCCGATGATCTCTCCGGTCTGAGCTACGATCCCGGACATGAGAAATGCGGTGACGTTCAATTTTTGCCAAACGGCAAGGTCGTCACGAAGGACGACGGCGATCTTGGTATCAAACATGCGAACTCAATCTGGCTGTGGTTACGAAGGAGAAGCAATCCTACAGCCTCTGCATGCCACCGATCTTGAACGTTCGTGCAAATTCGAGGGCATCGTGCAGGCCCCCGCGAGCGACGGTTTCGAGCGCATAGAAGCGCGCTTTCACGGTAATGCTTACGCGCCGCACCGGCATGATACCTATGCGCTGGGCGTTACGCTCTCAGGCGTTCAGACCTTTTCCTATCGTGGCGCATCGCATTTCAGCATGCCCGGAAATGTGATCGTGCTGCATCCCGACGAAGTTCACGATGGCGGCGCCGGCACGGATGAGGGCCTGCGCTACCGCATGCTTTACCTTCCGCCTGAAAAGATGATGCAGGCAGGACATAAGTCGCTGCCTTTTTCCAAACATCCCGTTATCGAGGACGAGGCCTTTCGCCTATGCCTGATCGAAGTGCTTGCCAACCTCGAAAGCGAGCCGGACAATCTACTTGTGACAGACTGGCAGGCGCGACTTGCGGATCTGCTCTGCAAACATTCGAATGAAAGAACTGGGAATATCAAGCGAGTTGACAGGGCGGCCGTCCTGCGGTGCAGGAATTACCTGCTGGAGAACAGCGCCGCAACCGTGGGGTCGGAAGAGCTGGAAGAGATAAGCGGGCTCGACCGCTTTACGCTTTTTCGGCATTTCCGTTTCCTGTTCGGAACGAGCCCGCACCGTTATCTCATCATGCGGCGGTTGGAAAAATGCAAGGAGATGATGCGGGCCGGTGGCAGCCTTGCGGAAACAGCCTTCGCCTGCGGGTTCGCGGATCAGGCACATTTCACGCGGCATTTCAAAAATGCCTTCGGCATGCCACCGGGGCGCTGGCTCAACCTCGTTTCACACTGATCATTGCGGAAACAGGATCGACCGATGCGCCGCCGCACCGGCCATTGCGCCGTCGCCAACCGAAAGGGCGACAGAGCCGGCAGCCCTTGCCACATCGCCGCAGGCAAATATGCCGGCAATGGTGGTCTGTTTCATCGGATCGGTAACGACGGTCGATCCCATCGGTCCTTCCTCGATGGCGCAGCCAAGTTTTTTTACCCAGTCTGAGGCGATACGCAATTTCGGCTGGGTGAAAAGGCCCGCCAGTGCAACATTACGCCCATCCACCAGAGCGATATCCGCATGTCCGGCGATTTCCCGGATATGCGTTTTTTCCACATGGACCCCGCGAGCAGACAGAAGCGCATCCTGATCAGCATCCGGCTCGAAGACGCCATTGGTAAAGAAGGTCGTCTCCCCCCAGTCCGGGAGCATCAGTGCATGATGTATGGCCAGAGGTGAAGCCGCGATAACGCCGATCTTTCCCTGATCCAGTTCGTAGCCATGGCAATAAGGGCAGTGGAAAACAGAGGACCCCCAGCGGTCCTTCAGCCCGGCTATATCCGGAAGTTCGTCGGTGACGCCCATGGCGAGAATGAGACGGGCGCCGCTTTCACGGCGACCGCCATCGATTTCAACCTCAAAGTCACCAAAAGTCCCTTCCGCATCCGTTACCCTCCCCCGCGCCCACTCGATCGTCGGGTAGCGCTCGATCTGGCTACGTGCCTCGCTCACGATCTCGCCGGGCGCCTTGCCGTCCTGCCCAAGAAAACCATGGGAGTGGCTGGCAAAGCGATTTCGTCTTTCGCCTGCGTCCACCACCAGAACCCGCTTCCTTGCGCGGCCCAGCTGCAGGGCGGCGGATAACCCGGCGTAACTGCCGCCTATTATGATCACGTCGAATTTCATGATGCACCCATAGTTTGAGACCGACCGTAACCGCGGTCCATATCATGCTACTTATACTGTTACATGAAAGATCGAGTCAATGGTCATGCAACTTATATTGTTACGTCAGCCGGAGGGTGGTAAGCGTGAATGCAAACAGGCGGGCTTCAACAATGAGACACGACACGCGACTTTCCCGGGTGCTGCATATTCTGATCCATATGGAAAAACACGAGGGCGCGGCGACTTCGGAAAGTATCGCAGCCATGTTGCAGACCAATCCGGTGGTGGTGCGCAGGACGATGGCGGGCCTGCGCGAGCAGGGATATGTTTCTTCGGAAAAAGGACATGGCGGAGGATGGGTTCTGGCGCGCCCACTCGATGAGATTACATTACTCGATATCTACAGAGCGCTTGGCGCACCCGGACTGTTCTCTATCGGGCTGGCAGGTGACAATCCGGATTGTGTTATTGAACAGGCAGTCAATGCTGCACTTTTCGAGGCCATGACCGAGGCGGAGAGCATTTTGTTATCCCGCTTCGGAAATATTACGCTTTCGGCGCTGGCGGCAGAATCGATCACCCGCTGGTCAAAAGTCTCCAATCATCCTTCCGCCATGGACCAGCTCTGAGCGAGCAAACCAGCGATTGCTCAATCGAAAAAACCGCCTGCTCGGAAGCAGGCGGCTTCATCATGTCCAGTCAGCCATTAAGGCTGGGTCTGGGTTCCACCCGTGTTCGGACTTGCCGGGGCGGCGTTATTTGCCGGCGGCGTTGCCGGGGTAGTCGGTGCCATCGGTGCCGGCGCCTGGTCCGTCGCAGCGGGTGGCGTAGTGGACGACGTCGTGGCCGGATCGGTGGTCGGGCCGCTCATCTGCGACCAGGCGAAGACGCCCACCAATACGACGACGATGATTGCCAGCCATGGCACCCAGGACGACGAGGTGCGGGCACGCGGTTCGTTATTGATATTCAGTTCCGGACGAAGATCGCGGTCCGGACGCGGGTTGTTGGGATCGAATGTCATGGTGTTTCCTCCTCTTCATTCTGCCGAGAAAACGACGTTCCCGCGATTTTGTTCCGATCAGTCGCCCCTGCGGTCAGGACGAAGGTGAAACGGGCGGCTGACGAAGAGCGTCTGCAAGCACGGTCATGACGTGTGGACCACCCATTTGCGACACGTTGAAACGCATGAAACCGGACGCGCTCTGCGAGGAACTGAACACATTCCCCGGCGCGAGCACCAACTGCT
Source organism: Agrobacterium sp. 33MFTa1.1 (assembly GCF_004328495.1). Lineage (NCBI taxonomy): Bacteria > Pseudomonadati > Pseudomonadota > Alphaproteobacteria > Hyphomicrobiales > Rhizobiaceae > Agrobacterium > Agrobacterium sp. 33MFTa1.1. Next base: position 2,690,673 of record NZ_CP036358.1, on the reverse strand, counting down.
GCGCGAGCGCGCGGCGCGCCACATCGGCAGCATCCGCGCCTTCCGGCAGGCGGCACCATAAAAACATGCCCGCCTGCGGTTCGATCCACGGCACGCATCCAAGTGAGATGAGGCGCGCCGCCGACTCCGGCATCGCCGCCGCAAGCCGCAGACGAAGCGCCTCGACATGTTTGCGATAACTGCCATCCGTTAGAAGCGACAGGACCAGCGCGGCTGAGAAATGCGCTCCGCCAAAAGCGGTGGCGATCTTGAGGTCGGTCAACGCTTCCACCCACGCCAGGGGCGCTGCTATGAAACCGCAGCGCACGGAAGCCGACAGTGTTTTTGAAAAACTACCGATCTGGACAACGCGGTTCAGGCCGTCGAAGGCCGCCAGACGCGGGGCGGCCTGAGTTTCGAAATCGGCGAAAATATCATCCTCAATGATGGTCAGTCCCGACTGTTCGGCCAACATCAACAAACGGTGGGCATGAACGGCGGAGAGCCGCGCGCCAGTGGGATTATGGATCGCGGAATTGGTGATATAGAGCCGTGGCCGGTGCTCTTTCAGCGCCTGCTCGAAAATAGGCAGGTCCGGCCCTGTAGGTGTATAAGGCACGCCAATGGCCCTGACGCGGTGCGCGCGCAAAAGGGCGTGGAAATTGAAATAACATGGATCGTCGACGATTACTGTATCTCCAGGCTGCAGCAAAAAGCGGCACAGGAGATCGATTGCCTGGGTACCGGAATCGGTCAGCATGATCTGGCTGGCCCCGGCCTGAACCCCGTGATCGGCCAGCCTGCGCGACAGGAGCTGCCGCAGCGGCAGAAGCCCCATCGGGCTCGCATAATCCGTCAGCAGGGCGGCATCCGCGCGCGCAAGCCCCCTGATCGCCCGCCGCATTGCCTCTTCCGGCATCCAGGACGCGGGAAGCCAGCCGCAACCGGGCTTGGCAAGGACGGACCCTTCGTCCAGCGCCTGACGGGATACCCATAGCGGGTCCACCGCCCTGTCAAGCCGGGGCTCGATATCGGCGAGAGACAGGGGCGCAAGCGGACCGGCTACAAAAAATCCGGAGCCCGGCCGCGAGCTTATCGTGCCATCGGCCACCAGCCGGTCATAGGCTTCGACAACAGTGGAGGTGGAAACGTGCATGGCTTTCGCCAGCCCGCGCACCGAAGGCAGGCGCGCGCCTGGAACGAGGCTGCGCGAAGCAATGCGCTGGCGAATGCTCGCCATGACCTTTTCTATGCGCGTACCGGGTTCGATCTGCGCGAGGGTTGAAAACCGCCCGTCCACAACTCTCTCCATCCGTACTGGAACATCAACCATAACAGTTTCTTTAAATTGTACATGACTGTCGCTGTTGCCGCCAGCAGTTCCGGAGGAAGAAGGACAAAATGCAGGAGATGACGATGGACAAGGCGACAAGCGGCTGGCTGAACGGTCTGACGGGCGTGGTGATATTTAGCGGCTCGCTGCCCGCCACGCGCGTTGCGGTGACGGGTTTCGATCCCGTGTTCCTCACTGTGGCCCGCGCCAGCATTGCGGGTCTATTGGCGGTGGTGCTGCTGCTTGTTTTCAGGCAAAAGCGCCCGGCGCGCCATGATCTGACATCGCTCTTCATCGTCTCGCTTGGGGTTGTCGTGGGCTTTCCGCTGTTGACGGCGCTTGCCCTCCGACACGTTACCTCGGCGCATTCCATTGTTTTTGTCGGGCTGTTGCCGCTGGCCACCGCAATCTTTGCGGTTCTGCGCGGAGGCGAGCGCCCGCGCCCGGCCTTCTGGCTCTTTTCCTGCGCGGGCAGCGCCCTGGTGGCGGGCTTTTCGATGTGGAATTCATTTTCGACCGGGCTTGAGGCCTCGCTTACCGGTGATCTCCTGATGCTCGGCGCAATCATCGTCTGCGGACTTGGTTATGCAGAGGGTGCCGCCCTTTCCCGCAGGCTGGGGGGCTGGCAGGTCATTTCCTGGGCGCTGGTTCTCTCCCTGCCGGTGATGCTGCCGCTCGCGTTTTTCACAGGGCCGCAAACGCTCGCCGGCATCGATCCCCAAGCTTGGGGCGGCCTTGCCTATGTTTCCCTGTTCAGCATGCTGATCGGCTTCATCTTCTGGTATCGCGGCCTGGCGCAGGGCGGCATTGCGGCAGTCGGACAATTGCAGCTGCTGCAGCCGTTCTTCGGCCTCGCGCTTGCCGCAACCCTGCTGCACGAAGAGGTAAGCCCTGCCATGATTGCCGTTACGCTGGTTGTGGTGCTGTGCGTCGCGGGCGCCAGAAAATTCGCGCGCTGACACGGGCGATCCTTCAGCTGGAACGGCGATCTACCCAGCGGTGCCACGCATCTTCGCTGCCGTTGAAGACATTGAGATCGATGCGGCCATCGACGCCATGTGACAGGCCCGAGCCGGAATATTGCCAGAACAGCCATTTGCGACCGGGATAGACCACCGATGGGTGCTGGGCGACGGCGCGCAGCCAGAAAGGATAGTCCAGGAACTCGCCGGTCAGGTTATCCTTGTAAAAATCCGGCGCGGTATAAATGATAGGCCGCTGCCCGTAATGGCGCTCGAGCTTGTTCATGAAGACGCGCATCTTTTCCAGAACGCGCTCACGGGAATGGCGCATCTTGCAGCTCGACTCGCCGTTATATTCCACATCGATCACCGGTGGCAGCGCGTCGGGATCGCGTGGCACGTTGCGAATGAACCAGTCTGCCTGTTCGCTGGCCGAACGGCACCAGTAGAAGAAGTGATAGGCGCCACGGCGAATGCCCGCGGCCTTTGCACCCTGCCAGTTGGTGCGGAACATCGGATCAAGGTGATCGCCGCCATCCGTGGCCTTGATGAAGGCGAAGTTGGCCCCGCGGGTGCGCAGCAACGGCCAATCGATATTGGCCTGCCAGCGCGACACATCCACGCCGTGCACCTGGAAATGCCGCGGCTGAACCCGGCCGAAATTGATCGGTTTCGCATCGCTGAAGCTGGAACGGAAAATGCGGGAGCGGATCTGCGCACCGGCGCTCGCCGCCGGAGCCGCCGCCATGGCCAATTGGACCGGACGCTCCATCGGCCGTTCAGCCGGCCGTATCATCCCGGCCTGCGGCGGGACCGGCAAACGGATTTCAGGCGCATCCTGCGGCAGCGACGCCCTCGGCGTTACGGCGGAAAAAGCCTTGGGCTCTTCCGGCACCGGCCCACCCCAGGCCAGTACTTCCTGCCGCGGTTGAGCGGTTATCGGCTGCGAGCCGACACTTGCCTGCGGCACCGGCGCTGATGGCGTGACAGAACTCGTGGTTTCCTTTGACGGCAAGCCGGCAACCAGGCTTTCCGGACCGGAACTGGACGTGCAGCCGCCAAGCAGAAGGCAACCGAAAAGAAGTGCTGGCACAGCCGAAGAACGCATGAGAACCCGTACGCAAAACAAATCGGGGGCGCACTGGCGCCACCCGGAGACCTCGAAATACAAATGCTAACGGAAGATTATCAAAAAAGACTGAATCTTATCTTTACGCCGGCACCCACCAATGCGCCCTTCATTTCTGGCAGGTAAATTGCATTCCGGTTCTCATTGTACGACTCAGGCCGTCATGGTGCTGAGATCAACGGTATCGGCGCCGGGGGAATTTCTCTTGATCGACTCGATCGCGTGAATGGCCGAGGCCTTGGCCTTATAGCCTTCAGAGACAAACATCGTCTCGCCGTTCGAAGCCTTGAAGCGAAAGCGAAACTCTCCGGCTTTGTCTTGATAGATCTCGAATTTGTACATGGGCTTTGCGGCTCCTTCGCGCTGAAAATTGAACTCCACGCAATTCTGGTCTGGCACCATGATATTCGCAACAGAAAATTCGTCAGATGAGCCGCACCCAGGCACGGGCAATCTCCAGACCCGCTGCATCCGCCATCCCTGCGTGCAGGTCGCGATGATCGGGATATTGTGCCAGCCAGCCGGGCGCCATTTTTTCGATGGAAGCGGGAAAGGCCTCGCACCAGCCGTCAACGACTGCGGCGGAGGCCTCGAAATGGAACTGTGTGCCATAGACCGCCCGTCCGAGGCGAAAGGCCTGATTCCGTGTCGCGGCATTGGTCGCAAGCCGGGTGGCACCGGGTGGTAGTGTAAATGTATCGCAGTGCCATTGAAAAATCGGAAAAGCTCTATCCAGCCCGGCCAAAAGCGGATCGGATATGCCCTCTTCCGTGAGGGACACCTTTTTCCAGCCGAATTCCGGTGGACCGGAAAGAATATTATCGCCACCATAAGCGCGGGCCAGCAGCTGGCTGCCGAGGCAAACACCCATGACTGCCCTGCCCGCATCGCCAAAGGTTTTCATCAAACGCGCAAGCTCTGGAAGATAGGGATAGAGGGCATCGTCGAGTGCGTTCTGCTCTCCGCCCAGAACGATAAGGGCATCATGACCGCCCGCATCTTTCGGAAGCGGTTCCCCCGCATAGGCGCGAATGACGTGTACCTCCGCATTTGCCTCCGCCAATGCCACGCCGAGTTGTCCATGCGGCGTGCCCGCCATGTTTTCGATAATTGCGACGCGCATGCGACCTCTTGATGATAACAGATGATTCAGCCGGCGGGTTTCGCCGATTGAATCCAAGCTTCATCATGATGAAACGGGATTTTCAAGAGGTACGGCAGCAGTGGCGTGGCACAGCATGGGCCCTGCCACTGGATATTAGAATTCCCGCGAGAGCTTCGCGTCGACCGAATGCCGGTTGCCGCCCCGAATCGCGAAGAACAGGAAAATCGCCGCCCAGAGAATCGATTTTTCCGCACCGCCCAGACCTTCCGCCTTCACCACACCATGGAACCAGACCGTTACCAGAAGGACGATCATGGCGGCGAAGGATGCCGGCCGCGTGAAAAGGCCGATGGCGATGAAAATACCGCCGAAGAATTCCGTTGCCGCCAGCAGCGGCGACCAGAAGACGCCCGGGTAAAAACCGAGGCTCTCCACCATGCCGACCGCCCCGAAGGGATTGAGAATCTTGCCGAACCCATGGGTAACCAGCAGAAGTCCCGCCGTGACACGCAAAATGGTCTCCACCACATCGTGTGTCCCGTTATAAAGCGGTGCAACGGCGGGAACGAACAGACGCTGACGATTATTGTCGAACTGGGCCATAGGATCTCTCTGTTTGAGCATTCGATTGACTTATCTGTTCGCAAAGCCCCGTGATAAGAACAAGCATATGCCGGGTAAAACATGATCGTTAAAGTTAACATTATCGTGACTCGGCCGCGAAGGAGACGTGATGATGACCGACACCACACCGCGCATAACGATACGCTACTGCACCCAGTGCAACTGGTTGCTGCGGGCTGGATGGATGGCGCAGGAGATCCTGCAAACCTTCGCCTTGGATATCGGCGAAGTGAGCCTTGTCCCCTCGACCGGCGGCGTGTTCGAGATCGGGGTGGACGGTACCATTATATGGGAACGTAAACGTGACGGCGGTTTTCCCGGCCCAAAAGAGCTCAAACAGAGAATCCGCGACATCATCGACCCGGACCGAGACCTCGGTCATGTCGACAAGACGAAGCACGAAGGCCTCGACACCTGACCCGGCGACGGGTTTCAACAGCATCAGACAAGTTTTTTCCCTTTAAAATCAATGACCGTCATAAAAGTTCAAAAAGCCTGTTGACACCGGGCGGCTGCCCTCGTACATCGCTCTCCGTCGCCCAGATGGCGGAATTGGTAGACGCGCCAGCTTCAGGTGCTGGTACTCGCAAGGGTGTGGAGGTTCGAGTCCTCTTCTGGGCACCATTCCATTTTGATCTTAGCCAGATCAAATACTTAGACGAAAAAACAGCAACATTTGGCCCTCCTGCAGAACGCAGGGGTACATGTTGCGGTTTTTCGTTTTGCTGACGTCCAGCGCGAATCTTACCCTTAGGAAAAGATGCAGATGACGAGCCAAGGCTCACGCCTTCACGTCATCGAATACGGCGGCTCGATCGTTCGGATTTGAGGCGGACCAAGCCTTGTTAAGGCTGGGCGTCTTTGTCGCCACTGTTTTGCGAATGCTGCTCACAATTGGGCGTACAGGAAAGAACGGTTCGCTCCGTCTGGCGGAAAACACGGACCGTATTGCCTTCATCAATGGAGACGAGAATCCGCTCATCGACGATTGGATTCCCTTCGGCGTCGAGAAGTACGAGATTTGTCGTGCCGAAACTGCGGCCTGTCAGAACGATCGTGGTGGCGTCGGCAACCGTGGCATCGGCAACTTTCGAGTTGCCGACGATAACCTTGCTGACAGGACGGTCGAGACGGAGGACGCGGGCGTGGTTCATCGAGACGCGCAATATGTCTTCCTGGGCAAAACCGGGCTGGAACGCCCCTCCCAGAATGACCGACAAGCCGACCACAATTTTCGTCAGTTTTCCGGATGACACGCTTTTTGCCCTTGCTCACTAATCAGCAGTTTACCGCGTCAAAGAATGCGTGGTTTTAGTGAATGAAGCGTTAAGTGACGAAAATGCGTGATGCGCACGGTAACCATGCATAATTCCTGGCATTCCCGACCTGCGCCGCCCCGCATCATAACTGAACATCTGTGTCTCATTGAGAAATACGTTTTCCCAAAATGAGAACAGCCCTTCGACAGAATATGTTTGTTTATAAGTAAATATAGAAATGCATTAAATACTTTTCATATTTATTTACCAAAGGAAACTCATCCTGCCGTTTACTTTGAGTTAATCGTTTTTTTTAAGCGCTTGGAAATCGCTCGTCTGTAGTTTGAAGGCAACCGAACAACGGAGAACAGTTGTCGGCGTGCTGAACTACACAAGAGTTAGGAGATACTCATGACCAAGATTTTCGCTCGTTTCCTCAAGGACGAATCCGGCGCTACGGCAATTGAATATGGCCTGATTGCTGCCCTGCTGTCCGTCGCAATCGTTGGCGGTGCAGGCGTCGTCGGCACTCAGCTCGACGCGCTCTTCGACCGCATCGGCGGCGTAATGACGACTGCCCGCAACACAACTTTCTAATTGCTTCCAATCTGAAATCGAAATGCCGCTCAAAACTTGTGAGCGGCATTTCACATTGTGTTCAATACCTGGAATACCTGTGCACGCCGCCTGTAAGTGTTCGAATAAACGGGAGTTTCCTTCATGGTTATAGCCGTCATCTTCCTGGCACTTCCGCTTTGCCTTGCATTCGCGGCGTTTACCGACCTGCTAAGCATGACTATCCCCAACCGGATTCCGCTGATTTTGCTGCTGTCGTTCATCGTGATCGCGCCTTTTTCCGGCATGGGCTGGCATACTTTCGGAATGAGCCTTGCCGCGGCGGGCGTAGTTTTTGCTGCCTCCTTCGCGCTTTTTGCGGCAAACGTCATGGGTGGTGGAGATGCGAAACTCCTGACTGGCGCAGCGGTGTGGTACGGCTTCAACGTTTCCCTTGTTGAATTTCTGCTTTCAGTGACATTCGTTGGAGGACTGCTGACCCTCGGCATTTTGCTCTTGCGGTCGCGCGCCCAGGAAATCATGGCCAGCGGCATTCCCGTGCCGGCTTCGCTGCTCGTGGCAAAAAAAATTCCCTATGGGATCGGCATCGCCATTGCAGGGTTCCTGACCTATGGTGACGCACCGATAGTAAAAGCGGCAATCGCCAGCCTCTCCTAGAGAGAATTACTGCGTTGCCGGAATTAAGGCATCATTAACTACAAATCCAAGCACAATATTAACCATAATTACACCAATCGCGCGCCATCCTGAGGGGAGAAGAATCTGATTCCCTCAAGGATCGAGCATGAAACCGTCGCGTATCGTCATTATGTCCGTTGCTCTGGTGGCTGCCGGTCTTGCCGGCCTTGTCGCCATGAATATTTCCGGGACGAAGCAGGTCATCGAAAAGGCGGAAACGATCATCCAGAAGGAGCCGACGGTCAACGTTCTGGTTTCTTCAGTAAATCTTCCCGTCGGCAGCCGCCTGAATGACAGTTCTGTTCGCTGGACGCCCTGGCCGCAGGGCAACGTGGTCGATAGTTTCATAACCGACACAAAAAATCCGGACGCGATTAAAGACCTTGCCGGTGCAGTCGTGCGGTTGCCCCTATTCGAGGGCGAGCCGATACGGCCGGAAAAAGTGGTCGATTCCAATGCACGCATCATGTCTTCGCTTCTGCCGGCGGGCAAACGCGCCGTCGCGACGGAGATTTCCGTTTCAACCGGTGCCGGCGGTTTCGTTCTGCCCAATGATCGCGTCGACGTCATCATGGTCCGGAAGGGTGACGGCGGTAATTTTCTGACAGAGAATGTCTTGAACAACGTCCGCGTCCTGGCAATCGACCAGCAGATCAAGGAAGGCGAAGACGGCATTTCTGCGGTCGTTGGCGCAACAGCGACACTGGAACTGACCCCCGAACAGGCAAAGATCATAACCGTCGCGCAGCAGATGGCGGATCGCCTGACGCTGGCCTTGCGATCCGTCGCCGATGCGCAGGAGAACGATACATTATCAGCCGGTTATCTTCTCAACGGCGGTGCAGGGCAGCCAGAAATCCAGGTGATCAAATCGGGCTCCATCGTCAAGGGCGGTCAAGGAGCAACACAATGACCGGGGGGTTCATGACAAGACGTCTGGCAAAAGACCTACGTTCATCATTCGTTGGCGGGCTGGCGTTCTGCGTGGCCTTCTCAGGCGTTCCGGGCCCGCATTCGCCCGAATTTCTGCGCTTCAGTGAAGCAAAGGCTCAAAGCGCCAGTATCGTGCGGATCACTGAAAGCGGCTCGGGCATCCGCAAGCGGCTGAAGCTTGGTCTCAACAAGGCGCTGGTCATCGACCTGCCTGAGGACGCCCATGACATTCTTGTCGCCGATCCCAGCCTCGCGGATGCGGTAACGCGTACATCGAAACGCATTTACCTGTTCGGAAAAACAGTCGGTCAGACCAATATCTTCATTTTCGGCGAGGGTGGGCGCGAGATCGTCAGCCTTGATCTGGAAGTGGAGCGGGATATTGTTGGTCTTGAAGCCAATATTCGTCGCTTCATCCCTGAATCCGACATCAAAGTCGAAATCGTCTCCGACAATATCGTTCTCACCGGATCGGTACGCACACCGCAAGATTCGGCGCGTGCAGTTCAGCTTGCCGAAGCCTTCTTGAAAGGCGGTGAAGCCACCACCCGAAATATCTCGCTGACGGGCGGAAATAACGGGGGTGACGCAGCAATTTTCGCCGAAAATCGCCAGGTATCGCAGATCGTCAATATGCTGACGATCGAGGGCGAGGACCAGGTGACACTGAAGGTGACCGTCGCTGAAGTCAGCAGACAGGTGCTGAAGCAACTTGGCTTCAACGGCTCGATCAGCAGCTCGACAAGCAACAACGGTTTCGAGTTCTCAAACCCCTCCAACCTCGGGAATGCCATCGACAGCGCCACGCGCATCGCCAGCGGCGCGATTGGCTCCGGCTCCCTGAGATTTGCCTCTTACCTGAATGCCATGGAGCAGGCGGGAGTAATGCGGACATTGGCGGAACCGAGCCTCACGGCGATCTCTGGCGAACAGGCCAAATTTTATGTCGGCGGGGATTTTCGAATTGCTGCGGAACAGGATGTTTCGCTCGACAAGGACACAGGTATCGCGACCGTCAAACGCGAAACGGAAACAGTCGACTACGGTATCACTTTGAACTTCAGGCCAGTGGTGCTTTCACCGGGCAGGATAAGCCTCAAGATAGAGACCAATGTGTCCGAACCGACCTATGAGGGCAATGTTGTCACCGGAAATTACGGGCGCAACATCCCGGGTTCGACCTACATGTCCGTTCGTAAACGTGAGACATCGACAACGGTCGAGCTTCCGTCGGGCGGTTCGATCGTGATCGCAGGTCTCGTTCAGGACAATATCCGCCAGGCCATGTCGGGGCTTCCGGGCATGTCGAAAATCCCCATTTTCGGCACGCTTTTCCGCAGCAAGGACTTCCTTCGCAACGAAACGGAACTTGTCATCATTGCAACGCCCTATCTGGTGCGCCCGGTCGCGCGCAACCAGATTGCCCGCCCGGATGACAATTTCAATCCTGAAAACGATGCCGCCATGTATTTCATGAACCGTGTCAACAAGGTCTATGGCCGCAAGGATCAGGTTCAGGCAGCTCCCTATCAGGGATCAGTGGGGTTCATCTACAAATGACGACACGCGCACGAAACCCCCTCTTCAGAACAGGCCTCCTCAGGTCAGGAAACAGCATGCGGGAAACATCCTCCTCTTCTTCCCTGGGGCGCGCCGGTCTCGTCGCCATGGTTGCGCTCACCGCCGGCCTTCTGCAAGGCTGTGCGCGCGATCCGCTCACGACCAACGCCATTCCCGACGATTACCGGACCCGCCATCCGATCACCCTGTCGGAAGCGGAACATTCGCTTGATATCCCGGTTTCGGCAGGCGATAGCCGTCTCACCACGGCGATGGCGGACAATATACGTGGTTTCGCCCAGAATTATGCGTCGATGTCGACGGGTGTCATCAACATCCAGATGCCATCGGGATCAGCCAATTCGGCAAGCGCCGCTAGAATGGCGAAACAGATCCGCACTACGCTGTCCGGCGCCGGGGTCGCACCGGGCAAGATCATGGAGACACGTTATGCGGCTTCGCCGAACGGCGACTCCGCCCCCATCCGACTGAGCTATGTCGCTATTACCGCCATGACCGGGCAATGCGGCCAATGGCCGGAAGACCTTTCGGACAACACCTTCGCCAACAAGAACTGGTACAATTTCGGGTGCGCTTCGCAAAGCAATCTCGCGGCTCAAGTCGCCAATCCGATGGATCTGGTCGGCCCGCGCGGCATGAGCCCCATCGATGCCGAGCGCCGCGCAGTGGTTATCGATACGTATCGTAACGGCAAGAACACGGCCACCGCAAACTGATGCGGTCCCAACAATTGTCACGGCAGGAAAGACGATGAGCGCTGTAGAATACGACATCAAGTCAAGCGACGGAGCAGACACCCTGCAGCCGGTGCGCACCTCCGATATGGACCGCCTGCGGCCCCTGCCCCGCATCTCCATCCACGCCTTCTGCGTCAGCGACAACATGCAGGGCGTCATGGACGCATTGTCCGGTGACAGGCGCATGAGCAAGGTAACATTGCGGGTGACGAAGGGTGACATCAACGCTGCGGCCACGATGTTCTCTGCCTCGCCTACGCCAAATCTCATCATTCTGGAGACGGCAAGCGCGCCGGCTTCGCTGCTGGATGATCTTGCTCCTCTCGCGGAGGTTTGCGACCCCTCCACCCGTGTCATCATTGTCGGCCGCCACAATGACATAACGCTCTATCGCGACCTCATCCGCAACGGTATTTCCGAATATCTGGTCGCCCCGGTCAACATGGCCGATCTTCTGGCTTCGATCGCCGCGATCTTCGTCGACCCCGAAGCGGAGCCGCTTGGCCGCAACATCGCCTTCATTGGCGCCAAAGGTGGGGTGGGCTCCTCGACGGTCGCACATAATTGCGCCTTCGGCATCTCGACCCTGTTTTCGACGGAAACCATTCTCGCCGACATGGATCTGGCTTATGGCACAGCCAATATCGATTTCGACCAGGACCCGGCCCAGGGCATGGCGGAAGCGGTTTTCTCGCCGGAGCGGCTGGATGAGGTATTTCTCGACCGCCTTTTGACGAAATGCTCCGATCACCTATCGCTGCTCGCGGCACCGTCGCTTCTTGACCGGACTTACGATCTAGACCGCCAGGCCTTTCTGCCGATCCTTGAGGTTTTGCAGCGTAGCGCCCCCGTCGCCGTCCTCGACCTTCCCCACCAATGGTGCGACTGGACACGGGCTGTGCTTGCGGAAGCGGATGAGGTCGTCATTACCGCGGTTCCGGATCTTGCGAATCTTCGCAACACGAAGAACCTGTTCGACGCGCTGATAAAACTGCGCCCCAACGATAAATTGCCGCATCTCATCCTCAACCAGGTGGGCATGCCGAAGCGACCCGAAATCGCTCCGGCGGATTTTTTCGACCCGCTGGAAATCGAGCCGATTGCGATCATTCCATTCGAGGCGCAATTGTTTGGAAACGCCGCAAACAGCGGACGCATGATTAGCGAAATGGATGAAAAATCCCAGATCGCAGAAACCTTCTCGCAAATTGCCCATACCATCACCGGTCGCACGGTGCTGCGCAAAAGCCGGCGCGGCGGTCTGGACAGAATTAAGAATATTCTCAAGCGCAAGTAGGGATTCCCTCCGCGCCTATTGACGGAAACGCCGATGTTCGGAAAACGCGGGGCCGAGGGCCCAGCCAGAAGCACGAAGCCGGATCCCCTCGCACCTGTCCCCATGCAGGTGGCGGCGCCCGAGCCGCGCTCTCTCTCCATCGACACGCTCGAGCCGGGCCAATCACCCGTAGCGCGACAGATGGCGGTCACGCAGCCGGCGCAAAAAAAGCGCGCCCGCACGGAGGATTATTACAATACCAAGAGCCAGGTATTTTCCGCGCTCATCGATACAATCGACCTTTCGCAGCTCGCCAAACTTGATGCGGAGAGCGCGCGCGAGGAAATTCGCGATATCGTCAACGACATCATCACGATCAAGAATTTCGCAATGTCGATTGCCGAGCAGGAAGAACTGCTTGAAGACATCTGCAATGACGTGCTCGGTTATGGGCCGCTTGAACCCCTTCTTGCCCGCGACGATATCGCCGATATCATGGTCAATGGTTCTGGCCAGACCTTCATCGAAGTCGGCGGCAAGACCATCGAATCCGACATCCGCTTCCGCGACAACGCGCAATTGCTTTCCATCTGCCAGCGCATCGTCAGCCAGGTTGGCCGACGTGTGGATGAATCGAGCCCCATATGCGACGCCCGCCTGCCGGACGGCTCGCGCGTCAACGTCATCGCGCCGCCGCTCGCCATCGATGGCCCGGCGCTGACAATCCGAAAATTCAAGAAGGACAAGCTTACGCTCGACCAGCTCGTGCGTTTCGGTGCGATCACACCCGAAGGCGCGACCCTGCTCAAGATCATCGGTCGTGTCCGCTGCAACGTCGTCATCTCGGGCGGCACCGGCTCCGGCAAGACCACGCTTCTCAATTGCCTGACGAGCTTCATCGACAGGGATGAGCGCGTCATTACCTGCGAAGACACCGCCGAACTGCAGCTGCAGCAACCGCATGTCGTCAGACTCGAAACGCGGCCTCCGAACATCGAAGGGGAAGGTGAGATCACGATGAGGGATCTCGTCAAGAACTGCCTTCGCATGCGGCCGGAACGCATCATCGTCGGCGAAGTGCGCGGACCGGAGGTATTCGACCTGCTCCAGGCGATGAATACCGGCCATGACGGTTCAATGGGAACGCTGCACGCCAATACACCACGCGAGTGCCTCAGCCGCATCGAATCCATGATCGCCATGGGCGGCTTCACCCTGCCGGCCAAAACCGTGCGTGAAATCATCTCGGGATCGATCGATGTCGTCATTCAGGCGCAGCGCCTGCGTGATGGTTCACGCCGGATAACCCAGATCACGGAAGTGATCGGCATGGAAGGCGACGTGATCGTCACTCAGGATTTGATGCGATACGAAATCGAAGGTGAGGATGCCAACGGCAAACTGATCGGCAGACATGTATCGACGGGCATCAGCAAACCCCATTTCTGGGACCGTGCACGCTATTATGGCGAGGAAAAACGCCTGGCCGCCGCGCTCGATGAAATGGAAAAGACCTCCTAAGGGAAAGCGACCGCCATGGACCCGACAATCCTCTTATTGGCCGCACTCGTCGCCGTTTCGGCGGGCGCGCTCGCTTACGCTTTTCTTTTCCAGCAGATAGAGGTCGAAAAAAAGACCACCAGCCGCTTCAAGCGGGTCCAGGCCGCGGAGACGGACCACACCAACATCAAAGCCGCACGTGACCGCGTGCATGAGCTCAGCAAACGCCGTAAATCCATGCAGGACAACCTGCGGGAAATGGAGAAAAAACAAAATGAGAGGGCAAAAAAGGCCAAAAATGTCGGTTTGCGCGAAAAGCTCGTTCAGGCAGGGCTGACGCTGTCTCTGCGACAGTTTCAGCTGCTGAGCGTCGGCGCGGCGGGCTTTGCCACCCTCATCGCACTTCTTTATGGCCTGTCATTGCTTATCGCCCTACCGATAGGCGCCGTTATCGCGCTGGGGCTGCCGCGCTGGGCACTGGCGTTCCTCCTCAAGCGCCGGCAGAAAAAATTCCTCGAAGAGTTTCCCAACGCACTTGATGTCATGTGTCGCTCGATCAAATCCGGCTTGCCGCTGAACGACGCGGTGCGATTGATCGCATCTGACGGGCAGGAGCCGGTGAAAACTGAGTTCCAGCGGGTTGTCGACGCGCAGCAGGTCGGCATCGGCATTCCGCAGGCGATCGAGCGCATGATGCTGACAATGCCGCTTTTCGAAGTGAGCTTTTTCAGCACCGTCATCAACATTCAGGCGCAGGCCGGCGGCAACCTCTCCGAAGCGCTGTCGAACCTTTCAAAAGTTCTGCGCGACCGCAAGAAGATGCGTGCCAAGGTGAATGCACTTTCGATGGAGGCAAAGGCGTCTGCGGTCATCATCGGTTCGCTGCCCTTTGTCGTCATGATGCTGGTGCACTTTACCTCGCCCGAATATCTATCGGTGCTTTTTACCGATATTCGCGGCCATATCATTCTTGGGGCGTCAGCCGTCTGGATGTTGATCGGGATATTCATCATGCGCCAAATGATCAATTTCGATATTTGAGGGCGCAGAATGAGTGGGAGTTTTCTTTCGAGCCTCACCAATCCGCAAACGATCGTCGCCGTTCTGGTGACGCTGGCGGTTTTCGCCACCCTTTATACGCTCATCATGCCGGTTTTCGAGCGGAAGGATTTTGCCAAACGCATGAAAGCCGTTTCGTCGGAACGCGATCTCATCCGCAGCCGCGAGCGCGAGCGGCTTGCGACCGTTACCAGGGAAGGCAAAACCTCCTTGCGCGGCAACAATAACAAGTCCGCCCGGCGCATCGTGGAGAAATTCAACCTCCAGGAAGCGCTTGCGGACAAGAACACGATGAACAAGCTGCGGGCAGCAGGGCTTCGTTCCCAAAACGCGTTCAACACGTTTCTCGCCGCCCGCTTCATCCTGCCTTTCATTTTTCTGGCCGTAGCCTTCACCTGGATCTTCGTGCTCGGCAATCTTTCCGACAAAGCCTTCATCGTCCGGCTGATGGCTGTGTTACTGTTCGGCTATATCGGTTTCTATGCTCCCAATATTTATGTGTCGAACCGCATGAACAAACGGCAGGCGTCGATCAAGAAAGCCTGGCCGGATGCGCTCGACCTCATGCTGATCTGCATCGAATCCGGCGTGTCCATGGAGGCCGCGATGCGCCGCGTGGCAGAGGAAATGGGTGAGCAGTCCCCCGAACTGGCTGAAGAAATGATGCTGACGACGGCGGAACTGTCGTTCCTGCAGGACCGGCGGGTCGCTCTCGAGAATTTCGGCACGCGAACACAGCTCGAAGCCGTGAAAAGCGTGGTGCAAGCGCTTATTCAGGCGGAACGTTACGGAACGCCGCTCGCTCAGGCGCTGCGCGTTCTCGCACAGGAAGGCCGCGACGAACGCATGAACGAAGCGGAGAAAAAAGCAGCTGCACTACCGCCGAAGCTGACCGTGCCGATGATTGTATTTTTCCTGCCGGTCCTCATCGCCGTCATTCTAGGCCCTGCCATCATCCGCGTGCTGGACACGTTCTGAAAAACATTTCGCCCGAATTTAGCGGCGACGCGTCAAGTTCCGGATATAAGGACGCGGCATCGCGCGAAGCATCAGCCCGCCGGCTTTCCGTCTTTTTTTGCGAGCTGCTGCCAGGAATTTTGCTGGGACAGCATTGCCCGCAGATAAGTCAGGTTTGCCTGGGCCTGCTGCGGCGAGAGTTCCTGTACCGCAATGCGCTCTGCTTCGGCGAAGCGACCCTGGAGGCCGACAACGAGCGCGAGGTTCTGGCGAACGCGGCTGTCGGCGCCAGGCTGGGCGATGGCCGATTGCAGGTAGGTTTCGGCAGTGCGCGGATCGCTCGATAGCACATAGGACATGCCGAGATTTGAGAGCACGCTCGGATCGTTCGGCTTCAGGTCAAGCGCCTGCCGATAGCGGGAGCGGGCTTCGCTGGAACGTCCAAGCTGGTCGAGCACCGCGCCTTCGGCCGAATAGAGGCGCCAATCGGGTCGATCGGGTGTCTGCGCCCGCTGGATGGTTGAAAGCGCCTGCTCCAGCTGTCCCGCGGCCGCCTGTGCCTTGCCATACGCGGCAAGCACGTCGCGGTCGGCGGGATTGGCGATGGCTATCTGCTGCATGACTGCAAGAGCCTGCGTGTTCTTGCCCGTCATCATCAAGACGCTGGCATAATTCATGCCCACCGACTTGTCCTTGGGATTGCGTTCATAGGCTTTGCCGGCGGTTTCTTCCGCCTGGCGAAGCTGGTCCATGTTCATGTGATCATAGGAGCGCGCGGCGGCGGGAATGGAGCCGGTAGACATCCGGTCCGGTTTGTTGGTGCTTGCACATCCAGAAACCGCAAGAACCAATGCTGCAAAACACGCGCCCCGCAGCAACCCTGTCCGGCCTGTCTCAGCCAAAGAAAAAGCAGTCATGGCAGCGCCCTCGCCCAAGAATGATCAATCTTGCGCCCGACAAACGACAGACTCACATGACGCAACTTTCGCTTAAGCAATAATCTGTTAACCCTAACAGAGCGTTAATCGCACCGATTCTCGACATTTACGGAAGCATATAATGGCGCCCTATCAGTTCATCGAACGCCCGACCCCTTTCAGCTCAAAGGCAGGCAGTACACTGCCGGTTTTCGCAGTCACGCCCGCCCACATCGAGCAGGGCGCCATTGACCCCGTCGCTCTGGACTGGGCAAAGAAAGCAGGGTTCAAGGCGGAGGCCGGTGCCATCCTGCTCGTTCCCTCTGCCGATGGTTCGCTCGGCGGCGTGCTTCTCGGCCTTGGCGGCAATCCCTCTGAAATACCGTTCATCACCGGCAAACTCGCCCGCGAACTGCCTGAAGGCGAGTGGCACATCGAGACCGCACCACTGACGGCCAATCGCCTCGCTCTCGGTTTCGGCCTCGGCAGCTACCGCTTCGACAAATACAAGACCACCAAAACCAGCGGGGCGAAGCTGCTCATTCCCCAGGATGCCGAAGACGGCGAGATCAAGCGCATTCTCGCGGGCGTCTTCCTCGCGCGCGATCTCATCAATGTGCCTGCCAACGACATGGGACCGGATGAGCTGGAGATCGCTTTCCGGGGCCTTGCCGCCCATTACAAGGCGAAGGTGAGGGTGACCACCGGCGACGACCTGCTGAAGGAAAACTTCCCCCTCATCCACGCCGTCGGCCGCGCCAGCGAAAGCGCACCACGCCTTCTGGAAATGAACTGGGGTAAAAAGGGTAATCCGCGTCTGACGCTTGTTGGCAAGGGCGTGTGCTTCGACACCGGCGGTCTCGATATAAAACCCGCAGCGTCCATGGCCCTGATGAAGAAGGACATGGGCGGCGCCGCCAATGTCCTTGGCCTGGCGCTGATGATCATGGACGCGAAGCTGCCGGTCGACCTGCGCGTCCTCGTGCCCGCCGTCGAAAACTCCATCTCTTCCAACGCCTTCCGTCCCGGCGACATTTACCGGAGCCGCAAGGGGCTGACGGTGCAGATCGACAATACCGATGCGGAAGGCCGCCTCGTTCTGGCGGACGCTCTGGCCTATGCCGATGAGGACGCGCCAGACCTGATGATCGACATGGCAACATTGACCGGCGCCGCCCGCGTCGCGCTCGGTCCCGATCTGCCGCCCTTCTACACTGACGACGACGATCTGGCCCATGACATCGCTGAAGCCAGCATCGATACCGACGATCCGCTGTGGCGCATGCCGCTCTATATGGGATACGACAAGGACATTCGCTCGCGCGCGGCCGATATTACCAATGCGCCTTCCGGCGGCATGGGCGGATCGATCACCGCCGCGCTGTTTCTCAAGCGTTTCGTGACCAACACCCGGCGCTGGGCGCATTTCGATATTTACGGCTGGTCGCTGAGTGAAAGGCACCACTCATCGATCGGTGGAGAAGCGCAGGGTATTCGCGCCCTCTTCCATTATATCGCACATCAGTTCACGAAATAGCGGCTTTAGGGGCGCTTCGTCGACCGGAGCGCCCCGCTTTGATCAAACCAGAACCTTCTGTTCCTTGTGATCTTCCTGGCCGAAGAATTTCAGGTAACGCTCCACTTCGGCCGGTTCACCGGTTGCTTTTTGCGGATTGTCCGAGAGTTTCACAGCCGGCCGGCCATTGGCATCGCTGACCTTGCAGACGATGGAGATCGGCTTGAGGCTGGCGATGGTTTTTGGCGCGCAGCCAGCAAAATCATTTGTGAGGTTGGTGCCCCAGCCGAAGCTCATGCGAACGCGGCCTTCGAAATGCCTGTAAGTGTCGATGATGGCATCGACATCGAGGCCATCGGAGAAGATCAGCATCTTCTTGCGCGGGTCGCGACCCATCTTCTGCCACCACTCGATGATCTTCTCGCCACCCTCGATCGGCGGTGCGCTGTCCGGGCGGAAACCCGTCCAGTCAGCCACCCATTCCGGCGCATTGCGCAGAAACGCCGCCGTGCCGAAGGCGTCGGGCAGAACAATCAGCAGGTTGCCACCATAAAGCCGGTTCCAGTCCTTCAGAACCTGATAGGGCGCGGCAGCCAGCTCCTCATCAGTCTGCGCCAGCGCCGCGACCACCATCGGCAGTTCATGCGCGTTCGTCCCGACGGCTTCAAGGTCCGAATCCATGGCGAGCAGCACGTTGCTCGTACCGGTAAAGGCCGGCCCGATGCCTTCCTTCAACGCCTCGACGCACCAGCGCTGCCACAGAAAGCTATGGCGGCGGCGGGTGCCGAAATCGGAAATGCGCAGGCCCGGCAGTTCCCGCAGCCGCTCAACCTTCTCCCACATCTTGGCCTTTGCGCGGGCATAGAGAACATCCAGCGTGAAATAACCGAGCGAGCGCATGGCGCTACGCGAACGCAACTCGTTGATGATGGCGAGCGCCGGGATTTCCCAGAGCGTCGTATCCATCCAGCGGCCGTGGAAATTCAGCTCGTACTGCCCGTCGCGCTTGAAAAGCTCATATTCCGGCAGCTGATAGCTTGATAGCCAGGAGAGAAATTCCGGCTCGAAAATCTGCGAGCGGCCGTAAAACGTGTTACCCGCAAGCCAGATATTCTCTTTTTTGGAAAGACGCAGCGTACGCGCATGATCGAGCTGTTCGCGCAGCTCCATCTCGTCGATCTCCTCGGCCAGCCGCACCGTCTTGGTGCGGTTGATCAGCGAAAACGTCGCGTCGACTTCCGGATAAAGCTTCCAGATCATCTGCAACATCAACAGCTTGTAAAAATCCGTATCGATCAGGCTGCGGACGATCGGGTCAAGTTTCCAGGTATGATTGTGGACACGGGTGGCTATATCGGTCTTCGTCATACTTGTATTCCCCAGTATCGGCCAAAGGTCAGAATAGCCGATGTCAATCCGCACCCCGGCAGGTATCAACCCGTCATGCGGAAGATTTATCTGAAAAAGCGACAACAAGTCCAGAGCACCGGCCCGGCAAATGCCTCACCAGGCCGCCCGCGCGTTGATTTCCCGGCAACCTCATTATCGTTTTCAGCCAGGGGCTACGGGCACGCCGCGTCAGAAAGTCGGATCAACGGGATTGATGCCGGGGTACCAATCCTTGGAAACGGGGTTACGTCCGCCAAAGCTGGAAATACCGTTTTCATCGGTGCAGCGGTAACCCTGGACGGGAAGTCCGCGACTGCCGAAGACGGTCCGGTAGGGCCCACGTGAATATCCGGTACTTCCCAGTTCGCTATGGCAGTTATAACGGACCTTGGGTTGGAGCGTTCGAGGGTCTTTTACACCGGGCAGGTTGGCATAGGCGTCGGGTGCCGGGGCAAAACCGTTCTGGAACACCGTCTGGGCCTCTGTCGAAGTGCTCAATAGGACCGCCGCGAGGATCGCTGCCAATCGTGCCGCCGTTCTTGTCTTCATCAGTGTCCGTCCCGTACCATTATTGACAGCATGTAGGCCGGCGACGGCTGTCGCACAAAGGGCAAGACGGGAACAATTTCGTGAAGCGCTCCCTCAGTCCTCCATGCGACGGAACGCCGTCGGCTTTTCATAAAGCCAACCGATGCGCTCAATGGCTGCAGCGAGATTTTCGCGCGCGACATTCATGGTATGGCCGTTGGCGTGCAGCAGCGTTTCCTCATTTTCCATCAGCCCGACATGGCCTTTCCAGAAAACCAGATCGCCGCGCCGCAACTCGTCCCGCTCTATTTCCACACCGAGCGATTTCACCTGCATGTCGGTATCGCGCAGCACCCGCCGGCCTGCCATCGCCATGGAAAGCTGTACGAGGCCTGAACAATCGATACCAAAGCCGGAGCGACCGCCCCACAGATAGGGGGTTTCGATGAAGCGCAACGCCACCGCGACATAGTCGTCGTCAGGGGCAGCATCGACGGTCCGGCAGTGGGCGGCAATGACGCCTTCGCCATTTTCGGTCATGAGATACCGGGTGCCACGGGTCTCCTCTTCACCGACGATCCGGATCAGGCTGCCCATGGACAGCGCCGCCACCGGTGGCTTGCGCAGTTCGGCCGAAGGATAAACAAAGGTACGGGGAGCAACGATACGGTGAGTGGCCGCGACGACATCACCAATGGCCGTTTCCGGCACGTAACCCGCATAACCATCCGCATCCGCCTGCACCCAGGCCCAGCCGTTCGCCCTGTCGAAAACGCGCAGGGTCTCGCCGAACAGCAGTTCGGTATCGATACCGGCGACAAGGTCCGGCGTGGGCCGCAGGCCGATGACAGGTACCACGACCTGTGCGGGAGATCCGCTGACGAAACGATCGGCCTGCACCGCGCCTTGCAGTTTTTCGTCGGCGAGATCGGAGCGGAAGATATTCAGGCGGCGGTCGAGCATCATGGGGTTCACGTCCAGAGGTTAGATATGACGGGCCTGATCAATAATCAGATCGCCGAATTTTTCCAGATAAAGCGCGCCTGCGACGGTGCGCTTTATCACGACATTGCGCCTGTCCCGCTCATCCCGGGCCCGGTCAACCAGCCCTAGCGCGCCGAGACTGTCGAGCGCGCGGGTGATGACCGGCTTGGTCACGCCCAGCAGGCCGGCGAGGCCGCGCACGGTATGCGGCGGCGGCACAAGATAAATCTGCAGCAGGATGGCCGTCTGACGCAAGGTCAAATCGGGCGCATCGGCCGTGACCTGCGCCATCGAGACGCGATGCCAGAGCCCGAGGGCGGCCGTGGGCGAAAGTTCTGCAGGCAAGCCGATAAACCTTCCAGTCGTTGTCCTATCGTTTTCATGCAACAGCGCGAAAAACTCAAGAACCATCCCCACAAACAGAACCGCCGCACGGCGCAGATCCGAAAGATCGCGCGGCGCGGCGGTAATTGTTGACCCATTTTTGGGCCATATGTCCCCTCTGGACTTGCAAGATGAGATGCAGAAATCGTGCCAGTTTTGCTGCGCCGCACAACTATATTTTAAATCAGGGACTTAATGGATAAATGACGCGCGCGGCGAAGGCGTTTGCAAGGCGTAAATGGCGATAAAAAGAGGCAAGAACGAACTCAATGCTTAAAAACTGTCTCCCGCCGTGACGGCGGAAGACAGGGGTATTGTGGATCAAATCTCTGCGCCGCGTGCGGCATCGACTGCATCGGCATTCTGCTGCCGATTATAGCGGATCGACGACCAGAGCGAGATACCGATCAGGGTTGCGCCGCCAAGGCCCGTGATGACTTCAGGTATATGCACCATGGTCTGCACATACATGATGACCGACAGGATCAGGATCGCATAAAAGGCGCCGTGCTCCAGATAGCGATATTCGGCGAGCGTTCCTTTCTCGACCAGCATGATCGTCATCGAGCGCACGTACATGGCGCCGATGCCGAGGCCGATGGCGATGATGAACAGGTTCTGCGTCAGCGCAAAGGCACCGATCACGCCATCGAAGGAGAAGCTGGCGTCAAGCACTTCGAGATAAAGAAACGCACCGAAACCGCCCTTCGCTGCGCCTTCCAGCATTTCCTGGCTACGATCGAGAATGCCGCCGACAACTTCTACCAGCAGGAAGGTCAAGAGACCCCAGATCGCCGAATGGAAGAACGTGTTGGCCGCGACCGGACCGAGTTCCGGGTTGTCGCTGGCGCCGATGATGCGCGAAAAGATCAACATGACAACAAGCACGAAGGCGATCTCGATGCCCTTGACGGAGGAATAGGTCGCAGCCTTTTCCTCGATCCAGCGCACCCAATGCACGTCCTTTTCATGGTCAAAGAAGAAGTTGAGACCGACCATCATCAGGAAGGTGCCGCCGAAAGCCGCTATCGGCAGATGGGCGTCCTGCATGATTTCCGCATAACGTTCCGGCTGGGTTGCCGCCATGACGATGGCCGTCCAGGGACCGACATTGGCGGCGACGACAACGATCAGCAGCGGGAAGACGATACGCATGCCGAAAACGGCAATGAGAATGCCCCATGTCAGGAAGCGGTGCTGCCAGACCGGCGTCATGTCCTTCAGCTTGTTCGCGTTGACGATGGCGTTATCGAAAGAAAGCGAGATTTCCAGCACCGCCAGAACGACGCAGATGAAGAAGATCGTCGCGGTACCGCCAACCGTACCGGTCATTTCCCAGCCAAGATAGCCGCCGAGGATGAGACCGACGATGGTGACGATAAAAGCCCACTTGAAGTAGGAGAGCGTGGTTTTCTGGGCAGCGCTCATGTCCGGTCACCGTTCATTACGAGGACGGTTGCAGACCGACGCGGGGCGTCAGGCCGCACGCAGAAAGCACGCGCGCGAAGCACATTCAGGTTTTTCATAGTTTTTAATCCGCCGGCGAATTTTGCAGGCGGTACCGACATCACGAGAGCGCCGTAAAACTCTCGCCAGAGGGGCCCGGCACCTTTGTTTCCTCTGCCCTTGCGAGACAAATCATCGCAGGGCCCCTTCTTACTCCCTGAAGATCACGCCTTCGTCAAGTCCCGTGATCGCAACCAGAGATCAAACCTGCTCTGCGGCCAGATCTTCGGCGGTTTCGCGACGGCGTTTGAGCGTATTTTCGCGAAAGAAGATGTAAAGGCCCGAAAGAACAATCAGGCCCGCGCCGACCACGATACTTGTCTGGGGCACATCGCCGAAGAACAGCCATCCAAAAATGACCGCCCAGAGCAGCAGCGTATATTGCAGCGGCGCAACTGTTGCAGCATCGGCAAGTTTGAGCGCCCGGTTGACCAGCACATGCGCCGCCATGGCGACGACGCCGAGCAGGCCGAGGAAGGCAAGATCAAAACCGGATTGCACCGGCAGCCATCCCGATGGCGTGACGAGCACGGCGACAATGCCCGCAAGCGCCGCGCCGATGATCTGCCAGAAGGCGAGCACCGTGTCGGGCGTATTGCGCAGCTGGCGGCCGGACAACATCATGAATGCAAAGGCAGCGCTGCCGAGGATAGAAAAGAGTGCAGCGGAGGTGAGGCTTGCCGAGCTCGGCTTGAGCGCGATGAGAACGCCGACAAAACCGATGCCAATGGCCGTCCATCTACGCCAGCCGACCTTTTCTCCGAGCAGAAACGGGGAGAGCGCAGCCACGTAAATCGGCGCCGCGAGCCAATAGGTCATGACGTCCGCCAGGGGCAGCGCCGCGACCGCGAAATAGAAACAGAAAAGCTCGGCCGTGGAGAAAAAGACGCGCGCCGCCTGAAGGCCGGGCCGCTCGATTTTCACGAGGCCGGAGAGGCCGGCTCTCCAGACGATCGGAACAAGGATGACCAGCGCCGCGGCGCTTCGGATAAGGATCACCTGGCCCTGGCTGTAGGTCGATACGAGCCATTTCCCCATGGCGTCGTTCAACGCAAACAGCAGCATTCCAAGCAGCATCACGGCCACGCCGAGGCCCGTCGGCGAAAGCTTTTTTATCATAGTCGACATGTCAGTTCCGATCTCCCAATGGTTGCATTGGTCGTCCAACCAGCCGTCCTTTGTCAAGTCCAGAACGGACGGGTTTGCACAATTAATAGTACTATTACGCCGGGGCTTCGGATATCAGGTGAAGATGCGTCGTTCTTCGGCCACGAGTTCCTGGAGAAAATTGACCACTGTGCGGACACGGACCAACTGGCGAGCGGATTCGTGATAAGCCGTCCAATAGGACCGGCTGATGGTGAGATGCGGGATGATCCGTATAAGTTCGGGATATTGGCCCGCGATGTAATTGTGCAGGATGCCGATTCCCGCACCGGATCGTACTGCCTCCGTCTGGCCGGTAGCGCTTGAGATTTCAAAGGCGGCGTCCCAGTCACGCATGATTTCGCCGGTGAAGTTCAGCGAAGGCGAAAAGATCAGGTCCTCCACGTAACCGATCCGCCGGTGGCGTTTCAGTGCCTCGACATCATCAGGCGTTCCGTAGTCAGCCAGATAATTCGCCGAGGCATAGAGGCCGAGTGAATAATCGGTGAGCTTGGAAAACATCAGCCTGCCCTGTTCCGGCCTTTCGATAGTGATGGCGATATCAGCCTCACGTTGCGACAGCGAAAAGGAACGCGGCACCGGAACGAGCTGGATTTTCAGATCGGGATAACGCGCCGTCAGTCTGCCAAGCCTTGGCGCGAGGAAGGATACGCCGAGGCCGTCCGGCGCGCCGATGCGCACCGTTCCCGCAACCGCCGTATCGACGCGACCGAGATTGGCCTGGGCATTCAGCATTTCAGTTTCCATGCGCTCCGCACTCGCAAGAAGCCGCTGACCCTCCTCCGTCAGTTCGCAGCCATTGGTGCTGCGCAGGAAGAGCTGGGTGCCGATGGCGGCTTCCAGCGCGGAAACCCGGCGGCTGAGAGTGGCATGGTTCACACCGAGCTTTCTGGCCGCGGAAAGAAACTGGCCGCTTCGCGCCACGCTCAGGAACAAACGTACATCATCCCAGTTCATGCCACGTTCCTTGTGTCTATTTTTGCACAATTGATGCTTATTTCAGGCGATTGATTTGTGCAAATCGAAAGGCAATGCTGCGCCATCACATTCTGGAGGAACACCATGAAGGAAATCGGTCATTTCATTAATGGCAAACATGTGCCGGGCACCAGCGGCCGCACATCGAATGTCTACAATCCGGCCACGGGCGAAGTTCAGGCTACGGTCGCGCTTGCCAGCGACGCCGAACTGCGCGCGGCTGTCGAAAGCGCCAAGGCGGCACAGCCGAAATGGGCTGCGACCAATCCGCAGCGTCGTGCCCGCGTTTTCTTCAAGTTCGTCGAACTTCTGAACCGAGACATGAACGAGTTGGCGGTGCTGCTCTCCAGCGAGCACGGCAAGACCGTCGAAGATTCCAAGGGCGATATCGTCCGCGGGCTTGAAGTCTGCGAATTCGTCTGCGGCATTCCGCATCTGCAGAAGGGTGAGTTCACCGAAGGCGCGGGCCCGGCCATCGACATGTATTCGATCCGCCAGCCGGTCGGCATCGGCGCAGGCATCACCCCGTTCAACTTCCCCGGCATGATCCCGATGTGGATGTTCGCCCCGGCGATCGCCTGCGGCAACGCCTTCATCCTCAAGCCTTCCGAGCGCGACCCGTCGCTGCCGATCCGCCTCGCGGAACTGATGATCGAAGCCGGTCTTCCGGCCGGCATCCTGAACGTCGTCAACGGCGACAAGGGTGCCGTCGACGCCATCCTCACCGATCCCGATATCGGCGCGGTTTCCTTCGTCGGCTCGACGCCGATCGCCCGTTACGTCTATGGCACCGCTGCCATGAACGGCAAGCGCGCGCAGTGCTTCGGCGGCGCGAAGAACCACATGATCATCATGCCGGACGCCGATCTCGATCAGGCCGTGAACGCGCTGATGGGCGCCGGTTACGGTTCGGCCGGCGAGCGCTGCATGGCTGTTTCCGTTGCAGTTCCTGTCGGCGAAGAGACGGCAAACCGTCTCGTTGAAAAGCTCATTCCGCAGATCGAGGCACTGAAGATCGGTCCTTACACCGACGACAAGGCCGATATGGGCCCGCTCGTCACCAAGGAAGCCCAGACGCGCGTCAAGGGCCTGATCGACAGCGGCGTGGAACAGGGCGCGAAGCTTCTGGTCGACGGCCGCGACTTCAAGCTGCAGGGCTATGAAGACGGCTATTTTGTCGGCGGCTGCCTGTTCGACCACGTCACCCCTGACATGGACATCTACAAGACGGAAATCTTCGGACCGGTTCTGTCGGTCGTTCGTGCCAAGAACTACGAAGAGGCGCTGGAACTGCCGATGAAGCATGAATATGGCAACGGCGTCGCCATCTTCACCCGCGACGGCGATGCAGCCCGCGATTTCGCAAGCCGCGTCAATATCGGCATGATCGGCATCAACGTTCCGATCCCGGTTCCGCTCGCCTACCATTCCTTCGGCGGCTGGAAGGCTTCGAGCTTCGGCGACCTCAACCAGCACGGCACGGATTCGATCAAGTTCTGGACGAAGACCAAGACCATCACCTCGCGCTGGCCGTCTGGCATCAAGTCGGGTGCCGAATTCGTCATGCCGACGATGAAATAAGCCGCAAGCAGGCATACAAAAAAGCCCCGCTGTTTTGCAGCGGGGCTTTTTTGACTGGAATTCATCGTGCTGGAAGCAGGGCCCGAGATCAGTTGGTCGGGCCGTCATTAAAGCCCACTTCGTCCACCAGTTCGGATGCCTGCTTGCGATGGGCGGCGATGTCCGTCAGCGGCAACCTGTCCGGATTGATGGGGCCGAAGCCCTTGACCACATCCGACGGCTCGGCGCCGGGCAGCACCGGATATTCGAAGACCTGCCTGGCGTAGATTTCCTGTGCCTCGCGCGATGCCAGGAATTCCATGAGTTTCAGGGCATTGTCCTTGTTGGGGGCGTATTTCGTCAGGGCCATGCCGGAAATATTCACATGGGTGCCGCGGTCGCCCGCATTGGGAAAAATGACGCGCACGGAACCCGCCCATTCCTTTTCTTCCGGCTCGCGGTCATTTGTCAGCATCAGGCCGACATAATAGGTGTTGCCAAGGGCAATATCACACTCCCCGGAAAAGATTGATTTCGCCTGGCTGCGGTCGGTTCCATCAGGTTTGCGGGCAAGGTTGTTCTTCAGGCCGGTAAGCCAGGTGCGGGTATAATCGACACCATGATGTGCAATCATTGAGGCGATCAGCGCAATATTATAGGAATGCTGGCCGTCGCGAATGCAGATCCTGCCCTTCCATTTCCGATCCGCCAGTTCCTCATAGGTGATATCCTTCTGGCTCACCCGCTCCTTCGAGGCATAGACAACCCGGCCGCGTGTCGTCAGGCCGAACCATTCGCCCTCGGGATCACGCAGATTGGCGGGGATATCCTTTTCGATGACGGGATCGTTGAGAACAGGCTGCGTGACACCGCCCTCCTTGGCCTCGACCAGCCGGGCGATATCGACCGTCAACAGCACATCGGCCGGCGAATTGACGCCTTCTGCCTGGATGCGTTCCACCAGTCCCTTGTCGAGAAAAAGAACATTCGTCTCTATTCCCGTTTCCTTGGTAAAGGCGTCGAGCAGCGGCTGGATCAATTCAGGCTGGCGATAGGAATAGACATTAACCTCTCCCTCTGCCCAGGCTTTGGGTGCGCAGGAAAGGATCATCATCCCTGAAAAAACGGCAGCGGAAAAATATGATTTCAAGCTTGCCATTGTGAATGCCTCCATTACATTCCGATTCTTGACTTGTTTGTTCATGAATCATGAAGGCGGTCAACAAGGCTGTTTGAGAAATCTCGGATGGATGCCAGTTTTTTCGGTTTCTGGAATTGTTCTAAACTGAAAAAGAGACTATATAACTCCACATTGAGAGTTAGGAGACCAGCATGCGCTTGACCAAACAGACCAACTATGCCGTGCGCATGTTGATGTACTGCGCCGCAAATGAAGGCCATCTGAGCCGCATTCCGGAGATTGCCAAGGCCTATGGCGTTTCCGAGCTGTTCCTGTTCAAGATCCTCCAGCCGCTCAACAAGGCCGGCCTGGTGGAAACAGTTCGCGGCCGCAATGGCGGCGTGCGGCTTGGCAAGCCTGCCGAAAAGATCAGCCTGTTCGATGTGGTCAGGGTCACCGAAGACAGCTTCGCCATGGCGGAATGTTTCGAGGACGGCGCCGTCGAATGTCCTCTTGTTGACAGCTGCGGCCTGAATTCGGCACTGCGCAAGGCGCTCAACGCCTTCTTCGACGTACTGGCCGAATATTCGATCGACGATCTCGTCAAGGCTCGGCCGCAGATCAACTTTCTGCTTGGCCTCGACACCACGATGCCGAAGGTCGCTGCCCTTCCGGCTGCATGATCGTCTTATTGCTTCTCTGGCGATTACACCATAGCCCGTGCCCATGAGGTCACGGGCTTTTCTTTAAGGAAGCCGCGCGAGACAGAATATTTTTGATCCCGCGTGTTGACCTCGCGAACGGAAGCGGCGCATTTGGTCGCGAGCTTTTTCAAGCAACCAATCAGCGTCGCAATGATCATCAAGCCTGAATTCCATACATTTGCGCTTACCGCGCTCATCGGCAGCATAGGTGCGCTGCTCGCCAGCCTCATCGATATCCCGGCACCCTTTCTATCCGGCCCGGCACTTGCGGTGACGATCTCTGGACTGGCAGGCCTCAGGCTTGGCATTCCCGCCTTCATCCGCAATGCCTGTTTCGTCGTTGTCGGCATTTCGATGGGAACGAGCGTGACGCCCTCCGTGATAGACGCTGCGAAGACCTGGCCGGTGAGCTTTGTCGTCGTCCTCGTCGCTGTCGTCATCATGCTCTATGTCGCTTACTGGATACTGCATTACGGCTTCGGTTACGACAGGACCACGGCAATGCTCGGCGCTTCCCCCGGCCACCTCAGCTATATCATCAGCCTCGGGGCCGAGACGAAAAGCGACCTCGCAACCGTCAGCATCGTGCAAAGCGTCAGGGTACTTGCGCTCACTCTTTCCGTACCGCTGATCGTGGAATATTTCGATCTTGTCAGCACCGAACCGCTCCTCACCAAACCGCCGATGGATCTCCTCACCTTGGGACTGACCATCGTCGCTTCCCTGATGACCGGCTGGCTTTTCCTGCGCTGGAAGTTTCCTGCTGCCCTGCTGCTCGGCGGCGTCGCGATCTCCATTGGCACGCATATTACCGGCCTCACTGAAGGCGGCGTCCCGACCTGGCTCAGCCTTCCAGTGTATGTGCTGATCGGCTGCCTGATCGGGACACGGTTTTCGAATGTCTCGCTGATGGAGGTGCGCAAGGGCTTTGTAGCGGGCTTTGTCGTCACCATCGCCGTCATGGTGATCGCCGGCAGTATTGCCTGGATGATTTCCCACGTGACCGGCGTTCCGCTCAATGCGGTAATGATCGCCTATTCACCGGGTGGCCTCGAAACGATGGCTGCGATGGCGGTCATGATGCACGCAGATACCGCCTATGTCGGCTCGCATCACGTCATCAGGCTTCTGTTCCTGTCGGTTCTTATGCCGCTCGTCATGGGAAAGGATGCCCGAAAACGAGACGGCGAACCCTGACATCTGCCGGAAAAATGCTGGCAGCATTGCAACCTTTTTCTCTCCGGTACGTTCAGGCTTAGCCGCAATTGCGGGCGGCGACCTTTCGCCTGTTCGGCAGGCTGACCCATCGGAGGACCATTCATGAACCGCTTGATGACGTTGACGGGCGCCGGACTTGCGCTTGCCTTTTCTGTTTCGATCGCTCAGGCGCAAGTGGTCGTGTCGTCGAAAATCGACACGGAGGGTGGCGTTCTCGGCAACATCATTCTCGCCGTTCTCAGCAAGAACAATATCGAGACGACGGATCGCATTCAGCTCGGCGCAACGCCAGTCGTCAGAAAGGCGATTACCGCGGGCGAGATCGACATCTACCCCGAATATACCGGCAACGCCGCCTTCTTTTTCTCCAAGGCGGATGACCCTCTCTGGAAGGACGCCGCCAAGGCCTACCAGGAAGCAAAGACGCTCGACTATGACGCCAACAAGATCGTCTGGCTGACCCCCTCCTCGGCCAACAATACCTGGGCAATCGCGCTGCGAAAGGATGTTGCGGACAAAAACAAGCTGAAGACGCTCTCCGATTTCGGCAAATATGTTGCCGACGGCGGTGAAGTGGTTCTTGCCGCTTCTTCCGAGTTCGTCAACTCCGCTGCTGCCCTGCCGGCGTTTCAGACCACTTACGGCTTCACCATGAAGCCGGACCAGTTGATCACGCTGTCCGGCGGCGATACGGCCGCTACCATCGCAGCCGCAGCCAACCAGACCAACAACGCCAATGCCGCCATGGTCTACGGCACGGATGGCGGCATCGCCCCGTCCGGTCTCGTGGTGCTGGAGGACGACAAACACGTGCAGCCTGTCTATCAGCCGGCGCCCATCATTCGCGAAGAAGTCCTGAAAAAGCATCCGAATATCGAGGAACTTTTGAAACCCGTGTTTGAAAAGCTCGATCTGGCGACCCTGCAGGAGCTTAACGCCCGTGTGCAGGTGGGCGGCGAGCAGGCAAAAACCGTCGCGCTCGACTTCCTGACCAAGAACGGCTTCGTCAAGTAATAGTCTGTGGTTCCGGGCGACGGGTCGGGAAAAATTTGTTCTTCCGGCCTTCGCCTGATCGATGAGACAGGGGAGCGGGATTTGACGAAATGGCCTGACAAGGTGGGGGTGGTGATTTCATGCCTGCTTCTCTATGCGCTTCTCGTGGCGCCCTTCATGACATTCCGTGCGAACCGGATCGTTCAGGGTGAGACACGAACGGTTTTCGAAGCCCTCCCGGCTTCGGCTGCCGCCATTATCACCACCGTCGTTCTTCTTGCTGCATTCATCGCGTTCTTTCGCTTTTCCACCCGCCTCAAACTCACGATTGCGCTGGTCGGGCTTGCAGTACTGGCGGTTTTCGTCGGTCAGGCTGCTTCTTTCCTGACACCGGAGGGCAATAGTTTTGCCCGCGTCTCGCCTGCCAGCGGTTTCTGGCTGATTTTTGCCGGGCTTGCTCTGCTCGCTACGGATTGTATAGCCCGTCTCAGGCCCAGGCCCGTCGTTCGGATTTTGCTGTTGCTGCTGGCGATGGCTGCACTTGCGGCCGTGCTGACAAGCGGTCTCTGGAACGATCTCTCGATCATCAGGGAATATACCGGGAGAGCCGACACATTCTGGACCGAGGCACTGCGGCACGTGCAGCTCGCCATCGGCTCGCTCGTTGCGGCGACGCTCGTGGGCATTCCGCTCGGCCTCCTCTGCTACAAGGTGGAGCGGCTGCGGGCGGGCGTGCTGAACACCCTCAACATCGTCCAGACCATACCCTCCATCGCTCTTTTCGGTTTGCTGATCGCGCCGCTTGGATGGATCGCAGCGACGGTGCCGGGCGCGGCAAAGATCGGCATCGCCGGCATAGGCATGGCGCCCGCCTTCGTGGCGCTATTTCTCTATTCGCTGCTACCGGTGGTTTCCAACACGGTGGTTGGCCTTTCCGGCGTTTCGCGAGCAGTCCGGGAGGCGGCGCGCGGACTCGGCATGACTTCCACGCAAAGCCTGCTGCGGGTGGAGTTTCCGCTGGCCATTCCGGTCATCCTCACCGGCATCCGCATCGTGCTGGTGCAGAATATCGGGCTCGCGACGATCGCAGCGCTGATTGGCGGCGGTGGTTTTGGCGTTTTCGTCTTCCAGGGCATCGGGCAGACGGCGATGGACCTCGTGCTGCTGGGTACCGTGCCGACCGTTTTCCTCGGCTTTGCGGCTGCAATCATGCTTGACGCCCTCATCGACAGCAATCTCTTCAGCGCAGGCGGAAGGCAAAAGGCATGATCGAGATCGACACCATCACGAAGCGATATGGCGATACGACCGTTGTGGACCAGGTGTCACTAACGGTCGCGCCGCGCACCGTCACCGTCATCGTCGGCACGTCGGGGTCGGGAAAAACCACCCTGCTGCGCATGATAAACCGGCTGGTGGAGCCAACTTCCGGCGCAATCCGGATAGACGGAAAAGATGCCAGCGCGATACCCGGATTCAGGCTTCGCCGCCAGATAGGCTATGCCATTCAGGGCCATGGCCTGTTTCCGCATCGAACGGTGGCGGAGAATATCGCGACCGTGCCGCAGCTGATCGGCTGGGACCGCAAACGCATCGCTGCGAAGATCGATGCGCTGATGCATCTCTTCCAGCTCGAACCTGCGCTTTATGCCGAGCGTTTCCCGCATGAACTTTCCGGAGGCCAGCAGCAGCGTGTCGGCGTGGCGCGGGCGCTGGCCGCTGAACCGAACATTCTCCTGATGGACGAGCCATTCGGCGCTCTCGATCCGGTTATCCGCGCCAAGGCCCAGAAAGACCTCATCGATATACAGAAGAAGCTGGGCGTCACCATCGTTCTCGTCACGCACGACATGGACGAGGCTTTTCATCTGGCTGATCGTATCGCAGTCATGGACAAGGGACGTATCGTGCAGGACTGTCCGCCGGCAGAACTGGTGCTGAAACCCGCGAATGACTTCGTGCGCACCATGATCGGGGAAAACGAACGCGCGCTGAAACTGCTCTCGGTCCTCTCGGTTGCCGATGTCGTGGAGCCGGGAAGCGCCGAGGGCGAGCCGCTAAGCGAACATACAAGCCAGCGCGACGCGCTTTCGGCCATGTTATGGGCGGGCCGCGATGTCCTGCCAGTGATAAAAGACAGCGGACAGCCCGCGGGCCTGGTGCGGCGTGACGTTCTCCTCCAGCGCGCCGCCGGAAACCGATGAGAAAAGCCGCTTCTTTCTTCGCCCTGGGATTTCTGGTGCTGGCGCTGATGGCGTTTCTTGCCTCGCCCCAGAGCTTCTCGCCCCTGTTCAGCCCCCTTGTGCAAGCCAATGCGCCAGCCATCTACACGCAGGCCAATCTGCTTTCCCTCACCCTTTCGCATCTCGCCACTGTCGCTATCGCAACGGGGTTTGCCACGATGATGGCGGGTGCGCTCGCCATTCTCGTAACCCGACCCTTCGGAAGGGATTTCCTTCCGCTCTCCCGCAGCATCGTCAATATCGGCCAGACCTTTCCCCCTGTGGCGGTTCTGGCGCTCGCGGTGCCGATAATCGGTTTTGGCGAAAAACCCACTCTGATCGCGCTGTTTCTTTATGCCCTGCTGCCCGTCTTCGAAAATACGCTGACCGGACTTACCACCCTTCCGCCAGCAGTGGTGGATGCCGCAAAAGGCAGCGGCATGACCGGCTGGCAACGGCTCGTAAAAGTGGAGCTGCCGCTCGCCCTGCCGGCCATCCTCGCCGGGATCCGACTTTCGGCGGTCATCAGCCTTTCCACCGCCACCATCGGCTCAACGGTTGCCGCAAGGACGCTCGGGGAAGTTATCATCGCCGGCCTGCAATCCAACAATCTCGCTTTCATCCTTCAGGGCGGACTTATCGTTGCGGCACTGGCGATCCTGATCCACACCGGCTTTTCCGCCCTGGAAAGGACCGCGGCCCGCAGAACCGGGCAATGAACAGGACATGCGTCACATTTTATATTCCCGGCGTTCGCCGCACATGGTAGGGGCAAACCGTCGAAACAGAAATTTCAGAGGTTCGGGTGACACAGGCAATCGTCGTGATGGGAGTGAGCGGTTCTGGCAAGTCCACGGTCGCGGAAGGTCTGGCGGAGAAACTGGGCATTGCCTTTATTGAGGGCGATAAACTCCACCCCAAATCCAATGTCGACAAGATGTCAGAGGGTATTCCCCTTACTGATGAAGACCGCTGGCCCTGGCTCGATCTCGTCGGCGCGGAACTTCGCAAAGGCAGCGAAAGCAACGGTGTCGTCGTTTCCTGCTCGGCGCTCAAGAAAATCTATCGCGACCGCCTCCGCCAGGCCACAGGCGGCCCGCTGGCGTTCGTCTATCTGGATGGCAGCCTGGAACTGCTTAGCCGGCGGATGGGCGAGCGCAAGGGCCATTTCATGCCGCTCTCGCTGCTTCAGACCCAGCTTGCCACGCTGGAAGTACCGACGGGAGAGCCCGGCGTCGTGGCTGTCAGCATCGATACGACACCGGAAGAGATCGTTTCGAACGCGCTTTCCGCTTTGAAAACGGTCGTGTTTTAAAGCCCGAGCCTGTCTCTCAGGCCATACCACCAGGCGCCAAGTACGGTCAGCGGAACGCGGAACGTCTTGCCACCCGGGAAGGGATAGTTCGGCAAGGAGCTCCAGATATCAAAACGTTCGGCGTGGCCTGCGACGGCCTCGCCCAATATCTTGCCGAGCAGATGCGTGGTCGTTACCCCGTGACCGCTGTCGCCATGGGAAAAGTAGATATTGTCCGACAGTTTGCCCATGTGCGGAATACGCGTCAGGGTCAAGGCGAAGTTGCCGCTCCAGGCATACTCAATCTTTATCTTTTCCAGCTGCGGGAAGGTCTTCAGCATGTTCGGGCGGATCACGCCTGTCAGGTCGGCCGGATCGCTGCCGCCATAACCGATACCTCCGCCGTAAAGCAGACGGTTGTCCGAGGTGCGACGGTAATAATCGAGAATGTAATTGGCATCTTCGACGCAGTAATTGGCGGGCAGAAGCGCCTCGATCAGATCGGCGTTAAGCGGCTCCGTTGCCATGACCTGGCTCGAGACCGGCATCATCCGTTCGCCAATTTCCGGCAGCAACTTGCCGAGATAAGCATTGCCGCAAACGAGAACATATTTCGCCCTCACGCTGCCCGTTGCCGTCCGCACGACGGGGTTTTCCCCCTGCTCTACCGCAATGACCCGCGAATTTTCGAATATCCGAGCGCCCAGGCTTTCGGCAGCCGCCGCCTCGCCCTGCACGAGATTAAGAGGATGGATATGGCCGCCGAAACGATCGATCATGCCACCGGCGTAACGATCGGTCTTCACGTAGCGGCCGACATCCGCTCCGGAGACCATTTCCAGGCCGCCATGACCATGTTTTTCCCAATGGGCCTTGTGTGCCTCCATTTCGCGAATCTGCTTTGACGTGAAGGCGGCGAAGAAACCGCCGTCGACCAGATCGCAGTCGATGGCATATTTGGTGACGCGGTTGCGGATGATCGTGCCGCCTTCAAGCGACATCTCCCCAAGCTTCACTGCCTTGTCATGCCCGTAGCGGCCGGCGATGGTCTCGAGATCCCGGCTGTAACCGTTGACAATCTGCCCGCCGTTGCGCCCCGATGCGCCGAAGCCCACCCGCACGCCTTCCAGCACAATGACCGCGTAGCCACGTTCACTGAGTTCAAGGGCGGCGGAAATGCCGGTGAAACCGCCGCCGATCACGCAGACATCGGCTTCCAGCGCGCCCTCAAGCGTCGGGCGCACGGTTTTGACATTGGCGGAGGCCGCATACCATGACGATGTGTGGCCGGGATTGGGAATGTTGGTGACCTCAGCCATTTCACACAGTCCTGATATAGGCGTCATATTCGACGTCGGTTACACGCAGGGAGAATTCGGAAAGCTCCTGCTGTTTGCAGGCGGAAAACAGCGTACGGTATTTTTGGCCAAGCGTCGCATAGGCGAAGCTGGACCGCGTGAAGCGTTGCAGCGCATAGTCCCAGTTGGTGGGCAGCGGCTCATGGTTGATCGCGTGACTGTCGCCGGAAATCGCGCCGCCGGGCTGGCGCTTCTCCTTCATGCCGGCGAGCGCGGCGCTCAGTATCATCGCGAGAACCAGATAGGGGTTGGTGTCGGCGCCGGCGACGCGGTGTTCGATACGCGTCGCCGCCTTGCTGGCAACAATGACGCGCACCGCTGCTGAGCGGTTATCGATACCCCAGGAGGCGTAGGTTGGCGCATGTTCGCTCGGTGTGAGACGGCGATAGGAATTGGCATGAGGTGCAAAGATCGCCATGCTCTCTCCCATGTTTTCAAGGAGGCCGCCGACCGAATGCAGCAGCGCATCCGAAGGGCCGTTTTCTCCCGCGTAGATATTCCTGCCATCCCTGTCGAGAACGGAGAAATGCACATGCATGCCATTGCCTGCCTGCAGCCCATAAGGCTTGGCCATGAAGGTGGCGTCGAGGTCATGCCGACGCGCCACTCCTTTAACGATACGCTTCAGAAAAACGGCAAAATCGGCAGCCTGCAACGCGTCAGGCACGTGATTGAGGTTGATCTCATATTGGCCGGGACCATTTTCCCGCAGCGTCGTATCGGCAAGCACGCCCTGCGCGCGGCACGCTGTCGCGATGTCGTGGAAAACATCTTCGAAATCCTGCAACTCTGAAATCGACAGGACCTGCGTCTGGCCCGTATGCCACCGGCCCTCGCGGCTGTGCGGCGGACGCACGGGATCGAGCGCCGAACGAACGGGATCGATCAGGTAAAACTCGAGTTCAGTGGCCACGACAGGGGTCAAACCCGCTTTTTTATATGCATTGAGAACCTGCGCCAGAACATGGCGCGGATCGCCGTAAAAACCGGTTCCATCCGGATTCTTCATGGCGAGCAAAACCTGCGCCGTCGGCCGGCCGAGCCATGTCACCCGCGACAGTGTGCCGGGAACGGGAAAGCAGAAGCCGTCCGGATCACCCGTGCCCTCCGCGAGGCCCGCAGCGTGGACATCACGTCCCCAGATATCCAGCGCATAAACGGAACGGGGAATGGCCATCCCCTTTTCAAGCACGTCGATTGCCCGTTCGCGCGGAATCCATTTGCCGCGCGGCACGCCGTTGGCATCTATGACAAAGGCTTCGAGTATTTCGATATCGGGGTTATCGACGAAAAATTTCTTTGCGTTTTCAATATCATCCATCATGCACCAG
The DNA here is from genome assembly GCF_004328495.1 of Agrobacterium sp. 33MFTa1.1. NCBI lineage: Bacteria > Pseudomonadati > Pseudomonadota > Alphaproteobacteria > Hyphomicrobiales > Rhizobiaceae > Agrobacterium > Agrobacterium sp. 33MFTa1.1. Next base: position 2,653,816 of record NZ_CP036358.1, on the reverse strand, counting down.
CAAGCCGTTTCCATCTCTGATCATGCGCAGCAATCTTCGCTAGCGAAAATCATCCTGCTGCTGATAGATGAGAAACCTCGCCACCATGATGACGTCTGCCCCTTTTCCCCTTTGCATGGGACCATGTTACGTGGCCTGCTACCATAAGGCCAGCGGATTTCGTTCTCAGGGATTGAACCTTCCCGGGCGATACGCGTCAATCGCGATAACAGGCGTTTCGCCCAGCATCGTTTCAGCCAGAACACGACCGGTAATGGGCCCGAGCGTCAGCCCGTGATGGGCGTGGCCGAAGGCAAACCATAAAGTCCGGTGACGTGGCGCCTTGCCGATTATGGGCATCATATCCGGCGTGCAGGGCCGGGCACCCATCCACGGTTCCGCATCCAGCCGGCCGCCAAGAGGAAAGACGGTCCGCGCCACCCGCTCCGCCCGTTCAATCTGCACGGGCGATTTCGGCGCATCGCGTTCGGCAAATTCCGCCCCCGTCGTCAGCCGGATACCTTTTCGCATCGGCGCAAGGAAATATCCCCGCTCTGCATCGATCAGCCAGTTATTGAGCTTAGTGCCTTCCTGCGGCGCGTAATGCATGTGATAACCGCGCTTCACGCCGAGCGGAAAACGGTAGCCCAGTCGCTCGGTGACGGTATCCGCCCAAGGGCCTAGTGCCACGACGGCATGTTCGGCCTCGACTGCGCCGGTTTCGGTGCGCACCGTCCAACCGCTTGCCGTCTGACTGAGGGTGGACGCATCGCCCCTTGACACTCGTCCACCGAGGCTCTCGAACAGCCGGACATAAGCGAGCGTCAGCGCATGCGGATCGAGCACCGACCAGGGATCGTTCCATTTCAGGCCGCCGACGAAATCATGGCTCAGATGCGGTTCGGCAGCGGCAAGTTCCTCAGCGTCGAGTTTCGTATGGGAAATGCCATGGTCTCGCGCCAGACGTTCGGCAAAGGCAAAATCAGCGTCCCGCCGTGCGGCGGTTCGGTAGGCCTCCATCCAGCCATTCTTGACGATCAGGTCACCGGCTTTGGCCTCCTCGATCAGGATGTTGTGCTCGGATACCGAGTGCTCGATCAGCGGTGCATAGGCCCGGGCAATTGCCGCATGGCGCGCGGCTGCGGAATTATACCAGTAGCGGCCCAGAAAAGGCGCGATCTTGGGCAGAGCTGAGAGGTGATAACGGGCATCGATGCTGTTATTCAGGGAATAGCGCAGCAGCAGGGCGAGATCCTGCGGAAAGGCATAGGGCACCACACCTTCTCTCTGGATCAACCCGGCATTGCCGAAAGAGGTTTCCTCACCCGGTCCGCGCCGGTCGACCAGCACCACCGACCTGCCCCTGCGGGCCAGCTGCAAGGCGGTGGAAACCCCAATGATCCCCGCCCCCAAAACGATCACATCCGCTGCCATGGCAATCAATCCGTCTCTGCGTCACATACCCAGCAACATGGGTCGGCATTTTTCGCGAAGCAACAGAAAAATCATTGCCTTAACAGAAACACCACGCGGCCTACTGGCTAATGGCCTTCGTTTTCACGGCCTCGATGTGGAAGGCAGCCGCCAGGAGCGCCCGGGTATAGTCCTGCTGTGGACTGGCGAAGATTTCCGCCGCCGGGCCGCTCTCCACCACCTTGCCGTGACGCATGACGATCAGGTCGTTGGCAAGTGCCTTCACCACCTTCAAGTCGTGGCTGATGAAGAGATAAGCGAGTTCATGCTTTGCCTGGAGATCACGCAAGAGATCGACCACCTGCGCCTGCACACTCATGTCGAGTGCCGATGTCGGCTCGTCCAGCATGACAAAACGGGGTTTAAGCACCATGGCACGGGCAATGGCGATGCGCTGGCGCTGGCCGCCGGAAAATTCATGCGGATATCGCCAGCGGGTGGCCGGATCGAGACCGACCTCTTCCAGCGCGGTGGCGACGCGCGTATCGCGTTCGTCCGCAGACAGCGACCGCTCATGCACCTTCAAACCCTCGGCGACGATCTCACCCACCGACATGCGCGGGCTGAGTGAACCATAGGGGTCCTGAAACACGACCTGCAGCCGGTTCCTGAGCGGCTTCATCATCTCATAGGAATAGTGGTCGATCGACTGGCCGATGAAGCTGATACGTCCTTCAGATGCGATCAACCTGGAGAGCGCGAGACCAAGGGTTGTCTTTCCGGACCCGGATTCCCCGACCACGCCCACCGTCTGGCCGGCACGCAGCGTGATATCGATACCGTCCACCGCCTTCACATGGTCGACAACGCGACGCATCAGCCCCGCCTTGATGGGAAACCAGACCTTGATATCGTCGCCCTGCATGACCACAGGCTTACTGCTGTCGGAAACCGGCGGCTCGCCCTTGGGCTCCGCCGCCAGCAGGTGGCGTGTATAGGCATGCTGCGGATCGTTGAAAACCTGTTCGACGGTTCCGGTTTCTACGATCTTCCCCTTCGTCATGACGCAGACGCGGTCGGCAAATTTACGGACGATGCCGAGGTCATGGGTGATGAATAGCATGGACATGCCGTGTTGCTTTTTCAGATCACCGAGGAGTTCAAGAATCTGGGCCTGAACCGTCACGTCCAACGCCGTCGTCGGCTCGTCTGCAATCAGCAGTTTCGGCCGGTTTGCCAGCGCCATGGCGATCATCACACGCTGCCGCTGGCCACCGGACAATTCGTGCGGATAGGCTTTCAGGCGTTTTTCCGGTTCACGGATACCGACCTGGCGCAGAAGCTCCAGTGTGCGTTCACGCGCCTCGCTCCCCGTGATTGCCTGATGCAGCTCAAGGATCTCTCCGATCTGACGCTCGATGGTGTGGAGCGGATTGAGCGAGGTCATCGGCTCCTGGAAGATCATGGTGATGTCGTTGCCGCGCACCGCACGCAGGGAGCGCTCCGGCAATGTCAGCATGTCCTTACCATCGAACAGGATTTGTCCCGAGGGGTGGCTTGCTGCCGGATAGGGCAGCAGTTTCAAGATGGAATTGGCCGTCACCGACTTGCCAGAGCCGGATTCGCCGACAAGGGCAACGACTTCGCCCAACATCAGATCAAAAGACACGTGATCGACTGCAACACTTGTCGCGCCGCCCTGGTGGAAGGCGACAGAGAGATCACGAACGGAGAGCAGCGGCTGGATATTTGTTTCCGTCATGGCGATCACCGGAACGTCTTGCGTGGATCGAAGGCGTCGCGAACGGCCTCGCCGATGAAAATAAGGAGCGACAGCATGATGGACATCGTGAAGAAGGCTGTGAGACCGAGCCAGGGCGCCTGAAGGTTGTTCTTGCCCTGCGCAATCATCTCGCCCAGCGACGGCGATCCCGGCGGCATGCCGAAACCGAGAAAATCGAGCGAGGTGAGTGTCGTGATCGACCCTGAGAGAATGAAGGGCAGGAAGGTCAGCGTCGCCACCATGGCATTGGGCAGAAGGTGTCTGAACATGATCGTCCAGTTGCCGACGCCAAGTGCGCGGGCGGCACGGACATATTCGAAGTTTCTGGCCCGCAGGAATTCGGCGCGAACAATGCCGACGAAGCCGACCCATGAAAACAGCAGCATGATCCCAAGCAACACGAAGAAGCCGGGCGGCAGAATGGCCGCAATGATGAGCAGGATGTAAAGCACCGGCATGGACGACCAGATTTCGATGAAACGCTGCAAAAGCAGGTCCGTCCAGCCGCCGAAATAGCCCTGAATTGCGCCGGCGGTGACGCCGACAATGGCGGAAGCAATGGTCAGCGTCAGGCCGAACAGCACGGAGATGCGGAAGCCGTAGATCATCCGCGCCGTGACGTCGCGGGCCTGATTGTCGGTGCCGAGCCAGTTCAGATTACCAAGCGTGCAGCCGGGATCGGCATCGCCCTGCGGATAGGCCGAGCAGCGCTCCTTTTTATCCATCAGCCAGAAAGGTGCCGTGGGCGCGGAATGCGGAATATTGGAATTGACCGTCTGGTAGGAGTAGCGGATCGGTGGCCAGATCATCCAGCCATTGGCGTTGATCTCGTCCTGAATGAAAGAGGATTTGTAGTCGGTCTGGGCCAGGAACCCGCCGAATTTCTCCTCCGGATAATCCACCATGACCGGCACCAGCAGCTCGCCCTTGTAGGAGGCGAGGATGGGTTTGTCATTGGCGATGAATTCCGCCATCAGGCTCAGGAAAAACAGGATCAGGAACAGCCAGAATGACCAGTATCCACGGCGGTTTGCCTTGAAATTCTGCCAGCGGCGCTTGGTCGTCGGCGAAAACCACGGGCGCTTGGGATTTACCAGCGTCTCGGTTCCTGCAGGATGAGCGAGCGACATCACACGTCCCTCCGCTCGAAGTCGATACGCGGATCGATCCATGTGTAGATGAGGTCAGAGAGCAGGCCAACGACGAGGCCCATCAGCGAGAAGATGAACAGTGTGCCGAAGACGATCGGGTAATCACGGTTGACGACCGAGAGATAACCGAGGCGGCCGAGACCATCCAGCGAGAAGATATTCTCGATGAGCAGTGAGCCTGTGAAAAAGGCCGAGATGAAAGCACCCGGAAAGCCGGCGATCACGATCAGCATCGCGTTGCGGAAAACATGCCCATAAAGGACCTTGCGCTCGGTGAGACCCTTGGCGCGGGCAGTGATGACATATTGCTTCTTGATCTCGTCGATGAAGGAATTTTTGGTCAAAAGCGTCGTTGTCGCAAAGGCGGAGAGCGACAGAGCGATCAACGGCAGGGTAAGATGCCAGAAATAGTCGATGATCTTCTGCCACCAGTTCAGCTGGTCGAAATTATCAGACACCAGTCCCCGCAGCGGAAACCAGTCGAAAAACGATCCGCCGGCGAAAAGCACGATGAGCAGGATGCCGAACAGGAAACTCGGCACCGCATAACCGATGATGATGATGCCTGAGGTCCAGACATCGAAGGTCGAGCCATCGGAAACGGCCTTCTTGATGCCGAGCGGAATGGAAATCACATAGGATATGATCAGAATCCAGAAACCGAGCGAGGCCGAGACCGGCAGCTTGTCAATGATGAGATCGATGACCGACGAATTGCGGAAGAAGCTGTCGCCGAAGTCGAAGCGAATGTAATTCCACATCATTTCAAGGAACCGGGTGAGCGGCGGTTTGTCAAAACCGAACTGCTTTTCGAGCTTCTTGATCAGCTCCGGATCGAGCCCCTGTGCACCGCGATATTTCGAACCGCTTTCATCGAAGCCGCCTGATTGCCCCATGAGATCGCCGCCGCCCGAGAGCCGGTCGGAGGCGCTGTCGCCCTGACCCGTCAGCTGCGCAACGACCTGTTCCACCGGCCCACCCGGGGCGAACTGGATGACAAGAAACGAAATGCCCATGATGCCGATGATGGTCGGGATCATCAGCGCCAGACGTCTGAGGATATAGGCGCCCATCAGCCTCTTCCCCCAGCCGTTCGGTCAGCGATTTTCGTCTCGGTCAAGCCCGGTCCTTTCCTCAAAGCGGCGTCACGCGCATTTCAAGCGATTCGTCTCGGCCTATGTGAATCAAGCCTTGATCGCGAAAGCAAGGCCGGCGTCATTTTCCGGCCTGGCTGGACCACCAGGCTTCAGGAAAACCGATGCCATATTCGGGCAGGTTTTCCGGGCGGACAATCGTGTTCCAATAGGCGATGAACAGCTCGCCGCGGTAGAATTGCGGAATGACATAGCTGTTGGCGAGCAGCACCCGGTCGAGCGCCCGGGCAGCAGCGACCTGCTCATCGCGATTGGGCGCAAAAATGACTTTGCGCACCAAAGCATCGACGGCCGGGTTCTTGATGCCGGCGAGGTTGTTCGATCCCTGACGATCAGCAGCCGCCGAACCCCAGTAATCGGCTTGCTCGTTACCCGGATTGGCCGACGTCGCCCAGAGCTTGACGATAATGTCGTAATCGAAGCTGCGGGTGCGGTTGGTGAATTGCGAGGCATCGACCGTGCGGATGGTCGCGTTGATTCCGATTTTCTTCAGACTCTGGACATAAGGAAGGATTGTTCGTTCCATGCCGGCGGAATCAATCAGGAATTCCATATCGAGTTGCTGGCCGGTTTTCGCATTGACCATGCGATTGCCGCGCAGTTCATATCCCGCCTCCTTCATCAGCCTGACGGCTTCGCGCAGATTGTCGCGTTGCTTGGCCGGATCGCCCGCCACCGGATTCTTGTATTCCGTCGTGAAGACCTCAGGCGGGACCTGATCCTTGAGCTCCTGAAGCAGTTCCAGTTCGCGACCCGTTGGCAGGCCTGACGAAGCCAGTTCGCTGCCCATGAAGAAGCTGTTGATGCGCTGGAACTGGCCGTAAGCCAGCGTGCGGTTGAGTTCCTCAAAATCGAAGGCATAGTTCAGCGCCTTGCGCAGTTTCGGGTTCTGGAACTTTTCCCGCCGCATGTTCGGCACAAAGGCCTGCATGATGCCGACGGAACGGTAGATGTTCGGCAGCTCCTCCTTTTTGACCCGACCGTCCTTGACGGCGGGAAAATCATAACCCGTGACCCAGCGGCTGGAGGAAGCCTCCCGCGCGAAATCGATCGTGCCCGATTTAAACGCCTGGAATTCCACGTCCTGATCGGCAAAAAAGGTGTAGGCGATGGCTTTAAAGTTGTTCATCCCGACATTTACGTTAACGTCCTTGCCCCAATAATCGTCACGGCGTTCATAAGTGATGGTCGATCCGGGGGCGACGGCAGCGATCTTGTAGGGGCCGGAACCCATCACAGGCTCCAGCGTGCCGCGCGATATGTCACGCGGTTTGCCGTCCGGGCCGGTGCCCTCCCACCAGTGCTTGGGAACGATTAGCAATTGACCGACGATCTGCGGCAGCTCGCGATTGTTCTTTTCATCGAAGGTGAAGGTGATGTCCCTGTCACCGCTCACCTCCGCCTTGGTGACGTGGGTGTAATAGGTCGCAAGCTGCGGGCTCAGGTCCTTGGCTTTTTCGAAGCTGAACACGACATCCTCAGGCGTCACAGGCTTACCATCCGCCCACTTGGCCTCCTGACGCAGGCGGAACGTCGCTTTGGAGATATCCTCGGGATAGCTGACGCCTTCCGCCAGCAAACCATAGGAGGCCGAGAGTTCCTCTTCCGTTGACTTCATCAGCGTATCGAAGACGAGCGAAAGGCCCGTCGCGGCCTCGCCCTTCGCCAGCAGCGGGTTCAGCGTATCGAAGGTGCCCGATGTGGAGAGGCGCAACGTGCCGCCTTTTGGTGCATTGGTGTTTACATAATCGAAATGGTCAAATCCATCGGGATGCTTCAGCTCCCCGACCGTCGAAATCCCCTTTCGCCAGACATCGACCGACTGGGCGGAAGCCGCCGCCGGCATCAGGAGGGCGGACGCCATAAGGGCGATAAGAAGTCGGGATTTCAGTGGTGCCAATATCATCGGGTCAATGTCCCTGTTTTTGTGCCTGTTGCGGAGAGCATAAAAGAAACATTGGCAAAAAACAGATGCGCTGTCTCACAAGCTCTTTATCAGCGTCGTTATCCCGCCCTGAAGGGCAACACGAAACACGGTTTTAACAAAATCCCGTTCCAGTTTATTCTTGGGGCAAGAGAATCAACTGATCGGGCGGGCACGGCTATATGACGGCGGGATCATCGAGAATTTTCAAGGCGACCATGCTGGCGATGTCGGTCGTCTCGTCGCTGCAGCTGCAGATCGAAACCGCGTCAGCCGAAGACAGGCCCGCAAAAGAAGTGTTCGGCCACATGGCGCTGCCTTCTGCCGCAGCATCCCAGCCGATCGGCTCCTATGCCAAGGGTTGCCAGTCCGGCGCAGTCGCCATGCCAACGGATGGTCCCGGTTGGCAGGCCATGCGCCTTTCGCGCAACCGGCGCTGGGGCCAGCCGCAGCTGATTTCCTTCCTTGAGCAATTTTCGCAGGACGCCCAGAAAATCGGCTGGCCGGGCCTGCTGCTCGGCGACATTTCCCAGCCGCGCGGCGGTCCGATGCTGACAGGCCATGCCTCGCACCAGATCGGCCTCGATGTAGATGTCTGGTGGCGGCCCATGCCCACGCCTCGGCTCACTGTCGAACAGCGCGAAACGGTGCCCTTTATCTCCATGCTGGACAAGAGCAAGTTTCTGACGGTTGACGACCGCAAGTGGTCGCCGCTGAACGCACGGCTGGTGATGATGGCGGCAAGTTACCCGCAGGTGGAGCGTGTTTTCGTCAACCCGGCGATCAAGCAGAAGCTCTGCCAGACCTGGACCGGCGATCGCACCTTCATGGGCAAGATCAGGCCGATCTACGGCCATGACGAGCATTTCCACATCCGTCTCGAATGCCCGCCCGGCGCGCCGAACTGCAAGCCGCAGGCCGCCGTCGGCAAGGGCGATGGCTGCGACAAGTCTCTTGCCTGGTGGTTCACTAAGGAGCCATGGGCGCCGCCGAAAAAGGACCCCAATGCCAAGCCGGTGAAACCGCGTCCCGTCATGGTTTCCGACCTGCCCGCTGCCTGCGCCGCCGTGGCCGCCGCTCCTTCCGCCAACCCCGAGGGGATTGCAGCCCAGGCTTATTCAACTTCGCCGACCCAAGCCGTGCGCCAGCAAAGCGTGGAACAGGTCATTCAGGCGGCCCCCGCCCTGCAGCCGCCTTCGGATATTCCACTTCCGACCCAGCGCCCGACATTGAACTGAAACAGAAATGAGGCATTCAACAGCTTCCCTTTTCAAATGGCGGCAAGCTGTTATAGAAGGCTTCAAATCGATTTAATTCTACGGGGACGGGCTGGGACCATGGAAGGACAACGCTGTATCGCGCTCATCGCTCACGACGAGAAAAAGGACGATATGGCGGATTTCGCCCGTCATCACCAGAAGGCGCTTGCCAATTTCAAGATCGTCGCAACCGGTACCACCGGTGGACGGGTGCAGGAAGCCTGCCCCGGGCTTGAAGTCATTCGCCTCAAAAGCGGCCCTCTCGGCGGCGACCAGCAGATCGGCGCGATGATCGCCACTGGCCAAGTGGACATGCTGATCTTCTTCACCGATCCACTGACGGCAATGCCGCATGATGTCGACGTGAAGGCTTTGACGAGACTTGCCACGGTCTATGATATTCCCATGGCGCTCAACCGCGCCACCGCAGAAAATCTCATCGACTTCCACGTCGCCAACTGACCCTCCCACCATGGAACAGGCAATGCCGAAGACGTCCGATACCGAATATCTGTCCTTTCCAATCCTTCTTGGCGACATCGGCGGCACCAATGCCCGCTTTTCCATCCTGATCGATTCCTTTGCGGAGCCCGTGCACCTCACAACGGTGAAGACGGCGGAATACCCAACCATTGACGACGCCATCCAGCAGGCTGTTCTGGACAAGACCTCGCTTCAACCCGTCTCGACCATTCTTGCCATTGCCGGCCCGATCGAAGGTGACGAGATACCGCTCACCAACTGCCATTGGGTCGTCAAGCCGAAGGGAATGCTCGCCAATCTCGGTCTGAAGGACGTCATCGTCATCAATGACTTCGAGGCGCAGGCGCTCGCGATTGCGGCTCTGGATGACAACAACCGCGAAGCCATCGGCTCCGGCAAAAAAGACGTGCTGGCCTCTCGCGTCGTTCTTGGACCGGGCACGGGACTTGGTGTGGCCGGTCTGGTTTATGCGCGCCATATGTGGTTTCCGGTTCCGGGCGAAGGCGGCCATATCGATATCGGCCCGAGAAGCGCGCGTGACTACGCGGTTTTCCCGCATATCGAAACCATCGAAGGTCGCGTCGCTGGCGAACAGATTCTGTGCGGGCGCGGGCTGGTCAATCTTTACCGCGCCGTCTGCAAGGCCGATGGCATCGAAGCCGTCTTTTCCGATCCGGCCGATATTACCGCGCAGGGGCTGACGGGCGAGAATGCACAGGCCAAAGAAACGCTTTCGCTTTTCAGCACCTATCTCGGCCGCGTGGCGGGCGACCTCGCGCTGATCTTCATGGCCAAGGGCGGCGTTTATCTCGCGGGCGGCATTTCGCAGAAGATCATTCCGGCGCTCAAGAGCCCGGAATTCCGGACCGCCTTTGAAGACAAGGCGCCGCACAGCGCGCTGATGCGGACCATCCCCACCTTCGTCGTCACCCACCCGCAGGCGGCCCTTTCCGGCCTCGCCACCTATGCGAGAACACCTTCCGATTTCGGCCTGGCGCTGGACGGGCGGCGCTGGAGGGTCTGATCGCCCGAACCGTTCCGACGTGATGCTTGCGAAGCGGGCGGACGGTCTTTAACGTCAATGCGGAACACATCAAACATCCGATACCGGCGGGTTCCGATCCGCCCGACATGAGAAGTGAGTGACAGCATGGGCAGCAGCGGCATGAAACTGGTGGTGGTCGGCGCGGCGGGCCGCATGGGACAGGCGTTGATCCGCCTCATTCACCAGACGCCGGGCGTTCAGCTGCATGCTGCGGTCGCGCGCGAGGGTTCGGCCTTTGTCGGCCGCGATGCCGGGGAGATTGCCGGTCTCGGCCCCATCGGCGTCGAAATCACCAGCGATCCGCTGCAGGCATTTCTCCACGCCGAAGGGGTGATCGACTTCACTTCACCGGCAACCAGCGTCACCTTTGCCGGTCTCGCTGCACAGGCCCGCATCGTGCATGTCATCGGCACCACGGGCTGCGCGCAGGAAGATGAGGAAAAATTCAAGGCGGCGTCGCGCCACGCTCGCATCGTCAAGTCGGGCAATATGAGCCTCGGTGTCAACCTGCTCAGCGTCTTGACGCAGCAGGCGGCGCAGGCGCTGGATGCGGAGAACTGGGATATCGAAATCCTGGAAATGCACCACAAGCACAAGGTGGATGCACCTTCCGGCACAGCGCTGCTGCTGGGCGAAGCCGCCGCCGCCGGCCGCAACGTCGATCTTTCCACGTCATCCGTTCGTGTGCGTGACGGCCATACCGGGGCGCGTGAGATCGGAACCATCGGCTTTGCCACACTGCGCGGTGGTTCGGTGATCGGTGAACATTCTGTCATCTTCGCCGGCGAAGGCGAGCGCGTCGAACTTTCCCATTACGCCGGCGACCGCTCCATCTTCGCGCGCGGCGCAATCACGGCAGCGGTTTGGGCCTTCGACAAGAAGCCCGGTTTCTATTCGATGCTGGATGTGCTGGGGTTGTCGCAGGCGGAATAGTCTTCCACCTCGATTTTGACCTTAGTTTTCCACTGTGAATTCGACCGTATCGGCCGAGAAGCGGCTGATGGCGTATTGCACCGGCACGCCGTCCATATCTGCGTTCAGTGCCTGGGTTATCAGCAGGATGGCGCCTGGTGACAATTCGAGATCGGCGAGATCGCGCGTATCCGCGTGACTAGCGGAAATGACGGTCGAAATGCGCACGTAGTCTGCCACACCAAGCATCTTGAACGCAGCCGTAATGGAGCCGCTTTTCTGATAAGCCTCTCCTATTCCGGCAAAACGGTCGGCGGGGAACCACGTGGTCGAGCGAGAGACCGGGCGAGTGTCCGCCTTGCGGAGCGTTTCGAGACGTATGAGCGGCGTACCCAGCGGCAATTGCAATCGCGCCGCCAGATCGGCATTGGCCGGCTCGGTGATGTGGGAAAGCAGCAGCGCCTCCATTTCCTTTACCTGATCGCCGATGCCAGCCGTAAAGCGCGTGCGTAGCGATATCGGAAAGCTCAAACGCTCCTTGCGGGCGATGATCGTGCCGCGTCCCTGCATCGGCTCGAGTATGCCCTCGCTCGCCAGTGCGGCAATGGCACTCCGGACAGTATGGCGGTTGACGCCGAATTTTTGCGCCAATGTCATTTCCGGCGGTAACATGCCGGTTTCGTCGTGATCACCAGCGGCGATTTCGCCTCTGATCCGGTCGGCGATCTGCCGCCAGAGCGCCACTCCATTCTTTCTTTTCATCGTTGCCGAAGGGCTCATGTCACACGCTTGTCATTCATCGCCATTACTTGTAGCTTATATTGTATAGTTGTCTATATCAATAGACATTAGAGGTCAAGCAATGACAAACGATACGGCAGACATACACGCAGGCAGAAAAAGAGCGGCAGCGCTCCTTGCCCGCGCCACGGTTCAGGAACTTGAAACGGCCTGGAACCGCCAGGGTGAGAACCCCAAAACGGAAACCGTACGTGGGCCGGAAACCGGGCTGGTGATGGTCAAGGGCCGGATCGGCGGTGGCGGCGCTCCTTTCAACCTCGGTGAAACGACAGTCACCCGGGCGACGATCAAGTTGGCCTCCGGCACCGTGGGTCATGCGCATGTTCTCGGCACCGGTCGCAAAAAAGCCTGGTACGCCGCCGTTTTCGATGCGCTCTGGCAGGAAAGCCCGACACGGGATTTCATCGAGACCGAGCTTCTCTCGCCTCTCGAAAAAAGGCTGACCGCAGAGAAAGAGCGGACAATGAAAGAGACTGCCGCCACACGGGTCGATTTCTTTACCATGGTTCGAGGAGAAGATTGATGGGTGTCAAGGCCGAAGCACTGACGGGCGGTTTCTCCGACGCCGTCTTCGATTCCCAACGGGTTTTCAAAAAACTGATGGACGGCATGGCCCGTCCGGGCACCACACAGGCGGTCGAAACAGCAGTCTTTCCGCCGCTGCCGCTTGCCGCGGCGACCGGAGCGGTTCTGCTGGCGCTCTGTGACCATGACACTCCGGTCTGGCTGAGCAGCGCACTGCGAAAAACCGCTGTCCCCGGCTGGATCGGTTTTCACACTGGCGCAGCTGCGACAGAAGAAAAGGGCACGGCACATTTCGCGGTCTTCGAGGCCGGCAGCGCCATTTCGTCCTTCGGTCTCTTCGCCCTGGGAAGCCAGGAATATCCCGACCGTTCCACCACGCTCATCATCGAGTTGCCTGATCTCGATGGCGGTCGGGAACTGCAGCTTTCCGGCCCTGGCATCCGCCACGTCAACGTGATCAGTCCTTCCGGTCTGCCCGACATATTCCCGAGGCTCTGGGCGGAGAACAACGCCTTCTTCCCGCGCGGCGTCGACGTGATCCTGACGGCTGGCGATAAATTCGTCTGCCTGCCGCGCACGACGCGCATCAAACTCGTGGAGTCATAAGATGTATGTTGCTGTCAAAGGCGGTGAAACCGCCATCGCCAATGCCCACCGGCTTCTGGCCGACAAGCGGCGCGGAGACCGGGACTTGCCTGCCATGACGGTCGCGCAGATCGTTTCACAGCTTTCGCTCGCTGTCGACAGGGTAATGGCGGAAGCGTCTCTCAACGATCAGTCGCTCGCGGCCCTTGCCATCAAGCAGGCGCGCGGCGACATGATCGAAGCCATCTTTTTGCTGCGTGCCTACCGCACCACGCTGCCGCGCTTCGGTTACTCGGTACCGGTGGACACAGCTGATATGACGGTGAAGCGGCGCGTTTCCGCGACTTACAAGGACCTGCCGGGCGGACAATTGCTGGGGCCGACCTTCGATTATACCCACCGCCTGCTCGACCCCTCTCTTCTCGAAGACCAAACGGTCGAAGCAGCAACCCAGCGGGATAGCGAGCCGGAACATGTCATGCGCGTTTCCGATATTCTCGCCCAGGAAGGGCTGATCGAAAGCGATGGCGAGTTGCCGGACGACCATATTGCCGGTGACCTGACGCGGGAACCGATGGAATTCCCGATGTCGCGCGATTTGCGCCTGCAATCACTGGCACGCGGCGATGAGGGTTTTCTTCTGGCGCTCGCTTACTCCACGCAGCGCGGCTACGGCCGGACACATCCTTTTGTCGGCGAGATTCGCATTGGCGAAGTTGAAATTCAGCTAGACGTGGCGGAACTTGGCTTCGCGGTCTCATTGGGCGATATCCAGGTTACCGAATGCCAGATGGTGAACCAGTTCAAGGGTTCGTCCAAGGCCCCTCCGCAATTCACGCGAGGTTATGGCTTGGTGTTCGGTCAGAGCGAGCGCAAGGCGATGGCCATGTCGCTGGTCGACCGTGCACTACGCGCCGGGGAATTCGGCGAAGATGTCGTCGCGCCGGCGCAGGACGAAGAATTTGTCATCTCACACGCCGACAACGTGCAGGCAACGGGCTTCGTCGAACATCTGAAACTGCCGCATTACGTGGATTTCCAGGCGGAACTCGGGCTCGTCCGAAAAATGCGTGCTGATTTCGAAGCGACGAACGCGACTGGCGCGGAATGGATGGGCGATGCGGCCGAATGACTCAGCGGCTGTGCTGCTCGCCGAACCAGTAAGCACAAAAGACGGTCGTTGCTGCAAAGACAGCAAAGAACACGGCTACAAGAATTCCAATCTCCATGAGCTTGTACTCCTTTTTTCACAAGGCTAACGCGCAATGCTTGAAGAAGTTTCATTTGACGACGGACTGGCTGCCTACAACTTCGCCTATCTGGACGAACAGACCAAGCGGATGATCCGCCGGGCAATCCTGAAAGCCATCGCGATTCCGGGTTATCAGGTTCCCTTCGCTTCCCGTGAAATGCCCATGCCCTATGGCTGGGGCACGGGCGGTGTGCAATTGACCGCCTCCATTCTTGGCCCCGACGACGTGCTGAAGGTAATTGACCAGGGCGCCGATGACACGACCAATGCGGTTTCCATCCGCGCCTTCTTCCAGAAGGTGTCGAATGTTGCCGTCACGACCCGAACGAAGGATGCCACCATCATCCAGACGCGGCACCGCATTCCGGAAGAGGAACTGCATTCGGGCCAGGTGCTTGTCTATCAGGTACCCATTCCCGAGCCGTTGCGTTTCCTCGAGCCGCGCGAGACCGAAACGCGCGTCATGCACGCGCTGGAGGAATATGGCCTGATGCACGTCAAGCTCTATGAGGACATTGCCCGCAACGGCCGCATCTCCACCACCTACGCCTATCCGGTGAAGGTGGCCGGGCGTTATGTGATGGATCCATCGCCAACCCCGAAATTCGACAACCCGAAAATGCACATGTCGGACGCGTTGCAGCTGTTCGGCGCCGGGCGCGAGAAGCGCATCTATGCTGTACCGCCCTACACCGACGTCGTCAGCCTCGATTTCGAGGATCATCCTTTTGAAATCCAGCGCTTCGACAAGCCCTGCGCGCTGTGCGGCGCAGAAAATGTCTATCTCGACGAGGTGGTGCTTGATGACAGAGGCGGACGGATGTTCGTCTGCTCCGATACCGATCATTGCGAGGACCGCCGCGCCCATGGCCACAAGGGCCATATGCTGGCGGATGTGAAGGAGGCCGCAGAATGAGCGACGCACCGCTTCTCAAAGTCCGTGACGTTTCAAAATATTACGGTGACCGAGCCGGTTGCCGCAATGTCTCTTTCGAACTTTATCCAGGTGAAGTTCTCGCCATAGTCGGCGAATCCGGTTCCGGCAAAACCACGCTCCTCAACTGCATTTCCACCCGGCTGATGCCAACGGCAGGCAGCGTGGAATATCGCATGCGCGACGGCTCTATGCGCGATCTCTACCATATGGGTGAGGCCGAACGGCGTTTCCTGATGCGCACCGACTGGGGCTTCGTGCATCAGAACCCGGCAGACGGGTTGCGAATGGCGGTTTCGGCCGGTGCAAACGTCGGCGAGCGGCTGATGGCAGTTGGCAACCGGCATTACGGGAATATCAGGCAATCGGCCAGCGAATGGCTGGAGAGGGTGGAAATCGGCACCGACCGTATCGATGATCAGCCGCGCGCCTTCTCAGGCGGCATGCGCCAGCGTTTGCAGATCGCCCGCAATCTCGTCACCTCGCCGCGCCTGGTTTTCATGGATGAGCCAACAGGTGGTCTCGATGTGTCCGTGCAGGCGCGTCTGCTTGATCTTGTGCGTGGCCTCGTTAACGATCTCGGCCTCGCCGTCGTCGTCGTCACCCACGACCTCGCGGTAGCCCGGCTGCTGTCTCACCGCATGATGGTGATGAAGGGCGGCGACGTCATCGAGCACGGCCTGACCGACCGGGTGCTGGACGATCCGCGCGAGCCCTATACGCAATTGCTTGTTTCCTCCATCTTGCAGGTTTGACGCCATGCCGACGCCCCTCATCGTTTCGGAAGTCTTCAAAAGCTTCACCATGCATCTTCGCGACGGCATCGAACTGCCTGTCGTCCGCGATGTCAATTTCTCTGTCTGCAGCGGCGAATGCGTCGTGCTCGGCGGGCCCTCCGGCATCGGCAAGAGCTCGATCCTGAAGATGCTCTATGGCAACTATGCCATAGACAGCGGACAGATTCTGATCCGCCATGAGGGTGAAGTTGTCGACATCGGCAGCGCTTCCCCTCGCACGATCCTCGACATTCGCCATCGCACCATCGGTTATGTCAGCCAATTCCTGCGCACGGTGCCCCGCGTCGCCGCCATAGACGTTGTTGCCGAACCGCTTCTGGCGCGCAGGATTGCCACTGAAGAGGCACGTGAGCAGGCGGCCGCTCTGCTTTCGAAACTTAACCTGCCGCGCGAATTGTGGTCGTTGCCGCCCGCCACTTTCTCAGGTGGTGAACAACAGCGCGTCAACATCGCCCGCGGCTTCATCACCGATCATGCGATCCTGCTCCTCGACGAGCCAACTGCTTCCCTTGATGCCACCAACCGGCGTGTCGTCGTCGAGATGATCAGGGAGAAAAAGGAAAAGGGCACGGCACTGCTCGGCATCTTTCATGATGAAGAAGTGCGGGAAGCCGTGGCCGACCGCATTCTCGACGTTTCGCAGTTTTCTCCGCGGAAGGCTGCAGCATGAGTGTGAAGGTCGGCCTTGAGCCCGTCATCCACGAAACCGCCCGCGTCACCAACAGCGCGATCGGCCGCTACACCGAAATTTCGGAGCGCTGCCGCATCGAGGAGGTCGAGATGGGCGACTATTCCTATGTCATGCAGGACGGCGCCATCTGGTGCGCGACCATCGGCAAATTCGTCAACATCGCTGCCTCCGTCCGCATCAATGCCACCAATCACCCCATGCAGCGGGCGACCTTGCATCATTTCACCTATCGCGCGCGCAATTACTGGGACGATGCGGAAGACGAGACCGATTTTTTTGCCGCTCGCCGCGCCAGACGCGTGGTGATCGGTCACGATGTTTGGATCGGCCACGGCGCCACCATCCTGCCTGGGGTCGCCGTTGGAAACGGCGCGGTGATCGGAGCAGGTGCTGTCGTCTCGAGGGAAGTAGCGCCCTACACCATCGTGGGAGGTGTACCCGCAAGACTGATCCGGGAGCGTTTCCCCGCAGAACTGGGCCGGCAGATGGATGACCTCAGCTGGTGGGATTGGGATCACGGAAGACTGCGCGACGCGCTCGATGATTTTCGCAGCATGTCGGCCGAGGATTTCATCAGAAAATATCGCGGCTGAAACATTACAGACCTGATCGACCCCGGGAAGTTCCCGGGGTTTGCTTTTCAGTTTGGTGTCCTGAAGACGCGGCGGGCCGGTTCCCAGACATTCGCCGGCAAACATGCGGCCGCAACACTTGAGCTCTTTGTAATATTTTCTTCATCAAACTGACATTCGCACTTCACGCACCGCTGTTACGCCGAACCCCGTCAAAAGAAGATTGGACGGGGAAATGAGCTTTCACCTGAAGCAAGTCACGCGCCGTTTCGGCAATCACACTGCGGTCGATTCCGTGAATGTCGAAATTCCGCAGGGCCAGATGGTCGGCGTGATTGGACGTTCAGGCGCCGGCAAGTCGACGCTGCTGCGCATGATCAACCGCCTCGTCGATCCGTCCTCGGGTTCCATTAATTTCAATGACACGGAAGTCTCGTCGCTGAAGGGGGCTGCACTGCGCAACTGGCAGCGCGACTGCGCCATGATCTTCCAGCAATTCAATCTTGTTCCGCGCCTCGACGTGCTCACCAATGTCATGCTTGGACGCCTCAACCACCGTTCCACGGCATTGAGCCTCTTTAACATCTTCACACATGAAGAGCGCCTGATGGCCATCGCCGCGCTGGAGCGGCTTGGTATCGAACATGTGGCCATGCAGGCGGCCGGTACGCTTTCCGGCGGTCAGCAGCAGCGCGTCGCCATAGCCCGCGCCCTGATGCAGTCTCCGAAGATGGTCCTTGCCGACGAGCCGATCGCCTCGCTCGACCCGCTGAACGCCAAGATCGTGATGGACGCGCTGCGCGACATCAATGAGCGTGAAGGTATCACCGTCATTACCAACCTGCACACGCTGGATACCGCGCGCAACTATTGCGAACGCATCATCGGCATGTCTCAGGGCCGCGTCGTGTTCGACGGAACGCCCGCCGAACTGACGGCCGCAGCCGTTACCGAGATTTACGGAACCGATTCTCAGGGATCCGGCATCGACGAGACCATGACCTCGACCAGCATCAATATTCCCGGCGCGCAACTTGCCGCGCGTCCGGTGCAGCAATCTGCCGGTCCCGAACCGCTCGCTCTCGCCGGGCTCTGAGGGAACCGCCCAGCATCGTTTGCGCCCGCGTCAAGGGCCGATGGTTCACAACAAACTCCGGCTTGCCGGGAAACAGGAGAAAGTCCATGTTGAAGAAAATCCTTCTTTCGGCAGTCGCCCTTGGCGTTCTGGCCGGTTCCGCCATGGCCCAGGACGTCAAGGTCCTGCGCATCGGTCTCGACGGTTCCGAAAACGAAGCGGACCAGATCCGCAACACGAAGTGCGTAGCCGATGGCCTGAAGGCCGCGACCGGCGTTTCCGAAGTTCAGATCTTCCCATCGCCGGACTATAACGGCGTCATCCAGGGTCTGCTCGGCGGCACCATCGACATCGCCTCCATGGGCGCTTCTTCCTACGCCAAGATCGCCCTGGCCGATCCGAAGGCCGTTGATCCGATTCTGACCACCGCCGGCGCTGACGGCTCGACCGGTTATTACACGATCATGGTTGCCCGCAAGGACAGCGGCATCAAGACGCTGGCTGATGCCAAGGGCAAGAAGATCGGCTTCGCGGACCCCGATTCCACCTCCGGCTTCCTCGTTCCGAACGTCGCTATTCCGAAGGAAACCGGCGTTCCGGTCAAGGAATACTTCTCCGAAACCGGCTTTGGCGGCGGCCATGAGAACCTCGTTCTCGCCGTTCTCGACAAGAAGTTCGATGTCGGCACCACCTTTGGTTCGGGCGTGGGCAAGTGGGAAGAAGGCTACACGGCCGGCAACCTCTACCAGATGGTCAAGAAGGGCAACCTTGACATGGACGATATCGTCGAAGTCTGGAAGTCGCCACTGATCCCGAACGGCCCGCTGATGGTCACCAACAAGCTCGGCGACGCGATGAAGCAGAAGGTCGAAAACTTCTTCATGGAACTGCCGAAGAAGGACCTCGCCTGCTTCCAGGGCTTCACCCAGGGCAAGAACACCGCCTACATCAAGGTCGACCCGTCTTTCTACCAGACGATCATCGACGCCCGTAAGTCGGTTATCGGCGGCTGATCCTCAGATCATATCCGGAAGCGGCGGTGCCTTGCGGCGCCGCCGCTTTTGCAAATAAAGGAAAAGCGGCATGGCGACCACACTGCACCATGGTACCTTCTCGCCAGAAGGATTGAGCGCATCGTCCCAGACGGTCATGCGTCATTATCAACAGCAGCTTGCGACTCGGCGAATCTATACCGTCATTTCGCTCGTGATCTTTCTCGTCATCCTTGCCGCCTCCCTGAATTTCGCCAATGCGGCCAATTCAGGCAAATTTTTCGAGCGCCTGCCCTATTTCTTCGATTTCATGAAGACCTTCGTACCCGATAGTCCGCTGGAAATCTTCCGGGCCATGTTCGACCTGCCGTCGCCCTATGCGGACGGTTCGCTGAAATACAACTATGTCGCGGATCGCGTTTACATCACCAGCGGTTTCTACATCCCGCACTTCATCTACCAGCTGATCATCACGCTCAATATTGCGCTGGTCTCGACGATCATCGGCACCGGCTTCGCCTTCGTGCTCTGCTTCTTCGCCTCCACCAATCTCGTTGGCGCCGGCCTTGTGCGCTGGTTGGTGCGCCGGGTGATGGAAGTGCTGCGCGCCTTTCCTGAAATCGTCGTCGCCGGGCTTTTGACAGCCATTCTGTCGATCGGTCCGATCGCGGCGATCATCGCAATCTCGGTCCATACCATCGGCGCTCTCGGCAAGCTCTTCTTCGAAGTGGTGGAAAATGCCGACATGAAGCCGGATGAAGGCCTTCGCGCCGCCGGTGCCAACTGGCTGGAGCGGGTGCGTTTCGCCATCGTGCCGCAGGTGCTGCCAAATTTCGTTTCTTATGCGCTGTTGCGCGCCGAAATCAACGTGCGCGCCTCCACCATCATCGGCGCCGTGGGCGGCGGCGGCATCGGCGAAGTGTTCCGGCTCTCCATCGGCAATGATCATGCGTCGAAGACCTATGCCATCATCATTCTGCTGCTGATCACCATCATCGCCGTCGATCAGTTTTCCGGCTGGCTGCGCCGCAGGCTGATCGGCCATCAATCCTTCGAATTCGGACGGGGAGCGGCCTGATGTCTTCCAGCTTCATTCTCAACACTGCCGAGCGCGAGAGGCTGACGGCTGCGCATCCTGAGGTATTCAACCGCAGTTTCATGCAGCGATATGGTCTGCTTGTCGGACTTCTTGCCGTCACCGCCTACCTCGTCGGCTGCTTTTTCCTCTTCAATGTTGGTCCGGCTTTCATGCAGGGCCGATGGGATCGCGCCTCCAGCTACATCCAGGACTGGTATTCCTGGCGCGCCCAACCGCGCCTCCGTTTCGAAGCCGGCAAGGTTGAACCGCAATGGTCGAGCCGCGGTCAATATCCGGTCGATGCGAAGATCGACTGGCTGCAACCCCTGCCCGATGGCGGTTACAGTGTTGTTTATGCGGGTTCGGACAACCGCCTCGATGTGACGCCAACCCGCGTGGATGTCTATGTCGACGGCAAGAACTATCCCGTCATGATCAACGACGACGGCGCGGTTGCACCACAGGGGCTGCCTGCCGAAATACAGCAGGACGGCAAAAAGGTGCTGGTGCATTACGGCTTTGCCGGTCAGGCGGAAATCCGCACCAGTCAGGTTTATGTGCAGCGGCGTTTCCTTGGATGGGCGAACTTCCTGTTCGATACGAAATCGGAATTCTGGGGCAAGGGTTATGGCGAGCTTGCCGCTCTCGCTCTCTGGGGAGAGAGGCTCGATCCCGCGCGCTCCAATCTCAGCCATATGGTCGATGATTTTCTCGACAACAGGGTCTGGCAACACGCCGACATCCTGTCCAAGCTGATGCAAACGCTGGTCATGGCTTTCGTGGGTACGCTTTTCGGCACCGTCGTTGCCCTGCCGCTCGCCTTTATCGCCGCACGCAACATCACCGCGAACAGGGCGGCGAACTGGGGCATGAAGCGCCTTTTCGATTTTCTGCGCTCGATCGACATGCTCATCTGGGCACTGTTCTTCACCCGCAGCTTCGGCCCCGGACCGATCCCCGGCATTGCCGCGATCTTCTTCACCGATACCGGCGCGCTCGGAAAGGTCTATGCCGAGGCGCTGGAGAATGTCGACGACAAGCAGCGCGAGGGTGTCAAATCGGTCGGCGCCTCCCCGATTGCCGTCAATCGCTTCGGCGTGCTGCCGCAGGTTCTGCCTGTGTTTATTTCACAGTCACTCTATTTCTGGGAGAGCAACACCAGGTCCGCCACCATCATCGGTGCGGTGGGAGCCGGGGGTATCGGCCTGAAACTGCTGGAAGCGATGGGCACCAATGCCGACTGGGACAAGGTGGCCTATATGGTCCTGCTGATCCTCTTCGTCGTTTTCCTGTTCGACCACATTTCTAACTCGCTGCGTTCGCGTCTGATCGGGAAAACGCATCATTAAACCCGGCAAGGCGGGACTTCACGTGACGCCGCAAGCGTTCGTCATCCCGCCCCTCACATCAGGAGAAGCGACTGATCCTTTCTCCGTCCCGCGTCCGTAGGGCTAACTTATCCTCAAGCGCACCCTTAACCTCTATGAGGTTCCAGGTGCGCTTTTTTCCATCTGCATCATCATTCTGTCACGGAAAGAGATTACTTCGCACTCCTGACCTTGCGGGAGGCGGGCGAGTCACGCCAAATAGCTTCTCATCCCTGGTTTTCCATGACACCGAAGAGTGCTTGCCGTGCGCTATGCCATCTATTTTTCTCCGGCTAAAGATCATCCTCTGACCGAAACGGCATCCCGCTGGCTTGGACGAAACGCGTTTTCCGGCAGACTGCATGATGACCATGCCGACTATGCGGAGATGACGGAAGAGCCCCGCCGTTATGGCTTCCACGCAACCCTGAAAGCGCCTTTCGAGCTGTCCGAGAAATACAGCGAAGCAGAGCTGCTGGCGGCCGTCGCGGACTTTGCTGCAAGCCAGCCGGCCTTTGACATTCCGCGTATCGTGGTTGGTGCACTTGGGCCATTCTTCGCCTTGGTGCCGGATCGCATTTACCAGCCGCTGCAAGACTTTGCAGCGGAAATCGTGGATCATTTCGACCGGTTCCGCGCGCCCCTGTCCGAAACAGATATTGCCCGCCGCCGGCCGCAGATGCTGACCGAAAGCCAGCGGGAAAATCTGTCGCTCTGGGGCTATCCGCATGTCATGGATGATTTCCGTTTTCACATGACGCTGACCGGCCGGATCGACGAAAGCGAACAGCCCGCCGTGCATGAGCTTCTCTCCGCACGATTTGCCGAATTCACCGACAAACCCCTCACCGTTTCCGGCCTCGCCCTGTTCATTGAAGAAACGCGCGGCGCCCCCTTCACCGTTCACAGCTGGCACCCGCTTGGCCAGCAGCCAAAGGAAGATGCGACACCATGACTGAGCACGCCCTTTCCAACGCCCGTATCGTTCTGGAAGACGATATTATTCTGGGCTCCGTTCTGATCCGCGACGGCAAGATCGCCGATATCAGCGAAGGCGCCTCCAAGACCGGAGAAGATCTTGAAGGCGATTTCCTGATTCCCGGCCTGGTGGAACTGCATACCGACCATCTCGAGCAGCATTATTCGCCGCGCCCCGGTGTCATCTGGGACAAGATTGCCGCCATTCAGGCCCATGACGCACAGGTGGCGGCCTCCGGCATCACCACCGTATTCGATTGCCTGCGACTTGGCTCGGATGAAGACGGTGGTTTCAAAAAAGGTGAAATGCGGGAAATGGCTGACGCCATCGAGGCGGCGGCGGATCAGAACCGCCTGCGCTCGGACCACCTGCTGCATCTGCGTTGTGAGGTCGCTTCCGCCGATGTGCTGGAGCATTTTGAAGATTTCGAAACCGATCCGCGCGTGCGGCTGATTTCGCTGATGGATCATTCCCCGGGCCAGCGCCAGTTCCAGTCGATGGATCAGTATATTTTCTATTATCAGAAGAAGCGCGGTCTGAGCGACGAGGCGTTCGCCGAATTCGTGCGGCGCAGGCAGGCGGCATCGGCGGAATATTCCGCCAAGCATCGTGATTATCTGGCTGCCCGCTGCGCCGAGCGTGGAATCACCGTTGCGAGCCACGACGATGCAACAGAAGCGCATGTCGGCGAAGCGATTGGTCACGGTGTGAAGCTGGCGGAATTTCCCACCAGCGTCGAGGCGGCAAAAGCTTCGCACAGCGCCGGCATGAGTGTCTTGATGGGCGCCCCGAACATCGTTCGCGGCAAATCCCATTCCGGCAACATCGCCGCCCGCGATCTGGCCGAAATTGGTGTTCTGGATGTTCTCTCTTCCGACTACGTGCCCTTCAGCCTGCTCTTCGCGCCGTTCCTGCTTGCCGATCAGGTGGAAGCCATCACGCTGCCGGAAGCTCTGCGTATGGTCACCGCCACACCGGCGCGGACCGTTGGTCTTCACGACCGCGGCCGCATAGCCGGCGGTCTGCGGGCCGATCTGGTCCGGGTTCACCGCGAAGATGGCGTTCCCGTGGCACGTTCCGTCTGGCGTCTGGGCAAGCGCGTGGCATGACCGGCGACGGACAAGATAGCCGGCGCGAGGGATCGCCCGGAACCATGATCGTCATTGTCGGCCCCAGCGGGGCCGGCAAAGATACGCTGATGGATTATGCGGCAATGCAGCTGTCCGGCCGGCCGGGCTTTCACTTCACCCGCCGCGTCATTACCCGCAGTGGCGACGCGGGCGGTGAAAACCACGACGCAGTTTCCATGCAGGAATTCAACCGGCTTGAGAGTGAAGGCGCTTTCGCAGTCTCCTGGCAGGCGCATGGGCTGAAATATGGCATTCCGGCCGCTGTCTATCGTCAGCTGGACGCCGGGGACGTGGTTATCGCCAACGGCTCCCGGTCGGCCCTGCCTCAGTTCGGCATTGCTTTTTCCCGCCTGAAGGTCGTGAATATCGTGGCGCGACCGGAGGTTCTGGCACGAAGGCTGGAACAGCGAGGACGGGAGAGCCGCGACGATATCCTGCGACGGCTGGAACGTAGTTCTCTCTGTGTCGACGGCAATTTTGACGTGATCACTGTGGACAACAGCGGCGCGATCGAAGATGCGGGAAAAACAATGATGCAGCTTCTGGAGCAAAGCGTCCGCAACCGTACATAAAATCCCCGGCCGCACTGCTCGACAAACGGGTGCGCGAGGCTTACCATCAGGCGACAATTTCCAAACATGGTACGCCAAGGCTAGGGATGCCCGAAAAGAGGCTCAGCGACGAAATAACTGTGGTGGCCGGTCTGGCCGCCGGCGTCAGCAATTATGCGCGGGGGCGTGGCATCGATATCGCACCCATCTGCAAGGCTCTTGAGATCGATCCCGGCAATTTCGGAAGTCTCACAGAGCGCATCAGCCTCGATAGATTATGCCGTTTGCTGGAAACCTGCGCCCTGATATCCGGCGACGACGCTTTCGGATTGCAGTGCGCCTCCACTTTTCCCGCCGGCGCGTCCGGTGCTTTCGGATATGGCCTGATCAGCGCCCCGACGGTGCGGGCGTTTCTGCGCTTTCTTCAGGATCACGTCTATTATGCGACCAATAACAGCAATTTCACCATGGTTGCAGATGCGACCGGGGTGACGCTGTCATGGTCTTTTGCACCGGTGATTGTCAAGCGTGATCAATATGTCGATCTGTCCCTGGCAATCCTGATACAGCGACTCCGCGATATTCTGGGAGAGCGCATCCATCAGATCGAGATTGGAATGGAGCGACCGAAACCCGATAATATTCAATTATTTAAAGAACGAATGACGAAGCGGATCAGCTTTTCCCAACCGATCCATACCATGCGCCTTCCCCTATCTCTCCTTGATGTGGCCAATCCCAACGCCGATGAACGCCTGTTCGAATTGATGAATTTGCAATGCCGGATGCTTCGACCGGAGACATCGGCGGACGCGACGCATTTCATCGATCAGGTGAAGCGGTATATGCAGATGAGGCTTTCCGATGCGGAGCTTTCGCTCAGCGAGATTGCCCCTTATTTCAACCTTTCGGAACGCAGTTTTCAGCGTCGCCTTGCCGAACTCGGGACCAATCTCAACGAGATAAAGGATGCCATTCGCAAGAATGCCGGATTCAAGCTTCTGGTGGAAAGTGATCTTCCGGTCTCCGACATCAGTTACCGGCTTGGATATTCGACCCCAGGTGCATTTTCCCGCTCCGTTTCCCGCTGGTTCGGGGCAACACCTACGGATATTCGCCGGAAACACGCGCATCATTCCGCCGGATAATACATGGCTACAGCATCAATATTTCGGAATGAAGCATTAAAGTTGATGAATATATCGACAGTTGTCGCGATGTGTGCCGAAACATAACAATAAAATGAAAAACTTGGCGCGTCATGTTATTTTATCGGTGGAACACATCGATTATTAGAGCGCCGATCTCCTTCGGGTGTGACGAAAACATTCCAAAGCTTTGAAACTGCATTTTACGCCAGACAGATTGTCGTCGCTGGGCGTCGTTGTCGCAGGCCCTCAATGGCTGGAATAGAACGTCCGCATCGGATTTACAGGCTGCGAAAGCGGCCCCTTACCGCCAAACTCCTGAGGCCAGATGAAACCTATTGGCGAAATTGGCGTTTCTGTTCGCGTGTGGACGGAGCGGCCAACGAGCTGGTGTCGGAGAATGAACACTGCCTGCTCCTGCCCGGGAAGGCCAATCTTTTTTGAGGCTGAAAGAAATGTCTTCAAATTCGCCGCATGAATATCGCCAGACGCATGAAGTCGTCCTCTCGGAGCGTGAGCGGCAATATCTGGGGCTGGTCGCGCGGGGCAAACATCCCTCGCACGTCGCCGTGATAGTCGGCGCCGACGAAGCGGACGTCAAGGATACTCTGGAAAAGGTGCGCCACAGGCTCGGTGCGACCAATCTGCTGAATACCGTCAGTATTGCCCTGCTGCGCGGCCTGATCGAACAGGAGGCATAATCGCCACCTGCTCAACTCAAGCTTCCGCGACAAAGTCCTTTCCGGAAGCTGAAAACCGAATGAGCGGCTTTCTGCGTCAAAATCCTTCCATATCAATGGCGGGATCGGCGGACCAAATGGCGGCTGGACATGATGTCCGGTCCCATCGACGCAGATAAACGCAGCCATTTACGGTTTACCCGGCGGGTCACGGTCGACCCGCCGGGTTTTTAATGTCCGGTCAAAGCGATTGAATTTCGCCAAGAATATCGCTTTCGATCACGATACCGCTTTCCAACGCCTGTTTACGGATACCCTGGCTGCGGCGACCGGGCAGGCGGACGTTTTCCTGTTTTTCTATCTCCTGGGCGATAAGAGCCAGCCTTTCGGTAAAGGCAGAGCCGCCTGATGATACAGGGTCTATTGCGATGATGGTGTGTCCGAGCGAGGGGGGCGCACCCTTGTCGTCCAGAAGGGAGGAAGCCTCGAAGGCGAAGTTTCCGCCGGTAATTGCAGCGGCCATGATTTCCACCATCAGCGCCAGCGCTGCGCCCTTGGCTTCGCCCGCAGGAACCATGGTTCCTTCTATGGCCTCCTCCGGATCGGTGGTCGGTCGGCCATTTCTGTCAAGCGCCCAGTCGCCCGGGATCGTCTCCCCCTTCTGGCGCGCCGCCATGATTTTTCCGCGTGCGACCTTGGAGAGAGCCAGATCGATGACGAGTGGATCAGCGCCGCCAACAGGCGTGGCAAAGGCAATCGGGTTCGTACCATAAAGCGGCTTGCTGCCGCCCCAGGGCGCCATGGACGCAGGCGCATTGGCGAACATCAGCGCCACGAGACCCGTTTCTGCAATACGTTCGACGGTCAGCGCCATGACGCCGGCGTGATGGGAACGGTGGATGGCGGCGAGCGCGATCCCCTGCTCGCGCGCCATTTCAGGCAATTCCTCAAGCGCGAGATCGATCGCCGGATAGGCATAACCATGATTGGCGTCGACCGAGAGGACGCCGGGCTTCACCCGTGTGGCCACCGGACGCGCCTTGCCATCGACCTTGCCTACACGCGCCTGACGGACGTAAACGGGTATACGGCGAAAACCATGACCACCCTGCCCGGCGGCCTCGGAGGCGACGAGCGCCTTTGCCACCGAGCGGGCGTTTTGCGGTAGAACGCCGTTGCGCTCAAAGATAGAGGATACGAGATCCTCCGCCTCTGCGATTGAGAATTTCATTCCGGAATGCCTCTGCTTGTGATGTCGTCAAGACCTACACCATCGAAAACATTCGCGAAATATCATTGAGGCCACACCGCGGCACAGGTCGGAAAAAATCGGTCCCGCCAGGGGAGCTGCTAGCGGATGCTGATCGGCAGCGTGATCGTCCTGTTTGCTTCCGGCGGCGGGGCGGGCACGGGCGACGCGCTCTGAATCCAGGCTGCGATCTGCTGATCCACGGACGAATCGCCGGTGGACTGAACAACGCTGACACCGCTGATGGCACCGGCATCATTGACGCGGAACCGCACCGTCGCAGTCATCGCATCGCTGCGGAGTGAACGTGGTTTGCGGCGCTGAATGTGCGAGCGGACTTTCGATCCCCATTTTGCCGGGGAGGCGGACGAGGAAGAAAAGAAGCCGGCATTGCTGCGCGATGCGGCCGTGCGGTCGGATTGCTGGGCTTCCACCTTCGCAGTTTCACGCAGTTCCGAGGCCTGCTGCGGTTTGGGGCGCTGGCGCTCGACCTTCTTTTTCTCTTCAGGCTCTTTCTTTTCGACGGGCGGAGGCGGAGGCCGCATGACGGGCAAGGGGACCTCGACATTTTCAAGTTCCGCCATCATCTGCTCCTGAACGGGATCGACGGTCTCAACCGGCTCGGGAACTTCCTGCGGTTCGACGATCTCCTCGACCGGTGGCTCAGGCGGCTGCACCGGCTCCGGCGGCGGCGTTTCGGCAACCGGTTCAGGTGGTGGCGGGGTCTCTTCAGGAGCAGCTTCCTCAACCGGTTCGCTGCTGTCGCTCTTCACTTCCTCGGCGTCCTCGACATCCTGCGCCTGCGTCGTTTCTTCAGTTTGGACGGCTTCCGGTATCGCCGCCATTTCGATCATGATGGCGGCGGGGGGCGGCCCGCCGGCCTCGAGCTCGTCCGGCTCCTGCATCAGATAATAAGCGAACCCGGCATGGACGCTGAGCATCAGCAACGCCGCGGCGGACCACAGCGTCACCTCCCAAAGGCGGGAATGTCGGGCCTGTGGATAGCCGTTTTCACTCATGGCGTCGCGTCCTGCACCGCCGACGGGGCGGGCTGGCCAGCAGCCAGAGGCTGCGACACGGCAGCGGCATTTTCCAGCCCCACAAGGGCGATCTTCAGATAACCGGCATCTCTCAGCAGGTTCATGATTTCCATGAAGTGGCCGTAATCAACCGCCTTGTCTGCACGCAGGAAGATGCGGGTATCCTTCTTGCCACCCGTCTGGCGGTCGATGGCGGCCGCCAAGGCTTCGCGGGCGACCGCATCATTGCCCAGAGTAAGCGAGAGATCGTCCTTGACCGTAAGATACAGCGGCTCCTCCGGTCGCTCCGCGGGTTTTGCGGTGGATGCGGGAAGATCGACATTCACATCGACGGTGGCGAGCGGCGCGGCCACCATGAAGATGATGAGCAGAACCAGCATCACATCGATGAAGGGCGTGACATTGATCTCATGGTTTTCGGAGAGATCGTCACCGCTGTTTTCGCGAATTCCTCCAGCCATGTCCGATCACCGTCCAACCAGCGATACTGCGGGTTTGCTGGTGCTGCCCGGCGGAATGCGGCGGAAATCGAGGTCGCGGCTGACGAGGCGCTCCACGCCGGCTGCGGCATCCGCCAGCAGATGGCGGTATCCGGTGATCGAGCGCGCGAAGACGTTATAGATCACCACTGCGGGAATGGCGGCAACGAGGCCGATGGCGGTGGCCAGAAGCGCTTCGGCAATGCCGGGCGCGACGACGGCGAGATTGGTGGTCTGCGATTCCGAAATGCTGATGAAGGAGTTCATGATGCCCCAGACGGTGCCGAACAGGCCGACAAAGGGGGCGGTGGAACCGATCGTTGCCAGAACGCCCGTCCCGCGTGACATGCGGCGACCGGCATGGGTTTCGATACGCGACAGCGCCGAGGAGACACGTTCCTTGATACCGCCGCCATCGGTATGTTCGACCACGGCATCGGAAAGCAACATTTCATGAGTTGCCATTCGCAGCATGAGCGCCGCAGGTCCGCCCTTCTTCTCGACAGCCTCGGTGGCCTCGTTAAGGGTTTTCGCCTTGCGAATGACCTTCAGCGTTGCGCCGGCCCGAACACGCGCACCTGCAAGTTCAACCGACTTTGCAACCCACACCGTCCAGGTCACCAGCGAGGCGAAGGCCAGACCGATCATGACACCCTTCACGACCCAGTCCGCCGCCATGAACATGCCCCAGGGGGACAGGTTGTGTGGGATATCTGCGCGATGTTCGGCACTTGCCGGTTCGGCGCCGACGGGCTCTACCGGGGTTGAAACCTCGTTGGTCGGCGCGGCACCTTCGGGTGTCAGGGCGGGAGCGACTGGAGATTGTGCGCGCTCTGCAGGCGCGGCTTCATTGCCTTGAGGTTGTGCAGGCGCCACGGCTGCCGGCCGTTCCTGTGCAGGCGTGGAAGGCTGGTTCGGCTGAGCAACTGGAGCGTCCGGCGCCGCCGGGGTTTGTGGGAACGGCTGTGCCGGCTGGACCGTTTCCGCTTGCGGTACGGACTGAATCTGGTGTTCGGATGCTGTCTGAGCGAAAACCGCACCGGCGCTCAATCCAACCAGTAAGGTAACCGTCGTGGCAAGGGAAATGCGCCGTGTCCTGCTTGCCTTGTTGAGAGACGCGGAAGAAGTGGTGGTCGCAACTGACATGTTTTTTATCCCGGATTTCCGTCGATGAACCCATCCGCAGATTGACCGGTTTGAAACCGGGGTCATAACGGATGCCGTCGTAAAAGCTTGACGTTCCGATAATAAACCTGAGTTCTTTTGACAACTATTATATTGCCAAAAGACGACCCGTAAACTCTTCTTTACAAAAAATTGACCGATCTACCGTCTTCAGCTGCTCTGCGAAGGCGAAAACTGCGCAACGAGCGCGTGTCGGTCACCGGGATAGGTGACCGAGACGCTGGTGATGTAATCCGTTCCGTGCCAGGTCCGGCGATCGATGACCAGACAGGCGGCTCCCGATCGGATACCCAGCGCAGCGGCATTTTTGCGGTCGGCCGAGACGGCGCTGATGCGATGTTCAGCAGCGCTCCAGGGCACCATCTTCAGCAGCCACGTTCCGGGGCCGATCTGCGAAAAATCGGCAAACTCGGCCTCCGGTACAGCAGTGACATTGATGAGGCGCTCTTCCAGACAAAATGGGACGCCACCGGCAAAATGCGTGCAGGTGAGTTCCAGCACTGGCGCATCGGCCGCAAGCGCCATAGCCGCTCCATCGTCTTTACCCGCAGGCCGGAGACGCCGCTGATCGAGGCGATACCTGTAAACCAGCCCAAGTGCCTGCACCTCTCGTTCGATATCGTGGATTTCCAGCACGGCCGATTGCGCGTGGGGCTGACGGACGAAACTACCGAGACGCCGGCGTCTTTCGATAAGACCCCGCTGCACCAGTTCTCCCAAAGCCTTGTTCACCGTCATGCGCGAACAGGCATATTGGCGGGTCATTTCGTGTTCGAATGGGATACGATATCCCGGCGGCCATTCGCCTGACATGATGTGGCGCTCCACATCGTTGCGGATTCGCTCGTGCAGTGACTTTTCCTGAAGATCGGCGCCTGTGCCCCTCATCCCGATGCTTCTATCCTCCCCGTTCCATACCCTGCTATCCGTGAGCGGCGGCGGCGATCGCTTCGCTGCGGATTTCTTCCGTCAGCCTTGCACGCAGTTCGGAAAATTCCGGGCTGGCCTTGACGGTGTAGTGGCGCGGATGCGGCAGGTCGACCGGCGTGATCGATTTGATACGGCCCGGCCTCGCAGACATGGTCACCACGCGCGACGCCATGAAAACCGCCTCCTCAATATCGTGCGTGACGAAAATGACCGTCTTTTGCTCACGCTCCCATATGCCGAGCAACAATTCCTGCATCAGCCCGCGGGTCTGATTGTCGAGAGCGCCGAAAGGCTCGTCGAGCAGCAGGATTTTCGGGCCATTTGCCAGGGCGCGGGCAATGGCCGTTCTCTGCTGCATGCCGCCGGAGAGTTGTTTCGGCCAATGGTTTTCGAAACCACGCAGGCCGACCTTGTCGATATAGCTGTCAACGATCTCCCATTTTTCCTTCTCCGCAACGCCGCGTTCGCGCAGGCCGAAAGCGACGTTTTCACGGATCGTCAGCCAAGGGAACAGCGTGTAGGACTGGAACACCATGCCGCGGTCCGCCCCCGGGCCAGTCACCGCCCTGCCTGACAACAGCACCTCGCCCGTTGTCGGACGGTCAAGCCCGGCGATGATGCGCAGCAGGGTCGATTTTCCGCATCCCGAAGGACCGAGGATCGTAACGAAATCATTGCGCGGGATTTCCAGATTGGTGGGCTGCAGGGCCAGCGTCGGCTGCCCGCCATGTACGCCTGGAAAGGTGCGGCTGACGCCCTTGATAACGAGTTCGCTCATCAGGCAAGCCTCCAGGCAAAAAGCTTCCGGTTCAGCGATTTGAACGCGAAATCAGAGATAAGGCCGATAACACCGATGACGATGATGCCAAAGATGATCTGGCCGGTCGCCATCAGCGCCTGGCTGTTGATGATCATGTAGCCGATACCGGAGGAGGCGCCGATCAGTTCCGCGACGATGACATAGGTCCAGGCCCAGCCGAGGACGAGACGGAGGATTTCGGCAATGTCGGGCGCATTGGCGGGAATGAGGACACGGCGCACCACGCCCCGATCCCGCGCGCCCAGCGTATAGGCGGCCTCCACCAGATCCCGCCGCGTGCCGGCGACGGCCACAGCCACCATCAGAATGATCTGGAAGACGGCGCCGATGAAGATCACCAGCAGCTTCTGCATCTCGCCGATGCCGGCCCAGAGAATGAGGAGCGGCACAAAGGCGGAAGCCGGAAGGTAACGCGCGAAGGAGACAAAGGGCTCAAGCAGCGCCTCGATGGGCTTATAAGCCCCCATGGCGATACCGAGGGGGACGGCGACTATGGAGGCCAGCACGAAACCGCCCACGACACGCCAGATCGTCATGCCGATATCGCTGGCAAAACCCTGATCCGTCAGCAGATAGATACCATCCTTCAGCATGGTAACGGGGTCGGCCAGAAAGGTCGGCGACACGAAACCGCCCAGCGTGGCAAAGCCCCAGGCCGAGAAAAAAAGCACGAAGAACAGGATGCCGAGCGCTATCCTCGTGCTGTTCTTTATGGGTTGAAGTGGTTGCATTCTGTCGCCTGTCCCGAACCGGCGCGGCACTTCGCCACGCCATCAACATGTTCCCGCACTCAAGACGCGGGAACACTGTCGCGCTTCTTACTGGCTGCAATATCCGGAGAGGGAAATGCAGCTGGCTGTTTCCGTCACTTGATGAAGGACGTGTCCGCGAGGGTCGAAAGATCGGGCTTCGACTTGATTACGCCGATTTCGAGCAGCAGGTCAGCCGATTTTTCGGAAAAAGTCTTGAACTCGCCCTCGAAGAATTTCTGGTTGGCGGCCTTGTCCTGCCATTCGAGGAATTTTGCCGAAGCGGCAAAGGCCTCGCCGGACTGTTTCACATCCGCGCCCATCGTCGCATAGGATTTTTCGGGATCGGCCTTGATAAGATCAAGTGCCTGGAAATAGCTGTCCGCCAGAGCCTTGGCTGCCTGCGGATTGGCCTTCAGGAAGTCTGGCGTGCAGCCAAACGTATCCATGACAGCGGGATAATCCAGTGTCGTGGCAAGAATCTTGCCCTTGTCGGGAGCGGCGCGCACGGTAGAGAGATAGGGTTCATAGGTCATCGCTGCATCGTTCTGTCCGGCGACGAAAGCCTGCGCGGCCGGCCCCGGCTCAAGGTTGACGACCTTCACATCCTTCAGTGTCAGGCCGTTTTCCTTGAGGATCCAGGCGAGGAAGAAATAAGGAGAGGTGCCCGGTGCGGACGCGGCCACCGTCTTGCCCTTGAGGTCCGCGACCTTTGCGACATCGCTGCGCACCGCGATGCCATCGGCACCGTGCGATTTGTCCATCTGGAAAATCTGGGTGGATTTCACGCCATTGGCGTTCCAGGCGATCCAAGTTTCCACCGTGGTGGCGGCGCACTGGATGTCACCGGAAGCGAGAGCGAGATGGCGGCTGGCCTGCGGGATTTTCTTGATCTCGACCTTCAGGCCGTTCTTTTCGAAAATGCCGGCCTGTTTTGCAAGCGTCAGCGGTGCAAAACCCGTCCAGCCCGACATGCCTATCGTCACGGACGTTTCGGCATAGGCGGAAGCGGATGAGAAAAGCGCCGCCACAGCGGCGAAAACCCAGGTTTTTTTCATGATCGGAACCCCTTTTGATTTATTTTTGTGCGACATTGTTTTTCGCTTTATTTGAGGCATCGTAGGCAGGCATTTTGTATTTGTCTAGACAAAACAGAAAGCGCACGCACATCCCTGGAACGATTGCAAATGCACGGCCAGCCATTCTAGACATAGAGAACGCGGCCGGCGAGCAGGCCCAACGATTTCCCGTATCGAGCTCTCCATGACCAGACAGAGACGTCGTAATATCATCAAGGCCAGAAGGACCGGCACGGGTATCGCGCTGGTTGCCGCCATTTCCTTCATCGCGGGCATGACGGATGCGGTTGGACTGCATATTTCCGGCGACTTCGTATCCTTCATGACCGGCAATACCACGCGCGCCGCGGTTTCAGCGGAAGCCGGCATCTATTCCCACGCCGTGAAACTACTTGTCGCGATCATTGCCTTTGTGGCGGGCAACGCAGGCGGGATCGTGGTGGCGCACAAGTTCGAGCGGCGTATATTTGCAGTCCTCATGGCGGTCGGATCGCTTGTGGCCATTGCGGCACTGCTTCGTGGCGAGAGCTCGGGCCTCGTGCAATTTTACCTCGTGGTCTTCGCCATGGGCATGGTCAACGCGGCCGTCGAGCATATCGAGGGACTGCCGATCGGCCTAACCTATGTGACGGGTGCCCTTTCCCGTTTCGGCCGAGGCATCGGCCGCTTTCTTCTCGGTGACCGGAGCTTTGATTGGGGCATCCAGATCGTGCCGTGGCTGGGCATGCTGAGCGGTGCGATGTGCGGTGCCGTTCTCGGGGCCAAGCTGCAATCGGATGCTCTCTGGGTCGTGGCGGTCGCTGTCTTCGTTGTCGCCATCGCCACACTCATCATTCCGCGCTCACTCCGACAGCGCTATAATCAGAGGGTGAAAATCCGGCGGATTACGCCGTAGCAACCGTTGCGCTCACTTTCGCGAGATCGTGACGAATTTTGTCCCGCGCACCCGCACTGTCATCAGGCAGGGCTCCTTATCAGTACGCTCGCAATAACGCGGATGCATCTTCAGCACGAAGACCATGTTACCAAAACGCTTGATGAAGTCATAACCGTAGATGCGGGCCGTCGCGATCATCAGGTAGCCGCCTTCTTTCACCTGCACGTAAAAATTATAGGGGCATCCCTCGTCATCACAGGCGCGGCCTTTTTCGCCGTCGCAATCCAGAACCCCGTGATTGACGATGGCATCCATCAACCCGTCATTGTTGATATCCAGCCGTGTGACAAAATCGTCGCCGAATGCTGCCACCTTGCACTCGTTGCGGAAATGATCCTTCTCGTAAATCTCCGGATCGCTCACCAGCTGCTGCTGCGCCGAGAGCGCCACCGGGAACATCAAGAGAACCAGCGCCTGAAGAGCGGCAACGAGAGCGATTCGCACGGCATTTTCCTTTGCATCCGTTTGGGTTATGGATGTTGCGATCATCCGGGCGGCCAGCCTAGAATTTAGTGCTTGCGCGACACTGACGTGTTCGCCGCCCGTGTTCCGGGGGGAACCTTTTCATGACACTTCTGGGTTTTCTCGACTATGCCGGCGTGGCAGTGTTTGCCGCAACCGGTGCGCTTGCCGCTTCGCGCAAGCAGCTCGACCTGATCGGCTTCCTGTTTTTTGCGGCGGCCACCGGTATCGGCGGTGGCACGGTGCGTGATCTCGTGCTCGGCAGAACGCCGGTGTTCTGGGTCATCAACCCCACCTATATTCTCGTCTGCGTCTCGGTGGCGGTGCTGCTGTTCTTCACGGCACATCTGTTCGAATCCCGTTACCGGGTATTGATCTGGCTCGATGCGCTCGGCCTTTCTGCTTATTGCGTCATGGGAGCGGCCAAGGGCCTCGCAGCAAGCGGTTCGGCCACTGTCGCCATTGTCACCGGCGTTCTGACGGCAACATTTGGTGGGGTTTTGCGCGATATTCTCGCCGGTGAGCCCTCCGTGCTCTTGCGGCCGGAAATCTACATCACCTGCGCGCTTCTGGGCTCTTCCACCTTCATTGTCGTCTATTTCTTCGGCGCGCCGCTTTATGCCGCTTCGGCAGCGGGCGTGCTGATGGCCTTTGGGATCCGGTCCGGCGCGCTGATCTTCGGCTGGACTTTCCCGCCCTACAAAGGCAAGCCCGGCAGACGCCCGGAAGATGTCATGAAGTGACCCATGGAACGACGCTGAAAACAGAAATGGCGCCCGCGGGCGCCATTTGCACATCCATTGTCGAACCGAAGAACTTCAGCCGCGCTTGCGGCGGAGGCGGATCACCACATCCACATGGGCGATTTCCATGCCCTCAGGCGCTTCCGGCAGGTTGCCGATCTGGAGATTGTTGACAGGTATATCGAGAACCTCGTTCTCGCCTTCCACGAAGAAGTGATGGTGGTCCGACACGTTGGTGTCAAAATAGGTACGGGCACCTTCCACGGCGAGAACCCGGATGAGACCGGCCTCGGTGAACTGATGCAGCGTGTTGTAGACCGTGGCGAGAGAAACGGGCACGCCAGCTGTCACAGCCTCATCATGCAGTTCCTCGACGGTGAGGTGGCGGTCACCTTTCGCGAAGAGAAGATCGCCCAAAGCCACGCGCTGGCGCGTGGGCCTCAGCCCAGAGCGCCGCAGCCTCGTTCCGATATCCAATGTGGCGTCAAATGCCATGCAATCCCATTCCAAACAGAGGTATGCCACCCGTCAATTGCAATAGCATATATCTTTTGCAGGGAATGCTTTCAATAGTTTCAGCGCCGCCGAGTGTCGCAAATGGCCGCAAACCGGCCATTCCTGCAAATTTCCTCTGGTTCCGACCGGATGGTTCCTGTATGCGGACGGCATATTGAGGTAATGACTTCTGCAAAGAAGGTTCGAAGACAAAGAATGGGGGCGGAACCGCCTCTGCCCTTGCAGCGCTTCATTTTGAACCTAACTTGCTCTAGTGAAGTCGATCAACACCAGTAATTGGGGAAGTGAAAGCGGTATGGCAACGAGGCAATCAAGTTACAATTACGAGGAGATCCTGTCCTGCGGTCGCGGCGAATTGTTCGGCCCGGGAAATGCACAGCTCCCATTGCCCCCCATGCTCATGGTTCACCGCATCACCGAAATTTCAGAAACCGGCGGCGCGTTCGACAAGGGTTTCATCCGTGCCGAATATGATGTCAGCCCCGATGACTGGTATTTTCCCTGCCATTTCCAGGGCAACCCGATCATGCCGGGGTGCCTCGGCCTTGACGGCATGTGGCAGCTGACCGGCTTCTTCCTCGGCTGGCTGGGCGAAGAAGGCCGCGGCATGGCGCTTTCCACCGGCGAAGTGAAGTTCAAGGGCATGGTGCGCCCTCACACCAAGCTCCTTCAATATGGTATTGATTTCAAGCGCGTGATGCGTGGCCGTCTGGTGCTTGGAACTGCTGACGGCTGGCTGAAGGCGGACGGCGAAACCATTTATCAGGCGACAGACCTGCGGGTCGGCCTGTCCAAGGAAAAGGCTGCCTGAGGCAGACGGAATAGTTCAGACAAACGCCGGGCGGCTTCGGTTGTCCAGCCGAAATCTTAAGAAAAGGTCCCTTTCATGAGACGAGTTGTTGTCACCGGCCTCGGTATTGTTTCTTCCATCGGCGGTGATGCCGCTGAAGTCACCGCGTCGCTGCGCAATGCCAAATCCGGCATTTCTTTTTCGCCGGATTTTGCCGAACACGGTTTCAAGTGCCAGGTCTGGGGCAAGCCTTCTCTCGACCCCACCGATCTGGTCGACCGCCGCGCCATGCGCTTCCTGTCGCAGGGCGGCGCGTGGAACCATGTTGCCATGAAGCAGGCAATCGCCGATTCCGGTCTGGAAGAGAGCGATATCAGCGGCAATGAACGCACCGGCATCATCATGGGTTCGGGCGGTCCTTCCACCCGTACCATTGTCGAAGCTGCCGATATTACGCTGAAGAACAACAGCCCGAAGCGCATCGGTCCGTTTGCCGTGCCGAAGGCGATGTCCTCCACCGCTTCGGCCACGCTCGCGACCTGGTTCAAGATCCACGGCGTCAACTACTCCATCTCTTCGGCCTGCTCCACCTCGGCGCACTGCATCGGCAACGCCGCCGAGATGATCCAGTGGGGCAAGCAGGACGTGATGTTCGCTGGCGGCCACGAGGACCTCGACTGGTCGATGTCGAACCTTTTCGACGCCATGGGCGCCATGTCGTCCAAATTCAACGAGACCCCGGACATCGCCTCGCGCGCCTATGACGTCAACCGCGACGGCTTCGTCATCGCCGGCGGCGCCGGCGTTCTGGTTCTCGAAGAGCTGGAGCATGCGAAGGCGCGCGGCGCAAAAATCTATGCCGAAATCGTCGGTTATGGCGCGACCTCTGACGGTTACGACATGGTTGCCCCTTCAGGCGAAGGCGCGATCCGCTGCATGCGGCAGGCTCTTTCCACCGTCAAGGGCGACATTGACTACATCAATACCCACGGCACCTCGACGCCGGTTGGCGACAGCAAGGAAATCGGCGCGATCCGCGAAGTCTTCGGCGACAAGATCCCGCACATCCAGTCAACCAAGTCGCTGACTGGCCATTCGCTTGGCGCGGCCGGGGTGCAGGAATCGATCTACGGCCTCTTGATGATGCAGGAACGTTTCATCGGCGAGAGCGCGCATATTTCCGAACTCGATCCGGAATTTGCGGGCGTTCCGATCGTTCGCAGCCGCATCGACAATGCCAAGATCGACACCATCCTATCCAATTCCTTCGGCTTCGGCGGTACCAACGCCACGCTCGTCTTCCAGCGTCATAACGGATA
The DNA here is from genome assembly GCF_004328495.1 of Agrobacterium sp. 33MFTa1.1. Lineage (NCBI taxonomy): Bacteria > Pseudomonadati > Pseudomonadota > Alphaproteobacteria > Hyphomicrobiales > Rhizobiaceae > Agrobacterium > Agrobacterium sp. 33MFTa1.1. The sequence continues at coordinate 2,615,258 of NZ_CP036358.1, read as the reverse complement.
ATTGCCCATGAACGGCATCATGCAGGGTAAACGCGGCCTCATCATGGGCGTCGCTAACAATCACTCCATCGCCTGGGGTATCTCCAAGGCACTTGCGGCACAGGGCGCGGAACTGGCCTTCACCTATCAGGGTGAAGCGCTCGGCAAGCGTGTCAAACCGCTCGCCGCGGAACTTGGCTCCGACTTCATCGTGCCTTGCGATGTCGAAGATATCGCTTCTGTGGACGCGCTGTTTCAGACGATTCGCGAAAAATGGGGCGCGCTGGATTTTGTCGTGCATGCCATCGGCTTCTCCGACAAGAACGAGCTGAAGGGCCTTTACGCGGATACGACGCGCGAGAATTTCAGCCGCACCATGGTCATTTCCTGTTTCTCCTTCACGGAAATCGCCAAGCGCGCCGCCGAGCTGATGACGAATGGCGGCTCCATGCTGACACTGACTTATAACGGTTCGCAGCGCGTCATTCCGAACTATAACGTCATGGGCGTTGCCAAGGCAGCGCTCGAGGCTTCCGTGCGTTATCTCGCTGCCGATTACGGCCCGCGCGATATCCGCGTCAACGCCATCTCGGCCGGCCCGGTCCGCACGCTCGCAGGTGCGGGCATTTCCGACGCGCGCGCCATTTACGCATGGAACCAGAAGAACGCGCCGCTGAGACGGACGGCGGATATCGACGATATCGGCGGGTCTGCGCTCTACCTTCTGTCCAACCTCTCGCGCGGCGTGACTGGCGAGTGCCATTACGTAGACTGCGGCTATAATATCACCTCGACACCCACGCTCGAGGTTCTGTCGAAAGCGGACGCGGAATAATCACGTCCCTGGTTTATTAAAGCCCGGCCCCGTGCCGGGCTTTTTTCATTTGGCGTCTGTGTCATTTTCATAAATCACTAAAGTATAAATCACCGAGGTAACTGATTTTAAACATCGGTTGATTATGGTCCGCAACAATTCAACGGTTGCGCTTGCCGCATATGCTTAGAGATCGACACTGCCTCATGCGACTGGCCAAACTGAAGCCATTGCTGGAAAAATTCGGAGTTTCGCGCGACGGGACCGCAGCCATCGAATTCGCGATCCTCGCCATCCCTTATTTCCTGGTTGTTTTCGCAATCATCGAAACCTTCATCGCCATGATCGCGGAGCAGGTGGTCGTCAATGCCACCGAAAGCATGGCCCGGCGGCTGAGGACGGGGCAGATCAGCAGTTCAATTTCGAAAGAAGACTTCCGAAAGAACTTCTGCAACGAAGTCTCGGTGATAATCACGTGCTCCGCGGATGAGATCAAAACGGAACAGAAGCTCTATATCGATCTTCGCTCCTTCACCACCTTCAAGGATATCCCCACCGCCATACCTTTGAAGGCCTTCGGAGAATATTACGATCTTGATACGGCGCAATTCGGCTTCAAGCCGGGTGGGCCGGAAACGATCAACATGCTGCGTGTCTATTATCGCTGGCGGGTGACGGCCGATATCATTCGCCCCTATCTTACAAAAATTCGCCCGGCCGATGGATCGATGCCTTCTCACTTCCTGATCGTCGCGACCGACGCTTTCATGAACGAAAAATACACGACAAGCGGGGGCTCCTGATGGTAGGTCTGATTGCCGCCGTGACGCAAGGCAGGCTGCGTTTCATTGCGCTTGCTTCACGCTTCGCAAGAGATCGCCGCGGTGTTGGCGCGGTGGAATTCGCGATCATTTTCCCGATATTGCTCGCACTTTATGTGACGTCCTTCGAACTCACCATCGGCTACAATACCTACAAGCGGGCAAGCAGCGCCGCCGCGACTATCAACGACCTGATTTCGAAAACGGGTTCTGTAGACAAGACCTATCTTGCAGGCATGGGGGATGTAGCATCCGCAGTTTTCGCGCCCTATAGCACGAAGGGTCTCCGGCTGAAGATCAGCGGTATCAAGATCGATGCCCAGAAACAGGCGAAAATCACCTGGTCCTGGGATGAGAAGAACCAGCGGCCCTATGCGGTCGGCTCTGCGGTGGTGGTGCCGACCCGCCTGCTGATTGCTGACAGCTTCCTCATCCATGTCGAACTTTCTGTCCCGCATGAACTGTTGATGTTCATGACCGACATCTCCTCCTCTGGCGTCAAGTCGATCACCATCGGCCGCGATTATTTCTTCAAGCAGCGCGATGCGGAGACAGTCTGCAGCAATTGCTGAATGCACCGTTGCATCCGCATCCCCTCGCGCTGACGGCTAATAGACATCGCGAAGATAGCGCTTTTCGCGCTTCAGCTGGCTGACATATTCGCTTGCTGCTTCCGCAGAGAGGCCGGCCTCGTCAATGATGATCCGGTGCAGGGCATCGTCTACGTCCTTCGCCATGCGGGTCGCGTCACCGCAGACGTAAAAATAGCCCCCCTCTTCGAGCCACTGATAAAGCGCCTTGCCATTCTGCCGCATGCGCGTCTGCACGTAGATCTTTTCCGCCTGATCGCGCGAAAAGGCGAGATCGAGACGCGTCAGCACGCCCGCACGGCTCATTTCACCCAGCTCACTCTCGTAAATGAAGTCCGACTGCCGGTGCTGGTCACCAAAAAACAGCCAGTTCCGGCCGGTGGCGCCCCGCGCTAGCCGTTCCTGCAGGAAGGCCCGGAACGGCGCTATTCCCGTGCCCGGACCCACCATGATAACCGGCGCATCGTCGTTCTGCGGCACACGGAACGCCTTGTTGAGCGAAACGAAAACCCCGGCAGTCGCCCCTGCCTCCACCCGATCTGCCAGATAGGTGGAGCACACGCCGCCGCGCTCGCGGTCGTGAGCGCGATAACGCACGCTGGCGATCGTCAGATGCACGCTGTTTCCCGCGGCAAGGGGGCTGGAGGAGATGGAGTAAGCCCGATGCTGCAGCGGTTTCAGGAAAGTCACGAATTCAGCAAGATCGAAAAGACGCCTGTCGCCAAGATTGAGCAGGTCGAGAATATCCTTGCTCCAGAGAAAGGCGGCCAGCTGCTCCCTGTCGCCATTCGCAAGAACATGCGCCAGTTCTTCATGACCCGCGCGCTTGCCGATTTCGGCGACCAGTTCGCGCGAGGGCGTCGAGATTTCGAACATGCGGAGAAATGCGTCTCCCACTGAACGATCCAGCCCGGCCAGTTTGCTATCGGCTTCCGCCCCGAAATGGTCGAGCAACGCACCAGCCAGTTTCGGGCAGTTGACGGGAACGACACCAAGGGCATCACCCGCCTCATAGCTGAGGCCGCTTTCCCCGAGATCGAATTCGTAATGCCTGATTTCCTTCGATGAAGCCGGACCGGAAAGACGGTGATTGACGCTTAGCCGCGCCAGATAGGGATTCTTCCGGTTCCATTCCTGTGTCACCCGCCTGGGGAGTTGGGCCGGACGAGGCATGACGACAGTCGCCGCCTGGCCGCCATCGAGCGCAAGTGCAATGGGCAGGGTCTCATCGATCCAGGCGGCGGCAGCGTCCTCGAAGTCGATATCGCAATCAATCCGCGTTTTCATACGTTTGCCGCCGAGCTGCTCAAAGCGCGTATCGATGAGTTTGCCGGCCTGGCAAAATCCGTCATACCCCGTATCACCCAGCGCCAGCACGGCGAAATTCATCGCCTCCAGTCGTGGCGCACCATCAGCGGCAAGCGCTTCCCAGAATAGCTGCGCATTATCGGGCATTTCACCCTCGCCATAGGTCGAGGTCACGACAATGACCCGTTTCATCGAAGCCAGGCGCTCCATGGACACGTCGTCAAGCGCCATCACCGCCGGCTGCATACCCTGCGTGCGGGCGGCGGCGGCGATATCCATTGCCAGCGCCTCGGCATTGCCGGTCTGTGTGCCGAAGAGGATGTTCAGCACGCTCGCCGCCGTCTTGGGAGCGGCAGCGGCGACAGATGCCTCCAGGCCAATGGCCGCGCGGGAGTGGAGCCCGGCTAAAAAACCCGCAAGCCAGGCGCGCTGGTCGCCGTTAAAGGGCGCATCTTCGGGGATGTAGGGTATCTTCATCATGCTGCCCTGTTCTGGCTGGATGCGGCGGTTAGGTCAGGAATGGCGCGGGCCGCGAAAAGCTCTTCGAAGCCGGGCAGACGACCGATCTTCTCGATGTTTTTGCGGCTCTGCTGAATGATCCAGCCATAGGTGCCTGGACTGTCCACCGACCAGATGTTGCGGCGCGCCAGTGCCTGCTTGTAGTCATCAAGTCGCTTGGCGGCGATCATCACCGCAAGCTGTCCGTCGCTATGGTCGGAAAGAGCCTCGCGCGCATATTTCAGCAGACGCTGCATCAGGGCATAATCTTCCGTAAGAATGAGATTGCGCACCGCTTTTTCGATGGCGGCGTCGGAAGGACCCGATGCCATCGGCAATCGCTGCAAGGCGATGGCCTGCGCCATGCTCAACACAGTGTAATTGTTGATCAGTGCGTACATGTCTTCCGTATCCGTTTGGCCATAGGCCGGCACGGTGCCGTTCAATACGGACTTGCGATCTCGATAGGCCAGCTTGAACTTCCGCAGCTGATGGGCAGCAAGTGCGGAAGCCAGTTCCTCCAGCAATTCCTTGCGCGGCTTGGCCTTGAGAATTTCGTCACTGTCCTGATAAAGCAGCAGCGCGCGTGGCATGCCGTAAACGAAATTGTGCTGTTCGCTCTCCCAGTTTTCCAGCAGCCATGTGGCCTTCGCTGAGCCAGTCTCCACCGCGTGCCAGTTCAGAAGCTGGTGAACGGCGTGACGATGGATCGCCGCCTGCTCGTCCTCGCCCGTGATGGAGCCAAGCAGGATCGAATCGTGGCTGACTTTCTTCGGCAGGTCGCCATAGGGGTCGTATTGATAGACGAAACCGCCACTCATGCCGTTGCCGAAGCCCTTGCCAAAACTACCGAGGTTAAGCACCGCACCGTTGGTCATGTATTCGCAGGCAAAATCCCCCACGCCCTCCACAACGGCGGTCGCGCCGGAGTTGCGCACCGCAAAACGGTCGCCTGCCTGCCCTTCCACAAAGGTGCGGCCGCCGGTTGCGCCGAACAGTGCGAAATTACCGACCAGCACATTCCCGCCCGCCTCCTGCGAACCGCCGCCGGGAGAACGCACGACGATGGTGCCACCGCAGGCGCTTTTGCCGACGCCGTCATTGCAGGTACCGGTATGGACCATGATCATGCCGTCGTTGCAGAAAGCGCCAAAGGATTGTCCAGCCGAACCTGATGTATCGATGCGCACGGAACCCGCTTCCAGAAATCGACGGCCACGGCTGTCCCGCCTGACGGCCGGCAGCGCATCCGCCTCTTCGTCGGAAAGCTCATGGTTCAGCATACGTTCGATATCGACGGCGAGCTGGCCGCCGACGCTCTTGTTGCAATTGTTAAGGAAACGGTTGCCGCCAAGCTCGATGCTTTCGCGCCCGCCGTCGACCAGTGCCGAGCGCACGAGTTCGATGAAGGCATCGTCCAGCGCGAAGTCCTTTTCCATATACACCGGGCTGTCGATCTTCACTTCCTCGACCACGGTTAGCATTGCCCGGAGGTCAAGCTGGCCAACGCTTGCGGGATGATCGAGTAGGTGAAGAAGATCTGAGCGGCCCCGCGCTTCCCGCAGCGAACGCAGCCCGAGTGCGGCCAGGATCTCGCGCGTTTCATGGGCGATGTTCATGAGATATTGCGCCAGCGCCCGCGGGTCGCCGTTAAACGCCTCCTGATTGGTGGTGAGACCGGCCGGGCATTTGATGTTGCAGTTCTTCGCCATGACGCATTTCAGCATCATCAGCGCCGTGGTGCCGAATTCGAAACTATCCCCGCCGAGAAGAGCCGATTTCACGACATCGCTCGCCGTCTGGTGCGCGCCGGAGCAGCGCAACAGCACCTTGGCGCGCAGGCCGGTGGCGCAGAGCGCCTGATGCACTTCGGCAACGCCGATTTCCGCGGCACGACCAGTATATTTGAGGCTGGTGACGGCCGCCGCCCCCGTGCCCCCGGTATTGCCGGCGACGTTGATGACATCCGCTCCCGCCTTGGCGACACCGACCGCGATCGTGCCGATGCCTTCTGACGAGACCAGCTTGACAATGACCCGCACACGGGCTGCCTTGGCATCGTGGATGAGTTGGGCCAGATCCTCGATGGAATAGGTATCATGATGCGGCGGCGGCGAGACAAGCTCGACGCCCGGCGTACCGCCACGCGCGGCGGCGATTTCCACCGTGACCTTTGGAGACGGCAATTGCCCGCCTTCGCCAGGCTTTGCGCCCTGGCCGATCTTGATCTCGATCTCCTCCAGCATCGGATCGGCAAGATAACCGGCCCAGACACCAAAGCGGCCCGATGCGAACTGCTTGATGCGCGAGGCGCGAATGGTGCCGTATCGCGAGATATGCTCGCCGCCCTCACCGGAATTTGACATGCCGCCAACCATGTTGGTGCCATGCGCCACAGCCTCATGGGCGGCCGCGACAAGCGCGCCATGGCTCATTGCACCAGAGGCGAGGGTCATGGCGATCTCGCTGGCATTTTGCACGGCATCGAGCGAAATGCTCGCTGGCGCGGTGCGAACAAGCGAGAGATAATCGGAAGCCTCGCCCCTCGCCTGAACCAGAAGAGCGCCCCCTTCAAGCCAATGTCCGACTATGTCCTCGCCGAAGCGATCGATCAGCGATTGGCCAAGTGCTGCTAGCCTGGCAAGCTCATGGCCGTGCGGGCCGGTCAATTGCAGCCGGAAGGCGCCTTCCTCTGCGCCTTCGCAGAGCAAGCCCCGTACCATGAAGCTGTTATTGCCCTTGCGGGAAAACCGACCCATTTCACGGCGAAACTCTTCCGCCGAACCGGCGAACGTCACATCCGCTGGCAATTCCAGGACATCGCGCAGGGCGGCGGGGCGACGCGCTCTTTCTTCCGCCATCATACGGGCAAATGCGCGGTAGCCGGTCGTTACCTCGAAGGCATCGATCGCCTCCGGGGTCAACCGGTCAAAACTGGTGTGATAATAGGCCGCGTCGTCGAGACCGAAGGCATCTTCCAAGCGGTTGAGCGGCAGGAGACGTAACGCCTCTTCGTTTTCGGTCCCCTTGTCGAAACCGATCTTTTCCTCCGTCATATCCACGAAACCGCGCACGGCCGTCGTGCCATAGGAATGGCCGGCCCCTTCGGCACGCTCCTTGAAAAGACCGAGCAGCGGAATGTCGCTTTCTCCCTTTACAGACAGCGCCTTGCGGTGCCAGTCCGCCACGGCCTGGGCGATGACGGCGAAGCTCACGCCGCCGACCGGCGTTTTCACATTCGGGAAATAACGCTTCAGCACGTCATCTTCCGTATCGAGGAAGTTCGGCTCGAAGAACTCGCCCCCGATATAGCTTTCCGCCGTACACAGGCCCACCTTGCCCATGGTCTTCATCAGCGACTTTTCCGCCGCCTTGGCGAAGCGCTTGAAGGCCTTGTCGGCTTCGCTGCCGAATTTCTCCTCGGCGCGGAACTGCACGGCGAGCGGATAGACCGCCGAAGCGCCAAAGCCGAGACCGGCTGCAATGTGATGGGAGGAGGAGAATTGTCCACTTTCGACGATCAGCGACACACGCAGCCTGAGGCCTTCCTCGATCAGCCGCTGATTGATGGCGGAAACGACCATGATCATTGGCAAAGCGGCACGACGCGCGGAAACATGCCGGTCAGTGATCACGGCAATGCCACCTTCGCCAGCGGCAAAAGCGGCGATCGCGGCGCACAGTCCGTCTATCGCCTCTCTCAATGCCGCTTCATTGGCCTCCCCTGTATCGAAGACAGGCGCATAGAGCATTTCGAAACGACACACCGGCGTCTCGGTCTGCTCGCGGATGCGCAGCATGTCCAGGTGGCTAAGGATTGGCGAGCGCACGACGATCTGGCGGGCCTTCTTAGCGCCGCTGTTCGGCTTGGCACCCAGGGCCACCCGTAGCGTCATGCCATCAGCTTCGCGAATACTGTCTAGCGGCGGATTGGTGACCTGCGCGAAACGCTGCGAAAAATACTTGGCGACCCCACCTTCCTGATCGGAAAGCGCGTTGATGGCATTGCCGTATCCCATCGCCGAAATTTTTTCGGAGCCGGAAGCCAGCATCGGGTCCATCAGGAATTTGAAACTTTCCTGATTGTGCGAATAGGCGACGTAACGCTGGTGACGTTCGAGATCACCATTATAACGCAGCGGTGAGCCCTGCTTTTCCGCTGGCACTTCCGGCAGATCCTCCAGCATGACACGGGCTTCGCGCAGCAGGGATGAATAGTCGCGGCGCGCGGCGAGAAGCTCCAGCGCCTCGACGGTGGAAAAGGCGCGGCGCACGGCGTGGTCGTAATAAAGCATGCCGCCCGCCTCGATGCGGCCGCGCCGGATAACGCTCTCCGCCGGAAAGGCGATCTGCCCGGCCTCCGACATGACACAGAGATATTCGTCCGTCTCGACGGTGCGCAGCGGGCGCAGGCCAAGCCGATCGAGGCGCGCGCCGACAATAGTGCCGTCGCCGAAGATCAGCGCGGCCGGACCATCATTTTTCTCCTCATAGAGAGAGAAATATTCCAGCATCGCCCTCACGTCCGGCGACAGGGTGTCGTCGTTTTCCCAGGCTGGCGGCATCATCGAGACCACAGCGGTAACGAGGTCAAGACCGTCCTCCATAACCCGCGCCTGCAAGGTCTGGTCCAGACGGCAGCTATCGGACTGGCCTTTCGGCCTGACGATGCTGGCATTCTTCGCCAGGGCGACTGCCGCTTCCGACAGGCGGTTCTTCTTGTCGGTGTTGAGTTCGCCATTATGCGCCATCAGGCGGAATGGCTGCGCCATGGATGGGTGCGGATCGGTATTGGTGGAGAACCGCGTGTGGAAATACATCGTATGCACTTCATGGCGCGGATCCGTCAGGTCGCAGAAATAGGGCATCACCTCATGGGAGTTCAGGCGGCCCTTCAGGACCTGCGTGCGGGCGCTGAGCGAGAGCGGATAAAAGCCGGCGAGATCAGGCACGGTATAAGCAAGCGCCTCAATGGCAATCAGTGACTTGTGGATACGCCAGTCGAATTCCGCCAGAGTTGCGCATTCGGCCGGAGCAGAGAAAACCCATTGGCGGATCGGCAACTGGTAAGGGATGGCGGCAGCACGGATGGCCGCGTCATTTACCGGTACATCACGGACGGTGAGGACCGAAAATCCCTGCTCCTGCAGCGCGCTGCCGATAATGCCAACCGCCTCATCGTGGAACGCGGAGTTTTGCGGCAGGAAAAAATTGCCGACGCCGAAACGGCCGGCCTGCAAACCGTGTTCGCCAGTCAATTTCCGAAAGAAGGAGAGCGACAAATCCAGCGACACCCCGGCACCATCGCCGACACCTTCCGCCGACATGCCACCGCGATGCGGGACGGCGCAGAGCGCCTCGTAGCCGCGCTTCAACACATCGTGAGTCTGCACGCCGTCCTTGCGGGTGATGAAACCAACGCCACAGCTGCTTTTTTCAAAAGCGGCATCGTAAAGGCCGAATTTTTGCTCCGTCACGCTCAAGGCTGTCTCCTCTCATTGCGCAATTCGCGCGGCATCGCCTTTTTCCCGAATCCGGCGCGTCAGCCGGCGCTCTGCGGGCGGAGCCGCAGGCGACCTGGCTGCTCCTCTTCTTCTGCTTATCGGCGTTTGATGGCGCGAACGGTCGTTTTGCGGCCGTCAAACGGCTGGGCGGCAGTCGCCGCATTTTCGCAAATAATGATCGTGTTCGTTCGCATCGCGTTCCCTGATGGTCGATTTTCAAGCGCAAAAATACGCCGAATTATGTCAGTATTGCTTACGTAATATTTCATGATTAGGAAAGTCAAGATTAAAATCGATCCGGCGCAATAAAAAAACAAAAACGCCGCGAAATCCGACAGGATTCCGCGGCGTGACTGCTTCAGGAGTTTTTTAAATTGCCCAGATCACTCAGACGGCATTTCGAGCGTTCGGCTAAACCAGAGGGCAATAAGGGTACACAGGGCTCCCGACATGAGGTAGATGCCGACCGCGAAAAGGCCGAATTTGGACGAAAATCCGAGCGCCACGAGCGGCGCGAAGCCGGCACCGATCAGCCAGGAAATGTCCGAGGTCAAAGATGCGCCGGTGTAGCGGTACTCGCGGCTGAAGCGGGAGGCGAGCGCGCCACCCGCCTGACCGAAGGACAGGCCCAGCAGCGAGAAGCCGATCAGCACGAAAAGATAACGGCCGATATCACCGGAACTGAGGAGAACGGGGGCCACAAGGCTGAAGAGACCAATCAGGACCGCCGCGATGGCGAGAAGTTTCCGCCGCCCTATGCGATCCGCCAGAATGCCCGAAACGACAATCATGCCGCCGGCAATGATGGCGCTGACGAACTGTACGAAGAGGAAGTCCGACACGCGCTGGCTGGTGTTGAGAGAAACCCAGCTCAGCGGGAAGACGGTGACGAGATGGAAGAGCGCAAAGCTCGCCAGCGGCACGAAAGCGCCGGTGACAACCACCGGGAACTGCGACCGCAGCATTCTGAACATGGGACGCGGCTCCAGTTCATGCTGTTCCAGCATGGCCTGGAATTCCGGCGTCACGATCATGCGAAGGCGGGCAAAGAGCGCAAGCACGTTCAGCGCCAGCGCCACGAAGAAGGGGAAACGCCAACCCCAGGCCAAAAACTCTGCACTGGAAAGCTGCGTGACGAAAACGATGAAGAAGGCGCTGGCGAGGCCAAAACCCATGGCCGCCCCGATTTGCGGCATCATGGCGTACCAGCCGCGCTGCCTCGGCGGAGCGTTCATGGCGAGCAGCGAGACAAGGCCATCCCAGGCGCCGCCGAGGCCAAGGCCCTGGCCGATACGGAAAACCGCCAGCAGGCAGGGAGCCAGCATGCCAGCCTCGGCATAGGATGGAAGGAAGCTGATCGCCATGGTGGAACCGCAGAGCGTGAAGAGCGCGGCCATCAGCTTGACGGCGCGGCCGAACCTGCGGTCGATCTGGAGGAAGATCAGAGAACCGATCGGCCTTGCGATAAAAGCGAGAGAGAAGACAGCGAAGGAATAAAGCGTGGCCGTCAGCGGATCCACATAAGAGAAGAAGACATGCGGAAAAACGAGCGCGGAGGCAATGGCGTAAATGAAAAAATCAAAAAACTCCGTCATTCTCGCAAGAATGACTGCAATCGTAATGCGATCCGGATCGACCTTTACGGGGCCGGCACCGTGTCCGTTCGCCTCTGGCGCCTGCCCAAAAGATGGAGCAGCATTCGTATAACTCATAATATTCCTCCTGCGTCATGGACGAACCATTTCATGTAACGCGCAGGCTCCTCTTCCGTTGCGTTACGATGCGACGGATTGTCACACGCACCCTACGTAACGTCAATTGAAGTTTGAGAAGAAAGGCTTGCCCCACGGGCTTCCTATGCGATAATGCACGCGCTCCGCCTGTAAACGCAGCTTTGACCGCCACATGGTGCATCGCAAAGATTTCGCTGCACCGCGACAATATACCTCATTTGAAAAATGATGTTCGGCAATTATTCGCGGCATAATCCAAACTGTACGAGTTCAAAGAACGTGCGCATGATCAAAAAACTCCCATCCGCCCTCCTGGCAATTCCGGCAATGCTGCTGCTCAGCGGCTGTAACCTTGTTGTCATGAATCCCTCGGGCGACGTCGCCATCCAGCAGCGCGATCTTATCATCACGTCCACGGTCTTGATGCTGCTGATCATCGTTCCCGTCATTGCCCTGACGCTGTTCTTCGCATGGAAGTACCGCGAGTCGGCCAAGGCCGAGGATTACGATCCCGAGTGGCACCATTCCACGCGCCTTGAGATGGTGATCTGGTCGGCACCCGTCGCGATCATTCTGATGCTCGGTACCGTGACTTGGATTTCCACCCACCGACTCGACCCTTATCGGCCGCTGGAACGCATCGACGAGAACCGTCAGGTCACCGCCGATATCAAGCCGATCACCGTCGAAGTTGTGGCCATGGACTGGAAGTGGCTGTTCTTCTACCCTGAACTCGGCATTGGCAGCGTCAATGAATTCGCCGCTCCGGTCGATGTCCCGATCAATTTCAAGATCACCGGCACGACGGCGATGAACTCCTTCTTCGTTCCAGCACTGGCCGGCCAGATTTATGCCATGGGCGGCATGCAGACCAAGCTGCATGCAGTGATCAACAAGGAAGGCGTCTATGACGGCTTCTCGGCCAACTTCTCCGGCCCCGGCTTCTCGCATATGCGCTTCAAATTCCACGGCCTCAGCCAGCAGGGCTTCGACCAGTGGGTGGCCAAGGCAAAGGAAGGCGGCAAGGGCTTCGGGCGCCAGGAATATCTCGAATTCGCCAAGCCTTCGGAGCGCGAGCCGGTGCAATATTTCGCTTCGGTCGATCCGGAACTCTACAGCGCCATCCTCAACCGTTGCGTGGAGCCCAACAAGCTCTGCATGCGCGACATGATGCACATCGACGCCAATGGCGGCGGCGGCAAGGAAGGCATCGACATCGCCAAGGCGCTTAACTCCGTCGTCTGCACCCCGCTTGCGCCTTATGGCGTCGCCAGCGGTCCACAATCCACTCCGGCTGCTATCGAAGGCCAGACTTTCGAACCTGCGGCGCTGCCGGAAACCAAACAAGTCGCTGGCTGACGATACGTCCCGGCATTCTGCGGCGCGGCCTGTCCGCGCCGAATTTACGTCTTTGAATCGCAAGAGGCTAAAATGGTCGTCAACTCCGATCAAACGTCGTTCCTGTTCGGACGGCTAACCTGGGAGTCAATCCCGCTTCACGAGCCCATTCTTGTCGCCACCTTCGCGGCCGTGGCTCTGGGCGGCATCGCCGTCGTCGGCGCCATCACCTATTTCAGGCTGTGGGGCTACCTCTGGAATGAATGGTTCACGAGCATCGATCACAAGAAGATCGGTATCATGTACATCATTCTGGCGCTTATCATGCTTCTGCGCGGTTTTGCCGACGCCATCATGATGCGCGTGCAGCAGGCCATCGCCTCCGGCGGATCGGAGGGATATCTTCCGCCGCATCACTACGACCAGATATTCACCGCCCACGGCGTCATCATGATCTTCTTCATGGCCATGCCGATGATCACCGGTCTCATGAACTTCGTCGTGCCGCTGCAGATCGGCGCCCGCGACGTTTCATTCCCGTTCCTCAACAATTTCTCCTTCTGGATGACCACGGCTGGCGCCGTCATCACCATGATCTCGCTGTTCATCGGTGAATATGCGCAGACGGGCTGGCTTGCCTATCCGCCGCTTTCCGGCATCGACGGAAGCCCGGGAGTGGGGGTCGACTATTATATATGGGGTTTGCAGATCGCGGGTGTCGGAACGACGCTGTCAGGCATCAACCTGATCGTGACCATCATCAAGATGCGCGCGCCGGGCATGACCATGATGCGTATGCCGATCTTCGTCTGGACGTCGCTGTGTTCGAACATCCTGATCGTGGCATCCTTCCCGATCCTGACCGCAACGCTCGCGCTTCTGACCCTTGACCGCTACGCTGGTACGAATTTCTTCACCAACGACCTCGGCGGCAATCCGATGATGTATGTCAACCTCATCTGGATCTGGGGCCATCCGGAAGTTTATATTCTGGTACTGCCGGCTTTCGGTATCTTCTCCGAAATCGTCGCCACCTTCTCGGGCAAGCGCCTCTTCGGTTACGCGTCGATGGTCTACGCCACTGCCGTCATCACCATCCTGTCCTATATCGTCTGGCTGCACCACTTCTTCACCATGGGTTCGGGCGCAAACGTCAATGCCTTCTTCGGCATCACGACGATGATCATCTCGATTCCGACGGGTGCGAAGATCTTCAACTGGCTCTTCACCATGTATAAGGGCCGCATCAAGTTCGACGTGCCGATGCTGTGGACGATCGGCTTCATGATCACCTTCGTCATCGGCGGCATGACCGGCGTCCTTCTCGCCGTACCGCCAGCGGACTTCGTGCTGCATAACTCGCTGTTCCTGATCGCCCACTTCCACAACACGATCATCGGCGGCGTGGTGTTCGGCGTTCTCGCCGGCATCGTCTACTGGTTCCCGAAGGCCTTCGGCTATCGTCTCGATCCGTTCTGGGGCAAGCTGTCCTTCTGGTTCTGGTTCACCGGCTTCTATTTTGCCTTCATGCCGCTCTATATTCTCGGCCTGATGGGCATTACCCGCCGCCTCAGCCAGTTCGAAGACAACTCTCTTCAGATCTGGTTCCTGATTGCCGCCTTCGGCGCCTTCCTGATCGCGCTCGGCATCGCCTCCTTCGTCATCCAGCTCATCGTCAGCTTCCTGAAGCGCGACAAGCTGCGTGACGTCACCGGCGACCCCTATAATGGCCGCACGCTGGAATGGTCGACGTCTTCTCCGCCGCCGCAGTATAATTTCGCCTTCACACCCGTCATTCATGATGTTGACGCCTGGACGGACATGAAGAAGCGCGGTTACAGCCGCCCGCTGGAAGGCTTCATCCCAATCCACATGCCGAAGAATACCGGCTCGGGCGTCATCATCAGCGCCATCAGCGTGGTGCTGGGCTTTGCCCTGGTGTGGCACATCTGGTGGCTGGCCGTTCTGTCGTTCATCGGCATCGTCGCGGTCTCGATCGCCCATACCTTCAACTACAATCGCGAATACTACATTCCAGCCTCCGACGTCTCCACGGTTGAGGCGGAGCGTACCAAGCTGCTCGCGAAACAGGCGTAACGAAACATGGCTCATACACCTGCACAAAGCGTCGACGGCGCTGAACCACCGGTCTTTTACCTGAAGGAAGACCATCATCCGGAGAACGGCACTTCGATCGGCTTCTGGCTCTACCTGATGAGCGACTGCCTGATTTTCGCCGTGCTCTTCGCCACCTACGCCGTCCTCGGCCGCAGCTATGCGGCCGGACCTTCGGGCGCAGATCTGTTCGATCTCAAGCTCGTCGCCATCAACACCGGCTTCCTGCTTTTCTCCTCCATCACCTATGGCTTCGCCATGCTGGAAATGGAAAAGCAGAAGGTAAAGACGACCCTGGTCTGGCTCGGAATCACCGGTCTCTTCGGCCTCGCCTTCCTTGCCGTCGAACTTTACGAGTTCCATCACCTGATCGAAGAAGGAGCCGGTCCGCACCGTTCGGCTTTCCTGTCGTCGTTCTTCGCGCTCGTCGGCACGCACGGTTTGCACGTCACCTTCGGCATCATCTGGCTCGTCACGCTGATGGTGCAGATCGCCAAGCACGGCCTGATCGCGGCGAACAAGCGTCGCCTGATGTGCCTGTCGATGTTCTGGCACTTCCTCGACGTCATCTGGATCGGCGTCTTCTCCTTCGTTTACCTCATGGGAGTTCTTTGATGAGTTCCGAAGCACACGCACATCACGACGCGCATGGCGACGACCATCATCACCATGATGGCGCGAGCCACGGCACGTTCAAAAGCTACATGATCGGCTTCATCCTTTCGGTCATTCTGACGGCGATCCCCTTCTGGCTGGTCATGGGCGACGTCCTTGAAAACAAGACGCTGCTCGTCATCGCCATCATGGGCCTCGGCGTCATCCAGATCTTCGTGCACATGATTTATTTCCTGCACATGGACACCAAGTCGGAAGGCGGCTGGACCTTCATGGCGCTGATCTTCACCGTCGTGGTGCTGCTGATCACGCTCTCCGGTTCGCTGTGGGTCATGTACAACATGAACAAGAACATGATGCCGCTGCACATCGAAGATGTGAAAAACCTGCCTTAACCAGAAATTGCGGCCTGCCGGAAGCCCGGCAGGCCGCCTTCCGCGCCAACACATAACCCCATGAATCGTGGCGCGATTTATGGGGTTATCTGCTGGAAGAAGCGCATTCGGGGCGATGAGGCCCGGTCAGGTGGACGACACCTCCGCCAGACATGCTTCTCAAGGACCGTGACATGACCAAAACAACGCCCCCCAAGCGCGGCATTCGCCCCGCAGCCATCGTCGTTCTGTTTCTGACCGTCGCCCTGACAGGGCTGCTGCTGGCTCTTGGAACCTGGCAGGTCAAAAGACTTTCCTGGAAGCTCGACCTGATTGAGCGTGTCGAGGCCCGTGCGCACGCGGAGCCCACCGATGCGCCCGCCGCCGGGCAGTGGCCGGCGCTCGGCGAGCCAGCGGAGTACGAATATCGCCGTGTGAGACTTTCGGGCACTTTCCTCAACGACAAAGAGGTCCAGGTCTATACCGTTACCGATCTCGGCCCGGGTTACTGGATCATGACACCGCTGAGACGAGATGATGGCACGAGCATCATCGTCAATCGCGGCTTTGTCCCGTCCGACAGGCGAGACCCGTCATCGCGACAGGAAGGTCAGCCGACAGGCCGCGCGGAGGTCATCGGGCTGATGCGTGCCCCCGAGACAGGCGGGCTTTTCCTCCGCACCAATGACCCCACAAATGGACGCTGGTACTCCCGCAACATTCCGCAGATATCGCAGGCCTCCGGCCTTTCGGGCGTCGCGCCGTTTTATGTCGATGCCGATGCGGCACCCAATCCCGGCGGTCTGCCGGTCGGCGGCAAGACCATGCTTACCTTCCCCAACAACCATCTCTCCTACGCCATTACCTGGTACATTCTCGCGGCCATGGTCGTCGCGGCGGGCTGGTATGTGCTGCGCAATCTGAACGCCCCGAGGTCAAAGCAGGGCAAGGATTGAGCGGCCGGTTTTACCGAATGGTTCACAAAACCCCTTCCTTCTTCACGTTTTGCTGATCTATAACGACAGTTCGGCCTGACATGCCCGTCGGCGCAGCTTCGTTTCGGTGAGTTATGGCAAGAGCATTTCTTCTCGTTCTGGATTCCTTCGGCGTCGGCGGTGCGCCCGATGCGGAGCACTATGGCGATCTTGGAGCGAATACGCTCGGTCACATCGCGGAATTCTGCGCTGCCGGTGCAGCTGACAGAACGGGACTACGGTCCGGACCGCTGAAGCTGCCGAACATGTGTTCGCTCGGCCTGCTGGAGATCGCAAGGCAGGCAAGTGGTGACATTCCCGCCGGCATGGAGGCGCCGGAACGCATTTTTGGCCTGCATGGCTGCGCCAGCGAAGTTTCGAAGGGCAAGGACACTCCGTCCGGTCACTGGGAGATCGCGGGAACGCCGGTGACGTTCGACTGGGGATATTTTCCGACGGAGGGCGATGCGTTTTCGCCGGAACTGGTGAAAGCGATCTGCGAGGAGGCGGATCTTCCGGGCATTCTCGGCAATTGCCATGCTTCCGGCACCGAGATCATCGCGCGATTCGGCGAAGAACATATCCGGAGCGGCAAGCCGATCTGTTACACATCTTCGGATTCCGTGTTCCAGATTGCCGCGCACGAAACGCATTTTGGCCTGGGGCGGCTCATCGCGCTCTGCGAGACGGTACGCAAGCTGCTCGATCCGCTGAACATAGGCCGCGTCATCGCGCGTCCCTTCATCGGCGAAACGGTCGCGACCTTCGAACGCACCGGCAACCGCCGTGATTTTTCCGTGCTGCCACCGGAGCCTACTCTGCTCGACCGGCTTGTGGAGGCCGGCCGAAAAGTGCACGCCATCGGCAAGATCGGCGATATCTATGCCCACCAAGGCGTTTCACGCGTCATCAAGGCAAACGGCAACGCCGCCCTGATGGATGCGACGCTGCAGGCTATCGACGAGGCAGAAAGCGGCGATCTCGTCTTTACCAATTTCGTCGATTTCGACATGCTTTATGGCCATCGGCGCGACGTTGCCGGTTACGCCGCCGCCCTTGAGGCTTTCGATGCGCGAATCCCCGAAATCCACCGCAAGATGGCGCCTGGCGATATCGCTCTTCTGACCGCCGATCACGGCTGCGACCCCACATGGCGGGGCACGGACCACACACGGGAAAGGGTACCGATCATGGCATTCGGCCCGGGCATCCGCTCGCGCGATGTCGGCATTCGTTCAAGCTACGCCGATATCGGCGAAAGCATCGCCCACCATCTAGGTATCGAGGCCGGTTCTCACGGCAGGAGCTTCATTTGACATCGCATTTGCTGAAGGCGGAAATTCACTGCCACATCGAAGGTGCGGCCCCGCCCGCCCTGGTCGCGAAACAGGCTGAAAAATACGGAATCGACACCAGCAGCTTTCTGCGGGACGGCCAATATGTATGGTCGGATTTCGCTGAATTCATCCGTTGTTATGATGCGGTGGCGCAAGTGTTCAAGACGGATGAGGATTATGCCGTTCTCACCGAAGCCTATCTGACCGAACTCGCAGAAGCCAATACGATCTATAGCGAACTGATCATTTCGCCCGACCATGGCGACCGCATCGGGCTTGGCGCCGACGCTTATCTGGCCGGCATTGCCGAAGGCATCCGGATTGCAAGGGACAAGACGGGTATCGAAACCCGCATCATCGTCACAGGCGAGCGGCACTTCGGTCCGGAGCGGGTGATCGCCGCGGCCGAATATGCGGCGCGCACCCAACATCCGCTGGTGACGGGGTTCAACATGGCTGGCGAGGAGCGTATGGGCCGCGTCGCCGATTATGCGCGCGCCTTCGATATCGCACGCGATGCCGGCCTTGGATTGACCATTCATGCCGGCGAGGTTTGCGGGCCGGAAAGCGTGGCCGATGCACTCGATCTCGTCAAACCATCCCGCATCGGGCATGGCGTGCGGGCAATCGAGAATGCCGGTCTCGTTGCACGGCTCGCCGAAACCGGAACAGTCCTTGAAGTCTGCCCCGGCTCCAATATTGCGCTCAAGGTCTATCCCGACTTCGCCAGCCATCCGCTGAGAGCCCTCAGCGACGCGGGAGTGCGGGTCTGCATCAACTCCGACGACCCGCCATTCTTCTTTACATCACTTGCACGGGAATATGCGCTGGCCGCCGACGAGTTCGGCTTCAGCGATGGCGAGATAAACAGCATGACCCGCACCGCACTGGAATGTGCCTTCGTTGACGAGGCAACGCGCGGAAGGCTGCTTAAAAAACTCGACGGCGCCTGATGCAGCTGTTGGCAGGGTAAAACCACGAAGAAGGCTTGCGAAAAGCCGACTTTCGGTCAATTACAGGGGCACAAGAAAAAAGGAAGGCCAGTTTCATGGACGGCGTCACAGTCATCGAACATCCGCTGGTGCGGCACAAACTCACCATCATGCGCAAGAAGGAAACCTCCACAGCCGGCTTCCGCCGCCTGCTCAGGGAGATTTCGACGCTGCTCTGCTATGAAGTGACGCGCGATCTTGAAATGACGATGGAAACCATCGATACGCCGCTCGAGACCATTCAGGCACCAGTGCTGGAAGGCAAGAAGCTGGTTTTCGCCTCCATCCTGCGCGCAGGCAACGGCCTTCTGGAAGGCATGCTCGAACTGGTGCCTTCGGCGCGCGTTGCCCATGTCGGCGTCTATCGCGACCACGATACGCTCGAGGCCGTCGAATATTATTTCAAAGCTCCGGAAAGCCTCGATGCCCGTCTGGTCATCGTTGTCGACCCCATGCTGGCGACCGGCAACTCCTCCATCGCCGCCGTGGAAAAGCTGAAGGAGCGTGGTGCGAAGAACATCCGCTTCCTGTGTCTTTTGGCAGCCCCCGAAGGCATCAAGAATTTCCGTGAGGCACATCCCGATGTGCCGATCTACACCGCCGCGATCGACAGGCATTTGAACGAGAAGGGTTACATTGTCCCCGGCCTCGGTGATGCCGGCGACCGCATGTACGGCACCAAGTAACCATTCATCATCGCTTAACCTTTTACGCCATTCGCCGCCCGATCAGCGGCGGATGGCTTTTTCTTTTAAGATTTCGGCATGTTTTGCGTCTATTCTTGCCAGGGGTAACCGGCCCTCGGAGGAGTGAAGACTTGCTGGCGCGCGCGATTTTTCTGCTTGTTGGCCTTTCCATCGGCGCCACGCAAATACCCGTTCTGATGGACAAATTTCAGCCGCGCCCGGAAAGCAGCGTAGCAAAAACCGAAATTGTGGCCGAAGCAGCCAAACCCCAGCCTGTTTCGTTGGGCGGAGTCAATCTGAAAGCTGACGCCCGCGGCCACTTCAACGCCACCTTTCGTATCAACGGCAAATCATTCGACGGACTTATCGACACCGGTGCTTCAACGGTTGCCATCAATGAGACGATTGCACGTCGGCTCGGATACGGCGTCAACAGTCTGGATTTCAAATACGCGATCTCAACCGCCAACGGTCAGACCATGGCCGCCTATGTGAAGCTCGACCGGGTGGAGATAGGCACGATCCGCGTGCAGAATGTCGACGCCATGGTGCTGAAGGACAATGCACTGAGCAACATGCTGGTCGGCATGAGCTTCCTGAAGCAATTATCGTCGTTCAAGGTTTCTGGCGGCGAAATGCGGCTGGTCAGGTGATCCGCTCGAGAACGGGTGCAGCGACTTCCGGCGCGTCGTCGCTGATTCCATAGCAGGCCGTTATCGCTTTAATGGCGTAGGCTGCGTCTTCTCCGGACGCTGCATGGACAATGGCAATCGGTTCTCCCTTTTCCACCTTCATCCCAAGCGGCAGGATATTCGAAATACCAACGGCGGGATTGATCCTGTCCGAGGGTTTTCGTCTGCCGCCGCCAAGTCCGACGACGGCGATGCCGAGTTCGCGCGTTGCGCAGGATGTCAGCCAGCCGCTGCTCACGGCCTGGACCGGAAGAGTGACTGGCGCGGACGGCAGATAAAGGAAAGGATTTTCAACGAAATCCGTTGGCCCGCCCAATGCCGAAATCATTCGCGCGAAAATTTCCATTGCCCGACCGGAGGAGAGGGCGGCCGACGCCAGTGCTGCGCCTTCTTCTAGTGTGGCCGTTTTTTGAGCCTGCACGAGCATTTCCGCCGCGAAAGACAGAACCACGTTTTCCAGACGGCTACCAGCCTTGCGACCAGCCAGAAAATCGAGACAATTGACGATTTCAACGGCATTGCCGGCGGCATCGCCAAGCGGCTGGTTCATATCTGTTATCAGCGCCGTTGTCGGCAAACCTGCGCCAACAGCCACATCGACCAGCGCGCGGGCGAGCGTTCGTGCATCGTCAATGCTTTGCATGAAGGCGCCGTTGCCGACCTTGACATCAAGCACAAGCGTCTGCAGCCCGGCCGCCAGCTTCTTCGACAGGATAGAAGCCGTAATCAGCGGTATGGAATCGACCGTCGCGGTCACATCGCGAATGGCATAGAGGCGTCTGTCAGCGGGGGCGAGGTCACCCGTCTGACCGATGATGGCACAGCCGACCGTCTTCACCGCCCGGCGAAACAGAACCTCGTCCGGCATGACATTGTAACCGGGAATCGCTTCCAGCTTGTCCAGCGTGCCGCCGGTATGCCCAAGGCCCCGGCCGGAAATCATCGGCACAGCGAGACCACAAGCGGCTACGATCGGGGCGAGCATCAGAGAGACATTGTCTCCAACGCCACCGGTCGAGTGCTTGTCGGCAACCGGCCTGCCGATATCGCTCCAGGACAGGACATCACCGCTGTCACGCATGGCAAGTGTCAATGCCACCATCTCATCCCGATTCATTCCACGGAAAAACACCGCCATGGCAAAAGCCGCCGCCTGCCCTTCCGAGATGCCGTCTTTCGACAGCGCTTCGATGAATGCGGCGATCTCCTGCGGCGAGAGCGCCAGGCCATCGCGTTTGCGTCGGATGGTTTCCTGCGGGATCAAGCTCAATACCCGCTGGCGGTCCTGGCGGGCTCTCCGCCGGCCAGAACGTTCAGCACGTCGTCAAGGAGACCTGAAGCGCCGAAACGGAACGTCGAAGGCATGGCCCAGTTCGGCGCCATGATGGTTTCCGCCAGCCGCAGGTAAAGTGTCGCGTCCCCCACGGTACCGATCCCGCCGGCCGGCTTGAAGCCCACCTTCTGTTTGCTGTCGCGGATCGCCTGCAACATGATGTCAGCCGCCTCCAGCGTGGCGTTGACGGCAACCTTGCCTGTCGAGGTCTTGATGAAATCGGCGCCTTCGGCAATGGCAATTTCGGAAGCCCGACGGATCAGGGCCTTGTCCTTCAGCTCGCCGGTTTCGAGAATGACCTTGAGCAGCACGGGTGTAGCGCAGGCCTTGCGAACGGCGGCCACCATGTCGGAAACCGCGGTTTCATCGCCCGCGATGAATTTGCGATAGGGAATGACAAGATCGATTTCATCCGCACCGTCGCGGATCGCCACCTCGGTTTCCGCGACCACGGTTGCGACATCAAGATCACCCGACGGAAAATTGACGACCGTTGCAATGCGGATCGTGTGATCCTTTCCGAAGGCGGCGCGCGCCTGCGCCACGAAACGCGGCCAGATGCAGATGGCGGCCGTATTGCCAAACTCCGTATGCGCCCGCTGGCAGAGCGCGGCGATCTGCTGTGGCGTGCAGTCTTCCTTGAGGTTGGTGAGGTCCAGCAAGGACAAAGTGAGGGCAGCCGCTTCGCGCGGACGCTGGAGTTCCATGGTCACGCTCCTCCTGCGATCATTTCCTTCAGAATGGCGGCAAGCCTTTTGCCACCCACGGGAGCCATGTCCTTGGTTTCTTCATGGCTCAGTTCCGCGCCGGTCATGCCGGCACCGTAATTGGTAATAACCGATGCGGCAGCGACGCGCATCCCGAAAAAGCGCGCAAGGATGACTTCCGGCACGGTAGACATGCCCACGGCATCCGCCCCCAGCAGCCGCGCCATGCGGATTTCCGCCGGTGTTTCGAAGCTTGGGCCAGAGAACCACATATAGACACCGCCGAACAATGGCACCGTCGCACGGATGGCGGCATTGCGCATGGCAAGCATAAGATCAGGATCATAAGCCGTCGTCATGCCGACGAAGCGGCGGTCGCTTTCCTCACCGATCAGCGGGTTCATGCCGGAATAATTGATGTGATCGGTGATCTGCATGACGGAGCCGGGTGGCATATCCTGCCTGACCGAGCCCGCCGAATTGGTGAGGATGAGCGACTGCACGCCCAGGCCGGCGAGCGCTTCGATGACCGGGCGCATCGCTGCGGGATCACCCTTTTCGTAGAAATGGACCCGACCCGACAGCATCATGACGGGCTCACCGCCGAGATAACCAGCCACCAGTTCGCCCGCATGGCCGGAAACGCCGCCAGCGGGAAAGCCGGGCAGCTCGGCGCAAGGAATACGGATCGGCTCGCTCACCTCTTCCACCAGCGATCCCAGACCGGAGCCAAGCACGATGGCGACGCGCGGCATGAGGCCGTTCAGGCGGTCCACCAGAATGTCGATCAAACCGTCGGTCATCAGGGCAGCTCGGTCTTGAAGACGGAGGGTAGCAGCTCTTCCATGGTCATGACCTTCTGGACGCCGGTTTCGTCACAAAGATAGATCTTTGTCTCCGGCGTGGCGAACTCGGCGATCTTCTGGCGGCAGCCGCCACAAGGAGAGCAGAGCGGCAGCTTCTCGGCGATAACGGCGACTTCATTGATCTTTTTCGCCCCGCCCATGATCATGGCGCTGATGGCTGATGGTTCTGCGCACCAGCCCTGCGGGAAGGAGATGTTCTCGATATTGGCGCCCTTGTAGATCTTGCCGTCTTCGGCGCGGATTGCCGCACCGACCGGAAATTTTGAATAGGGGGCATGGGCGAAGGCCATGGCCTCTACTGCCGCCTCAAACAGGGCATGGGCCTGCGGATCGGATTTCGGGTCGGAGGACATGGGGTTAACGCTCCTTCGCATAAGCAACGCCACCGGCCTTCGGGGGCTTGGCAACGCCGATGAAACCCGCAAGCAGGATGCAGGTCAGAATATAGGGCATGGCCTGGAATATCTGCACCGGCACTTCGCCGATGCCAGGCACGGATTTACCCTGCATGAAGTTCGCGACAGCATCCAGAAAACCGAACAGAAGGCAGGCGAACATAACCGGCACCGGCTTCCATTTCGCAAAGATCAACGCCGCGAGCGCGATGTAGCCCTTGCCCGCCGACATGTTGGCGATGAAGGCAGCGGATTGAGCCACAGCAAGATAGGCGCCCGAAAAACCGCAGAGAAAACCGGCGACAATGACAGCGCGGAAGCGCATCCACGTCACCGAAATACCAGCCGTATCGACAGCGCCCGGATTTTCACCGACCGCGCGCAGGCGCAGGCCGAAACGCGTTCGGTAAAGCACCCACCAGGACAGCGGCACCGCCAGGAAGGCAAGATAGGTGAGGATGTTGTTGCCGGAAATGACGTTTGCATAGAGCGGGCCGATGAAGGGAACCTCGCGCATGGCATCAGCGCCGGGCAGTATGATCGGGGCAAAACGCCCCTCGCCCGGAAGCTGCGGTGTGCGTCCGCCCTGGCCGAACCAGGCCTGTCCCAGTACCACGGTCAGGCCGGCGGCAATGAAGTTCAACGCCACGCCCGACACGATCTGGTTGCCGCGATTGGTGATGACAGCAAAGCCGTGGATCAGCGAGAACAGGATCGAGACGGCAATACCGGCCAAGAGGCCAGCCCAGGGGTTCGCCGTGATATAGGCAACGCAGGCGGAAGCGAAGGCCGCTGCCAGCATCTTGCCCTCAAGGCCGATATCGAACACGCCGGCCCGCTCGGAAAAGAGCCCGGCCAGTGCGGTAAAGAGAAGCGGAATGGTGAGACGAACGGTCGAGCCCAGAATACTGACCAGCATATCGAAGAAATCCATGTCAGCTCACCCCTTTGCCAGACGCTGGTAAATGCGGACGATTGCAGGCCGGTACATATATTCCAGCGCGCCGGCGAAAAGGATCACAAGACCCTGAATGACCACGATCATCTCGCGGGTAATGTTGGGCATCTCGAAGGAAAGGTCTGCGCCGCCCTGATAGAGAATGCCGAACAGCAATGCCGCAAAGATGATGCCGAGCGGATGGCTTCGGCCCATCAGCGACACGGCGATGCCGACGAAGCCCGCACCGGCGACGAATTCCACCTGCAGACGGGCCGACGCGCCCATAACCGGGTTCAGCGCCATCATGCCCGCCAGACCGCCAGAGATGAGCATGGCGATGATGACGGTGCGTGCATAGGGAATACCGGCATAAATGGCGGCGGAGGGGCTGATGCCGAGCGTGCGCATTTCATAACCGAGCTTGGTGCGCCAGATGAGCACCCACACCAGAAAACACATCACCAACGCTATCAGGAAGGAGACGTTAAACGGCGCCGGACCAAGCTTCAGGCCGAAGAGGGCCATCAGCCAGTCGAGTTTCGGCAATTGGCCGCCCGGCAGAAAAGTGCGGGTTTCCGGCGCCATCTTGCCGGGCACGATCAGCACGTTCACCAGCAGGTAAACCATCAAGGCCGCAGCAATGAAGTTGAACATGATGGTGGTGATGACCACGTGACTGCCGCGTTTTGCCTGCAGCCAGGCCGGAATGAAGGCCCAGGCGGCGCCAAAAACAGCAGCGCCGATGACGGCGAAGGGCATCGTCACGTACCATGGCACATAACGATCGAGCGCCAGCGCCACCAGCGCCGCGCCAAGGCCACCGACATAGGCCTGACCTTCGGAGCCGATATTGAAGAGCCCGGCATGGAAGGCGACGGCGACGGAGAGGCCGGTGAAGATGAAACTCGTCGTATAAAACAGCGTGAAGCCGATGGCATCACCACGGCCGAGCGCCCCTTCGATCAGCAGGCGCAGCGCCGCAAGCGGGTTTTCACCGATGGACCAGACAACGAGGCCGGAAATCAGAAAGGCGGTAACGACATTGAGAAACGGCAGGAGGCCGTAAGTAATCCAGTTTGGCAGCGGTACGGAAGCGGTGCTCATTCATGCCTCATGCGGCGATGCCGGCCATCATCAGGCCCAGCGTCTGTTCTTCGGCTTCCGCCGTTTTTTCTCCGACGACCCGGCCTGCGAACATGACCATGATCCTGTCCGACAGCGACCGGATTTCATCGAGTTCGACGGAAACCAGCAAAATCGCCTTGCCAGCATCGCGCATTTCGATGATGCGGCGATGAATGAATTCGATCGCGCCGATATCCACGCCGCGTGTCGGCTGGCCGATTATCAACATCTTGGGGTCACGCTCGATTTCACGGGCGACAACGATCTTCTGCTGGTTGCCGCCGGAAAAGTTGGCGGTCTTCAGCTGCGGGTTTGGCGGGCGGATATCGTATTTCTCGATCTTCTCGACCGCATCCCTGCGAATGGCCTCGGGGTTGAGGAACGGCCCTTTGCCGTAACGTTCGTCGTGATGATAACCAAGGATGGAGTTTTCATATTCCTCGAATTTCAGCACCAGCCCCATGTGATGGCGGTCTTCCGGGATGTGGGCGAGGCCAAGCCTGCGTAAAATTGCGGGATCGGGGCGATCCACCTTCTTTCCGTCCACCCAGATTTCGCCGGAATAGGGCTTTCGGATGCCAGCGATGGCTTCCAGCAGCTCCGACTGGCCGTTGCCTGCGACACCGGCTATACCGACGATTTCACCTGCTCGGACATCCAGCGAAACGTCATCGACCATGGTGACGCCGCGGCTATCCTTGACGGTGAGATTGCGGATCGACAGAAGAACGTCGCCCGGCGTCGTTTCGCCCTTCTCCACCCGCAGCAGCACCCGTCTGCCGACCATCAGTTCGGCCAGCTCCTCGACGCTCGTCTCGGAGGTTTTCCGGGTCGCCACCATCTCGCCACGACGCATGACGGAGACGGAGTCCGTGATCGCCATGATCTCGCGCAGCTTATGGGTGATGAGAATGACTGTCTTGCCCTGATCACGCAGCACGCCGAGGATCTTGAACAGGTGATCGGCCTCTGCCGGCGTCAGAACGCCGGTCGGCTCGTCAAGGATCAGGATTTCCGCGCCACGATACATGGCTTTCAGAATTTCGACGCGCTGCTGGAGGCCGACTGGCAATTCCTCGATCACCGCATCGGGATCGACTTCCAGTCCATAATCGTCTTCCAGGCGCTTCAGCTCCCTGCGTGCACCAGCCCGGCCGTTGGCCAGCAGCGCACCGCCTTCTGCGCCCAGCATGACATTTTCCAGCACAGTAAAATTTTCGACCAGCATGAAGTGCTGATGCACCATGCCGATACCGGCATTGATGGCGGCCTGACTGTCGCGGATCGAAACCGGCGTGCCGTTCACCCGGATTTCACCGGCATCCGCCTGGTAAAAACCGTAGAGGATCGACATCAAAGTCGACTTTCCGGCACCGTTTTCCCCGATGATGCCGTGGATCGTACCCCTGGCAATTGTCAGATTGATGTTCTTGTTGGCGTGTACGGCACCGAATTTCTTGTCGATGCCCACGAGTTCGATTGCAGGGTCCATATTCAAACCGAAACCTCTCCGAAGGCTGGATATGAAAAGGGCGCAAGATGAAAAACATCACGCGCCCCAGCCACATATCATATCATTTCGGGCAGGAATTGTCCGCCATGTAATCATGGACCTTGACGGCGCCGGAGATGATGTCGGCTTTGGCCTTGTCCACGGCAGCAGTCATTTCAGGCGTGATGAGCGCCTTGTTGTTATCATCGAGCGCGTAGGCAACGCCGTCTTCCTTGACGCCGAGAGCGACGATGCCAGGCGTGAACTTGTCATCCTTGGCGTCCTTATAGGCGTTGTAAACGGCCAGATCGACGCGCTTGACCATCGAGGTCAGAACCGAACCGGGATGCAGGTGGTTCTGATTGGAATCGACGCCGATCGAGAATTTCTTGTTGTCGGCGGCAGTCTGGAGCACGCCGATACCGGTCGCACCGGCTGCCGCGTAAATCACGTCCGCGCCCTGATCGATCTGGTTTTTGGTAAGCTCGCCGCCGCGCACAGGGTCGTTCCAGGCAGCGCCGGTGGTGCCGGTCATGTTCTGGAAGACTTCGATCTTGTCGTTGGCAGCCTTGGCGCCTTGAGCGTAACCACAGGCGAACTTGCGGATCAGCGGAATGTCCATGCCGCCGATAAACCCGACCTTGCCGGTCTTGGAAGCCATGCCGGCCAGCAGACCGACGAGGTAAGAACCTTCGTGCTCCTTGTAGACGACCGAGCGGACGTTCGGCAGTTCAACGACGGAATCGACGATGACGAACTTGGTGTCGGGGAACTCGGCGGCAACCTTTTCCATGGCCGACGTCCAGGCGAAGGATACGGCGACGACAGGGTTGAAACCCTTGCTGGCGAAGTTGCGGATGGCCTGTTCGCCCTGCGTGTCGCTGGTCGGTTCGAAGTCGCGGAATTCGATGCCCGTTTCCGCCTTGAACTTTTCAGCGCCGGCCGCAGCGGCCTCGTTGAACGACTTGTCGAACTTGCCGCCCGTGCCATAGACCAGCGCAGGCTTGATATCCGCGGCGAGCGCGGAAGCCGACATTGCGGCAAGCGCAAAAAGCGTCAGAAGGGATTTTTTCATTGTGCAGCCCTGTTGTTGCAATTGATATTTTAAGGGTCCTCCCGCAATCCCGTTTCCCGGGAATGTCTGCGGAACCGCCAGCCGTTATACCGGCTGTGCTTGCCTCATATCCTTGCATGGCTCAATGAAAAATTCATCCGGTTTTTTTGACCCGGTGGAAAAACTTTGATCTGACGATTTTTTAGTCTTTCCACCGGGCAGAACTGCAAAAAAACTAGTCGATATTACAGCTTACGCCGGTTCCCCTGAGGCCGCAATAGCCGCCCGGGTTCTTGGCAAGATATTGCTGGTGATAGTCCTCAGCATAATAAAACGTTTCAAGCGGCCCGATCTCGGTGGTGATGGCGCCGGCATGGCCAGCCTCTTCCAGAGCCTGCTGAAATGCGTCTCGAGCTTTCTGCGCCTGCTGCAGCTGCCCTTCCGTTGTCGCATAAATGGCGGAACGATAGGTCGTGCCGACGTCGTTGCCCTGCCGCATGCCTTGAGTGGGATCGTGCTCCTCGAAAAATATCTTCAAGAGCGCCCCGAGCGAGATCGTCGCCGGATCGTAGACAACCTTGACAACCTCGGCATGGCCCGTCTGACCCGTCGTCGTTTCCTGATAGGTCGGATTGCGGGTAAAGCCGCCGGCATAACCGACCGCCGTCACCCAAACGCCGGGCGTCTTCCAGAACAACCGCTCCGCGCCCCAGAAGCAACCCATGCCGAGATAGATGGTCTCGAAGCCATCCGGATAAGGCCCCTTCAGAGGTCTGCCGTTGACGAAGTGAAGTTCCGGCACAACGAGAGCCTCTTCACGGCCAGGCAACGCCGTCTCTTCGGTCGGCATCGTCGTTTTTTTAGAAAGCGTATCGAACAGGAACATTCGGTCCTCCATGCGGCCAGTTCCGCCGCTTCTCACGGTTCACATCCGCGGGCGCCAGCCCCGTCAGACCGACAAACGTCTCGTCGCCTTGTATTTTCTGTAACCGGCCATCCAGCAGAGGAGGGACAGAGCGAGGAAAAAGGCAAATGCAGGCAGTGCCGACAGGGCATTTTCTATGGAGCGCCACGCTTCAGGGTGAATATAGTGAGCCAGAGACGCTTCCACCATGGTTCGCGAAGCAGGAAGAAGATAGTTCCAGACTGACAATATGCCGGTGATGGTGACTGATGACGTGGAAACAGAGCGGATCGAATCGAGCACACCCAGAAAAATCGCTGCGGCGAGGAAAAGAAAGCTCAAAAACCGCAAAAAAGCTTTCATTGGGATACCTCGCTCACGGTCTGCCGCTTACGGCAGCCACATTTTGAAACATTTCCTGCATGGATAAAGGCCGGAAAACGCGATTGCAATCGCATCGAAAGGCATGAAATTGCCGACAATTCAAAAAACTGTCAGATTCGTGTTGATCCCTGCGAATTCATCGGTATATATCGCGCCGTTCCAGTGATTTGCATTCTTCATGACATGCAGACTTGAAAAAGGACAGGTGGCCGAGTGGTTTAAGGCGCACGCCTGGAACGCGTGTGTGCGTGAAAGCGTACCGTGGGTTCGAATCCCACCCTGTCCGCCATTTCGCCCACTTCAAACCATTATAATGGCATCCCGGAAGTCCTTGTGCCTGCGGCGCCGGACGACTGCGCAGCATAGCGTCAAAGTCGCGTTTTTCGGCTTACGCAAGCCTTGATGGCTATGCATCTGCAAAGAAAGAGTTTCCGGCGCTTTTTTGCTGCCTTTCCCCTGCTCTTGCGCCTTGCAGCCGCAAAAATCGCTCCTTATATACGCCGCATAACAGCAGCGAAGGCTGCAAATCCAAGTCAAGGTGCTGTCAAAGGAATGCCTCACGGGGTTCAGACAGCGCGCTTCAAGGAGAGAAGAGCATGGCAAAAGTAATCGGTATCGACCTTGGCACAACCAACTCCTGCGTCGCAGTGATGGATGGCAAGGACACGAAAGTTATTGAAAACGCGGAAGGCGCACGTACCACGCCGTCCATGGTGGCATTTTCCGACGATGGCGAACGCCTTGTCGGCCAGCCGGCCAAGCGCCAGGCGGTCACCAATCCGACTAACACCCTGTTTGCGGTAAAGCGCCTGATCGGCCGCCGTTATGAAGACCCGACCGTCGAGAAGGACAAGGCTCTTGTTCCCTTCGAGATCGTCAAGGGCGACAATGGCGACGCCTGGGTGAAGGCGCAGGACAAGAATTATTCCCCTTCGCAGATTTCCGCGATGATCCTGCAGAAGATGAAGGAAACCGCTGAAGCCTATCTCGGTGAAAAGGTCGAGAAGGCCGTCATCACCGTTCCGGCGTACTTCAACGACGCGCAGCGCCAGGCAACCAAGGATGCCGGCCGCATCGCGGGCCTTGATGTTCTGCGCATCATCAACGAGCCGACCGCGGCAGCACTCGCTTACGGCCTCGACAAGAAGGACGGCAAGACGATCGCCGTTTATGACCTTGGCGGCGGCACCTTCGATATTTCCGTTCTGGAAATCGGCGACGGCGTCTTCGAAGTGAAGTCCACCAACGGCGATACCTTCCTTGGCGGTGAAGACTTCGACATGCGTCTGGTCGAGTATCTGGCCGGCGAGTTCAAGAAGGATCAGGGCATCGATCTGAAGAACGACAAGCTCGCTCTGCAGCGCCTCAAGGAAGCTGCTGAAAAGGCGAAGATCGAACTGTCGTCCTCGCAGCAGACCGAAATCAACCTGCCGTTCATCACGGCTGACGCTTCCGGTCCGAAGCACCTGACGCTGAAGCTGACCCGTGCGAAGTTCGAAAGCCTGGTCGACGACCTCGTGCAGCGCACCGTTGCACCTTGCAAGGCAGCGCTCAAGGACGCCGGCGTCTCCGCTTCCGAGATCGACGAAGTCGTTCTCGTCGGTGGCATGAGCCGCATGCCGAAGGTGCAGGAAGTCGTCAAGCAGCTGTTCGGCAAGGAGCCGCATAAGGGCGTGAACCCTGATGAAGTTGTTGCCATGGGCGCGGCCATTCAGGCCGGCGTTCTGCAGGGCGACGTCAAGGACGTTCTGCTGCTCGACGTGACCCCGCTGTCGCTCGGCATCGAAACGCTGGGTGGCGTCTTCACGCGTCTGATCGATCGCAACACGACGATCCCGACGAAGAAGAGCCAGACCTTCTCGACCGCCGAAGACAACCAGTCGGCCGTGACCATCCGCGTCTCGCAGGGTGAGCGCGAAATGGCGCAGGACAACAAGCTGCTTGGTCAGTTCGACCTCGTTGGCCTGCCGCCGGCACCGCGTGGTGTTCCGCAGATCGAAGTTACCTTCGATATCGATGCCAACGGTATCGTGCAGGTTTCGGCCAAGGACAAGGGCACCGGCAAGGAACAGCAGATCCGCATCCAGGCCTCCGGTGGCCTTTCTGACGCCGACATCGAAAAGATGGTCAAGGACGCCGAAGCCAACGCTGAGGCCGACAAGAAGCGTCGTGCGGGCGTGGAAGCCAAGAACCAGGCTGAAAGCCTCATCCATTCCACCGAGAAGTCGGTGAAGGAATATGGTGACAAGGTTTCCGAAACCGACCGCAAGGCGATCGAAGACGCCATTGCCACCCTGAAGACCGCGGTTGAGGCTTCCGAGCCTGACGCCGACGACATCCAGGCGAAGACCCAGACCCTCATGGAAGTCTCCATGAAGCTCGGTCAGGCCATCTATGAAGCGCAGCAGGCCGAGGCTGGCGATGCTTCCGAAGGCGGCAAGGATGACGTCGTCGACGCTGACTACGAAGAAATCAAGGACGACAAGAAGTCCGCATAATCGCGCGACTTTCCGTCTCCTGACAATTTATGCAAGACATCCGGCTGCCGCGTGCAGCCGGAAATCCATTTGCGGGGCTTGTTAACTGAATGGCGAAAGCAGACTTTTACGAAACACTCGGCGTCAGCAAGACTGCGGACGAAAAAGAGCTGAAAAGCGCCTTCCGCAAACTCGCGATGAAGTACCATCCGGACAAAAACCCTGATGATGCCGATTCCGAACGGAAATTCAAAGAAATCAACGAAGCATACGAAACGTTGAAGGATCCGCAGAAGCGCGCGGCCTACGATCGTTTCGGCCATGCGGCCTTTGAAAATGGCGGCATGGGCGGCGGTGGCGGCTTTGGCGGCGGCGGTTTCGCCAATGGCGGCTTCTCGGATATTTTCGAAGACATCTTCGGCGAGATGATGGGCGGCGGTCGCGCGCGCCGTTCCTCAGGCGGTCGCGAGCGCGGTGCCGATCTTCGCTACAACATGGAAATCACGCTGGAAGAAGCCTTCACCGGCAAGACGGCGCAGATCAGGGTTCCGACCTCGATCACCTGCGACGTCTGTTCCGGCTCGGGCGCCAAGCCCGGCACGCAGCCGAAGACCTGCGCCACCTGCCAGGGTTCAGGCCGCGTGCGCGCCGCGCAAGGCTTCTTCTCGGTGGAGCGCACCTGCCCCACCTGCCATGGCCGTGGACAGACGATCTCCGACCCCTGCGGCAAGTGCCATGGTCAGGGCCGCGTAACGGAAGAGCGCTCGCTCTCGGTCAACATTCCCTCGGGCATCGAGGACGGCACACGCATTCGTCTGCAGGGCGAAGGCGAAGCCGGCATGCGTGGCGGTCCGGCGGGCGATCTCTATATCTTCCTGTCCGTGCGTCCGCATGAGTTCTTCCAGCGCGACGGTGCCGATCTCTATTGCACCGTGCCGATCTCGATGACGACGGCAGCGCTCGGCGGCACCTTCGATGTCACGACGCTCGATGGCACGAAGTCGCGCGTCACGGTTCCGGAAGGCACCCAACCGGGCAAGCAGTTCCGTCTGAAGGGCAAGGGCATGCCGGTGCTGCGTTCGGCGCAGACGGGCGATCTCTATATCCAGATTCAGATCGAGACGCCGCAGAAACTCAGCAAGCGACAGCGCGAGCTGCTGCAGGAGTTCGAGCAGCTGTCTTCCAAGGAGAATAATCCGGAATCGACGGGCTTCTTCGCCCGGATGAAGGAATTCTTCGACGGCTGAGTGTCGCCGTTCTTCACCATCAGAAACGCCGCCATCCCTTGGACTGGCGGCGTTTTCTTTTTGGGGTCAGCCTGAAAAGCCGCCCTCTTCCAGATATCGCCGCTCCTCCGGTGTCGTTTCCCGCAACAATATCTTGTTACGATGCGGAAAGCGGCCGAAACGTTCGATGATCTCGCGATGTTCTTCGGCGTGATGCAGATAAAGCCCGCCAAGCGGCCGATTGAGACGGCACGCCCGGTGCTGCGCCTCCAGATCTTCTGCGTGAGAAAACGGTAGATAGAAGAAGACCCGCAGATCCTCACTCACCGCCTGATCATGTCCGCACCGGATGGCTTCATCGGCCAAAAGCCGCGCCAGAGGATCGGTCGCATACATGTGGGCCGTGTCGCGAAAGCAGTTGCGCGGAAACTGATCCAGCAGCAGCATCAAGGCGAGGCTGCTCTCTGCACCCTCCAGCCAGCCATCCAGTTCCCGCCTCGCGGCAGCGAAATGAGCGTCACGGAACCGGTCGTGAAAGTGACTGTCGAAGGCGGCATCCTTGTCGAACCATTTTTCCGGGCCAGCCTTCGTCCAGAAATCGACGATTTCTTCAGCGAGCTTGGCTGTGTCATTTTTCATCCTGTACTCCCGTCAGTAATGCGGTGGCCTTGTGATGGCGGGCGCGTCCAATGACTGCTCCTCAAGACTCAGGAACCGCTCTGTCAGGCGATCAAGCTTGGCGCGGGTCTGTTCAACAACCTTCCACTGCTCCGCCAGCTGGTCAGACAGTTCCTCTATCACCTTCAACTGATGCGCGACCGTTTCCTCGAGCGCGATGATCCGTTCTTCGGTTTCCGACGTCATGGTGACCTCTCTTTCCAGCCCTTCCTTGGGCCTAAAGGCTCGCGAGTCAACCATATGTCGCTTTCGTGAAGCGAATTCGGCATTGCGGAAACAGAGACAGAAAAGCCGGCGATGGAGACATCGCCGGCCTTTTGAGTTTATCGCATTCTCAGTCTTCTTCTACGAAAACCTCTTCGCGCTTCTTTTTCACGCTGGGGAGGAAGACGATGATCAGCACGGCGAGCGCAATGAAAAGCAGGGTTGCGCTGATCGGCCGGGTCACGAAGGTCGACGGATCGCCACGCGACAGGATCATGGCGCGCCGCAGGTTCTCCTCCAGCAGTGGACCGAGCACGAAGCCCAGCAGCAACGGGGCAGGTTCGCAGCGCAGTTTCACCAGCACATAGCCGATGAAGCCGAAGAAGGCGACGGCATAGAGATCGAAGACGTTGGAATTGACGCTGTAGACCCCGATGGCGCAGAAGGCCATGATGATCGGGAAGAGCACGTAGTAGGGCACCGTCAGCAGCTTCACCCACAGCCCGATCAGCGGCAGGTTGAGGATGACGAGCATCAGATTGCCGATCCACATGGAGGCGATGATGCCCCAGAACAGCGCTGGCTGTTCGGTCGCCACATTCGGACCGGGAACGATGCCCTGAATGATCATCGCGCCGATCATCAGCGCCATCACCGGATTGGCCGGAATGCCGAGCGTGAGCAGCGGAATAAACGACGTCTGGGCACCGGCATTGTTGGCCGATTCCGGACCGGCCACACCGGCGACCGCACCATGACCGAATTCTTCCGGGTTCTTGGAGACACGTTTCTCCACGGTGTAGGAGGCAAAGGCTGCAAGAATCGCCCCACCACCCGGCAGGATGCCGAGAGCCGAACCAATGGCCGTGCCGCGCAGAACCGGCCCTACCATGCGCTTGAAATCATCCTTGGTCGGCATCAAGCCGCTGACCTTGGCGATCAGCACCGAACGGGTCCGCTCGTTTTCGAGATTGCGCAGGATTTCGGCGATACCGAAGACACCCACAGCCACAGCCACGAAATTCAGGCCATCGGCATATTCGCGGATACCAAGGGTGAAGCGCGGCGTGCCGCTATAGATATCCGTGCCGACGAGACCGAGCAACAGGCCAAGCACGACCATGGCCAACGCCTTGACGATGGAGCCATGGGCGAGCGCGATGGACGACACGAGGCCGACGACCATCAGCGAGAAATATTCCGCCGCGCCGAATTCCAGCGCGATTGCCGTGAGCGGCGGCGCGAAGATTGCGACGAGGAAGGTTGACACCGTGCCGGCGAAGAACGATCCGATGGCGGCGATGGCAAGCGCCGCACCCGCCTTGCCCTTGCGTGCCATCTGGTAACCATCGATGGCGGTGACGGCAGAGGACGATTCGCCGGGCATGTTGATCAGGATCGCCGTGGTCGATCCACCATATTGCGCACCGTAATAGATGCCGGCGAGCATGATCAGCGACGAGACGGGCTCAAGCTGGAAGGTGATCGGCAGCAACATGGCGATCGTCGCCGTCGCGCCGATGCCGGGCAGAACGCCGATGAGGGTGCCAAGCAGCACGCCGATCAGGCAGAAAAAGAGGTTTGCCAGCGACGAGGCGGTGACGAAACCGAGCGCAAGATTATCGAGCAAATCCATCGCTATACCTCAGAAGTTGAGCCAGGGGCCGAAGCGCTGGAAAGGCAGGCCAAGACCATAATTGAAAACAGCGACGGAAAAGACAGTGATAGCCGCGGAAAGAACGACCGCCATCAACGGGCTCATCTTGTGTGAGGCGAAGGACGCAATGAGCGCGCTGAAAAACAGCGCCGGCACAAAACCCAGGCCCCGAACAGTGAAACCGAAAAAGATCGGCGCGGGCAGGATGAAAAATATGCCGCGCCAGGCGATTGCGCCGATGCCCTCGCCAGCCGGCCGGGTTGCGCGCAGGAATATAACGCCGCCAAGCAGGATCAGGATGATCGCGAGTACCAGCGGGAAGTAGCCCGGCCCCATACGGAAGGCGGTTCCGATTTCCAGACCATAGGACTGCAAGGCAAAAAAGACGCCAAGCCCCATAAAAATTGCCCCGCAGACTGCTTCGGCAGGGTCATTAAATAACGACTTCATGAAAGATGCCCCTCCACGGCGCCCGACATTCAGCCGGTTCGCCTGTTAAAGTTGATCACGGTCGACCGGCGGCAGGAAACCGCCGGTCTTTCCGCGTTCATCAGTCGGCATATTGGCCGGCAGCCTCAATCACCGGCTTCCAGCGGGCGATTTCGCTCTCAAGCTTGGCCTTCAGCGCCGCCGGTGTCGCATCGCTTTCCGGCGACGGCGTGGTGCCGAGTTCGGCAAAACGCGCCGCGACATTCTTGTCCTTCAGCGCGACCTGCAGCGACTTGGAGAGCTTTTCGTTGATTTCCGCAGGCGTGCCCTTCGGCGTGTAGATACCGTGCCAGATGCCGACTTCGAGTTTGGGCAAGCCAGCTTCGGCAACTGTCGGCACGTCCTTCAGCACATCCAGCCGCTTCGGCGAGGTTACGGCGTAAGCCTTCACAGTGCCGCCCTGGATCTGCTTGGTGGTGTTGGTGGTCTGGTCGCACATGATGTCGACTTGGCCGCCCAGCAGATCGGTCATGGCAGGGCCGGTGCCCTTGTAGGGCACTGTAACGAGCGGCGTCTCGATGGCGCTCATGAACAGCATGCCGCACAGATGAGAGGCCGCGCCGATGCCGGCATTGGCAACGGTGACCTTGTCCTTGTTCGCCTTGGCGTAATCGATCAGCCCCTTGAGGTCCGTGGTCTCAAGGTTCTTGCGCGACAGGATGGTCATCGGCACTTCCGTGACCAGACCAACATATTCGAAAGCACTTGTCGTGTCGTAAGCGAGCTTTCGATAGAGCGTGGCGCTGGTCGCCATGCCGATGTGGTGGAGAAGGATGGTGTAACCATCGGGATCTGCCGAGGCAACGCGGCCAGCGCCAAGCGTGCCGCCGGCGCCGCCGACATTTTCCACGATGATCTGCTGGCCGAGATCCTTCGACATGGATTCAGCCACAAGACGCGCCACCGTGTCCGTCGGGCCACCGGCCGAGAAAGGCACGACCATGGTGATGTTACGCTCGGGATAGGTCTGAGCGGATGCGGACAGCGCGAAAAGGGAAACGGCAGCGGCGGCAGCAAGGCCGGAAACTGTCTTCAGTATTTTCATCGATTCCTCCCGGATGAAAATGATCGCCACTTCAGCCGCGCATGCTCCTCCATGGCGGCCGGGGTGACGATATTTGCGATCCCGAAGTGACATTCAGCAACGGCACTGTTGCGATGAAACGCAGTTTTATCCGTGTAACCAAAGATAATGGGTGGATTTCAACCCATGACGGCCTAAAGATGGGTGGAAATCCACCCATCAGATCTCGGTCATATGCCGGTGAAGCTCGTATTTCTGCATCTTCTCGTAAAGCGTTTTGCGGGAGATGCCGAGGTTCTCATAAACGGATTTCAGATTTCCCCCATGGGCTGCGATGGCCTGCGCAATCAGGCTTTTTTCATATGCCGCGACCCTCGGGGCGAGAGCCGACCTGCCATCATCCTGAAACGCCGGCGACGCATCGGACACGTCGGTTTCCAGGCCCAGCGCGAAGCGGTCCGCAGCGTTGCGCAATTCCCGGACGTTGCCCGGCCATTCCCTGAGCGAAACAGCGGAGAGCAGGTGCTGCGGCACCTCCATATCCTCCCGCCCGTAGCGGGCGGCAGCTTCTCGTACCAGATGGAGGAAGAGCAGCGGAATATCCGCGCTGCGCTGCGAGAGCGATGGCACGAGAATTGTTGCGACGTTAAGGCGGTAAAGAAGGTCGGCGCGAAAACGGCCAGCCGCAACTTCCTGTTCCAGATCTACCTTGCTGGTGGCGATGAAGCGCACGTCGAGTTCGACCGTTTCATTCGAGCCGAGACGGGTAATCACTCTTTCCTGCAGCACGCGAAGCAATCGGCCCTGCAGTTCGAAAGGCATAGAGCCGATTTCATCCAGCAGGATGGTGCCGCCGCGCGCGTGTTCGAACTTGCCATAACGCGGGCGCAGCGCGCCCGGAAAGGCGCCGGCCTCGTGACCAAACAACTCGCTCTCAATCAATGTCTGCGGAAGCGCCGCACAGTTGATCGCGACAAAGGGCCGGTTGGCTCTGCTGCTGATATCGTGCAATGCCCGCGCAACCACCTCCTTGCCTGCGCCTGTATCGCCGACGATCAGTGTATCGGCATCCGTCGCACCGATGGCGCGAATGCGGTACCGCAGATCGACCATCACCTGGGTTCTGCCCGGCAGGCGCGTTTCGAGATCGTCATGCTTGCCCGCCACCGCCTTGAGACGGCGATTTTCCAGCACCAGCGCCCGCCGGTCATTGGCCCGCTTGATGATGCCCGCGAGATATTGCGGTGTGAACGGCTTCTCGATGAAATCATAGGCGCCATTGCGCATGGCGTTGACCGCCAGCTGAACATCCCCGTGACCCGTCATCAGAATCACAGGTATTTCCGCATCGAGCTCCCTCACCTTCTGCAGCAGTGTCATGCCGTCCATGCCGGGCATGCGGATGTCGCTGACCACGACACCATCAAAACTGTAGCCGATGAGTTCGAGCGCGTGTTCGGCGCTCGCCAGCATGGTGACGGCAAAACCGGAAAGCTCCAGCGCCTGGGCAGTGGAGAAGCGCAGTTCCTCTTCGTCATCGATCAGCAAAACCCGCGACATGGTCATTCCGCAGCCGCCTCCATGCGCCAGGCGGCGGCGGGCAATTCGATCTCGAATTCCGCGCCCCCTTCCTCATGATTTCTCACCCGCAACTGGCCGCCAAAATCCTTGATGATGTTATAGGAGATGGAAAGCCCGAGGCCGAGGCCACGCCCCACACCCTTGGTGGTGAAAAACGGATCGAAGATGCGATCCGAAATTGCCGGCGGAACGCCTGGTCCCCGGTCGCGGATGAAGACGGAAACCGTCTGGCCGTGCTGTACGGCCTCGAGCGCGATGCGCCGATCCTCGCGCCCCTCCACGGCGTCCGCCGCGTTGGAAATGATGTTGACGAGCACCTGCTGCAGCCGCACCGGACCAGCTTTCACCGCAAGTGGCACCGGGCCGAGATTGACATCCAGCACCGCATTGGCGGCCTTCAACCGGGCACCGACGATTTCAAGCGTGTCGCGAAGCACGGTTTCCAGGCTGACCGCAGTCATTTTTTCGTTCGGCTTTCGGGCGAAATTCCTGAGGTGCCTGCTGATCGAGGCCATGCGATCGATCAGCCCCGATATGCGCCTGAGGTTTTCCCTGACCTCGTCCAGCCGCCCGCGCTCTACAAGAAGCGACGCGTTTTCGGCATAATTCTTGGCTGCGGCAAGCGGCTGGTTGATTTCATGCGACAAGGCAGCCGACATCTGTCCGAGCGCCGCAAGCTTGCCTGCCTGCACCAGATCATTCTGCATCTTGCGTAATTGTTTTTCCGTCTGGCGACGTTCGGCGATTTCGTGTTCGATCTCCTGGTTCACACGCGCCAGATCAGCAGTGCGTTCCTCGACCCGCCGTTCCAGCTCCGCCTGGGCTTCTGCCTGATGGGTCAGCCGTTCACGCAGCCGTCGCCGTCTCTGCAGCATCGCCGCAATCAGCGCGGCTGCCAGACACAGGCACAGGATGATCGCGATCATTGCCGTCTTCACCTGTGTCCGCAATGAACCGGTATCCATCAGCACGCTGACGGTCCATCCTGCATCCGCCATCGGCTGAGACAGGACCATATATTCCCTGTCCCCCTCATTCTGGGTAATCGTCATCAGCTGATGCGAGCCGAAACTGCCGTGTTTCAGCGGCAGTTCCTTCAGTGTGGCATTGGCGTAACGGCGTGAGGCCTCGGTACGCGCCAGTCTCTCGGGCGTCAGCGGCATCAGGCCGGAGTAAAGCCATTGCGGCGTGCCGGTCATGAAAATGATGCCTTCGGGATCCGACACAAGAATACGGTTTTCGCCATCGCCGAACGAGGCCTCTATGCCTTCGATGTCGACCTTGAAGACGATGACGCCCTTTATTTCCGCATTGAAGAGAATAGGCGCGGAGAAATAATATCCGCGCTTGTGCGAGGTCGTGCCGAGCGCGAAGAACCGCGACTGCAGGCCCTTCGCCGCATCCTGAAAATAGGGACGGTAGCTGAAATTCTCACCGACGAAGCTTGTCGGACCATCATAGTTGCTGGCCGCGATTGTCTCGCCATCCAGCGTAATGATGTAGATATCGGAGGATTCCAGCAGGGTGTTGATGGATTTGAGGTAGACATTGGCGCGCTGTCGCAGGGCTTCATCCTTGGGATGTGCGACCAGCTCCTCAATGTCATCATGATCTGCAATCAAGGCAGGCAGCGGCTCGTAACGGTTCAACAGCCCGCCAAGGGCGGAGACGGCAAGCCGGAGCGTCGTGCGCCCCTGCTCGGACATTTCACCGAAATAGCTTTCTGCAATGACGCCGCTTCCTTTTGTCACGGCGCCGTAACCGAGGCCAAGACCGAGCATCATCAACAAAATCCAGCGATATTTCACCGAAACTCCCCTCACGCGGCAGGCATCTAACCCGCTCTCCCGAAGCGAGTGTAGGAGGAGTGACGAGATTTTCCAAGTGAGCGCTGGACACCGTGAGAGATCGCTAAAAACAAAAAACCGGCCACGAGGGCCGGTTTTTGCAAAGTCACGTCGGAAAATCTTATGCGCTTTCCTTCGGCGTCAGAACCTGACGGCCGCGATACATACCGGTCTTCAGATCGATATGGTGCGGACGGCGCAGTTCGCCGGAGTTCTTGTCTTCAACATAGGTCGCAGACTTGAGACCGTCAGCCGAGCGGCGCATGCCACGCTTGGACGGGCTTGTTTTTCTTTTTGGTACAGCCATTTTTGTTACTCCACTTAAGCGGCGAAACAACGGAACCGGCCAGAACCAAAGGCCGAATGTCGGATGTCTCGATATCGGAAATTTGGCGCGCTTATACATGCCCAAACGGGCTTTGACCAGCCCTGACGCGCATTTTTTCCGATTCGGCAAAAACCATGCGGCAAACTGCCCTTAGGCAATGCCAATCATGCTTCACCTTCTATCGAAAACAACCAGCTCCTTGAAGTGGTTCATATCCCTGAATTCACAGAAAGCCGGCGGACGCATCTCCATAACTGGCGCCGCGGCACGCAGCTTTTCCAGTTCCTCGTCAAGCATCGCCTGCCAGCGCGGCAGGCACTCAGGCTTGAACCAGCTGATGATGTAGGACAGGGTGATGTGAAACTCGTAGCTGTCATGGTCAGGACGGCGATATCCGAAGAAATCGGCGAATGCATCCCGCCACAGGGCCACAATGCGATCATCCTCGGGCGTGGCTCCCGTCAGGACCAGACCTACCGGCCGCAAACCGGTGACTTGCATGTTGAATCCCGGCAGCGCCGGAAAAGCAGAAAGGCGGTCGCGATAATAGTCCGTCATCGTGTCGATCGGTGTATCAAGCGGCATTGTCTGCGGCCAATAGGGCAGAGCACGCCGAAACTCGATGATGCCCTGAAACACCGTCATGTGCAGGCTGGAAGCCGGTGTGAAAGCAAGCTGGGATGCCTCCGGCATATCCAGGAAGCGCTGACGCGTCGCAATGATCGCGTTTTCGGTCTGCGAGCCCCCAACAAGATGGCAGACGACCGTATTGCCCGGCTCAGGCAGAAACTCACCATTCTCATTAAAGCGGCTGCCGAGATGGCGCGGCGGCTGATCATGACAGGCAGCAGAAATATAGCCGAGATCTTTCGAGACGAGCGGGGCGTGCATGGGAAACTCCTCGTGAAGCGTTTCCTCTAATCCGTGCACGCGACACAGCAATGACATGGACCGGCCAAAAGCCGGTCAATGCGCCTCGTCCCAGTTGTCAGCCGCGCGGGCATCCACCTGCAATGGCACCTTCATGGAGATTGCCGGCATGGCCGCATTTTCCATGACAGAGACGACGACGGGCAGAGTTTTCTCGATTTCCGCTTCATCGACCTCGAAGATGAGTTCGTCATGCACCTGCAACAGCATGCGGGCGGACAGGTTTTCAGCCTCCAGCGCCGGTTCGATACGGACCATGGCGCGCCGTATGATATCCGCCGCGGAGCCCTGGATCGGCGCGTTAATGGCGGCGCGCTCGTTGAAGGCTTTCACGGAAGGGTTGGACGAGCGGATTTCCGGATAATGGGCGCGGCGGCCGAAAATCGTCTCGACATAACCGTTCTCACGGGCGAAAGCCTTTGTCGCCTCCATGTAGTCGCGGATGCCGGGAAAACGCTCGAAATATTTCTTGATATATTCGCCGGCTTCAGACCGGGCGATACCGAGCTGGTTGGCGAGACCGAAAGCCGAAATACCGTAGATAATGCCGAAATTGATGGCCTTGGCGCGGCGGCGCACTTCCGAGGGCATGCCTTCGACAGGCACACCAAACATTTCCGAAGCCGTCATGGCATGAATGTCGATGCCGTTTTCGAAGGCGTTGCGAAGCTGCGGAATATCGGCGACATGGGCCAGCACGCGCAGTTCGATCTGGCTGTAGTCGGCGGAAAGAAGCTTGTGGCCGGGCGTCGAGATGAAAGCCGTGCGGATTTTTCGCCCTTCCGCCGTGCGGACGGGGATGTTCTGAAGGTTCGGTTCCGAGGACGACAGACGGCCTGTTGTGGTGGAGGCCAGCGCATAGGATGTATGCACACGTTTCGTCTCCGGGTGGATATATCCCGGCAGTGCATCCGTATAGGTGGATTTCAGCTTCGTCAGCTGCCGCCAGTCGACGATCTTGCGGGGCAGTTCAATACCTTCAGCCGCCAAATCCTCCAGCACCTGTGCCGAAGTCGACCATTGGCCGGTCTTGGTCTTGGAGCCGCCCGGCAGGCCCATCTTGCCGAACAGGATGTCGCCGAGCTGCTTTGGCGAGCCGATGTTGAAACGCTCGCCGGCCAGCTCGTAGATTTCCTCTTCAAACGCTGCCGCCTTCTGGGCGAGTTCGCCGGAAAGACGTGAGAGGATTTGCCGGTCGACGGTGATGCCACGCTCCTCCATATGCGCCAGAACAGGCACAAGCGGACGTTCCAGCCGCTCGTAAACCTTGGTCAGCCGTTCTGAAACAAGCCGCGGCTTCAGCGCCATCCACAGCCGCAAGGTGACGTCAGCGTCCTCCGCTGCATATGCCGTCGCCTTGTCGATGTCGACAAAATCGAAGGTAACGCTCGACTTGCCCGATCCCGCCACGTCCTTATAGGGGATCGGCGTATGGCCGAGCCAACGTTCGGACAGCGAATCCATGCCGTGCGTCGCTTTGCCAGCCTCAAGCACATAG
The DNA here is from genome assembly GCF_004328495.1 of Agrobacterium sp. 33MFTa1.1. NCBI lineage: Bacteria > Pseudomonadati > Pseudomonadota > Alphaproteobacteria > Hyphomicrobiales > Rhizobiaceae > Agrobacterium > Agrobacterium sp. 33MFTa1.1. Next base: position 2,571,749 of record NZ_CP036358.1, on the reverse strand, counting down.
GAGATCAGCATCGTATCGTCGAAACTCTGCATGACGACGCCATGGCGTTTCATGAGCAGATAGTCATATTTGAGATTTTGCGCGACCTTCAGCACGGCCTCGTCTTCAAGCAAGTCCTTGAGACGGACCAGTGCTTCGTCAAAGGGCACCTGGCCTTCGGCGAGCCTGATACCATCGCTGAATAGATCGCCGCCGGAGCCAGTCTTGTGCGTCAAGGGAATGTAGGCGGCGCGTATATCGCTGCCCGAGGCATCCTTGCCATTATCGGCGATTGCCAGCGAAAACCCGACGAGTTCCGCCTGCATCGGATCAAGCGATGTCGTTTCCGTATCGAAGGCGACGACCCCCGTTTCCCGCGCCGCCGCAACCCAGAGGTCCAGCGTCGCAAGATCCCTGATCGTCGTGTAGGCGCTCGTGTCGATCTTGGCGGCGGCAAAAAGCGTCTGGCGGGCGGTGGCAAGATCAGCCGGCGCGCTGCCCTCCCCGGCACCTTTCCGCGCCGGAATAGCGGGCGAAACCGCAGTGCCCGTTACGCCAGCAGCCGCTTCGCCCACAGCCGGAGCGGCCGTCGCATCGAGATCGGGACCATGGGCGTCAGCGCCCCACTGAACCGGCACATTGGCGGACTCAATGGCGGAAGCATCGGTCTCTGTCGCTTCGGCAACCCGCCGCGTCAGCGTGGTGAATTCCATCGCCTTCAGGAAGGCAATGAGTTTCGGGCCGTTCTGAGGTTCCAGCACCAGTGCTTCAAGCGGCTGATCCAGCGGCACGTCGGTCCTCAGTGCCACGAGCTGTCTGGAAATACGAGCAAGTTCCGCATTGGCGATGATATTTTCCCGACGCTTCTGCTGCTTGATCTCACCTGCACGGGCGAGCAGCGTATCGAGATCGCCGTATTCTTCCAGCAATTGCGCGGCCGTCTTTGGACCGATGCCGGGGATGCCCGGAACATTGTCGGTCGAATCGCCGGTCATCGCCTGCAGGTCGATCATCTTTTCGGGACCCACGCCCCATTTCTCTATGACATCAGGGATGCCGATCTGCTTGTCCTTCATCGCATCGTACATGTGGACATTGGCAGTGACGAGCTGCATCAGATCCTTGTCGGAGGAGATGATGGTGACATCGGCCCCAATGGCCTCCGCCTGCCGGGCATAGGTGGCGATGATATCGTCCGCCTCGAAGCCTTCCGTCTCGATGCAGGGAAGGTTGAAGGCGCGCGTCGCCTCCCGTATCAGCCCGAATTGCGGCACCAGATCTTCCGGCGGCGCCGTGCGATTGGCTTTATAGAGATCATAAAGCTCATTGCGGAATGTCTTTGATGAATAATCGAAAATTACCGCAAAATGCGTGGGCGTCACGCCGACATCGGTGTTGCGCGCATCCTTCAGGAGCTTCCACAACATGTTGCAGAAGCCGGAAACGGCGTTGACCGGCAGCCCGTCCGACTTGCGGTTCAGCGGCGGGATGGCATGGAAGGCCCGGAAAATGAAACCGGACCCGTCAACGAGGAAGAGATGATCGCCTTTTTTCATGGGTAGCATGGATAGCGCGGGGGCGTTTTAACGTCTACCGAAACTTCGCAGAACACACGGTAAAGAGCCGGAACCGAGGTGGTGAAAAAAGCGCGTCGCATTTCACCCGAACGTTACCGATTTGTAATCCATCTTTCCCTTGAAAAGCCGCATTTGCAGACACATTTCTTAGAGGACGGCGCCTGATCACGCCGTAGTCTGATAGCTGGCTCGTCCCCCGCCGCGTCAGACCGGACAAAGGCCTTTCCCCCTCTCCGGGCCTTTGTCCTCCAATATGACCGCCATGGCCGTCCCCTCCAGGCCATGGCGGTTTTATTTTGCGCCTGTTACCGGCTGGCAAAAACATATCGTGCGATATATATCGCACTATTGAATTGCCGGCGCCGTCTGGCCAAACTGTCTGAGGGACGGAGGAATGGGATTTTCCCGGGATGAATCGGCCATCTATCTCGCCGCCAAAATGGCGCGGGAGTTCACTATGGCGCTGCAGAAAAGAGCCGCCGCATTGGGCTTCTCTCCCGGCCAATTCCCCATTCTCATCGAGCTCTGGCATGAAGAAGGGCTGACGCAAAGGCAGTTGCTCGACAGAATCGATGTCGAACAGGCAACGCTTGCTAACACGCTCTCACGCATGGAGCGCGACGGGCTGATCGTGCGAAAGACGCATCCCGGTGACCGCCGCGCTCAGATCATCAAATTGACGCAGCGCGGCAGGGACCTGGAAGCGAATGCCATTGCCGCTTCTGAGGCCACCGAAGACATGTTGCTTGCGGATTTCCGGCGTTTTGAACGCCAGCTTCTGCTGGAATATATGCGTCGCGCCATCGAGAGCGCAAAAAAAGCAAAATAGCGCTTCCAACTCGAAACCGCTTCGCAGTTTTCCTGAACTGCTCTATCGTTCCCACGGCCGCGCGTTTGCCGATTCACGACACGCCGGCCCTTGTTTCCCGCGATGCGCGATGCCCGGATGTTTCGTCTTATCGCCGGGTCACGACAGACATGACAGGATCAGCGATGACAGACGTTTCCCCCATTCTTTCCACTGCCGATGACAATCTCACCTCCAGCCTCGAGCGACTGTTCGAACTCGTTCGCATTCCGTCGATTTCCACGGACCCCGCTTACAAGGCCGAGTGCCGCAAGGCGGCGGAATGGCTCGTGAGAACGCTTTCAGCGCTCGGCTTTACCGCCTCCGTTCGCGATACAGCCGGTCACCCCATGGTGGTGGCGCATCACGATGCGGCCAATGAAGACGCCCCACATGTGCTTTTCTACGGCCATTATGATGTACAGCCGGTCGATCCGCTCGATCTCTGGGAAAACGATCCTTTCGAACCCGCCGTCAAGGATATCGGCGCAGGCCGTCAGGTGATTACAGGACGCGGTACGGCGGATGACAAGGGCCAGCTGATGACCTTCGTGGAGGCCTGCCGCGCCTACAAGGCCGTGAATGGCGGCCTGCCGGTGCGCGTCACCATTCTTTTTGAAGGTGAAGAAGAATCCGGTTCGCCCTCGCTGAAGCCGTTCCTCGAAGCGAATGCGGAAGAGCTGAAGGCGGATTATGCGCTGGTCTGCGATACCGGCATGTGGGACCGGGATACGCCCGCCATTGCCGCGGCGCTGCGTGGTCTGGTCGGCGAAGAAATCGTCATCACCGCCGCCGATCGCGATCTGCATTCGGGTCTTTTCGGTGGCGCCGCCGCAAATCCCATCCACATCCTGACCGACATTCTCTCTGGCCTGCATGACGAGACCGGCCGCGTGACGCTCGACGGCTTCTATGACGGCGTGGAAGAAACGCCCGCCAATATCAAGGCTGCCTGGGAAACGCTGGGCCGCACCGCAGAAACCTTCCTCGGTGAAGTGGGCCTTTCGGTTCCCTCGGGTGAAAAGGGCCGCTCCGTGCTGGAACAGACCTGGGCGCGGCCGACAGCGGAGGTCAACGGCATCATAGGCGGGTACACCGGTGATGGCTTCAAGACCGTTATTGCAGCAAAAGCTTCCGCCAAGGTGTCGTTCCGCCTTGTCGGCGAACAGAACCCCGCCGCCATTCGCGAAAACTTCCGGGCCTATGTACGCTCGAAAATTCCGGCTGATTGCTCCGTGGAATTCCACGAGCATGGCGCATCGCCGGCGATCCAGCTTTCATACGATTCACCCGTCCTGACCAAGGCGAAGAACGCCCTTTCGGAAGAGTGGCCCAAACCGGCCGTCGTGATCGGCATGGGCGGCTCTATCCCGATCGTGGGCGATTTCCAGAAGATGCTCGGCATGGATTCGCTGCTCGTCGGTTTCGGCTTGACGGACGATCGCATTCATTCGCCGAATGAAAAATACGACCTGCAGTCCTTCCACAAGGGCATTCGCTCCTGGATCCGCATTCTCGACGCACTGGCCGCGAAATAAAAAAGAGGAGGCGCCACTGGTCGGGCGCCTCCGCTCACTCCAAAAACAAAAAGGCCGGGCAAGCCCGACCTTTCCATCCGTTTTCCGTCAATGCCAGTACATCCGTGGTCAAAGCGGTTCAACGGTCTGATGTTTCAGAGCGCGTCGATTTCCGACGCTGCTTTCACAATCAGGATCATCTGTTTTGGTTAATCTTTGGTTAACGCAACAACAGCGGCATCTTAAGACGCCCCTGACAGTTTTCATCTGAAACACTGTTGAACCCTATATCGGTATACGTACCGCCGTTTTCAAGACCCCGCCCGCCGGACTTCCTTCCAAAGAAAAAGGCCGGAAAAATCCGGCCTTTCAGTTCATGCAAGAAACCCTTTCGGGCCTGTTGCGTATCAGGCAGCGACGAGGTTGCCTGCGGACATCTTGCCAGAGCGGCGGTCCTGCATCAGCTCGTAAGAAAGCTTCTGGCCGTCGTTGAGGGCGGTCAGACCTGCGCGCTCAACAGCCGAGATGTGAACGAAAACGTCCTGCGAACCGTCGTCCGGCTGAATGAAGCCGTAGCCCTTGGTTGCGTTGAACCACTTTACTGTACCAGTCGCCATAACGATTTCCTTCCGTTGGCAATTGTATTTGCGCTGCGAGCAGCGCGGTCTTGGGGTCGAATTTGAAGGAAAAGATCGTCGTGAGCGTCTGGAAAGACGCCGAAGCTCTGGTCGTCAAACAAATATCGATGGCGAAGTACCTAGGTTGGAAGGGGCTGAAAGTCAAGTTTCTTTGAACGAAACTATCGCATCAGGGGTCCGCCAGGGCTCGAAAAAGGAAGCGCCAAATAGCAAAAACCCGGCGCGGGAGGAGGTGCGCCGGGTTCTTGAAACTGACTGACAATTGGGAGGAGGAGTATTGCCAGTCCAATCGGGCGACGCTGGGAGGAGGAGTGCGTCGCTTCGATGTTTTGAACATACAACATCGCCGCTCAAAAAACAGACATTCTATCGCAGCGCAGCATTGCGATTATTGCATAGCTTAAGCGTGACATCTTGAACAACCATTTCTAACCGCCTAACAAATACGCATGTCTATTCAATCCGTCAGAGCATTTTTTGCCGAAAAATCACCCGAGGTGACGATCATTGAAACGGAAGCCAGTTCGGCAACCGTTGCGCTCGCCGCTGAAGCACATGGCGTCGAGCCAGACCAGATCGCCAAAACGATCTGCCTCAAGGCGGGCGATGCCATTCTGCTCGTTGTCACCGCGGGTACGAAACGCCTCGACAACAGGAAATTCCGTGATCATTTCGGAACGAAACCGCGCATGCTGGGGGCGGACGAGGTGGTTGCGGTGACCAGCCATCCTGTCGGCGGCGTATGCCCCTTCGGCTTGCCGTCGCCTTTGCCGGTGTTTTGCGACATATCGCTGAGAGATTATCTTGAAGTGGTTCCGGCAGCCGGCGCTACCAATGCAGCGGTGCGGATTTCTCCCCATGTGATGGCCGAACTGACTAAAGCTGAATGGGTCGACGTCTGCCAATGACGCCGATTTGATCCGGCCTGGGCTTAACCCCGCCTTAAATTGCCGCATTTAAACTCTTCATCCTGGATTAAGGATCGCGCAGGCATAGACGCCTGAGGCCGACAAGGCACAGGCGGTCCCGCAAAAGGAGCGATTTCGGCTGGATGGCAGGCAAGGGTAAATCACGCGAACGGGTAGAACCCTCCTTCGGGGATTTCCACGAGTCCGGTGACGATCTGCGTCTTGACGCCAGCGAGCGCATCAGCGGCACTGCAAAACAGTCGCCGAAGAAACCGAAACAGGCTTCACGCCGACCCAAGACGAAAAACGAAAAGCGCGCCCGCGGCACAGGTCGGGGGGCGACGGGTTTCATCCGGTCCCTCGTCTATTGGTGCATCGTGCTGGGCATTTGGGGCGGTATCGGGATTGCCGGACTTGTGCTTTATTATGGCGCGCGCATGCCGAGTGCCAGCAGCTGGTCCATTCCAGAACGTCCGCCGAATGTGAAGATCGTTTCCGTGAATGGCAGCGTGCTTGCAAACCGCGGCACGACCGGCGGCGAGGCGCTCGCGCTGGAAGACATGTCGCCCTATATTCCACAGGCTGTGATGGCGATTGAGGACCGGCGGTTTTATTCCCATTTCGGGGTCGATCCGCTTGGTCTCGGACGTGCCATCGTCACGAATGTGCTGACGGGGCGAACCGTGCAGGGCGGCTCGACACTGACGCAACAGCTGGCGAAAAACCTTTTCCTCTCGCCGGACAGGACCCTGGAACGCAAGGTTCAGGAAGTGCTGCTGTCCTTCTGGCTGGAGCACAAGTTCACCAAGGATCAGATCCTGGCGATGTACCTCAATCGCGTCTATTTCGGATCCAACGCCTATGGCGTCGAGGCGGCCTCGCGGCGCTACTTCAACAAATCCGCCCGCGACGTCAATCTGGGCGAAGCGGCAATGCTCGCCGGGCTTCTCAAAGCGCCCTCGCGCCTTTCGCCGGCACGGGACCCACAGGCAGCGGAAGAACGGGCGCAGGTCGTGCTGCAATCCATGCGCGACGTCGGTTTCATTACCGATGATGAGATCAAGACCGCCATGTCGCAGCCGCCGACCAAAGCGAAACGCTTCTGGTCCGGTGCCGAACATTACGCCGCCGACATGGTGCTGGAAGAGGTGCGCGGCCTGGTTGGCGAGGTCAAGCAGGATATCGTCGTCGATACGACAATCGATCCCGATCTCGAGCGCGATGCCGAAAAGGCGCTGACCCACGTGCTGCAGGGCGACGGCAAAAAACAGGGCGCCTCCCAGGCGGCACTGGTTTCCATCGACGGTACGGGGGCGATCAGGGCCGTGGTGGGCGGTGCGGATTATGCCGAAAGCCAGTTTAACCGCGCTGCCAAGGCAAAACGGCAACCCGGCTCGGCATTTAAGCCCTTCGTCTACGTCGCCGCTCTCGAATCCGGGCTTACGCCCTATACCATTCGTAATGATGGGCCTGTTCGTATCGGCAACTGGACTCCGGAAAATTATGAGAAGAAATTTCGCGGCGAAGTGACACTGGCCACGGCGCTGGCCAACTCCCTGAACACCATCGCCGCCCAGCTGGTGATGGAGGTCGGTCCCGAGCGGGTGACACAGGTGGCGCATCGCATGGGCATCGAATCGGAGCTGCAGAATAATGCCTCCATCGCGCTCGGCACTTCGGAAGTGTCGCTGATGGAACTGACAGCTTCTTATGCTCCCTTCATGAATGGCGGCTATAAAGCCACGCCGCACATCGTGAAGCGTATCACCGATGCCGATGGCAAGGTGCTTTATGAAAACAAATATGACAATCCGCCACGGGTGCTGAGCGAAGAAATTGCCGCCACGATGAACGGCATGCTGTCGCGCGTCATCACCGAAGGTACCGGCAAGGCCGCGCGCCTGCAGGGCTGGCAGGCAGCGGGGAAATCCGGCACCACTCAGTCTTTTCGTGATGCGCTCTTTGTTGGCTATACGAGCAATCTGACGACCGGCGTCTGGTTTGGAAACGACGACGGCACCTCCATGAAAAAGGTCACGGGCGGCGGCCTTCCTGCAAGGGCGTGGAAAGAGTTCATGACCGCGGCTCATTCCGGTCTTTCGCCTTCGCCCCTCTTCGGTCTTGGTGCAGGCGGCGTGCCGCCGCTCATGGATATGCAGCAACCGGCGCCGGAAAATGCGCCCTCCTCCATTGGCGACATCATTTCCAACGCGCTGGGCGGCGGAACGACTGATAATCGCGCCTATCCCGCGGCGCCGGCATCACCCACACCGAATCAGCCAGATGGGCAGTCGGGAGGGCTGACGCCGCCGGCTAATATTCCTTCGCGGGATATCGAACCCCGTTATTCCGCCGGCAACGGCCCTGTGCCGCCGGCCGATATTGGCGGTGAAGCGCCTGACGCGTCGGGACCGAAACAAACCACCCTGCTCGACATTCTGATGGGTCGCTGACAGGTTTTTAAATCGTCGCCAAGTCCCGGGAACGAAGGACGAAGCGACCGAGGTCCACGTCCTCACCCCTTTCGTTTCACGCTTTTCGGTGGCCGAACCGGCCGCCGCCCCATCCACGGCGGCGAATCAGCGCCTGAAGCGCAACACCTGCGTGCATACGTTAACTTTAGATTGATATTTGCCCAGACACGGCTACATTTCGGATGACTTTTTAGGGTAAATGAATTATTAATCGTTCATATAAATTAAATTTCTTCTATCAAAATAAGTTTTTCAGGATCCTATATTATGTTGGGTACTAAAGGCTCATCCCATGCCGTTTTTTTCGGCGATCCCTATTCCTCGGCCATCACTTTCGAGACACCGGAAACGCAGCCCTGCATTTTTGAGAAACGGGTATCTCCACTACAACGCGGCCAGTTCGCGCTCAAAAGAACGATGGACATTGCGGGGGCGTCCATCGCCCTCGTCGCACTGGCTCCCGTCCTGCTGGCGGTGGCAGCGCTCGTCAAACTCGACAGCCGCGGGCCGGTCCTGTTCTCGCAGGTCCGCTGGGGCATGAATGGACGGAAGATTCGCGTCTATAAATTTCGCTCAATGAGAACAGACATGTGCGACGCCACCGGCGTGGCGCAAACAGTGAAGAATGACCCGAGAATAACCCGCATCGGCGCCATTCTCCGGCGCACGAATATTGATGAGCTGCCACAGCTCATCAATGTGCTCAAGGGTGACATGTCGCTGGTCGGACCGCGCTGCCATGCCATCGGCATGCTGGCGGCCGGCCGTCTCTACGAGGAGCTGGTTCCGCACTATCACCTGCGGCACCGGATGCGGCCAGGCATCACGGGACTTGCCCAGATGCGGGGCCTGCGCGGGCCGACGGATCGCAGCGACAAGGCAAGGGCACGCATCGTATCCGATCTTTATTATGTCGAAAATTTTTCGGTCTGGCTGGATGTCAGGATCATGGTCGGAACGGTGATTTCCGAGTTGCGGGGCGGCAAGGGCTTCTGATCTTCAAGAGGCAAGGCAAGATTGCGAAAAGAAAAGCCCGGCATCTCTGCCGGGCTTTTCTCATGAACTGTCGTCACCTTTAATTTGTCGGCGCGGGAGCTGCAGCCGGATCCGGCAGCGGCGCCGGGTTCGCAGACAGCGTGCGGAGATAGGCAATAAGATCTGCTCTTTCCGTTTCTTTCTTCACACCCGCAAAGCCCATGGCCGTGCCTGGAACGTGCTTTTTCGGGGCTTCGAGAAAATAGTTGAGATGATCGTAATCCCAGTGCTCGGCTCCACCCTTGGAGAAATCCTTCATCGCTGCGGAGTAGCTGAAACCTTCGTGGCTGGCGATCGGCCGGTTGACGACATCGAAGAGATTGGGGCCGACCTTGTTTGCACCACCACTCTCTCCGGTATGACAGCTCGTACATTTCTTGAAGACCGCTTCGCCCTTGGCGGCGTCCGCGCTGGCGAGCAACTGTGCGATCGGGGTGGCCGCAGCCGCCGCTTCTCCGCCGCCCGTTCCGCCGCTGCTTTCTTCCGCGACGATGGCGTAACCTTCCTTTTCGGGCGCGGGCGCATGGAAAATGCCCTCGGACGCAATCGACACCGACATCAGGACGAATACTGTACCCAGAAACGCCCCAACGCCCATATTAACATAAGAATTCATCTAAACGCGCTCCCTCGCATCCGCTCGATATAACGGGCATCTTGAAATTGCTCGAAAGCTATGGCTTTTGCACAGCCTGCGCAACTTGAATAATGCTCCCCACACCGTGACGTTTTGACACTTTTCGGGCGGGATTTGAAGGGTGTCGGATGAATAATCGGGATTTCGAGAAAGCTGTCGTCCTCATACCGGCGCGAATGGCCTCCACGCGCCTGCCCGGCAAGCCGCTTGCCGACATTGGTGGCAAGCCGATGATCGTGCAGGTTGCGCAGCGGGCACGTGAGGCCGGCGCGGAGCGAATCGTCGTCGCGGTCGATGACGAACAGGTATTTTCGGCGGTTCAAAATGCCGGTTTCGACGTGATGATGACGCGTGACGACCATCAATCCGGTTCGGATCGCATTTTCGAAGCGCTGCAGAAGGCCGACCCCTATGGCAAGGCGGAATATGTCATCAATGTTCAGGGCGACCTTCCAACCATCGAGGCGGAAACTATACGTGCCTCGTTGCGCCCGCTGGAGAACGCCGCCGTCGACATTGCGACACTGACGGTCGAAATCACCGACGAGGAAGAAAAAACCAATCCGAACGTAGTGAAAGTTGTGGGCAGCCCACTTTCCGAAACACGTCTGCGCGCGCTTTATTTCACCCGCACCACCGCGCCTTACGGCGAGGGGCCGCTTTATCATCATATCGGGCTCTACACCTATCGCCGTGCTGCGCTCGAGACATTCGTGAGTCTACCGCCCTCACCGCTGGAAAAGCGCGAGCGGCTGGAGCAGCTGCGTGCTCTCGAAGCGGGCATGCGCATTGATGCCGAGATCGTCCGCTCCGTGCCGCTCGGTGTCGATACGCCGCACGATCTCGAAAAAGCCCGCAAAATTCTTGCAAGCAGAACCCTTTAACGGACAGTCCCATGAGCTTGATCACCAATCGCATTGCCTTTCAGGGCGAATTCGGCGCGAACTCCGACATGGCCTGCCGCGACATGTTTCCGAACATGGAACCATTGCCGTGTCCGACATTCGAGGATGCGTTCAACGCCATTGAAAACGGCGAAGCCGATCTCGGCATGATCCCGATCGAAAACACTCTGGCCGGCCGCGTGGCGGATATTCATCACCTGCTGCCGGAATCGCGCCTGCATATCATCGGCGAATATTTCATGCCGATCCGCTTTCAGCTGATGGTGATGCCGGGCGTGAAAAAGGACGAAATCCGCACCGTCCACAGCCACATCCACGCACTTGGCCAGTGCCGCAAGATCATTCGTTCCAACGGCTGGAAACCCGTCATCGCCGGCGATACGGCAGGATCGGCAAGGCTCGTTTCCGAAACGGGCGACCGCAGCATGGCGGCGCTTGCGCCGCGTCTTGCCGCCAGCCTTTACGGTCTCGATATTCTCGCCGAGAATGTCGAGGATTCGGAAAACAACGTCACGCGCTTCGTAGTGCTTTCCCGCGATGAAAACTGGGCCAAGCGCCAGTCGAGCGAAGAAATCGTCGTCACGACTTTCGTTTTCAACGTCCGCAACATTCCCGCGGCACTCTACAAGGCCATGGGTGGCTTTGCGACGAACGGCATCAATATGACGAAGCTCGAAAGCTACCAGCTCGGCGGCAAATTCGTGGCGACGCAATTTTATGCCGACATTGAAGGCCATCCCGATGACGAACCCGTGCGGCATGCTCTGGACGAGCTGCGCTTCTTCTCTGAAAAAGTCCGCATTCTCGGCGTCTACAAGGGCCATGCGATGCGCGGCAAGCTCAACCAGAGCTGAGCCTGCCGCAATCTCCTACCTTGGCCATTCCACCCAGTCGCGCATCAGGCGATGCGCGATGGCTCCCATGGGCGGCGCAGAAAGACCTTCGCCCGCCGGGGCCTCCAGCATCTTTGCCACCTCTTCCCGCGTGAACCAGCGGCAATCCTCAAGCTCGACCTCATCGCGTGCGATCTCAAAAGACAACGCCTCGGCATAACAGCCGATCATCAGCGTATGCGGCATCGGCCAAGGCTGGGAGGCGTGATAACGGACGCGGCCGATTTCGACGCCGGATTCCTCGTGCGTTTCACGGCGAACAGCCTGTTCGATGGTCTCACCCGGTTCCACAAAACCGGCGAGGCACGAATACATGCCCGGCGCAAAATGCGCTCCGCGGCCAAGCAGGCACAGATCGCGCTCGATATCGATCGTCATCATGATGACGACGGGATCAGTGCGTGGAAAAATAGTGTGGCTGCAGGCGGCGCAGATGCGCTTGTAGCCGCCGATTCGCAGCTCCATGGCCCCACCGCATTTCCCGCAAAAGCGGTTGTCGGCGTTCCAATGTGTGAGGCTGACGGCCTGGGCGACCTCACTCAGCAATTCCTCTTCCAGCAGGTGATCGCGATACAGCGTGCGGGCATCGGCAAGCTTGTAGTGGCTCGCCAGCTGGTCTTCGGCCACGGCAACCGGAACGGCGATTCGCGGTTCGCCGGTCTCCCGATATCCAAGCAGGACGGCATTGTCGAAATCCGGCTGCAACTCGGCCAGCTCATAGGCGGAAAACAGGGGGTCGATGACCTGTTCGTCATGCTTCAGGACAAGCCGGCTGCCCGAAAAGGCAAAAATATGGGTGCCGTCGACTTTCAGGGCATCGGCAACGCATTCCTCCGTCCGCTTTTCCGCGAAACGGTCGAGGGCATTTTTGGAAAAAGCCGTCAGCAGACTTGCTTCGGGATGGGGGGCAGTGGTTTCAAAAATTTTCATGGAAATCATCAGAGTGCGCCGGAGATTTTTTTCATCAAAGTTTCCTTTTCGCCCGCGGCATAAGGCACGGGCGTCCCGTGACCCCAGATGGGGCCGGGCCAGCAGGTGTCGCCTTCATTGCGGGCGATAATATGGACATGCAGTTGCCGGACGATGTTGCCCAGAGCGCCCACATTGATCTTGGTGGCCGCGGTAATTTCTTTCAAGGCGGACGCGACAAGATTGGTCTCGAATGTCAGCACGGCCTGATCAAGCGGAGTAAGATCGAACAGCTCGCTGACGCCCTCTCGCTGCGGCACCAGCACCAGCCATGGCCAGCGGCTGTCATTTTGCAAACGCAGTTCACATAGCCCCAAACGCGTCACGAGCACGCTATCGCGCGCCAGTCTTTCGTCCAGCTGGAATGTCTCCAAGGTGTCCTCCATGTTTGTTTTCATTGTGATAGCAGTTTTTTGAATGCTTGGCTTGCATTTGCTGTCGATATTGCCGATATGTGGCCCCGGGAGGTTGGTGGTGGACGAGCCACTCGCCAACCGGGTCAGGTCCGGAAGGAAGCAGCCCTAACGAGCCCGGCACGGGTCGCCGTGCCAGCCTCCCACCTTTTAAAAGACGTGCTCAGCTTTCGCCGGGCCAGTTCAGCGCCCCAAGACAAACTGGCAAAACAAACTGGCGAGGCGATGAACGACAGCGTACCCACCACATCAAGCGAATCCCAGGTCGGGACCGGCTATCGGGTACTGGCGCGCAAATATCGCCCGAAGGATTTTTCCGATCTGATGGTCGGACAGGAGCCGATGGTCCGCACGCTGACAAACGCGTTCGAGACCGGACGTATTGCGCAGGCCTATATGCTGACCGGCGTCCGCGGCGTGGGCAAAACGACCACGGCCCGCATTCTCGCCCGAGCGCTGAATTACAAAACCGACACCATCGACAAGCCGACCATCGATCTGCGCATTCCCGGTGAACATTGTCAGGCGATCATGGAAGGTCGCCATGTCGACGTGATCGAGATGGATGCCGCCTCCCATACCGGCATCGACGATATTCGCGAAATCATCGAACAGGTGCGTTATCGCCCTGTCTCGGCGCGTTATAAGGTCTATATCATCGACGAAGTGCACATGCTGTCGACGCAGGCTTTCAACGGCCTGCTCAAGACGCTGGAAGAGCCGCCGGAGCATGTGAAGTTCATCTTCGCCACAACGGAAATCCGCAAGGTTCCCATCACGGTTCTGTCACGATGCCAGCGTTTCGACCTGCGCCGCATCAGCGCCGCCGATCTCGTCGGCCTTTTTACCGCCATCGCCGGCAAGGAAGGTTTCGAAGCCGAACCGCAGGCGCTTTCGATGATCGCCCGCGCGGCGGAAGGGTCTGCCCGTGACGGCCTGTCGCTGCTCGATCAGGCAATCGCCCATGGTGGTGGCCGGGTGGAAGCTGAAGCGGTACGCGGCATGCTCGGTCTTGCCGACCGGGCCCGCATCGTCGATCTCTTCCAGCATGTCGTCAAAGGCGATGTCGCGGCCGCTCTGTCGGAATTCAACGGTCAATATGAGGCGGGCGCGAACCCGGTTGTGGTCCTTAACGATCTCGCCGATTTCACCCATCTCGTGACCCGCATGAAATATGTGCCGGATGCAGCGGAAGATCCCTCGCTTTCTGAAATAGAACGCGTGCGCGGTGCGGAATTTGCCGACACGATTGCGGTCACCGCGCTTTCGCGCATCTGGCAGATGTTGCTGAAGGGCATACCGGAAACGGAAAACGCCTCGCGCCCGGCCGGTGCTGCCGAAATGGTTCTCATCCGGCTGGCGCACGCTGCCAATCTTCCCGCACCCGAAGATGCTGCCCGGCGCTTGCTGGAGCTTTCGAACGGTGACGGGGGTTACGCCAATGGCGGACCTTCCGGCGGCGGCAATGGCGGCGGTGCGCGCGCCTATTCGTCAGCACAGACCGTGGCCGCGGGACGACCTGTCGATCTTCCCACCCAGCGCCAGGCAACACCACAGACCTCCGCCATACTGCGCGCCATTCCAGATAGCCGCCCGCAGGAGATGCAGGTCGCAGCACCGAAAACGGAGGAGCGGCCGGAGCCGAAAGTTCCCGTCAATTCCGTGCAGGATATTGCCGATCTGTGTCAGAAGAACCGCGATCCCGTCATGCGGGCGAAAGTGCGCAACTTCGTACGGCTCGTACGGCTGGAGCCCGGCCGGCTCGATATGCGCCTCGGGGAAGGTGCCCCCGGCTCCCTGCCCGGCGAACTTGGCGTCAAGCTCAAGGAATGGACTGGCATCCACTGGATCATCAGCCTCAGCAAGGAGCAGGGGGAACCGACCCTTGTCGAGGCTGAGGGCAACGCACGGGACGCGCGTCTTGTCGATGCACGCCAGGACCCTGATGTGGCTGCCATCCTGGCGCAGTTTCCCGGCGCAAAAATTACCGACGTGCGCATCCGCGCCGCCGTACAGGATGAGGCTGAAGACATCGCGTCGCCATCGGTTGCCGAATCGAGTGAAGGCGACATCCTTCCCGGCGACGACATCGAGTTTTAAACAAAAAGAACAGGAGATTGGCACATGCGTGACATCATGGGCATGATGGGCAAGGTCAAGGAAATGCAGGCCAAGATGGAGAAGGTGCAGGAAGAAATCGCTGCGCTCGAAATCGAGGGGCGTGCTGGCGGCGGTCTGGTAACCGTCATTCTGAACGGCAAGGGCGAAATGCGCGGCCTGAAAATCGATCCCTCGCTGTTGAAGGAAGACGAGGTGGAAATCCTTGAGGACCTGATCGTCGCAGCGCATAAGGACGCCAAGCAGAAAGGCGAAGCGCAGGCGCAGGAAAAGATGGCTGGGCTGACCGCCGGCCTGCCGCTGCCGCCCGGCATGAAGCTGCCGTTCTGATATAACCGATCTAAAGAGAGGGCGAAGCGCATGGAGCGGGCGCCCTCCTTGTCCCATGGCCGGCTTCAAGCTTCCAGCATCGCGCGAAACCGGCTCGCCAGCGGCGTTTCCAGAAAGGCCCGGCGTTCGGCTGCGTTGAGCTGCATGGGGCGAAAGCGCTGCAGAATGGTCGGTATTGGCAGCTTCAATCCTCGATAGGGTTTGAACACGATATCCTCCCCGGCAGCCAACATGCCGCCTTTCAGCACCCGGCAGTAGAACCCCGGTTGGCCCGCCCGACGGAAACGCAGTGCGAAATCGGGATCGCCGATGCGAACCGACAGTGTGGCGCAGGGAATGCGGGCGGCGGTCACTTCCAGCTCAACGTCATTTGCCGAGAACCTGTCGCCAACGTGGAGTTTTGCGCTGTCGACACCATCAAGAACGAGGTTCTCACCAAAAAACCCGGGTTCGACCGCAAAGCCCAGAGAGCGGGACCAGAAGTCGAGATCGGCGGAGCCCATGACGTAAATCGCCTGATCCGGCCCGCCGTGATGTTTGCGATTGCAGACGGCGTCACTGACGATGCCTTCCGCATCGACCATGACGGGACCCTGCACGGCGTGTTTGAAGATGCCCGTCTTCGAGGTCTTTCCCGGCAGCCTTTTCGCCTCGCCCCGGCACACCGCCCTGATTTTCATGGACAACCCTTTGCGCTTCATGATTCCCGTTTCCCGATTTATGCAGTAGAAAGCGCTCATGGCAAAACGAGTCACCGGCCCCGAAATCGAAAAACTGATCCAGCTCCTGGCAAAAGTGCCGGGGCTTGGGCCCCGCTCGGCGCGGCGGGCAGCACTGCATCTCATCAAGAAGAAGGAACAGCTTCTCGGGCCGCTGGGCCATGCCATGGGCGAGGCCTATGACAAGGTGAAGATCTGCTCCTGCTGCGGCAACGTCGATACGATAGACCCCTGCACCGTCTGCGCCGACGACCGGCGCGACCAGTCGGTCATCATCGTGGTGGAAGATGTGTCTGATCTCTGGGCGCTGGAGCGGACGGGTGCGATGAACACCGCCTATCACGTGCTGGGGGGCACGCTGTCGCCGCTCGACGGGGTCGGGCCCGAGGACCTGAACATCAAGGGCCTGATCGACCGTGTGAGCGCCGGCGGCATTCGCGAGCTCATCATCGCCGTCAATGCGACGGTGGAAGGGCAGGCAACCGCCCATTACATCACCGACCGCCTCTCCGGTCTCGACATCAAGATCACCCGGCTTGCGCATGGCGTGCCGGTGGGCGGTGAACTCGATTATCTCGACGAGGGCACTTTGACGGCCGCGCTTCGGGCGCGAACGACAATCTGAAGTCCCCCCTCCCTCCCCGTCATTCAAAGAGGAGACCGAATGCGAAACCGTTTTGCCCCGAAGGCACTGGCTGCCCTTCTTTCCTTTTTTTCAGCAACGACGGCGTTGGCGCAATCGGCACCGACAGGAGCAGCGGCAGCCCGATATGATGCCGAATTTAATGCCTGGCTGAAAAAGGAAATCTGGCCGGAAGCCCGCAAGGCCGGCATTTCACAAAGGACGCTTGAGGCCACGCTCAGCGGTCTCTCCATCAGCTGGAACCTGCCCGATCTCGTCATTCCCGGCCAGAAGCCGCCAAAGGAGCAGAGCCAGAGCCAGGCGGAATTTTCCTCGCCCGGCGCCTATTTCTCGGAAAAGCGGCTGCAGGGTCTTGCCGCCACCGGGCGTTCGCTTGCTTCCACCCACGCGGCGACGCTGCGCCGGATAGAGGCGAAATACGGTGTGCCGGGTGATATCGTCGTTGCGATCTGGGGCCGCGAATCCGGTTTCGGCCGAGCCAAGCTGCCGCATTCCGTCGTCGATGTGCTGGCCACAAAAGCCTATATGTCTACCCGCAAGGAGATGTTTCGCGTCGAGTTGATCGATGCGCTGAAGATCGTCGAGAGTGGCGATATCGCGGCCTCTCGCATGATGGGCTCCTGGGCCGGTGCGCTCGGCCAGCCGCAATTCATGCCGTCGAGCTATCTGAAATATGCCGTGGACTTTGATGGCGACGGCCACCGTGACATCTGGAACTCCGTGCCGGACGCGTTGGCATCCATAGCTAACTATCTTTCTCAGCGCGGCTGGCAACGTAATCGCGACTGGGGTTTCGAAGTCTCGATCCCCGCCAATGTTTCCTGCGCGCAGGAAGGGCCTGATCTCGCACGACCTGTGGCGGACTGGGCGAAAATGGGCATCACACGTATTTCCGGAAAAGCCTTCCCGGCCAATGACCTCTCTGCCGATGGCATGATGCTGGTCCCGGCTGGGCGACACGGGCCGGAATTTGTGGTGACGCCGAATTTCTACGTCATCAAGGAATATAATAATTCCGATCTCTATGCGCTTTTCATCGGCAATCTCGCTGACCGCATCGCCCACGGGGCGGGGCCGTTCAAGGGGGAATGGGGCAATGTCGGATCGATGCTGCGCTCGGATGTTTTAGCGATGCAGAAGGCGTTGGTCGCCAAGGGCTACGATGTCGGCAAGGCAGATGGCCTCGCCGGTTTCAAGACGCGCCGCTCGCTTGGGGACTGGCAGTCGAAAAACGGGCTCGCTCCAACCTGCTTTCCCGATGCGACGTTGAAGGCGAAGCTGAAGTAGCGTTGCTGGCAACGTGTGAAAACCTCTCCTCCGTCATGCTCGGGCCTGTCCCGAGCATCTGCAACCGATTGATTTAATGATAGGTGTTTGGATCCTCGGGACAGGCCCGAGGATGACGGGGAGAGTGTGGGAAGGGCATCGCCACTCACTTACCCATCGTCTCTCAATGCTGATCGGTATGAGGCTTGTGAAAGATATCGTCGGTTGGCGGGATGGTCTGACGTTCGATCATCCGGTGCACCCGTGGCCGCGTCTTGCCGCGGTGAAGCTCCAGCAGCCGGTCCCAGGCCTCTGCATCTGCCTGGGTGCGGCGGTGATTATGGCGGACATATTCCACCCAGGTCGGCACGTGGTAGCTTTCCGTCCAGATGTCGGGGTTTTCGAGATCCCGCATCAGGTTCCAGTTGCGCGCGCCGTCACGAATGCGAATGCGGCGGCGCTCGGCCATCAGCGGCAGGAATTCGCCGAGATCCTCGTCATGGATTTCATAATCGATGAGGATGGCGATGGGGCCGCTGCGCGGCTTGATGTCCAGTCTCAGCGGCGGCTCCACGAAACGGTTGAGCGGATCGAGATTGAGCGAGGCGAAGGCTGGCATGGCGAGTTTGAGGCCGACGACGACACCGAGCAGCATCAGTGCGCAGGAACAGAGCAGCGAATAGGAAATGCCGTAATCTTCCGCCAGCTCACCCCACAGCCAGCTGCCGACCGCAATGCCGCCGAAGGTGAGCGTCTGGTAAAGCGAGAGCGCCCTGCCAACCACCCATCGCGGGGTGGAGAGCTGGACAATGGTATTGAAGAGCGACAGTGCCAGCACCCAGCAGGCGCCGGCAACGGTCAGCACCAGTGACGTGATGATCGCGCTCGTGCTCACCGCCGTTACGCCGGCGCTGAAGGCGAAGCCTAGAAATGCGACGCGCACGATCCATTCGCTGGACAGCACCTCGCGCAATCTCGCGCTGATCAGCGCGCCGCCGATGGCGCCGACGCCGAAGGCACCCAGCATGACGCCATAGGTCAGCGGGCCGCCCTCCACCAGGTCGCGGGCGACGATGGGCATCAAGGCGAGGATGGCGCTGGCGGAAAGGCCGAAAAGGAAGCCGCGCACCAGCACCTTGCCGATATTGGGCGACATCGCCACATAACGCATGCCGGCCGAAATGGCGGCCAGAAGCTGCTCCCGCGGCAGGGTCGAGGCATATTTGGGCGGCTGCCAGCGAAACAGGGCGTAGATCAGCGTGAAATAGCTCAGCGCATTCACGAAAAATGCGGCGGCCGCACCGGCGGCGGCGACGATGATACCGCCGATGGCCGGGCCGACACTGCGGGTAATATTGAAGCCGACACTGTTCAGCGTGACGGCGGCAGGCAAATCCTCGCGCGGCACCATTTCACCGACGGAGGCCTGCCAGGACGGATTGTTGAGGGCCGTGCCACAGCCGATCATAAAGGTAAAGAAAAGCAGCAGCCAGGGCGTGAGCCAGCCGGACCAGGCAAAAACGGTAAGCAGCACGGACGCCGTCAGCATCAGCAGCTGCGCCGAAATCATGATGCGGCGGCGGTCGAAACTATCGGCCAGCGCGCCTGAAATCAGCGAGAACAGCATGATAGGCAAAGAGGTGGAGGCCTGCACCAGCGCGATCATGTTTTCCGAACTGGAGAGCGACGTCATCATCCATGCGGCGCCCACCGCCTGGATCAGTCCGCCGAAATTTGAGGCAAGGCTCGCGATCCAGATTCGTCTGTAAGTCAAATGCCTTAAAGGCGCGAGTGGCGATTTACGGTCAGGCACGCTCTGTCCACTTGATGCAACTGCGATTTATCAAACGGCAACTATAGACAGTGCCGAAAATCATGCCAGCCTTTCCCGCACGGGAAGGGTGAAAATATGGCCGAGGGCGCAGCGGAAGCGAGTCTCCCCGCGAAAACCTTGCAATCCTGCACCGATGGGTCTATATGACCACTGAAATTCTTGATCGCTTGATGAAGAGTGGGGCCGCAAGGCTCCGCTCTTTTTCGTTAGGCGAACCGGAAACAGAGGGCTGAAAGCCCGGCGACAATCCAAAACCGGAAGGCCAGATGGCAGACACCGCACACGAACCGCGACTTATAACCGAAACCGGCATCGACCAGCGTATTGCCGAGATCATCGAACCCGTTCTGACGGGTATGGGCTATGTTCTGGTGCGCGTGCGGCTTTCCAATCAGAACGGCATGACGCTGCAGGTGATGGCGGAACGGGAAGACGGCACGATGACCGTTGAGGACTGTGAAGCCATTTCCATGGCCATTTCACCGGTTCTTGATGTGGAAGATCCGGTCGATAAAGCGTATCATCTTGAAGTTTCCTCGCCCGGCATCGACCGGCCGATGGTTCGCAAATCGGATTTCACCCGTTGGCAGGGCCATCTGGTGAAGGTCGAAACCTCCATTCTGGTCGAGAACCGCAAGCGGTTTCGCGGCAAGATCGTTGAGGTTGATGCTGACGGTTTCAAGCTGGAACGCGACCAGATCGCTTATGGCGAAGAGCCGACAGTCGTTATTCCGTTCACTGCGCTTTCCGATGCGAAGCTCATTCTGACGGACGACCTTATTCGTGATGCGCTGCGGGCAGACAAGGCGGCCAAGGCCGCTGCCGCAAACCAGAACGACGAAAACGAAGCAGACGAAGACTAATTCCAACGTAAAGCCCGGAAAACGGGCGATCCCCGCAATTATGCGACTTACGGAGATAAAAAAATGGCAGTGAGTGCTAACCGGCTTGAGCTTCTGCAGATCGCCGATGCTGTGGCGCGCGAAAAGGTCATCGACCGCGAAATCGTGCTTGCCGCAATGGCCGACGCTATCCAGAAAGCCGCCCGCTCGCGCTATGGTTCGGAAACCAATATCCGCGCCGACATCAACTCCAAGACCGGCGAAATCCGCCTGCAGCGTCTTCTGGAAGTTGTCGAAGCGGCTGAGGACTATTCGACCCAGATCCCGCTGGAGCTTGCCCGCGACCGCAACCCGGACGCCAAGCTCGGCGACTTCATTGCCGATCCGCTGCCACCGATGGATTTCGGCCGTATCGCTGCCCAGTCCGCCAAGCAGGTCATCGTGCAGAAGGTGCGCGAGGCCGAGCGTGACCGCCAGTATGACGAGTTCAAGGACCGTATCGGCGAAATCGTCAACGGCACCGTCAAGCGCGTCGAATACGGCAACGTCATCGTCGATCTCGGCCGTGGCGAAGGCATTATCCGTCGTGACGAGATGATCCCGCGCGAAAACATGCGCTACGGCGATCGCGTACGCGCCTACGTCTACGACGTTCGCCGCGAACAGCGTGGCCCGCAGATTTTCCTGTCGCGTACCCATCCGCAGTTCATGGTGAAGCTCTTCACCATGGAAGTGCCTGAGATCTACGACGGCATCATCCAGATCAAGTCGGTTGCCCGTGATCCTGGCTCACGCGCCAAGATTGCCGTCATCTCGAACGATAGCTCGATCGACCCGGTCGGCGCCTGCGTCGGTATGCGCGGTTCGCGCGTTCAGGCCGTCGTCGGCGAACTCCAGGGTGAAAAGATCGACATCATTCCGTGGAGCCAGGAGCCGGCGTCGTTCATCGTCAACGCCCTGCAGCCGGCGGAAGTCGCCAAGGTCGTTCTGGATGAAGAGTCCGAGCGTATCGAAGTGGTCGTTCCCGACGAGCAGCTGTCGCTCGCCATCGGCCGCCGCGGTCAGAACGTGCGTCTGGCATCGCAGCTGACCGGCTGGGACATCGACATCATGACCGAGCAGGAAGAATCCGAGCGCCGTCAGAAGGAATTCAACGAGCGTACGGCCCTGTTCATGGAAGCGCTCGACGTCGACGAAATGGTCGGCCAGGTTCTGGCTTCGGAAGGCTTCGCGCAGGTTGAAGAACTGGCTTATGTGGATCTCGACGAAATCTCCTCGATCGATGGCTTCGACGAAGACACCGCCGATGAAATCCAGACCCGCGCCCGCGAATATCTGGAACGCCTGGAAGCCGAAATGGACGCCAAGCGCAAGGAACTCGGCGTTTCCGACGAATTGCGCCAGATCGACGGCCTGACCTCGCAGATGATGGTTGCGCTCGGCGAAGACGGCATCAAGACCATCGAAGACTTTGCCGGCTGCGCAGCGGACGATCTCGTTGGCTGGAGCGAGCGCAAGGACGGCGAGACGAAGAAGTTCGAAGGCATCTTCTCCAAGCTCGATGTTTCGCGCGTCGAGGCCGAGAACATGGTGGTGCAGGCTCGCCTTCTGGCAGGCTGGATCACCGCCGAAGAGCTCGCTTCCGAACAGGAAGCCGATGCGGAAGCTGCCGAGGAGGCGGATACCGCCGAGCAGGAATGACATCGCAGGCGCATGAGCCGGACGAGCTGCCCGAGACTGACGATGACGGGCGGATCAAAGGCGACGTCAATGGACGTATGTGCATTGTGACACGGCAGAGCGGATCGCCAGATGAGCTGATCCGCTTCGTCGCAGGCCCGGACGGCGACGTCGTTCCGGACCTGAAACGCCAATTGCCGGGACGCGGCTGCTGGGTGACACCCGAGCGCGCCCTGATCGAGAAAGCCATCGCGAAGAAGCTCTTCGCGCGGGCTCTGAAACGTGACGTCAAGGCCGGGCCTGAGCTTCTCGCTCTTCTCGACCGTCTGATGGCGCAGCATGTGGCTGGCATGATGAACATGGCGCGCAAGGCGGGCCAGTTCATCAGCGGCGCGACGAAGGTCGATGCTGCCGTCCGGTCCGGGAACGCGATCGCCGTGTTTCACGCGACCGACGCTGCGGCCGATGGCGTCAGAAAACTGGACCAGGCCCGCAAGGCCTGGGCACTCGGCAGCGATGCCGGCAATGAAATTCCGTCCTTCCGGCTCTTTAGCGAAGCCGAAATGGACGAGTTGATGGGCCAGAATGCTTTTATCCATGCCTGCGCGCTTGCAGGGCAGGCGGGTGAGGGTGTAGTGAAGCGCGCAACGATGCTTGAGCAGTACCGCAATGGCGGTCGGGCTCATGCGGAACGCGACGCTGCCCGGACAGAACAATGACGCGGTTGCCCGATATGAACGGTCGCCGCGTTCCGATGCAGCAATTGAACGACGAGACCTGATGAACGTCATCCGGTTCTCGTCCGAAGGAACGGGAACGGAATGACCGACAACAACGACGACAAGACACTCAACGCGCCTGCCAAGAAGACTCTTACCCTGAAGCCGGGCGGGATGAATCAGGGCACCGTGCGGCAGGATATGGGTCGAGGTCGCACCAACGCGGTTGTCGTGGAAACACGCAAGCGCCGCCCCATGCGTCCCGAAGACGAGAAGCAGGTACATTCGGCTGCGGCCCCCGCTCCGAAGCCGGCGGCTCCCGCCGCAGCAGCGCCGCGTCCACAGGCTCCGCAGCCACGCATCCACCAGCCCAGCAACCAGCAGCAGCGTCCGGGTTCTTCCCCTTCGCAGCAGCAGCGTCCCGGCTCGTCTGCGCCCCAGCAGCGCCAGCCGGAGCGTCCGCGCGGCAATGTTCTGCATGACCTTTCCGCCGGTGAAATGGAAGCCCGTCGCCGCGCACTGATGGAAGCGCAGGCCCGTGACGTCATTGAAGCCAAGCAGCGCGCCGAAGAAGAGGCTCGCCGCAAGGTGGAAGAAGAACGCCGCATTGCCGCGGAAAAGGAAGAGGCCGCCCGCCGCGCCGCCGAGGAGGCTGAAGCAGCAAAGCTCGCGGCAAGCCAGCCGGCCGCGGAAGCGAAATCCGAACCGGCCGCTGAGAAGCCGGTTTCTGCCGCTCAGCCGGCGCCCCGCGCCGAGGCTCGTCCTCAGCCCGCCGCTGCCCCTGCCCGCCCGGCCACCGAAACCGCCGCTCCGCGCGGTCGCCGCACTGACGGCGACGAGGAGGACGATCGCGGTGCACGCCGTGGTAACCTGCCAGTCCGTGGCAAGGTTGCAGCGCCGGCGCCGGCCAAGCCGGCTGCACGCCTGAAGACAGAAGAAGAACGCCGCCGTGGCAAGCTGACCGTTACCTCGTCCAACCTGGATGAAGACGGTACGCCGCGTGGCCGCTCCATGGCATCCATGCGCCGCCGGCAGGAAAAGTTCCGCCGCAGCCAGATGCAGGAGACCCGTGAAAAGGTAATGCGCGAAGTGATCCTGCCGGAAACCATCACCATTCAGGAACTGTCGCAGCGCATGTCGGAACGTGCCGTCGACGTCATCAAGTTCCTGATGAAGGAAGGCCAGATGATGAAGCCGGGCGACGTGATCGACGCCGATCTGGCGGAACTGATTGCGGTCGAATTCGGCCACACCGTCAAGCGCGTTTCCGAATCCGACGTGGAAGAAGGCATCTTCAACCAGGCGGACGACGAAGGCGAAATGCTGCCGCGTCCGCCCGTCGTGACGATCATGGGTCACGTCGACCACGGCAAGACCTCGCTTCTCGACGCCATCCGTCAGGCGAACGTTGTTGCCGGCGAAGCCGGTGGCATCACCCAGCATATCGGCGCCTATCAGGTCGAGAAGAACGGTCAGAAGATCACCTTCATCGACACCCCCGGCCACGCCGCCTTCACCGCCATGCGTGCCCGTGGTGCGCAGGCGACGGATATCGCCGTTCTGGTGGTTGCCGCAGACGACAGCGTGATGCCGCAGACGATCGAGTCCATCAACCACGCCAAGGCGGCGGGTGTTCCGATCGTCGTTGCGATCAACAAGATCGACAAGCACGAGGCCAACCCTGAAAAGGTTCGCCAGCAGCTTTTGCAGCACGAAGTCTTCGTGGAATCGATGGGCGGTGAAGTTCTTGACGTCGAAGTTTCGGCCAAGAACAAGCTCAACCTCGACAAGCTGCTTGAAGCGATCCTGCTGCAGGCCGAAATCCTTGACCTCAAGGCGGACCCGAACCGCACGGCGGAAGGTACGGTCATCGAAGCCGAGCTCGACCGCGGCCGCGGCGCCGTTGCCACGGTTCTGGTTCAGAAGGGCACGCTGAAGCCCGGCCAGATCATCGTTGCCGGTGATCAGTGGGGCCGTGTGCGCGCGCTCGTCAACGACAAGGGCGAACATGTCAAGGAAGCCGGTCCGGCCATGCCGGTCGAGATTCTCGGTCTTTCCGGGACGCCGTCGGCCGGTGACCGTTTCGCGGTTGTCGAAAATGAAAGCCGTGCTCGCGAGATTTCCGAGTACCGCCAGCGTCTGGCACGCGACAAGGCTGTCGCACGTCAGACCGGCCAGCGCGGTTCGCTGGAACAGATGATGAGCCAGTTGCAGACGTCGGGAATGAAGGAATTCCCGCTGGTCATCAAGGCAGACGTGCAGGGTTCGGTCGAAGCCATTATCGCTTCGCTCGACAAGCTCGGCACCGACGAAGTCCGCGCTCGTATCGTTCATTCGGGTGCTGGTGCCATCACGGAATCGGATATCTCGCTTGCCGAGGCCTCCAACGCCGCAATCATCGGCTTCAACGTTCGCGCCAATGCACAGGCACGTACGGCTTCCGAACGCGCCGGTATCGAGATCCGCTACTACAACATCATCTACGATCTGGTGGATGACGTGAAGGCGGCGATGTCGGGTCTGCTTTCGCCGGAACGTCGCGAGACCTTCCTCGGCAATGCCGAAATCCTCGAGGTGTTCAACATCACCAAGGTCGGCAAGGTCGCGGGTTGCCGTGTCGTCGAAGGCAAGGTGGAACGTGGCGCGGGTGTTCGTCTGGTTCGCGACAACGTCGTCATCCACGAAGGCAAGCTCAAGACTCTCAAGCGCTTCAAGGACGAAGTCAACGAAGTGCCTGTTGGTCAGGAATGCGGTATGGCCTTCGAAAACTACGAAGACATCCGCGCCGGCGACACCATCGAGTGCTTCCGCGTCGAACACATCACGAGAACGCTCTAAAGCATTTCCAGGAAAAGTGGACCCCCGGTTTTCCGTCCGGAAATGCGATAGAACAAAGAGCGTTCTCGCCGCAAAACAGGACTTTACTGTCGGGCGCCGGCTTACCGGCGCTCGCTCCGTTTGAGGCATAACCCATGGCAAAAGCTACATCATCGGCCCCTTCCCAACGCATGCTGCGCGTCGGCGAACAGGTGCGCGCCGCCCTGACCCAGATTCTCCAGCGCGGTGAAGTCCGCGACGATCTGATCGAAAGCACCGTCATTTCCATTTCGGAAGTGCGCATGTCTCCCGATCTCAAGATCGCGACAGCTTACGTGACGCCGCTCGGCGTTGCCGACCACACCGATATCATCACGGCACTCAACCGCCATGCCAAGTTCATGCGCGGCCGCCTCGGCCCGCAGCTCCGGCAGATGAAATACATGCCGGAACTGCGTTTCCGCGACGATACGAGTTTCGACAATTATCAGAAGATCGACGCGCTTCTACGCTCGCCCGAAGTGCAGCGCGATCTTGGACCTTCAAACGAAAAAGACGACGAACAGAACTGAAGCATGTCCAAACCACGCAAACAGCAGAACCGCAAACCCAAG
This sequence comes from Agrobacterium sp. 33MFTa1.1, assembly GCF_004328495.1. Lineage (NCBI taxonomy): Bacteria > Pseudomonadati > Pseudomonadota > Alphaproteobacteria > Hyphomicrobiales > Rhizobiaceae > Agrobacterium > Agrobacterium sp. 33MFTa1.1. The sequence goes on along the minus strand of NZ_CP036358.1, from coordinate 2,545,375 downwards.
GGCCGTCCGATTTCCGGTTGGCTGATCCTCGACAAGCCGCTCGATTTCGGCTCTACCGAGGCCGTCTCCAAGATCAAGTGGCTGTTCAATGCCCAGAAGGCAGGCCATGCCGGCACGCTTGATCCGCTGGCCTCCGGCATGTTGCCGATCGCGCTTGGTGACGCCACCAAGACCGTGCCTTACGTCATGGACGGCCGGAAAATCTACGAATTCACAGTGACCTGGGGCGAGCAGCGCACGACCGACGATCTGGAAGGCGAAGTGGTCGAATCTTCCGATCAGCGCCCGGACGAGCAGGCGATCCGCGATCTTCTGCCCAATTATACCGGCGTGATCATGCAGACCCCGCCGCAATTCTCCGCTATCAAGATCGCCGGTGAACGCGCTTATGATCTGGCACGTGACGGCGAGACCGTGGAAATTCCCGCACGCGAGGTGGAAATCCATCGCTTGACGTTGCTGGCCTGCCCGGATGCCGATACGGCCCATTTCGAAGTGGAATGTGGCAAAGGCACTTATGTGCGGGCGCTTGCGCGTGACATGGGCCGCGATCTCGGCTGTTTCGGCCATATCTCGGAACTGCGCCGCACCATGGTCGCTCCATTCGGTGAAGACATGATGGTGCCGCTCGAAACGCTCACCGCGCTGGAAGCCGTTGAAGACCGCGACGAGCGGCTGGAAGCGCTGGACGCCTATCTGATCGACACGGCCGAAGCGCTTTCCGCCCTTCCCCGCCTTATTATCAACGACGACCAGGCGCACCGGCTGAAGATGGGCAACCCTATCCTGCTGCGCGGGCGCGATGCGCCGGCCAGCCATCCGGAAGCCTACGCTACGGCGCATGGCAAGCTGGTCGCCATTGGCGAAATCGGCGAAGGCGAGTTTCGCCCGAAGAGGGTTTTCGGCTGAGTCGGACCGTCCCGCGTTTGCTGACGCGTGGCGGAGCGCTGTCAATCGCCTCTTTCCATTGCACCCGGAATAGTTTATAGGCAGCGCCAGCTTGGGCTTTGCCTTCGCTTTTCATGGCCAGAGCTGGACGACATCCCGGCTCTAGGCGTCCCGTTTTCCTTAAAACTGAAAGGATCGTCCGATGTCGATTACTGCAGAGCGTAAAGCCGCCCTCATCAAGGAATATGCAACGAAGGAAGGCGACACCGGTTCGCCGGAAGTTCAGGTCGCAATCCTTACCGAGCGGATCAACAACCTGACCGGTCACTTCAAGGATCACAAGAAGGACAACCACTCGCGTCGTGGCCTTCTGACCCTGGTTTCGAGCCGTCGTTCGCTTCTCGACTATCTGAAGAAGAAGGACGAAGCCCGTTACACCAAGCTGATCGGTGCTCTCGGCATTCGCCGCTAATAAGGTTTCCGGCGGGCTTCTCAACGATGCCCGCCGGTTTTTAATTCCGGCCCTACAGGCCGCATGATTTTCCGGGCGTTTGCCGCAGATGTGGCCCCCGGGGCGATAAGGGTGAACCGGATGGGCCGGTGCCGCCTTTTTCAACCGCAGACCTGTCATGGGGCAGGATTGCCGGATGCTTGCCTGCCCAAGCCTCCCGCTGTCTTGCCCGTGATTGAGTCACAGCGCTGCCACGGCCGGTCACGATGACCGAGCGGGCAGCCACAACCAAGGACAAGATATGTTCAATCAACACTCCGTGGAAATCGAATGGGCAGGCCGCCCGCTGAAGCTCGAGACCGGCAAGGTTGCCCGTCAGGCTGATGGCGCCGTCATCGCAACCTACGGCGAGACCATGGTTCTCGCGACTGTGGTTTCCGCTAAGTCTCCGAAGCCGGGTCAGGATTTCTTCCCGCTCACCGTCAACTATCAGGAAAAGACCTACGCAGCCGGCAAGATCCCCGGTGGTTACTTCAAGCGTGAAGGCCGTCCGAGCGAAAACGAAACGCTGGTCTCGCGCCTGATCGACCGCCCGATCCGTCCGCTCTTCCCTGAAGGTTACAAGAACGACACCCAGGTTGTCGTCACCGTTATCCAGCACGACCTGGAAAACAATCCTGACATCCTCTCCATGATCGCCACATCCGCGGCGCTCACGCTTTCCGGTGTTCCCTTCATGGGCCCGGTTGGCGGCGCGCGCGTTGGCTACATCAACGGCGAATATGTTCTGAACCCGCATCTCGACGAGATGGATGAGTCGGTTCTGGACCTGGTTGTTGCCGGCACGCAGGACGCCGTCCTGATGGTGGAATCGGAAGCCAAGGAACTCAACGAAGACGTCATGCTCGGCGCGGTCATGTTCGGTCACCGCGGTTTCCAGCCCGTTATCGATGCGATCATCAAGCTCGCCGAAGTTGCCGCCAAGGAACCGCGCGAATTCGAACCGGAAGATTTTTCCGCTCTCGAAAACGAGATGCTGGCACTCGCCGAAGCTGAACTGCGCGACGCTTACAAGATTACCGAAAAGGCCGCCCGTTACGCCGCCGTCGACGCCGTCAAGGCTAAGGTGAAGGCGCACTTCCTGCCGGAAGAAGGCGAAGCCAAGTACACGCCGGAAGAAATCGGCGCTGTCTTCAAGCACCTTCAGGCCAAGATTGTTCGCTGGAACGTTCTCGACACCAAGAGCCGCATCGACGGCCGCGACCTGTCGACCGTTCGCCCGATCGTTTCCGAAGTCGGCATTCTGCCGCGCACGCACGGTTCGGCGCTCTTCACCCGCGGTGAAACCCAGGCGATCGTTGTTGCGACCCTCGGCACCGGCGAAGACGAGCAGTATGTCGACAGCCTCACCGGCATGTACAAGGAACGCTTCCTGCTGCATTACAACTTCCCGCCCTACTCGGTCGGTGAAACAGGCCGCATGGGCTCTCCGGGCCGTCGTGAAATCGGCCACGGCAAGCTCGCATGGCGCGCTATCCGTCCGATGCTGCCGACTGCCGAACAGTTCCCCTACACGCTGCGCGTCGTTTCCGAAATCACCGAATCCAACGGCTCCTCGTCGATGGCAACGGTCTGCGGCACCTCGCTTGCACTGATGGACGCAGGCGTTCCGCTTGCCAAGCCGGTTGCCGGTATCGCCATGGGCCTCATCCTCGAAGGCGACCGTTTCGCGGTTCTGTCCGACATCCTCGGTGACGAAGACCACCTCGGCGACATGGACTTCAAGGTCGCAGGTACGGCTGACGGCATCACCTCGCTGCAGATGGACATCAAGATCGCCGGTATCACCGAAGAGATCATGAAGATCGCTCTGGAGCAGGCACAGGGTGGCCGCAAACACATTCTCGGCGAAATGGCCAACGCCATCACCGAGAGCCGCGGTCAGCTCGGCGAATTTGCGCCGCGCATCGAAGTGATGAACATCCCGGTCGACAAGATCCGTGAAGTCATCGGCTCCGGCGGCAAGGTCATTCGCGAAATCGTCGAAAAGACCGGCGCGAAGATCAACATCGAAGACGACGGCACCGTCAAGATCGCTTCTTCTTCCGGCAAGGAAATCGAAGCGGCCCGCAAGTGGATCCACTCCATCGTTGCGGAACCGGAAGTCGGCGCCATCTATGAAGGCACGGTTGTCAAGACCGCCGACTTCGGCGCTTTCGTCAACTTCTTCGGCGCCCGTGACGGCCTCGTCCACATCTCGCAGCTCGCTTCCGAGCGTGTTGCCAAGACCTCGGACGTCGTCAAGGAAGGCGACAAGGTCTGGGTCAAGCTGATGGGCTTTGACGAGCGTGGCAAGGTTCGCCTGTCCATGAAGGTTGTCGACCAGGAGACCGGCAAGGAAATCGTTGCCGACAAGAAGAAGGAAGACGGTGAAGCCGCTGCCGAATAAGGCCGCGCCACCAGATCCTGTCGAGGCGCGGGTTTTGCCCGCGCCTTTTTTCTATTCTACCGTGAGGATGCTCCCATGAGCCGTGACGCCGTAAAAACCCTTTTCCATCCCTTTGCCTCTGACATGCTTGCCATGCCGAAAGACGGCGAACGCGTTCTTTTTCTGGGAGCAGAGGCGGGTCCGCGGCTCGACGGTTTCGACGCGGAGATCGCCGCGGTTCAGCATCTTCGGCCGCTCTATCGCGCTCTTGAAGCTCAGGGTGCAAAGGTCACTCCGGATATTTCGGGCGAAGATTACGATGCGGCGCTGCTGCTTTGCGGCAAACACCGCGGCGAAAATGAAAACCGTGTCGCTGAAGCGCTTTCCCGGGTGAAGGCCGGCGGCCTGATCGTCGCAGCCGGATCGAAGGAGGACGGTATTCTGACGCTGCGTAAGACGCTGACAAAGCTCGGTATCGAGGCGGACTCGACGCCGAAATATCACGGCGTTGCCCTGTGGTTCAAACGGCCGGACGATATCTCTGCCGTCGTGTCGAAACTTGCTCAGAAGCCCGTGACGGTGGAAGGCCGCTTCACCGCCCTGCCCGGCATGTTCTCACATGACCGCGTGGACGATGGTTCGGAACTGCTCGCATCGCGCCTGCCGACCGATTTCGACGGCAATGCTGCCGATTTCGGCGCCGGCTGGGGTTACCTCTCCATCATGCTGGCGGAAAAATCGCCGCGCACGGCCCGTATCGATCTGTTCGAAGCGGATTGGAATGCGCTCGAATTCGCCAAGACCAATCTTCTCGAAAACAACCCTCGCCTGACGGCGCGTTTCTTCTGGCAGGATCTGGCAAACGAGCCGCCGAAGGAGAAATACGACCTCATCATCATGAACCCGCCTTTCCATTCAAGTGGACAGGCGGCGGAGCCGGCGCTGGGTCAGGCCTTCATCAAGGCCGCGGCCGGGGCGCTGCGCAGCGGTGGCAAGTTGCTGATGGTCGCCAATCGCGGCCTGCCCTATGAGCCGGTGTTGGCAGCAGAATTCCGCACCAGCACGGAAGTATGCCGAAATGCCCGCTTCAAGATTCTGAGCGCTCAGAAGTAAGAAAATCAGCTCAATAGCCAGGCCCATAGCGACACGGAAAGGACACCGGTCGCCGTGGATATGCTGATGGTTGAGGCCGCAACGCTGTGGCCGATGCCGAAACGGTTGGCGATGAGCCAGGCATTCACGCCCGTTGGCACCGACGAGGTGAGGACAAGCGCCGCCGTCCATTCACGGCTTAGCCCGAGTACGTGGCCCATGGCCCAGACACAGGCTGGCAGGAGCAGCAGTTTAAAAAAAGTCATGGTGACGGCAATGCCCATATTGCCGCGGATGGTGTATTTCGTCAGGGCCATGCCCAGCGAGATCAGGGCTGCGGGTCCTGCCATGGAGGCGATCTGATCCACCACTGTTTTCAGGACTGGCGTCAGCGCCAGACCGGAAACATTGGTCGAAAGCCCTATGACGAGGCCAATCACAAGAGGATTGGTGACGAGATTTCTGCCGACCTGCTTGAAGACCGCGGCCGTGCTGCGCTTTTCTCCACCGATTGCCTTGTGCGTTGCATTTTCCATCAGGATCGTGCCGGCGATCATCATGACCGGCAGGTGGATGGCGAGCAGGATGGAAAGGGCAACCAGCCCTTCGTCGCCCACGGAGCGACCGACAAGAGGCAGGCCAATGAAGATATTATTCGCAAAGGCCGAGGAGATGCCGGCAATGACGGCGATGCGGACATCCTGCTTGAACACATGGCGGGTGACGATATGCCCGACTGTCCAGGTGACGGCCACGCCAGCAAAATAAGTGAGCCAGAGCCGGAACGGCGAGGCACCGTGGAAATTCGCTTCCGCAAGGGTGCGGAAAATCAAGGTCGGCACGGCGATCTTGAAGACGAAGTCGCTCAAGATCTCTCCTGCGTCTGCCCGGAAGAGGCCAGCTCTCACGGTCAGCCAGCCGATCAGGATGAGAATGAAAATCGGGGCGACATTCGCGGCAACGGCAGACATGGAGGGAAAGCTTTCGCGGCTTTTGCGGGAGGATACTCCGCTTTAGAGCCTTTTCGGCCGGAATGGAATCCGAAAACGCTTCATGTTCCGGTTTTAATCGCGGCATGGAAGGCTGGGCAGCCTTCGCACCACATCTACCGGGCGGGCGTGCGGCCCATGCGATGGTGACGTCTGCCTAAAAGAAAAAGCGGGGTCTCCCCCGCCTTTTATGTCCGTTATATGCCGCCAGTACATCCGTGGCGGAGATAACGGTTGAGCCAGAAGACCTCATGTCTTCCACTTCGGTACGCATTCACACACCTCTGCTCTGGTCGCAGAGATAGCTTAACCATATTACAGGCAAATGACGCGTTTTCTTCTTTCGCGCAGAACCGCATATTTCCGCTTTAGGCTTTTCTTGCCGCCAGAAATGTTTAAGACCTTTGAAAAAAAGACGCACACCCCGTGCGAACCGGATAGGGCCAATGACGAAATTTGACGTACTGACTGTCGGCAATGCCATCGTCGACATCATTTCCCGCTGCGATGACCGCTTTCTCAACGACAATGCCATTACCAAAGGGGCGATGAACCTCATAGACGCAGAACGGGCAGAGCTGCTTTATTCGCTGATGGGGCCGGCTCTCGAAGCCTCCGGCGGCAGCGCTGGCAATACGGCGGCGGGTGTGGCGAATTTCGGCGGCAAGGCTGCCTATTTCGGCAAGGTGGCGGAAGACCAGCTCGGCGAAATCTTCCAGCACGACATCCGCGCTCAGGGCGTTTATTTCGAAACCAAGCCGCAAGGCACCTTTCCGCCAACGGCCCGTTCGATGATCTTCGTGACCGAAGATGGCGAGCGTTCGATGAACACCTATCTCGGCGCCTGCGTCGATCTGGGCCCTGAGGATGTGGAAGATGACGTGGTGGCGCAGACCAAGGTCACCTATTTCGAGGGTTATCTGTGGGATCCGCCGCGCGCCAAGGATGCGATCCGCGAATGCGCCCGCATTGCTCATGAAAACGGCCGCGAAGTTTCCATGACGCTTTCCGACAGTTTCTGCGTCGGCCGTTACCGTGAGGAGTTTCTCGATCTGATGCGCTCCGGCACAGTGGATATCGTTTTCGCCAACAAGCAGGAAGCGCTTTCCCTTTATGAAACCGACGACTTCGAGCTTGCGCTGACCAGGATCGCCGCCGACTGCAAGATCGCGGCGGTGACGATGAGCGAAGAAGGCGCGGTTATCCTGCGCAGCACGGAACGCGTGAAGGTGGATGCCTATCCGGTGCATGACGTGGTCGACACGACGGGTGCGGGCGATCTTTTCGCCGCCGGCTTCCTGTTCGGTTATACGCAGGACCGGTCGCTCGAAGATTGCGGCAAGCTTGGCTGCCTTGCGGCTGCCGCTGTCATTCAGCAGGTCGGGCCTCGTCCCATGTCATCGCTGAAGGCGCTTGGCGAGAAGCACGGCCTTATTTAAAGGCTTCACCCGGGTAAGCACCCCAGATTTCGCCCTGCGAAACCCAGCCCGAGGCCTGACCGGCCTCGGCGCGACACCAGTCCCCATTGCATTCGCCGATCCTGAAGACCACGCCCGGCTCAAGTCGTGCCACAACGGCAGCGCCCGACTGCGCTTCACGGCGCATGTTCACATAAACTTCCTTGCCCTTGCCCCGCATCCAGGGGGCTGCTACGGCCGTGCGCTCACCGGAGAGAAGGGCCTGGTTGACCCAGCCTTCCGTCCCATCGGCATCACGGATGCGCCGCCAGTTTTCATATTCCTGGATGATCTCCACCGGCATCCCCGATTTCAGATACATCCATGACACGGCGTAATCCGTGCTCGGACCGATGCGCATGTTCACGCGTTTGGATTTCAGGCTGACGAAACGCGGCAGCGGCAGGCCGCTGGCGCCTTTCGCGGCGCCCTGCGCCATGGCGTCGGTTGCCGCACCGAGGAGGCCCAAAGACAATGCAATGCAAACAATAGAAACCACACTGCGCATGCCCATTTCCGTTTCCCGCCTTCTGCAAACCGGATGATATTTAAGGAGGCTCGTTTCCACATGCCTCAAGCTTCAGCGAGTTTTGTTTGTCTTCGCCGGTGGGTCTGGTAGAAACGCCCTAATTGAAAGAAATTATCGCTCTTTCTGGTTAATGACTTCTGAACAAGGCAGCGGCAAACGATGACCCCCAAGAAGAGACCGACAGTCTATATCACCCGCAAATTGCCTGATGTCGTCGAAACCCGAATGCGCGAACTTTTCGACGCAGAACTCAATATCGATGACACCCCGCGCAGCGAGGAAGAACTGGTCGCCGCCATGCAGCGGGTGGACGTGCTGGTGCCAACGGTCACCGATCGCATTACCGCCCCGATGATCGAGCAGGCTGGACCGCAGCTGAAGCTGATCGCGAGTTTCTCCAACGGCATCGACCATGTGGATGTGGACGCCGCGGCCCGCAAGGGCATCACCGTGACGAACACGCCCAACGTACTGACCGAGGACAGCGCCGATATCACCATGGCGCTGGTGCTGGCCGTACCGCGCCGCATGATCGAGGGCACACGCGTCCTTGCCAATGGCGCGGATGAGTGGCTCGGCTGGTCACCAACCTGGATGCTGGGACGGCGCATTTCCGGCAAGCGTATCGGTATTGTCGGGATGGGCCGCATCGGCACCGCGGTGGCACGGCGCGCCAAGGCTTTCGGGCTTTCCATTCACTATCACAACCGCAAACGCGTCAATCCGGCGACGGAGGCGGAGCTCGAAGCGACCTATTGGGACAGTCTCGACCAGATGCTCGCGCGGGTGGACATCGTTTCGGTCAACTGCCCCTCGACGCCCGCGACCTATCACCTTATTTCCGCCCGGCGGCTCGCGCTGATGCAGCCGACGAGCTACATCGTCAATACCGCGCGGGGCGACATCATCGATGAGGCAGCGATGATCCAGTGCCTGCGCGAGGGCAAGATCGCCGGCGCTGGACTGGATGTCTACGAGAACGAGCCTGCGGTGAACCCCAAGCTCATCAAGCTTGCCAAGGAAGGCAAGGTGGTGCTGCTTCCACATATGGGTTCAGCGACAATCGAAGGCCGCATCGAGATGGGTGACAAGGTCATCATCAATATACGCACGCTGTTCGATGGTCACCGCCCGCCGAACCGGGTGTTGCCCGGGCGAAACTGAAACAGAGGCCCGAAGATCGGACCTCCCGGTTCTTGTCAATCGCGCCGGAGGGGAGTCGCTTCAGCCGAGGATCTTGGTCATCTCGATCGAGGTCGTGCGATCATATCCCGCATGGGCATTTTCTGCCGTCTTGACGAAACCCCAAGCCCCGAACTTTGCATGATTGGCGACAAGCTCAATCCGGGTTTCCAGCCGTAGCGCCGGCAGCGCCAGTTCACGGGCCAAGGCCTCGGCTTGCGCCAGTAACATTTTACCGATGCCCTTTCCCTGCGCTTTCGGGGAAACGCACAATTTGCCGACGTAAAGACAGGATGGCGGCTCCGGCCTGCAGAAAAGGCAGCCCAGCAGGTCATTCCCGTCCAAAACCACGAAAGCAATCTCCGCCCTTGCCTTTTCGGCGAGATTTTCAGGCGTCAGGCGATGGGCTGAAGATGGTGGGTCGATGACGCCATCCATGTAAGCGAAGGACGTCATGATAAGCGCCAGCAATTCATGCCAGCGGTCGAAGTCGTCGCCAATTCTTTTGATTTCCATCATGTTTTCTTTGTCCCTTGACGCCGCTTGTATCGCACCGTTTCGAAACGCGCCGACAGGGCGTCATAGAGGAGCAGACGGCCAATCAGCGGTTCGCCGGCACCGGTGATCAGCTTGATCGCCTCCATGGCCATCAGCGTGCCGATAACGCCGGTCAGCGCGCCGACAATCCCTGTTTCCGCACAATTCGGGATGAGCCCCTGCGGCGGCGGCTCGGGAAACAGGTCACGATAGCCGGGCAGCAACGTGCCGTCGGCATTTGTTTCATAGGGCTTCAGCACCGTCACAGAACCATCAAAACGGCCAACGGCGCCCGTCACCAGCGGCCTTTTTGCCGTTTCCGCCGCGTCCGCTGCGGAATATCGAGTGTCGAAATTGTCCGATCCGTCAATCAGGAGATCGAAAGATTGCAAATGATCATGCGCCCAGACCTGCGAAAAGCGGTCTTCGTACACGATTGTACGCACATGAGGGTTAAGGCGAACGATGGCCTTTCGGGCACTTTCCGTCTTCTGCTCGCCAATCGTCCCGCTATCGTGGATCACCTGGCGCTGAAGGTTGGAGAGAGACACGACGTCATCGTCGATCATGCCGAGTGTGCCGACGCCGGCGGCGGCTAGATAATGAAGCACCGGCGCACCGAGACCACCCGCCCCGATGACCAGCACGCGCGCGGCCTTCAGCCGTTGCTGGCCTGCACCGCCGATTTCCGGCAGCAGGATATGGCGTTTGTAGCGTTCTATTTCTTCCGGGCTCAGCGGGTCCATGTCGCACTCCCTCTCTTTGCCTTCATACGGTGATGCTCCCGTGGGATACATTGAAGAATTGTGCCCGCTCCCCAAGGGCGGAGAACATGGCCGCATCCGTTCCAGTCATGAAACTCTGTCCCCCCAGCGCGTGGATGAGATCGAACAATGCCGCCCGCCTGCCCTCGTCCAGATGAGCGGCAATCTCGTCCAGCAGCAGAACCGGTGCGTAACCCGTCATGTTGGCGGTCAGCTGCGCATGCGCGAGCACCAGCCCCACCAGCAGCGCCTTCTGCTCCCCCGTCGAACAGCGTTCGGCTTCCATGTCCTTTTCCGCATGCCGCACGAAGAGATCGACACGGTGCGGCCCATCAAGCGTGCGCCCGGCGGCGGCGTCCCGGTAGCGACCTTCACGCAGCATCAAGCCATATTCGTCTTCCAGATCGACGGCGGGACGGTTCAGGCCATCATCCATAAAGCCGGAAAGCGACAGCGTCGCAGAGGGGAAGGCCGCATCGCCCGTCCGCCCTTCGATCAAACTCCGGAGCAGGCCGAGCATCTCATAACGGGCAACCGCCATGGAGATGCCGAGTTCAGCCATCTGCTTTTCGATACCATCCAGCCAGACCGGATCAAAACGGCCCTCGGAAAGCAGTCTGTTACGCCCACGCATAGCTTTGTCAAAATCGCTGGCGCGTCGACCATGGGCGGGATCAAGCGATAGCACAAGTCGGTCAAGGAAACGCCGGCGGTCAGACGATGAGCCTGTAAAAAGGCCGTCCATGGCGGGGGTGAGCCACAGGACGCGCAGATGGTCGGTCAATTCATCGACGGATTTGACTGCCGTGCCGTTCAGCCGCAGCCGGCGCGACACCACCTCGCCATCGCCTTCAATCCCCGTGCCGATCGCGACCTCGCCATCCATGCCATCGACATCTGCGAAAATCGAAAAGCCGGTAGCTTGCGCACCCACGCGCGTGACGTCGGACAGAACCGCGCGGCGAAGTCCGCGTCCGGGCGACAGAAACGACACCGCCTCCAGAAGGTTGGTCTTGCCGGACCCATTGTCGCCGGTCAGCACCACATGGCGGTCATCCAGGGAAAGCGATGCCGCCGCGTAGTTGCGGAAGTCCGTGAGTTTCAGTCGGGAAAGCGAGACCTTGTTCGTCATGGTTACGGCCTAAAACGAAGCTGCCCCAATGGCAAGGCGGCTCTTGTCCATGTTTATTGCCTAGCGCCGAAACCATGCGAATTATTCAGTAGTGGCAACTTTTTTAGCGGGCGGCTATTTATAGCCGGTTCGTTATCACCGGTAACTCTTCCATGCGTCTCCTCCTGCCTCTTTTTATCATGCTCGGTCTTCTTTCCTCCTGCGCCGGACGGCCGGGAGCGGACGTGCTGCAAGCGGTCGACACCAGGGCGAAGGATGCCAAAATCGTGACCGCCTATGTGGCAAGCACGCGCGAAAAAAGCGAGGAGGCCAAAAAGGGCTTCAGTGCGCTCAGAGCGGCCGAACCGAATTATGCCCGCTTCGACATTTCGATACCGCCCACCCACAAGAGTGGAAACATTGAGTGGTCGACCGGCAAACCCGACGCGAAGAAGGATTTTGTCGTCACACAGGCGCAGATGTTGAGCAAGGCTCGTTTCAACGATGACCTCGGAGATATCACCCGCTCCGGCAAGCAGATCGCGCTTTTCGTGCATGGCTATAATTACAGCTATCAGGAAGCGCTTTTCCGGGCAGCGCAGATGGCAGCCGATGCCAATCTGGATGGTGTGCCGCTGGTATTTGCCTGGCCCTCGCAGGCGAATGTCGCCGGCTACGTTGCCGACAAGGAATCGGCGACCTACTCCCGTGACGCACTCGCCAATCTGCTGACAGACCTCACACGCCGTTCTCCACGCAAGAACATTGTCGTTTTCGGCCATAGCATGGGCGGCTGGCTGGTCATGGAAGCGCTACGCCAATTGCGTTTCGAGGGGCGAAGCGACGTTATTGCCAAGCTGCAGGTGGTTCTTGCCGCGCCCGACATCGATGCCGATGTCTTCCGCAAACAGATCGAGGTGGTTGGCCGGCTCAACCCGCCGCTCACCGTTCTGGTTTCCAAGGACGACCGCGCCCTGAAAGCCTCCTCCATACTGGGCGCAGACGTCACGCGGATCGGCGCACTTGACGTCACGGATTCGAAGGTGCAGGACGCCGCCCTCAAGGAGGGCGTTCAGTTCGTGGATATTTCCAAGCTGAAGGCGTCGGACCCGCTCAACCACGACCGCTATGCTGCTTTGGCGTCACTCGTGCCGCAGCTGGAGGCAAGCCGCAACGGCAATGGACAAAACGGCATCGGCCGTGCGGGCGCTTTCGTGTTCGATGCTATCGGCGCGACCGTATCGAGCCCCTTCCGGCTTGCCAGCCAGGTGGTGAACCCGCAGTAAAAATACTGCGGGTTACCCGAAGGTTTCAGAAGTCCCAGTCTTCGTCCTCGGTCGCGACCGCCTTGCCGATGACGTAGGACGAGCCGGAGCCGGAGAAGAAGTCGTGGTTCTCATCTGCATTGGGCGAGAGCGCTGAAAGGATCGCCGGATTGACCCGGCAAGCCTCGGCGGGAAACAGTGCCTCGTAACCCAGGTTCATCAGAGCCTTGTTTGCATTGTAATGCAGGAACTGCTTGACGTCCTCGGTCAGGCCGACTCCGTCATAGAGGTCCTCGGTATATTTCGCCTCGTTGTCGTAAAGCTCAAGAAGCAGGTCGAAGGCGAAATCCTTGATCTCCTGCCTTTCGTTTTCATTAAGGCGGTCTACCGCCCTTTGGAACTTGTAGCCGATATAATAGCCGTGCACGGCCTCGTCGCGGATGATCAGGCGGATCAGGTCCGCCGTGTTGGTAAGCTTGGCGCGGCTTGACCAGAACATCGGCAGATAGAAGCCGGAATAGAACAGGAAGCTCTCCAGAAACACGCTGGCGATCTTTTTCTTCAGCGGATCGCCGCTGTCATATTCCCGCATGATCAGCGCGGATTTGCGCTGCAGGAACTCGTTTTCCTCCGACCAGCGATAGGCATCATCGACGTCAGGCGTGAGGCACAGCGTCGAGAAGATCGATGAATAGGAACGGGCGTGCACCGCCTCCATGAATGAGATATTCGAGAGTACCGCCTCCTCATGCGGTGTTGCCGAATCCGCCATCAGGCGCACCGCGCCGACGCCGTTCTGGATTGTGTCCAGCAATGTCAGGCCGGTGAAGACACGGATCGTCAGTTTCTGCTCCTCGGGCCTCAGTGTTCCCCAGGAGGGGATGTCGTTGGAAAGCGGCACCTTTTCCGGCAGCCAGAAATTCGAGGTCAGGCGGTTCCAGACTTCCAGGTCCTTGTCGTCCTCGATGCGGTTCCAGTTGACCGCGCGGATGCGGGACACAGGTTTTACGGCGATGTTCATTGTCTTGTCCCTCAAATCAGAGCGTGCAGGAAACGCAGCCCTGAACCTGCGTGCCTTCCAGCGCCATCTGGCGCAAACGGATGTAGTAGATGGTCTTGATGCCCTTCTTCCAGGCATAAATCTGTGCCCGGTTGATGTCGCGGGTCGTGGCCGTATCACGGAAGAACAGCGTCAGAGACAGGCCCTGATCGACATGCTGGGTAGCCGCCGCATAGGTGTCGATGATCTTTTCAGGGCCAATCTCATAGGCATCCTGGTAATACTCGAGATTGTCGTTCGAGAGATAAGAAGCCGGGTAATAAACTCGGCCGATCTTGCCCTCTTTACGGATTTCAATCTTCGAAACGATCGGATGAATGGAGGATGTGGAGTGGTTGATATAGGAGATCGAGCCTGTCGGCGGCACGGCCTGAAGGTTCTGGTTATAGAGGCCTGATGCCATGACCTCCTGCTTCAAGACCTTCCAGTCTTCCTGGGTCGGAATGGCGATACCGGCCTTTTCGAACAAGTCGCGGACCTTCTCCGTCGCGGGCAACCATTCCCGGTCGGTATATTTGTCGAAATATTCGCCCGAGGCATATTTGGAGTTTTCAAAGCCCTTGAAGCTCTGGCCTCTTTCCACCGCCAGCCGGTTGCTGGCGCGGATAGCGTGATACGTCACGGTGTAGAAATAGATATTGGTGAAATCTATGCCTTCCTCCGAGCCATAAAAGATGCGCTCGCGCGCCAGATAACCGTGCAGGTTCATCTGACCGAGCCCGATGGCATGGCTTTCGTCATTTCCCTTTTCAACAGACGGAACGGAGGAGATGTGGCTCATGTCCGCCACCGCCGTCAGTGCCCTGATGGAGGTTTCAATGGTCTTGCCGAAATCGGCCGAATCCATTGCCGCGGCGATATTCAATGAACCGAGATTGCAGGAAATATCCTTGCCCATGTGACTATAGGAGAGATCGGCGTTGAACGCGCTCGCTTCGCTGACCTGCAGGATTTCCGAGCAGAGATTGCTCATGCTGATGCGACCGGCAATCGGATTGGCGCGGTTCACCGTATCCTCAAACATGATGTAGGGATAACCGCTCTCGAACTGGATTTCGGCGATCACCTGGAAGAATTCGCGCGCCTTGATCTTCTTCTTGCGGATGCGGCTGTCGGCGACCATCTCGTGGTATTTTTCCGTCACCGAGATTTCGGTGAAGGGCACGCCGTAGACCCGCTCCACATCATAGGGAGAGAACAGATACATATCCTCGTTGTTGCGGGCGAGCTCGAAGGTGATGTCGGGGATGACGACGCCGAGCGACAGGGTCTTGATGCGGATTTTTTCGTCGGCGTTTTCACGCTTGGTATCGAGGAAACGCATGATGTCGGGGTGGTGGGCATGCAGATAGACAGCACCCGCACCCTGGCGGGCGCCGAGCTGGTTGGCATAGGAAAACGAATCTTCCAGCAGCTTCATCACGGGTATGACACCGGAGGACTGGTTTTCGATCTGTTTGATCGGCGCGCCAGCCTCGCGAATATTGGTCAGTGAAAGGGCAACGCCGCCACCGCGCTTGGAGAGCTGCAGCGCCGAATTGATGGAGCGGCCGATGCTTTCCATATTGTCTTCCACGCGCAGCAGGAAACAGGAGACCAGCTCGCCGCGGCTCTTCTTGCCCGCGTTCAGGAACGTCGGGGTCGCCGGCTGGAAGCGGCCGGAAATGATCTCGTCGACCAGATTGCGTGCCAGCTGCTCATCACCGCGCGCAAGGGAAAGCGCCACCATGCAGACGCGATCCTCGTAACGCTCCAGATAACGTTTTCCGTCGAAGGTCTTCAGCGTGTAGGAGGTGTAATATTTGAACGCACCGAGGAAGGTCGGAAAGCGAAACTTCCGGGCATAGGCCTCGTCATAGAGGTCACGAACGAAATTGAAGGAATACTGGTCCAGCACCTCCTGTTCGTAGTAACCCTCCGCTACCAGATAATCGAGCTTTTCCCTGAGGTTATGGAAAAACACCGTGTTCTGGTTGACGTGCTGGAGGAAATATTGACGGGCAGCAAGACGATCCTTGTCGAGCTGGATTTTTCCGTTCTCGTCATAAAGGTTCAACATCGCGTTCAGCGCGTGGTAGTCCAGGCCTGCATCGAGCGGCGTCTGGCTTGCGGCTGTTGGCTGTTTGGTGTCCTTGCGCAGCGTGCTAGCGGTCAGCGTGTCCAAAATCGTTCCAATCCATGTTTGACGTTGGCGACATCCTCCTCAGTGCCGAGAAGCTCGAAGCGATAGAGAAACGGCACTGCGCATTTGCGCGAGACGATGTCTCCGGCGGATGCGAAAGCTGCGCCAAAATTGGTGTTTCCCGCCGCGATGACGCCGCGAATGAGATTGCGGTTGGAGGGTTCGTTTAAAAACCGGATGACCGGCTTCGGCACGGCACCCTTGGTGCCGCCGCCGCCATAGGTGGGTGTGACGAGCACATAGGGTTCCGACACCTGAGGCACGTCATCCTCAGCGCCGAGCGGCAGGCGAAGCAACCGCCGCCCCAGTTTCAGAAGGAAACGATGGGTGTTTTCGGAACGACTGGAATAATAGACGATCAGACCCATCGCCTGCCGCCTCAGCCGATCGAGCCGATCATGTCCGGCCGGAACCCCGCCCAATGGCGTTCACCGGCAACCACCACCGGAACCTGCATGTAACCGAGACCACGGACATGATCGAGAGCGTCAGCATCTTCGGAAATATCGACGATCTCATAGGGAACGCCTATGCGGTCGAGTGCGCGATAGGTGGCGGTGCACTGGACGCAGGCGGGTTTGCTGTAAACGGTGATGGTCATAATTTCCCTTTCGAAGCTATTTTGGACGCGGCAAAGCGTTGCCGATTGCAATCGCAATCGGGCGGCGGTGGTTTTGTCATTCAGGTAGGGCGTGCTCTCTCGGAGTTTTCTCGGAAACTCCGACTGGTTCTCCTGGAACTGCTGAAAGCCGCAGAAAATCACTCCCTACGCAGATGAGCGTAGCAACTCAAAAATATGCACTGGCATGACTTCACCCCGAAGCTTGTTCTGGAGGGGGCAGAAAAGGGCGCACGCAAATCATCTGCGTCTACACCTTCCTCCGGACACCCCGCCCGTGGACGTTTGCGCTCAAGGCAGGTCTCCTGACTTGCGGGTCACAACATCTATTCCGGCCTTCCCGGAGCGCTCAGCTCCAGTGACTCAAATCGGAACGATGCTCGCCGCTTACAGTTGCGGGGGCAGTTTCGGCCTTGCTTCACCACGATGGCGTCACGCACCGAATTCCCGTCTTAGCTCCCAATCCTTGCGAATCGGAAGAACCTCGAACACCACATATAGTATATGAGGAAATTTTCTCGTCAATAAATAGACACACAAAAGCCCCGCCCTGTGGATCAAAAAGATTCAACACATGGTCAACAATGACTTAACGGCGGGCCGGACACACCGCGCGGGAGATGAAGATCTTAATCTATTCCCAGATATCGATGTGGATATCGGCGGGACGGGCGTTTTCGATCACCCTTTTCCCGTTGGGAAGATCGTTTGCGAAAAGCTTGGCGTGGATCTGAGCTGCATCGAGACCATAACCCAGCCATCTGTTTCGCAGCCTCTCTTCCAGCACCGCGACGGACGGACCCACGAAGATAGTGAGATCAAAGCTTCCGGAAAGGTTTGTCCAGGGCGCTTCGTTCAGCAGCAGATAATTGCCCTCGGCGAGGATGAAGCGTGTTTCCGGAGCAATCGCACGGGCAGACGCAATGGCGATTTCACGGGAGCGATCAAACACCGGGACAAGCACCTCCTGCCCGCCCTTGCGAACGGCGGAGACGATATCGAGGAAGCCACGCACATCGAATGTTTCCGGCGCACCCTTCCTTGGCAGCAGTCCTCGCTCTTCGAGGATGCCATTGTCCATATGGAAGCCGTCCATGGGCAGAATGGCGGCCGTTTCGCCCCGTGCGCGCAAGGCGTCGCAAAGAGCATCCGCCAACGTGGATTTGCCGGCCCCAGGGGGACCGGCAATCGCGACGATGAAACGGGAGTGGCCTTCTGCCCGCTGAAAAACCTCTTCGACGATCGTCTCAAGCTTCAGCGTCATGCGGCGAGCGTTTCCTTCGGTGCTTCCTTGGCACCGGTCATGAAGGCGACGGCATCCGACATGGAATAGTCCTTCGGATTGATGACGCACAGGCGCTTGCCAAGCCGATGGATATGGATGCGGTCGGCAACCTCGAAAACATGCGGCATGTTATGCGAAATCAGAACGATCGGCAGGCCGCGGGAACGCACGTCGAGAATAAGTTCCAGGACACGGCGGCTTTCCTTTACCCCAAGCGCGGCAGTCGGTTCGTCAAGGATCACGACCTTGGAACCGAAGGCGGCTGCACGTGCCACCGCGACGCCCTGGCGCTGACCGCCAGAGAGGGTTTCCACCGCCTGATTGATGTTCTGGATCGTCATCAGGCCGAGTTCCGACAGTTTTTCGCGGGCGAATTTTTCCATGGCCGGACGATCCAGCGCGCGGAAGAGGCTGCCCTGTATGCCAGGCTTACGGATTTCCCGGCCAAGAAACATATTGTCGGCTATGGAAAGTGCTGGAGACAAGGCCAGGTTTTGATAGACGGTCTCAATACCCGCCTTGCGCGCCTCAATCGGCGAACGGAACTGCACAGGCTGGCCCTCCAGCCGGATTTCCCCCTCATCGGGCGTAACCGCGCCGGAAATCGCCTTGATGAGAGAGGATTTTCCCGCGCCGTTGTCGCCGATCACGGCCAGGATTTCGCCCGGGTAGAGATCGAAATCGGCGTGATCGAGGGCCGTCACACGGCCATAGCGCTTGACGAGATTGCGTGCTGTGAGAATGGGTTCTTTTGTCATCAGCCTGCTACCTTTCTGATCCACTGGTCGATTGCGACAGCCAAGATGATGAGGACGCCGATCAACAAATAGGTCCATTGCGGGTCTGTCCCAATAAGCCTGAGGCCGAGCGAAAAGACGCCGACGATCAGGGCGCCGAAGATCATGCCCATGATGGAGCCGCGTCCACCGAACAGTGACAGACCGCCGATAACCACCGCCGTGATGGATTCGATATTGGCGAATTGGCCAGCAGTCGGCGAAACCGACCCGATGCGGCCGATGAGAGCCCAACCGGCAAAGGCGCAGATGAGGCCTGACAGGGTGTAAACAGTGGTCAGCATACGTTTGACGTTGACACCGGCGAGCTCTGCGGCATCCGGATCGTCACCCACGGCATAAAGATGGCGGCCCCAGGCGGTGCGGTTCAGGACATACCAGAGCAGAGCAACAAGCAGAACCATGGCGATGACGCCGTAGGTGAAGACCGCATTGCCTATACGAAGATTGGCGCCGAAAAATTGCAGGATCGGTGCCTGCTGGGCAATGTCCTGAGCCCGGATCGTCTCATTTGCGGAATAGAGGAAGTTGGTCGCGAGCACGATCTGCCACATGCCAAGCGTGACGATAAAAGGCGGCAGGCGCATGCGCGAAACCAGAACGCCGTTTATGAAGCCGCAAAATGCGCCAACGGCGAGACCACAGAGAATGGAGAGCTCCGCTGGCAGACCGTAACGGAAAGTGAACTGCCCCATGACGACCGAGGACAGAACCATGATCGCGCCGACCGAAAGGTCGATGCCCGCCGTCAGGATGACCAGCGACTGTGCCGCGCCGACGATGCCGACGATCGCGACCTGCTGCAGGATGAGGGTCAGCGAAAAGGCCGAGAAAAACTTGCCGCCGAGGAGCAGGCCGAAAATAATCAGCGACAGCACCAGAACGATAAGCGGCACTGCCGCCGGGCTGGAATGGAGAAAGTGCTGGAATTTTTCCAGCGCGCTCTTGTCGTGCGTATCGAAAGCGGCGACCTGCGTCGAACTTCCGGAGAGCACTTTTTCAAATTCATTATGCGGCTGAGCCCGCACCGGCTGATCGCTCATGGATTTTCCTCCCGATCGCTCCATCGCATCCGCCCTGACACCGAGGTCTATCTCCAAAGAGAGTGATGCGTAGATTTCAAAGTGTTGAAGCGGCCTTTGTCATCCCCGAAGGGCGCGCAACGCGCTCGTTTGTTCCTTTGTCCGATCCCCCGGATCGTGCCTGATATTCATTCTGGCCCAAGGGCGGGGGCACGAATGCCCCCGCGGGTTTCAACGGTGAGGCATCAGCCCCAGCATTTGTTGAGACCTTCCTTCGTATCGATCGAGTCGAGGCCCTTGACCGGCTTGTCGGTTACCAGCGTCACGCCGGTGTCGACAAAGTTCTTGCCTGCTGTCGGCTTCGGCTTTTCA
The DNA here is from genome assembly GCF_004328495.1 of Agrobacterium sp. 33MFTa1.1. Taxonomy (NCBI): domain Bacteria; kingdom Pseudomonadati; phylum Pseudomonadota; class Alphaproteobacteria; order Hyphomicrobiales; family Rhizobiaceae; genus Agrobacterium; species Agrobacterium sp. 33MFTa1.1. Next base: position 2,525,345 of record NZ_CP036358.1, on the reverse strand, counting down.
CCCGTGTCCGCAAACTTCTTGACGGCTTCGACGCCAAGCGCCGCCATCAACAGCGGATATTGCTGCGAGGTCGCGCCGATAACGCCCTCCGCGACGTTCTTGACGCCCGGGCAACCGCCATCGACGGAAACGATCAGCACGTCCTTTTCGCGGCCGACGGCCTTCAGCGCCTCATAAGCGCCGGCAGCCGCAGGTTCGTTGATGGTGTGGACAACATTGATGGTCGGGTCCTTCTGCAGCAGATTCTCCATCGCCGCACGGCCGCCTTCCTCGTTACCATTGGTGACATCGTGGCCCACGATACGCGGGTCGTTCTCGTCACCGATCTTGTTGATGTCCTTCACATCAATGCCAAAGCCCTTCATGAAGCCCTGGTTGCGCAGCACATCCACAGTCGGCTGGGAAGGGGTGAGGTTGAGGAAGGCGATTTTTGCGTCCTTGGCCTTGTCGCCCAGCGTGCCGGCGGCCCACTTACCGATCAGTTCGCCAGCCAGAAGATTGTCGGTTGCGAAGGTGGAATCAGCGGCATCGACAGGCTCCAGAGGCGTGTCGAGGGCAATGACCAGAAGCCCCGCATCACGTGCCTTTTGCACGGCCGGAACGATGCCTTTGGTATCCGATGCTGTGATCAGAATACCTTTGGCGCCATCGGCGATGCAGGTCTCGATCGCTGCGACCTGGCTTTCGGAATCGCCGTCGATCTTGCCTGCGTAGGATTTCAGCGTCACACCAAGCTCCTTGGCCTTGGCAGTCGCGCCTTCCTTCATCTTGACGAAGAATGGATTGGTGTCGGTCTTGGTGATGAGGCAAACAGATGTGTCGGCGGCGGAAGCGGCGGAAGCGAAAGAAACGCCAAGCGCAAGCGCGCCCAGAAGAGCGGAAACAGTGGTCTTCATGAGATCCTCCCAATGGATATTTGAGCACCTATTCGGCTACCCGACGATCTCGTCTCCTCCGAGAACAATGATCGTTAGCTCCGATGGAACCACCAAAGGAAACGGCTGTCAATAAATAAATCCGATTGAATTATTAATTCTGTGTGGCATTCTGAGGCCCGGCATGGAGGAATATCGCCAATGACGTTTACGTTGCGATAGCAAGATTGCCATAAAGCCAGCTGTATCGGCCGCGGCAGATATGGAAGGCGGGAGGATGACATTATGAGACAATCTGTCGAGACGGCGCAGCAAGCGCCGCCCACTACCATGGATATGAGCGGTGGCGCCAACCAGATCGGTGTGCGCGCTTATAACGAGCGGCTTGTGCTCTCCCTCGTTCGCCGCCATGGCGGGTTGTCAAAAGCCGAAATTGCCAGACTTTGCGGTCTCTCCGCGCAGACCGTTTCGGTTATCATGCGCTCACTCGAAAAGGACGGACTTCTCATCCGCGGCGAAAGGCTGCGCGGCAGGGTCGGCCAACCATCGACCCCAATGCGCCTCAATCCCGACGCCGTGTTCTCCTTCGGTGTCAAGATCGGCCGGCGCAGCGTCGATCTGGTGTTGATGGATTTTGTCGGCCACATCAGGCTCAAGCTTCGCAGGACCTACCCCTATCCGCTGCCGGAATGGATATTGCCCTTCGTGATCGAGGGTATGGCCGAACTGGAATCGAAGCTTTCCCCCGCAGAACGGCAGAAAATAGCCGGTGTGGGTATCGCCGCCCCGTTCGAACTCTGGAACTGGGCGCAGGAGGTCGGGGCGCCGCAGATTGAGATGGAACGGTGGCGGGATGTCGATATTCGGGCGGGCATCGCCGAAAACGTCAGCTACCCGGTGTTTCTGCAGAATGACGCAACCAGCGCCTGCGGTGCTGAACTGGTATTTGGTGCGGGCCAGAATTATACCGATTTTCTCTACGTCTTTATCGGCTCCTTCATAGGCGGCGGCGTTGTCCTGAATTCAGCGCTATTTTCTGGAAAGACCGGTACCGCAGGCGCAATCGGCCCACTGCCCGTCCAGGGGGAGGATGGTAATACCGTTCAGCTCCTCAAAATCGCATCCATCTTCGTTCTTGAGAACATGCTGCGCGAAAGAGGCATCGATCCGCGCCCCCTCTGGTTCTCGCCCGACGAATGGATCGATTTTGGCGAACCGCTGGAAAGCTGGATCGGAAAAACTGCGGCAGCCCTAGCCCAGGCTGTCATCGCCGCAGCATCCATCATCGATTTTTCCAGCGTCATCATTGATGGCGGCTTTCCGGACTGGGTCAGGACAAGGATCGTTGCCGCCACCCGGGAGGCGCTCAAACGCCACGATCTTCAGGGCGTCACGCTGCCGGAGATCGTCGAAGGCGCCGTCGGCAGCCAGGCGCGTGCAATCGGTGGCGCCAGCCTGCCCTTGTTTTCCCGTTACCTCATCGATCAGAACGTTCTGTTTAAAGACACGACCGGCTGACCCGGCTCATGTGACTTTTTTCTGACGGGATTTCCTCTGGGTGTCGGCCGGTCAGTCGCTGGCGGCATGCTGCATGATCGCCTCAAGAAAGGCCGGACCGTAACGTTCCAGTTTGGTATCCCCCACGCCTGGAATCTGCGCCATCTCCTTCACGGAGACCGGTTTTGCGGCGGCAAGCTCGATGAGCGTCTTATCGTGAAAAATCACATAAGGCGGAACGTTCTGTGCGCGGGCGATTTCCATGCGTTTTGCGCGCAGAACCTCGAAGAGGCCGCGGTCAGCGTCTGGCAGGGCGGCAGATGCGGCGTTTCGCGGCGCCTGCTGCCGGGGCGCAGATGGTATTCTCAGCATCAGCGACGGTTTTTCACGCAGGAACTGCCTCCCGTCGGCGGAAATGGACAATCCGCCGTGTCCGGACAAATCGACATCAATTAGTCGCAACGCGACCAGCTGGCGAAGAATGGCGCGCCAGGTGCGATTGTCGTGCTCCTTACCGATGCCATAAGTGGTTATGCGATCATGCCCGAATCGGGAAATCCTTTCGTCTTCGAGGCCCAGCAGGACGCGGATGACATAGGCTTGTCCGAATCTTTCTCCGGTGCGGTAAATACAGGAAAGCAGTTTTTGGGCGGCTATGGCGCCGTCGAACAGATCCGGCGGCTCCGCGCATGTATCGCAATTGCCGCATGGCTCGCATCTGTCGCCGAAATAGGAAAGCAATATCTGCCTGCGGCAGCTTGCCGTCTCCGCAAGACCGAGCAGCGCGTCGAGCTTCTGCCGCTCCATATGTTTGCGCTGATCCGCGGCGTCCGATTCCTCGATGAAACGATTACGCAACGCAATGTCTTCATAACCGTAGAGCATGAGCACGTCGGACGGGAGACCATCACGGCCTGCGCGGCCGGTCTCCTGATAATAGGCTTCAATGCTGCCGGGCAGATCAATATGGACGACAAAACGTACGTCCGGTTTGTCGATGCCCATGCCGAAGGCAACCGTCGCGACGATGATGACGGCTTCGCCGTGCTGGAAACGGGTCTGGTTCTCCTCCCGCGCGGCTTTGTCCATGCCGGCATGATAAGGCAGTGCGTCACGTCCTTCTTCGCGCAGCCAGGCGGCCGTTTCCTCGACCTTGCGTTTCGACAGGCAGTAAACGATGCCGCTTTGGTCTTCCCGGTCTTTCAGAAAACGTCTGAGCTGAGCGCGGGGATTATCCTTTTCCATGATCGCGTAGCGGATATTGGGACGATCGAAACCCGCGATGAAGGCATCGTCCTCTTTGATATCCAGATGGCCGAGGATTTCGGCGCGGGTAGGTTCGTCGGCTGTTGCCGTCAGCGCCATGCGCGGCGTATTCGGAAAACGCTCGATAAGCAGATCGAGTTGGCGATAGGGCGGACGGAAGTCGTGCCCCCATTGCGAAAGGCAGTGAGCCTCATCGACAGCGATCAGCGACAGATCAATGGATTGAAGTGCCTCGAGAACTTCCGGTTTGAGAAGGGTTTCCGGCGCAGCATAGAGAATATCGACATTTCCGGAGCGCATGGCCTGCCAGAGCGCCCGCCGCTCTTCTGGCGAAAGGTCGGAGTTGAGTGCCTCGGCCCGCACGCCGGCCTGCCGAAGCGCCGCCACCTGATCGACCATCAACGCGATCAGCGGCGAGACGATCAGCCCCATGCCTTTGCGGGCGAGCACCGGAATCTGGTAACACAGTGACTTTCCGCCACCCGTCGGCATCAGCACGAAGGCGTTGTTTCCGGACGTGACATGCCGAATGATTTCCGCCTGTCGCCCACGGAAGCTGTCATAGCCGTAAACGGTCTTGAGGATTTGCAACGGATCGTCGTTCACGGCTTCTTCTTCTGTGTCTCGAGGATGGCGTATCATCGCCAGTTTCGGTTCCATGGCAATCCCGAATGTGGAATTGGCCGCTAAGACAGAAGCTGCGTCAGGCGTTGGCGTACAGAAACCGCTTGAGGCACGCCAACATCACAAGCCATCCGGTCGGGTCCTCCCCGGAGGGACGCCTGGAACGAGCGGCTTCCTGTATGGCTTCAGATTGCACGGCTTCGGGCCAGGGTGCATCCGGGACTTTGTGAAGCCGGGTTGTTTTCGGAGTGTTCGACTGTGTTTGGGTGCACCCACTTGCCCCGGGTGCTCGGGGGCGGATTTGTGCTATCGTTGAGCTATGCCCGAAACGCAATAAAGCCCTCTTTTGGGAGAGGGCTTTCGTGTTTGCTTTCTTCGTAATTTTGGTTGCGGGGGCAGGATTTGAACCTGCGGCCTTCAGGTTATGAGCCTGACGAGCTACCGGGCTGCTCCACCCCGCGTCCAGCGCATTCGGCAAGGCCGAATGTCGCGGTTACGTCGTTGCTTTAGCGACGACGGATCTTTGCCGGAGTAAATTGCGGAGCAATTTATCTCCTGTAAGGGACGCACTTGGCGTTTTCCTTAAGTTTTGTCTTAAACTGCAAAAGGCCGCTTTTGGCGGCCCTTTTTTTTCGGCTGGGCCGAGGGATGTGATGAGAAGATTTTGATGCGTTTTGCAGACCTGGCAGCGACCTACTCTCCCGCGTCTTGAGACGAAGTACCATTGGCGCTGGGGCGTTTCACGGCCGTGTTCGGAATGGGAACGGGTGCAGCCGCCCCGCGATAACCACCAGGTCGGCAAAACGCAACATTGTTCATGTTTTCACATGAACGTTGTTTTCGAGAAGCTGGAGAGCTCAAGGCTCTATTTAATTTACACGTCGTTTCTGTGACTTATCCGTATGTTGCCTTGCTCGAGGTCGAGCGTGGCGCCCATACAGGGCGCTAGTCCGTCGCCAATCGTTTGGCGCGCCGTCTGCAGCGTAGTGGCCGAAGGCCACGTCAGCGTGAAGACAGAACAGATCATCAAGCTTCGCTTGATGAGCATGAACAATGGGAACGAAGAAGTCGATCGAGCTATTAGTAACGGTAAGCTTCACACATTGCTGTGCTTCCACACCCGTCCTATCAACGTGGTCGTCTTCCACGGCTCTGATAGGGAACACTCGTTTTCAGGTTGGTTTCCCGCTTAGATGCCTTCAGCGGTTATCCATTCCGTATATAGCTACTCTGCTATGCCCTTGGCAGGACAACAGATCCACCAGAGATACGTCCATCCCGGTCCTCTCGTACTAGGGACAGATCCTGTCAATATTCCTACACCCACGGCAGATAGGGACCGAACTGTCTCACGACGTTCTGAACCCAACTCACGTACCGCTTTAAATGGCGAACAGCCATACCCTTGGGACCTGCTCCAGCCCCAGGATGCGATGAGTCGACATCGAGGTGCCAAACAACCCCGTCGATATGGACTCTTGGGGGTCATCAGCCTGTTATCCCCGGCGTACCTTTTATCCGTTGAGCGATGGCCCTTCCACACGGGACCACCGGATCACTATGACCGACTTTCGTCTCTGCTCGACTTGTCAGTCTCGCAGTCAGGCTAGCTTATGCCATTGCACTCGACGACCGATTTCCGACCGGTCTGAGCTAACCATCGCGCGCCTCCGTTACTCTTTCGGAGGCGACCGCCCCAGTCAAACTACCCACCATACACTGTCCCGGATCCGGATAACGGACCGCGGTTAGACATCCACGAAGATAAGGGTGGTATTTCAAGGATGGCTCCACAGAAACTGGCGTCCCTGCTTCAAAGCCTACCACCTATCCTACACATGCCTTGGCGAATGCCAGTGTAAAGCTATAGTAAAGGTGCACGGGGTCTTTCCGTCTGACCGCAGGAACCCCGCATCTTCACGGGGAATTCAATTTCACTGAGTCTATGTTGGAGACAGCGGGGAAGTCGTTACGCCATTCGTGCAGGTCGGAACTTACCCGACAAGGAATTTCGCTACCTTAGGACCGTTATAGTTACGGCCGCCGTTTACTGGGGCTTCAGTTCAGAGCTTGCACCCCTCCCTTTAACCTTCCAGCACCGGGCAGGCGTCAGACCCTATACGTCGTATTGCTACTTCGCAGAGCCCTGTGTTTTTGATAAACAGTCGCTACCCCCTGGTCTGTGCCACCCCATCATACTTGCGTACAAAAGGGTCACGCTTCTTCCGAAGTTACGCGTGCAATTTGCCGAGTTCCTTCAACATAGTTCTCTCAAGCGCCTTGGTATACTCTACCTGACCACCTGTGTCGGTTTCGGGTACGGTCTATACGGTGGAGCTATTTCCTGGAACCTCTTCGCCGCCCAACCAATCCAATAAGGTTGAACAACACACGAGATCCGTCACTACCACCAGGCCCACGAATATTAACGTGGTTCCCATCGACTACGCGTGTCCGCCTCGTCTTAGGGGCCGGCTAACCCTGCTCAGATTAACTTTAAGCAGGAACCCTTGGTCTTTCGGCGAGGGAGTCTCTCACTCCCTTTATCGTTACTCATGTCAACATTCGCACTTCCGATATCTCCAGCAGCCCTCACGGGTCCGCCTTCACAGACTTACGGAACGCTCCGCTACCACTTGCATTGCTGCAAATCCTCAGCTTCGGTGCATGGCTTTAGCCCCGTTACATTTTCGGCGCAAAGACCCTTATTTAGACCAGTGAGCTGTTACGCTTTCTTTAAATGATGGCTGCTTCTAAGCCAACATCCTGGTTGTTTTGGGATCCTCACATCCTTTCCCACTTAGCCATGACTTGGGGACCTTAGCTGGAGGTCAGGGTTGTTGCCCTTTTCACGACGGACGTTAGCACCCGCCGTGTGTCTGCCGACTAGTACTCCTCGGTATTCGGAGTTTGGTTAGGATCAGTAAGACGGTGAGTCCCCATAGCCCATCCAGTGCTCTACCCCCGAGGGTATTCGGTCGACGCTCTACCTAAATAGATTTCGCGGAGAACCAGCTATTTCCGAGTTTGATTGGCCTTTCACCCCTAGCCACAAGTCATCCCGAACTATTGCAACAGTTATGGGTTCGGCCCTCCAGTTGGTGTTACCCAACCTTCAGCCTGCTCATGGCTAGATCACTCGGTTTCGGGTCTAATGCAACTAACTCAATCGCCCTATTCAGACTCGCTTTCGCTGCGCCTACACCTACCGGCTTAAGCTTGCTAGTTACACTAAGTCGTTGACCCATTATACAAAAGGTACGCCGTCACCCTTGCGGGCTCCGACTGTTTGTAGGCATCCGGTTTCAGGTTCTATTTCACTCCCCTCGTCGGGGTGCTTTTCACCTTTCCCTCACGGTACTTGTTCGCTATCGGTCATGCACGAGTACTTAGGCTTGGAGAGTGGTCTCCCCATGTTCAGACAGGATTTCACGTGTCCCGCCCTACTCAAGGACAATGACTGTTCTACGCGTAAGGGGCTATCACCCTCTATGGCCGACCTTTCCAGATCGTTCCGCTTTATTCATCATTGCCACTGGCCTGGTCCGCGTTCGCTCGCCACTACTTGCGGAGTCTCGGTTGA
>NZ_CP036358.1:2140000-2512500 GCF_004328495.1 Agrobacterium sp. 33MFTa1.1 | reverse complement strand
CAGGACCGCTTCTGCTGCACGCATATCCGGACAGGATCGCGCTTCAGCGCGGCGCGCGCGGCCGGTATGTCATGGCGAATGGCCGCGGGGCTGAACTGGCTGAAACGGAGCGGCTGGCGGCGAGCCGAATGCTTGTTGTCGCTGACATTACGGGACGGGCCGCGCAGCCGCGCATCCTTGCGGCGGCCGGCATCGACAGGGCTGATATAGAAGAGCGTATGCCACATCTTATCGTTCAGCAGGATCAGCTGCTGTTCGACAGGGCGAGCGGACAGGCGCGGGCGCGCCGGGTAGTGCGTCTGGGCGCCATCATTCTGGACGAAACGCCCCTGCCCCGTCCCGACGGTGAGCAGGCAGCGCAAGCGCTCGCCAACGGCGTTCGGGATTTCGGCACCGGCATACTTCCTTTTTCGAAAGAGACCGCGCAATTGCGCGATCGGATCGGATTTCTGAATGCCAGCATCGGAGAGCCCTGGCCGGATGTCAGCGACGAGGCGTTGCTTTCGCGGCTGGACGAATGGTTCATCCCTTTTCAGCATGGCGTCCGGAGCCTTCAGGACATCCGGCCCGGCAGTCTTTCCGAAGGGATTCTGTCCCTGGTGCCACATGAGGTCGCCCGAGATCTCGGCAGGCTGGCGCCGACCCATTTCGAAGCGCCGACGGGCCAGCGGCATCCCATCCGCTATGACGCCAGCGAGCCGACGCTTTCCATTCGCGTGCAGGAGCTTTTCGGGCTGAAGGCGCACCCGGCCATTGCGCAGGGGCGGTTGCCGCTGCTCCTGGAATTGACGTCGCCGGCGCACAGGCCGATACAGACGACGCGTGATCTTCCCGGCTTCTGGGCGGGATCGTGGAAGGACGTGCGGGCAGATATGCGTGGTCGCTATCCGCGTCATCCGTGGCCGGAGGATCCCGCCGATGCCCTGCCGACCAGCCGTGCGAAACCGCGCGGAACGTGATGATGACAAGGGTAAAGGAGACGAAGGTGGCTGGCCATCCGATCGAAACCACCAGGCTTGGCCGCGCCAGCCGCAGGATAAGGTTGCAGACCATTGTGTGGCTTCGCTGGCTGGCGGTTGCGGGACAGACGGCGACGATCCTGCTTGTCGCCTTCGGGCTGAATTTTCCGCTGCCACTTTTGGCCTGCGGCCTTTTGATCGCGGCGCTGGCGCTCGCCAACCTTTTTCTCACGGCCCGTTTTCCCTCCACCTACCGGCTGGAGCCGTGGGAAGCGACATTGCTGCTGGCCTTTGACCTTTTGCAATTGACGGCGCTGATCTATATCACGGGCGGACTTTCCAATCCTTTCGCGCCGCTGATCTGCGTGCAGGTCATCATTGCCTTTGCCTCCCAACCGTTGCGGCATTCCCTCATTCTCCTCGGCTTTGCCGTCATCTGCTCGACGGCGATCGCCTTTTCGCCCTTTCCGGTTCCCTGGTATCCCGGTGAGGTCTTGCCGATCCAGCTTCTGCTGCATGTCGGCACCTGGGTGGCGATCATTGCCACCACGTCTTTCGCAGCTTTTTATGCCTATCGCGTTTCCCACGAAGCCAATCAGCTCGCGGATGCGCTGGCTGCGACCGAACTGGTGCTGGAACGGGAAAAACATCTTTCACAGCTCGACGGCCTGGCGGCCGCCGCAGCGCACGAGCTGGGTACGCCCCTTGCGACGATCAGCGTCGTCGCCAAGGAGATGGAGCGGGAACTTGGGGATGATGAGAAATATGGCGAGGACATAGCGCTGCTGCGCAGCCAGAGCGAAAGATGCCGCGACATTCTGCGTCGTCTCACCTCCCTGTCCGCCGACAATGAGGAGCACATGCGCCGCCTGCCGCTTTCATCGCTGATCGAGGAGGTAATGGCGCCGCATCGCGAATTCGGCATTTGTCTGGAACTGGTTGAAAAGAACAATCGCGCCGACGAGCCGGTCGGAATCCGCAATGCCGGCATCATCTACGGCCTTGGCAACCTCATTGAAAATGGCGTGGATTATGCGCGCGAAAAAGTCACCGTAACGGTGGATTACGATCATCAGAACGTCGCAGTCATCATTGAAGACGATGGGCCAGGTTATGCCCATGACGTGCTTGCCCGTATCGGCGAGCCCTATGTGACCGAACGTCACAATGACACACGTGCAGGTGGGCTCGGGCTCGGGCTCTTTATCGCCAAGACCTTGCTGGAGCGCTCCGGCGCCACCGTCGCGTTCGAAAATCGCGGCACAACCGGAACCGGCGCGCGGGTCACAATCGTCTGGCCTCGGGCGCTCATGGAGGATAAAAGAAGCCGTTGACTTTACCATTCACGCTGAAGCGGCAATAAGAACAAGAAAAGCCGATGACGTTGCCGGAAGGCCGGAGACATGAAGACAGAAGACCAGACCTCATCCACAAGCGCGCCGGCGGACGATATCGATCCTATCGGACCTGACAAATCTCTGCTGATCGTTGATGACGATGGCCCTTTCCTGCGGCGGCTTGCCCGGGCCATGGAGACACGTGGCTTTATTGTCGACACTGCCGAGACCGTGAGCGAAGGCATCGCGCGTTCCAAGGCTGCGCCGCCGAAATATGCGGTTGTCGATCTGCGGCTTGCGGATGGCAACGGGCTGGAGGTGATCGAAGCCATCAGGCAGAACCGCGACGACACGCAGATCGTCGTTCTGACCGGCTACGGCAATATCGCCACCGCTGTTACCGCCGTAAAGCTGGGGGCGCTGGACTATCTGGCCAAGCCTGCCGATGCCGACGACGTGTTCAACGCCCTGACGCAGCGCAAGGGTGAAAAGACGGAAGTGCCCGAAAACCCGATGTCAGCCGACCGGGTTCGGTGGGAGCACATTCAGCGCGTTTATGAGATGTGCGAGCGCAACGTCTCGGAAACGGCGCGGCGACTGAACATGCACCGAAGGACGCTGCAGCGTATTCTCGCGAAGCGCGCGCCCAAATAAGCGCCTATTCGCCAAAGCTGCGCCCGGTGGTCCATTCCGCCAGCATAAGCCGGGTCGCAGCGGTTCTGGAAAAATCCAGCATGACAGATTTGCGGGTCGCCGGCGGCAATTTATGTTCCGGCGCGTCGCGAAGCATGTGAGCGCCATACCCATCCGACAGTATCAACCCGCATTCCTCCGGGAATATATCGGTTGGAACTTCCGGATGGGTGGCAAAAAACAATCGATCGCAATGCAGGCGGTATTCCGGCCATTTGCGATCGACGCGGAAATCCTCGATCGAGGATTTGATCTCGATGATCCAGATTTCACCCTTGACCGACAGGCTGATCAGATCTGCCCGTCGCCCGCTTGCAAGCGGCAGTTCCGGCAAGACCGAGTGGCGCATTTCGTGCAACAGCACCTGCACGCCGCGGCGCACCAGCATCGCCTTGTCCGACTGGCGGCCGTCGATTAACGGATTATTGTTGGTAACGGAAAGAATAGTCATGGATAAAGGCTGCTGAAGCGTTTGGCCTATTGTTGCAAAAAAGGCAATCAACCGGCAATTTTAAATGCGGTGCCGTTTCGCGGCTGCACAACGGCTTGCCAAGAGCGGCTGAATGGAAAATAACCGATTTATCCTATTAAGCCTACTCCTTCGCACAATTTGGCGAATTTTCCGCGAGAACGACATGCGCATCCGTACCCCATTGACCATACTCGGTCTGACGGCAGCACTGGCACTGGCCGGCTGCGCCGAAACTACCTCCCAATCCGCCACTCCAACATCAGCCAAGATCGCAGCCTCCGTACCGGTTGCCGATCCCGTTCCGGCGAAGGTCGAAACGGTTCAGATCTTCAACGATGTCTACGGTCCGGTGACCGATGCGGGCTATGCGCTGCCGGCCATCCCGATCAACCGCGTGAATGAAAAATACCGCCGCCAAATCGTCGAATTCCAGACGAACGAGCGTCCCGGCACGATCATCGTCAATACGCGCGATCGTTTCCTTTATTATATCCTCTCCGGCAACCGCGCCGTCCGTTACGGCATTGGCGTCGGCAAGGCTGGTTTCGCCTGGGCCGGTGAAGCCTATGTGGCCTGGAAGCAGGAATGGCCGATGTGGCATCCGCCAAAGGAAATGGCAGACCGCAAGCCGGAAGTGGCGAAATATGTCGAGGCCGGCATGGGCCCGGGCCTTTCCAACCCGCTCGGCGCGCGCGCCATGTATCTCTTTAACGAAAAGGGACAGGATACGCTGTTCCGTATCCACGGTTCGCCCGAATGGGCCTCGATCGGCACCGCCGCTTCTTCCGGCTGCATCCGCATGATCAACCAGGATGTGATCGACCTTTACAGCCGCGTCCGCCCTGGCCGCAGCACCAAGGTTGTCGTGATCCAGTAAGGGCCGCAACAGCAGATCAAGAAAAAGCCGCCGGGAAACGTCCCGGCGGCTTTTTTATTGGTGAAAAGGGCGGAGATTACGCCGCCTGCTTTGCCTTCAGCTCGAGGCGGCGGCGGTGCAGGACCGGTTCAGTGTAGCCGTTCGGTTGCTCCCGGCCCTTCAACACCAGTTCGACAGCAGCCTGAAAGGCTACCGATCCTTCGAAGTCGGACGCCATCGGCAGATAGGCTTGATCGCCTGCATTCTGCGCGTCGACCACAGCCGCCATGCGCTTCATGGTCTCGACGATCTGCGCCTCTGTCACGACGCCATGGCGCAGCCAGTTCGCCATGTGCTGCGCTGAAATGCGAAGCGTCGCGCGATCCTCCATCAGACCGACATTGTTGATGTCTGGTACCTTGGAGCAGCCGACACCCTGATCGACCCAGCGCACGACATAGCCTAGAATACCCTGCGCATTGTTGTCGAGTTCACGCTGGATTTCTTCCGGCGTCCAGTTGGGACGCGGCGCAACCGGCACTGACAGAATGTCGGAAAGCTTCGCACGGCCGCGGCTTTTCAGCTCTTGCTGAACAGCGGCGACATCGACCTTGTGATAATGCGTGGCATGCAGCGTCGCAGCGGTCGGCGACGGCACCCATGCGGTGTTGGCGCCGGCCTTCGGATGCGCAATCTTCTGCTCCAGCATCGCCGCCATCAGGTCGGGCATGGCCCACATGCCTTTGCCGATCTGCGCATGGCCGGAAAGACCGCATTCTAGCCCGATATCGACGTTCCAGTTTTCATAAGCGGCGATCCAGGCGGCCTGCTTCATGTCGCCCTTGCGGATCATCGGACCCGCTTCCATGGAGGTATGGATTTCGTCGCCGGTACGGTCGAGGAAGCCTGTATTGATGAAGACCACACGATCCTTCGCTGCGCGAATGCTTTCCTTGAGGTTAACAGTGGTGCGGCGCTCCTCATCCATGATGCCCATCTTCATGGTGTTTGGCTGCATGCCGACAAGCTCTTCGACCCGCGTGAAAATCTCGTTGGCGAAGGCCACTTCTTCCGGCCCATGCATCTTCGGCTTCACCACATACATAGAGCCGGCCCGAGAGTTCTGGCGTCGCCCGGAAGGGCCGACGTCATAGAGTGCAATGAGCGCCGTGACGACGGCATCCATGATGCCCTCGGGTACTTCATGCCCATCCCAATCAAGGATTGCCGGATTGGTCATGAGATGACCGACATTGCGCACCAGCATCAGCGACCGGCCCGGCAGCGTCAGCGCGGAGCCATTGGGCGCTGTATAATAGCGATCCGGGTTGAGGCGGCGTGTGAAAGTGTGGCCGCCCTTCGAGACCTCTTCCGTCAGGTCTCCACGCATCAGGCCGAGCCAGTTACCGTAAACCAGAACCTTGTCCTCGGCATCGACGGCGGCAACCGAATCTTCGCAATCCATGATGGTCGTCAGGGCGGATTCAAGAATGACATCAGAGATGCCCGCCCTGTCGCCCTTGCCGATTTCGGTCGAGGGATCGATCACGATTTCGGTATGCAGACCGTTCTTGCCGAGCAGGATCGTCGCGGGCTTTGCCGCTTCCCCGGTGAAACCCTTGAATTGCGTTTCGTCCTTGAGACCGGTCCCACCATTGCTGGCAACAAGCTGCAGCAGCCCATCGACGATCTCGAAACCGGTGACATCAGACCAGCTACCGCTCAAAAGCGGAGCGGTTTCATCGAGGAAGTTGCGCGCCCAGGCGATGACCTTTTCACCGCGCTTCGGGTTATAGGCCCTGCCCTTTTCGGCACCATCGGCATCAGAAATGGCATCCGTGCCATAGAGTGCATCGTAAAGCGAACCCCAACGGGCATTGGCGGCGTTCAGCGCATAACGGGCATTCATGACGGGAACAACGAGCTGCGGACCGGCGACGGCAGCAATTTCCGGATCGACGTTGCTGGTTTCCACCTTGAAATCAGGACCTTCCGGCAAAAGGTATCCGATTTCCCTCAGGAATGCCTCGTATACATCGAAATCCGAGGGGGCACCGCTCTCTCGGTACCAGCCGTCGATTTTTTCCTGCAGCGCATCGCGCTTGGCGAGCAGTTCACGGTTCTTCGGAGAAAGCTCGTGAACAATGGTCGAAAAGCCTTCGAAGAACGCCTCGCTGTTTAGACCCGTGCCCGGCAGGACATCTTCAGTCAAAAAGGCATAAAGCCTGTCATCGATGGAAAGGCCGAATTTATTCGTGCGGCTCACATGCGCCTCCTCTATTCTGGAAACACAGATTGGACGCGGAGGCGGGCGCTCGTCAATTGCGGCAGCCAGCCAAATATTATTTCCTTTTTGGAAACAATGCAGCCGATAGTCGCCGTTTTCTACAAAAGCGCCTGGAGATCCTTGATGCGGTCATTCACCAGCCAGCCGTAATAATTTTCCTCCGGCAACAGTGGCTGTTCCCCGCCTGCGGCGCGCTGGCGGTTCTTTTGGGCCAGAATGGCAGCGCGCTGTTGCGACCCACCGACATTATAAAGCGTAGAGGTCACGCCCGGATTCTTCGAAATGTCCATATCGGCAATCGACCGGTAATCATCGATCGATTTGCGGATAGAGGCCGCCATGAAAGCCAGCGAGCGGTCGGGGTCCATGATGGCGGTGTAGACCGCGGTGGCGTCGTTCTCATCCAACTTCTCATAACCCGACGTTCTCGCCACCATGTCGGACAGCATCAGCGCCGTCAGCGGATTTATCTGGCCGAGGCCGAAGGTCTGGCCGGCATAAAAGGGCTGGAAGAACACAGCACTGAAACGGTTGTTCGGATAGGTCACGCCATCGACGGTCTTGCCGCGGAAACTGTCATCCCATACATCTTCCCGGCAGTTCCAGAGACTGTAAGAATCCTTCTTCGACTGGCATTTGGAAAATTGCGAATGCGTCAGAAACTGCGCAATCGTTTCATCCTTATAGCCGAAACGGAAGCTGCTACCCGCGTAAGAAGCTGCCTTGACGTAATAAGATTGCAGCCGGTCATAGGCATCGACATTATAAGTGTGTTCGCCAACGATCGCGCCGATCATATGGATCGGATCAATCCCGTAACGCCCGGCCGTCGACTTGATCTTGGCGATCAGCGCCTTGTCGGAAGACAAAAGATCGATGACCTTCTGGTATTTGCGCTCAAAAGACGTGTTGGACGCCTTGGTTCTTTTTGCGGAAGCACCGGGAACGCCCGGTTGCTCGGCATTGCGATTGCCCGGCGGCACGACCGTTGCAGCCTGCACATAAGAAGACGCGGTGACGGTAAACGTCAAAGCAGCGGCAAATGCCAGAAGAGTTTTGCGCACGAGCGAATGCCTTTTCTCAAGCCTGCGGCTTCTGCCAGCGAAAGGTGCTGGAAAACCTGATCATTCCACTAAAACGGTTCCAACCGGAATGCAGCCCTTCCCATAAACAAAATGCGGGCTGAATGCGAGATGAGGCAGATAAAATAAAAGAGTGCGGCAAATATGGCCGCACTCTTCTTTCCTCGATCCCTGAAGTCTTCAGAGAATATAGCGCGAGAGGTCCGTATCGGCGGCGAGGTCGCCGACGTGTTTACGGACATATTCCTGGTCAATCTTGACGGCGGAACCGCCACGATCCGGCGCGTTGAAGGAAATTTCGTCCAAAACACGCTCCATTACCGTCTGCAGACGGCGGGCACCGATATTTTCGACCGACGAGTTGAGATGAACGGCCACATCAGCCAGAGCATCGATGGCGTCGTCGGTGAAGTCGAGATCCAGTTCTTCCGTCGCCATCAGCGCCTTGTACTGGCGGATGAGGCTTGCTTCCGTCTCCGTCAGGATACGGCGGAAATCTTCCCTGGTCAGTGGCTTCAGCTCAACGCGGATCGGCAGGCGGCCCTGAAGCTCAGGCAGGAGATCCGACGGCTTCGCCACATGGAAGGCGCCCGATGCGATGAACAGGATATGGTCGGTCTTGACCGGCCCATATTTGGTCGAAACCGTCGTGCCTTCGACGAGCGGCAGCAGGTCGCGCTGCACGCCTTCGCGCGAGACGCCGGCGCCCATGCCGCCATCGCGGGCGGCAATCTTGTCGATCTCGTCAAGGAAGACGATGCCGTCATTTTCCACCGACTTGACCGCTTCGCGCTGGATCATCTCATTGTCCAGCAGCTTGTCGGATTCGTCACGGATAAGGTCGGCATAGGATTTCGACACCGTCGTGCGCACCTTCTTGGTGCGTCCGCCCATGGCTTTGCCGAACATTTCCGACAAGTTGAGCACGCCAATATTGGCGCCCGGCATGCCCGGGATTTCGAAACCGGGCATGCCCGATCCGCTATCGGCCACCTCGATGTCAATTTCCTTGTCGTCCAATTCACCATCGCGCAGCTTCTTGCGGAAGCTCTCGCGCGTGCCCGGTGACGCGGTTGAGCCGACCAACGCGTCGAGCACGCGCTCTTCGGCGCTCTGATGCGCCTTGGCCTGCACTTCGGCGCGCTTCTTTTCGCGCACGAGGCCGATACCAATCTCGACAAGGTCACGAATGATCTGCTCGACATCGCGGCCGACATAACCGACTTCGGTGAACTTGGTGGCTTCAACCTTGATGAAAGGCGCGCCGGCCAACTTGGCGAGGCGGCGCGAGATTTCCGTCTTGCCGACACCGGTCGGCCCGATCATGAGAATATTTTTTGGCATGACTTCGTCGCGCAGGCTCTCATCGAGCTGCTGGCGACGCCAGCGATTGCGCAGCGCAATCGCGACCGCCCGTTTTGCATCGTGCTGACCGATGATGTGGCGGTCCAGTTCCGAGACGATTTCCCGGGGAGAAAAAGTGGTCATTCTGTCCTCTCGGCTTTCCTGCTCCGGCCGGCCATTCGGCCCGGCCCACAGGACCCATTGGTGAGAAATACGCTTACTCGGCGTCGAGCGTTTCCACGACGAGATTGTGATTGGTATAAACGCAGATATCGGCGGCGATATCGAGCGCCTGCCGGGCCACGTCTTCGGCCGACTTGTCGGTATCCATCATGGCGCGGGCGGCGGCGAAAGCATAATTGCCGCCGGAACCGATGGCGATTGCGCCGTGCTCGGGCTCCAGCACATCGCCATTGCCGGTAATGGCAAGCGTGGTGGATTTATCGGCGACCAGCATCATCGCTTCGAGATTGCGCAGATATTTATCCGTGCGCCAGTCTTTTGCGAGTTCCACGGCGGCGCGCATGAGCTGGCCGGGATATTGCTCGAGTTTCTTCTCGAGGCGGTCAAGCAAAGTAAAAGCATCGGCCGTCGCGCCTGCGAAACCGGCAATCACTTCACCCTTGCCGATGCGGCGAACCTTGCGGGCGTTGCCCTTCATGACGGTCTGGCCGAGGCTCACCTGCCCGTCGCCAGCCATGACGACCTTGCCGCCCTTTCTGACTGTAATGATTGTTGTCATCAAACACCTGTCTGCCCTGCCGGGCCTGGAGTTAACGGGCCGGGTTGCGGCCCTTTTCGGGTTCTATGTAAGTCTGGTTTTTGCGATTGCAATCATCGGGATCACACCGGGTTTTCCGCAGGTCAGCCAAGACGATGGAACAACTGGATATTTGTGTCCCGTGCTGATAAGGAACGGCGACATTTTCACGGAGCGGCCAAAATGGCAGAACGTAAAGGCGAGATTATCCGCAAGACCAACGAAACCTCGGTTTCGGTGCGTGTGGATATCGACGGCACCGGCAAATCGAAAATTTCCACCGGCGTGGGATTTTTCGACCATATGCTGGACCAGCTGAGCCGCCATTCGCTGATCGACATGGAGATCGAGGTTCAGGGCGACCTTCACATCGATGATCATCACACCGTGGAAGATACTGGCATCGCCATTGGCCAGGCGATCGCGAAGGCGCTGGGCGACCGGCGCGGTATTACCCGCTACGCCTCGCTCGACCTTGCCATGGACGAGACGATGACCAAGGCCGCCGTCGATATTTCCGGCCGGCCGTTCCTCGTCTGGAACGTCAATTTTTCCGCGCCAAAGATCGGCACCTTCGACACGGAACTGGTGCGCGAATTCTTTCAGGCGCTCGCCCAGAATGCCGGCATCACGCTGCATATCCTGAACCATTACGGCGCCAACAACCATCATATCGCCGAAACATGCTTCAAGGCCGTTGCCCGCGTTCTTCGCACGGCAACCGAGATCGACCCCCGGCAGGCAGGCCGCGTTCCCTCAACAAAGGGCATGCTGGCCTGACGCCAAAGCTGTCAGGAAGCCCATGACAAGCTATCTCGTTCTGGAAGCCCCCAACGGGCCGGACAGGGACCACAAGACGACCCGATTCATTGCCGATCGTTTCGTCTGGCTGGCTCTCTTTGCGCCATGGTTATGGCTTGCGATCAACCGGCTGTGGCTGGGGACGGCTATCGTTGTCATCGCACTCGTTGCGGCCGGACAAGTCTCGATGTTAGCCGGATTCGAACCTGCCGGAATTCTTGTTGGTTTCACGATTGGGCTCATAACAGCGCTGGAGGGACGCAATTTTCTCGTCCGGCACCTGATCCGCAAAGGTTGGACGCTGAAGTCAGTCGTTTCCGCCCCTGATCTTTCGAGCGCCGAAGACATATATTTCTCCGGTCTCTCCGAAAACGCTGACGCGGAAGAACAGCTGTCGCACCCGGTCTGGACCCCTTCGCCGCAAAAGAGCGGCGGCAAAAACTTCGTCAACGATCCCGCCGGATCGTTTCTTTTCGACTTGAATGGAAGGCGCTGACATGCGTGTCGCGATCATCGACTACGGCTCGGGCAACCTGCGTTCGGCCACCAAAGCTTTCGAGCGTGCCGCGCGTGAAGCCGGCATCAACGCAACCATCGATTTGACCGACAAGCCGGATCACGTCGCCTCGGCGGACCGCATCGTGCTGCCTGGTGTCGGTGCTTATGCCGACTGCCGCGCCGGTCTGGATGCCGTTCCCGGAATGCATGAGGCGCTCCTTGAAGCCGTCGAGAAAAAGGCGCATCCCTTCCTCGGCATCTGCGTCGGAATGCAGCTCATGTCATCCCGCGGGCTGGAAAAGACTGTTAGCACCGGGCTCGGCTGGATCGAGGGTGACGTCGTGGAAATGACGCCTGCCGATAAGAACCTGAAGATTCCGCAGATCGGCTGGAACACGCTGGAAATCCGCCACGCCCACCCCCTGTTCGACGGCATCAAGACCGGCGCGGATGGCTTGCACGCCTATTTCGTGCATTCCTATCATCTGGCGGCCAAGCACTCGACGGATGTCATCGCCACCACAAATTACGGTGGCGCGATGACGGCTTTCGTCGGTCGCGACAATATGGCCGGCGCGCAGTTCCACCCGGAAAAAAGCCAGACGCTCGGCCTTGCCCTGATTTCCAATTTCCTGCGCTGGAAGCCCTGACATGATTCTTTTTCCCGCAATCGACCTTAAAGACGGCCAGTGCGTTCGCCTGAAACTCGGCGATATGGACCAGGCCACCGTCTATAATACCGACCCCGGCGCACAGGCGAAAGCTTTCGAGGATCAAGGCTTTGAATGGCTGCATGTCGTTGATCTCAACGGTGCGTTCGCCGGCCAGACGGTCAATGGCGCGGCGGTTGATGCCATTCTGAAGGCGACGAAAAACCCGGTGCAGCTGGGCGGCGGCATCCGCACGCTCGATCATATCGAGGCCTGGCTGAGCCGTGGGCTTGCTCGCGTCATTCTCGGCACCGTGGCGGTGCGCGATCCGGTTCTGGTCATTGAAGCCTGCAAGCGTTTTCCCGGCCAGGTCGCCGTCGGTATCGATGCCAAGGGCGGCAAGGTTGCGGTGGAAGGCTGGGCGGAAGCCTCCGAACTCGGCGTGATCGAGCTTGCCAAACGTTTCGAAGGTGCCGGCGTCGCGGCCATCATCTACACCGATATCGATCGTGACGGCATTCTGGCCGGTATAAATTGGGCCTCGACGCTGGAACTGGCCGACGCCGTCTCCATCCCGGTCATCGCGTCCGGTGGTCTTGCCTCCATCGACGACATCAAGCGCATGTTGCAGCCGGATGCGGCAAAGCTCGAAGGCGCGATTTCCGGCCGCGCGCTTTATGACGGCCGTATCGATCCGGCGGAGGCGCTCGCCCTCATCAAGGCCGCAAGGGAGGTACGCGTATGACCCTAAAAGCCCGCGTTATTCCCTGCCTGGATGTGAAAGACGGCCGTGTCGTCAAGGGCGTGAACTTCGTCGATCTGATCGACGCCGGCGACCCGGTCGAGGCGGCGAAAGCCTATGATGCGGCAGGCGCGGACGAACTCTGCTTCCTGGACATTACCGCCTCTTCGGATAATCGCGACACGATATTCGATGTGGTTTCGCGCACGGCCGATCATTGCTTCATGCCACTGACCGTCGGTGGCGGCGTTCGCGCCGTCGCCGACATCCGCAAGCTGCTTCTGTGCGGGGCCGACAAGGTCTCGATCAATTCCGCAGCGGTCAAGGATCCCGACTTCGTGGCGCAGGCGGCCGACAAGTTCGGCAACCAGTGCATCGTCGTTTCCATCGACGCCAAGCGGGTTTCAAAGGATGGGGAAGAAGGCCGCTGGGAAATATTCACCCATGGCGGACGCCAGCCGACCGGGATTGACGCCGTGGAATTCGCCATCAAGATGGTCGAACGCGGCGCCGGCGAATTGCTTGTCACCTCGATGGACCGCGACGGCACAAAGAGCGGTTACGATATCGGCCTGACGCGCAGCATTGCCGATCAGGTTCGAGTCCCCGTCATCGCTTCGGGGGGCGTCGGCACGCTGGATGATCTGGTGGCAGGGGTTCGGGATGGCCATGCGACTGCGGTGCTTGCCGCTTCGATCTTCCACTTCGGCACTTATTCGATCGGTGAAGCCAAGAACTACATGGCCGAGCATGGCATCGCCATGCGTCTCGATTGATTGCAGGATTCCCCCATGAGCGCATTTTCCCTTTCCGATCTGGAGCGCATCGTCGCAACCCGCGCCGCTGCGTCTCCTGACGAATCCTGGACGGCCAAGCTGGTTGCGGCCGGCCAGGAGCGTGCGGCAAAGAAACTCGGCGAAGAAGCCGTGGAAGCCGTCATTGCGGCCATCGCAAAAGACCGCGACGGGCTGAAGAACGAAGCGGCGGACCTGCTTTACCATCTGCTGGTGGTTTTGAAGATCGCCGACATCCCGCTGAATGAGGTTTTCGCCGAGCTGGAGCGCAGGACCGGGCAAACCGGTCTTGCGGAAAAGGCAGCGAGGCCGACATCATGAAGATCGAGGCAGGCAGCGGGGAGAGAGGCATGCCGAGCACACTCGATCATTTCCGACCGGATGAATATTCGCCCTACCACTTCTTCAGTTCGGAAGAATGGTCGAAGTTTCGTGCCGACACGCCATTGACGCTTTCTGCCGACGAGGTCAAACGGCTGCGTTCGCTGGATGATCCGATCGATCTGGATGAGGTGCGGCGCATCTACCTGTCTCTGTCGCGCCTGCTGTCTTCCCATGTGGAAGCATCGCAGCTGTTGTTCGAGCAACGCAACCGCTTCCTCAACATGGCTGACGTCAACAAGACGCCCTTCGTCATCGGCATCGCCGGCTCCGTTGCCGTTGGCAAATCCACGACGGCACGTATTCTGAAAGAGCTTCTGGCGCGCTGGCCTTCCAGTCCCAAGGTCGACCTCATCACCACTGACGGATTTCTCTATCCGAACGAGGTATTGCGGCGCGAGAATCTGATGGAGCGCAAAGGCTTCCCGGAGAGCTACGATATCGGCGCGCTCCTGCGTTTCCTGTCGGCCATCAAGGCGGGCCAGCCCAATGTCAAGGCGCCGCGTTATTCGCACCTGACCTATGACGTGCTGCCGAACGAGTTCACTGTCATCGACCAGCCGGATATTCTCATCTTCGAAGGCATCAACGTGCTGCAATCGCGCGACCTGCCGGCAGGCGGGAGGATCGTGCCGATCGTTTCCGACTTCTTCGATTTCTCGATCTATATCGACGCTGATGAAGGCCTTATTCACAACTGGTATGTGAACCGGTTCATGAATCTGAGAAAAACCGCCTTCCGCGATCCCAATTCATTCTTCAACCGTTATGCCTCGATCAGCGAAGAAGCGGCGCTCAGCATTGCTGAAGGCCTCTGGCAGAACATCAACTTGAAGAACCTGCGGCAGAACATCGTGCCGACCCGCCCGCGCGCCGACCTTATTTTGCGCAAGGGCAAAAACCACCTGATCGACACGGTCGCGCTTCGCAAATTGTGAAAGATGCCGCGAAGGCGGCATCTCCGTCGCAGCGATTACAAGGCGTTATCAGGCAAGGTCTGGAATGCGCAGAACCTGGCCGGGATAAATCTTGTCGGGGTGCGTCAGCATCGGCTTGTTGGCTTCGAAGATGATGTTATTCTTCGCGCCATTGGCCTTGCCATATTGCGCTTCCGCAATCTTCCAGAGATTGTCACCCTTTTTGACCGTATAGAAGACCGGTTCTTTCGCCGGCGCTTCGGCCACTTTCAACTCGCCGGCCTCGACCTTGGAAATGCCGAGCGTGTTGCCGACCGCGATGACCGCCTTTTCGAAAATCGATTGATCGGCCACTTCGCCCTTCAGGACAACCTTGTCATCCACCACCTCGACCTGAACCTTGTCGGTGCCGAGATCGTGGGAAGCGAGTTCCTTCTTGACCGCGTCGACATCCGGCGCGTCGTCGCCGCCGATACCAAGCTTCTTTCCCGCTTCCTTGATGAAATTGAACAGACCCATAGCACCCTCCTTGGTTGTATGGAGGCTTACCAGACGATATTTGAAGCTCCATGACAAGGGCGAAAGATTCGTCGTCTGATCGTCGCTTATTCGCCCGAAGGTTTGCCGCGCATCTTCTTGATATCGGAGCGACCGGACTTCGCCTTGAGGCGGCGCTCGACGGAGCCCTTGGTGGGTTTGGTAGCCTTGCGCACCGGCGGCGGGGGGGCGGCGGCTTCGAGGATCAGTTCCTTCAGGCGCTCGCGCGCATCCTCACGATTGCGCTCCTGGCTGCGAAACCGGCTCGCTTCGATCATCAGCACGCCTTCTTTTGATACGCGCCTGCCACCGAGCCGCAACGCATTGACCTTCACCCTTTCCGGAAGGGAGGGTGAATTCGCAATGTCGAAAAATAGCTGAACCGCTGTCGAAACCTTGTTGACGTTCTGGCCGCCCGGCCCGCCGGCCAGCACGAATTGCTCCGTCAGCTCCCAGCCGGCAATGGTGATGCGGTTATTGATGTAAAGCGGGTCGCTGGCCATGTTTTCTCTCCGCGCCGGTGATGCCACAGATCGTGAAAAATGAAAACAAGGACAAAACGAAAGAACCCGGCAAAAAGAAACCCGGCACTTGGGCCGGGTTCCCCTCCTCCTCATAAACGAGGCTTATTCATTCTGCCGCGAGCAAAAGGCCCGGCGCTGCGTCACGAACCTTGCTGTCGACGTGGTCTTCGAACTTGGTGAAGTTCGTGACGAACATCGACACCAGCTTCTTGGCTTGCGCGTCATAAGCTGCGCCATCGGCCCAGGTGGAACGCGGATCGAGGATCGCGCTGTCAACACCTTCAAGCGACTGAGGGACGGCGAAGCCGAAATTCGCATCGGTGCGGAACTGTGCGTTCTTCAGATCCCCAGTGAGAGCGGCGGTCAGAAGCGCGCGGGTGGCCTTGATGGGCATACGCTTGCCGATGCCGTAAGCGCCGCCGGTCCAGCCGGTATTGACCAGCCAGCAATCCACACCGTGCTTGCCGATCAGCTCACGCAGCAGGTTGCCATATTCGGCCGGATGGCGCGGCATGAAGGGGGCGCCAAAGCAGGTGGAGAATGTCGCTTCCGGCTCGGTCACGCCCTTTTCCGTACCGGCGACCTTGGCGGTGTAACCGGAGAGGAAGTGGTACATGGCCTGCTCCGGTGTCAGCCGGGCAATCGGCGGCAGCACGCCGAAGGCGTCAGCCGTCAGCATGATGATCGTCTTCGGGTGGCCGGCAATGCCCGTCTCCGATGCATTCGGAATGAAGTGCAGCGGATAGGCGCTGCGGGTGTTTTCCGTCAGCGAATTGTCGTTGAAATCAGGAACGCGGTTTTCGTCCAGCACGACGTTCTCAAGAACCGTGCCGAAACGGCGGGTCGCGGCGTAGATTTCCGGCTCGGCCTCGGCCGAAAGCTTGATCGCCTTGGCATAGCAGCCGCCTTCGAAATTGAAGATGCCGTGTTCGCCCCAGCCATGTTCGTCATCGCCGATCAGCGTGCGCGACGGATCAGCCGACAGCGTGGTCTTGCCGGTGCCGGAGAGGCCGAAGAAAACGGCAGAATCACCCTGCGGACCGACATTAGCCGAGCAATGCATGGGCATGACACCCTTGGCTGGCAGCAGGTAGTTCAGCACCGTGAAGACCGACTTCTTGTTTTCACCGGCATAGGACGTGCCGCCGATGAGAACGAGGCCGTTGGTAAGGTCGCAGGCGATGACTGTTTCCGAACGGACACCATGACGGGCCGGATCTGCCTTGAAGCTCGGCAGATTGATGATGGTGAGCTTCTGCTTGAAGCCCGCCAATTTTTCCTGCTTCGGACGGATCAGCAGATTGCGGATGAACAGCGAATGCCAGGCGAGCTCGGTGACGACGCGTGTCGGCAACGCATTTTCCTCATCGGCGCCGCCGATCAGGTCCTGAACATAGAGCGTCTTTCCGGCGGCATGGGCCAACATGTCCTGGCGCAACAACTCGAAGTTTTCCGGCGACAGCGGCTTGTTGTTGTCCCACCAGATGGTGTTCTCGGTGGACGCGTCGCGCACAACGAATTTGTCCTTCGGAGAACGGCCCGTGTGCTGGCCGGTGACGGCGCGCAGCGCACCGTCGATGGTCAGCTCGGCCTCGCCGTTGCGGATTGCCTCTTCGTATAGTTCGCTCTCACTGAGGTTATAAAAGACGCGGGAAGCCTTGCCCAGTCCGAGTTCTGCAACTCCGTTGGCAGGATTATGAACCCCAATCTCGGTCATGACGCGTTCCTTGTTAATGACGATAAGGCCGTTGAAATTTTCACGGAAAATACGTGGCACCTCTTGGAAACGCAAGAGCCGAAGTTTAAAAAACTTAGTAATTTCAATATATTAATCGATTTAAAAGATTTTATTTCTTTTTAAATCGGTTGAAGACGCATTAAAATTCAGCTGCGGCGTCTCTACGAAATCTCTTCGTCCTACCCTTGCGATTTTGGGGTGAGTTTTCCTTTGCCACAATTTGTTCCACCTTTATACTCAAGAGAGTGGCTCGCGGCGCACAACCTGGCTGGGTGAATGTCGGGAGTTACGAGAAAATGACGATGGAGACCAACTACATGCAGACGATCGCGCTTGTCGACGATGACCGGAATATTCTCACTTCGGTATCGATCGCGCTCGAAGCCGAAGGCTACCGGGTCGAAACGTATACGGACGGCGCTTCCGCGCTTGACGGGTTGATCGCCCGTCCGCCGCAGCTCGCCATTTTCGATATTAAGATGCCCCGCATGGATGGCATGGAGCTTTTGCGGCGCCTTCGCCAGAAGTCGGATCTGCCGGTTATCTTCCTCACCTCGAAGGATGAAGAGATCGACGAATTGTTCGGCCTGAAGATGGGCGCGGACGACTTCATCACCAAGCCGTTCTCGCAACGCCTTCTGGTGGAACGCGTCAAAGCCATCCTGCGCCGCGCCAGCAGCCGCGAAGCATCCGCCGCAACCGGCAACGTTCTGAAGCCGACGGCAGACCAACAGGCGCGCACACTGGAGCGCGGGCAGCTCGCCATGGATCAGGAACGCCACACCTGCACCTGGAAGGGCGAACCGGTAACACTGACGGTGACCGAATTCCTCATCCTGCATTCGCTGGCACAACGTCCAGGTGTCGTGAAAAGCCGCGACGCGCTGATGGATGCCGCCTATGACGAGCAGGTCTATGTGGACGACCGCACCATCGACAGCCACATCAAGCGTCTTCGCAAGAAGTTCAAACTGGTCGATGGCGACTTCGATATGATTGAAACGCTTTATGGCGTAGGATATCGCTTCCGCGAAGCGGCTTGAACGAGCCGACTCACGCAGAAGGGACCGCCCGGTATGGGGTGGTAAGGACTTGAATACGTGTTGAAAAAAACGCCGGAAACCGTCTCGGACAGTGACGATGCCGAAGAACGCGGCAGCGAACGCCGCCATCGTATCCATCCGCTGACGATCATCCGGCGCATTTTCGGCAATGCGGTGTTTTCCAGCCTCACGCGCCGCATCCTGTTCTTCAACGTCGCCGCGACGGTGGTTCTAGTCGGCGGCATTCTCTATCTCAACCAGTTCCGCGAGGGGCTGATCGATGCGCGCGTGGAAAGCCTGCTGACGCAGGGCGAAATCATAGCCGGCGCGGTTTCCGCTTCCGCCTCTGTCGATACCAACTCAATCACCATCAACCCGGAAAAGCTGCTCGAATTGCAGGCGGGACAGAGCATAACCCCTGCCCCCAATGATGAGGACCTGAGTTTCCCCATCAATCCGGAACGCGTGGCGCCGGTGCTACGGCGGCTGATTTCGCCAACGCGCACCCGCGCGCGGCTGTTCGATGCCGATGCCAATCTGCTGCTCGATTCCCGACATCTTTATTCGCGCGGTCAGGTGCTGCGCTTCGACCTGCCGCCAGTAACGCCCGAGACGCAGACCTGGGGCGACTGGTTCACCAGCATGTTCAACCGCATGCTGCAGCCGAGCAGCCTGCCGCAATACAAGGAAGCGCCTGGCGGCGATGGCTCTATCTATCCGGAAGTGATGAACGCGCTGACCGGCGTGCGCGGCGCGGTCGTGCGTGTCACGGAAAAGGGTGAGCTGATTGTTTCCGTGGCCGTACCGGTACAGCGCTTCCGGGCCGTGCTCGGCGTTCTGCTGCTTTCGACACAAGCGGGCGATATCGACAAGATCGTGCATGCCGAGCGCCTCGCCATCATGCGCGTCTTTGGCATCGCCACGCTGGTCAACATCGTGCTGTCGCTGCTCCTCTCCTCCACCATCGCCACGCCGCTGCGGCGGCTGTCGGCGGCCGCGATCCGCGTGCGCCGCGGGGCGAGAACCCGTGAGGAAATACCGGATTTCTCGGCGCGCCAGGATGAGATCGGCAACCTCTCTATTGCGCTGCGTGAAATGACGACGGCGCTTTACGACCGTATCGATGCGATCGAAAGTTTCGCCGCCGATGTCAGCCATGAGCTCAAGAACCCGCTGACCTCGCTGCGCAGCGCCGTGGAAACCCTGCCGCGCGCCAAGACCGAAGAGTCCAAACAGCGCCTGACCGAGATCATCTTCCACGATGTGCGCCGCCTCGACCGCCTGATCAGCGACATTTCGGATGCGTCGCGGCTCGATGCCGAACTGGCGCGCGCCGACGCCGCGCCGCTCGATCTTGATGTGCTGATGAAGGGTCTGGTGGATATATCCCGCCAGATAAGCACCAAGAAGAAAAGCGTGACGATCGACTATGTTGTCGACCGGAAAGCGGGCGCAAAGACCTCCTTCGTGGTGAACGGCCACGATCTGCGTATCGGCCAGATCGTCACCAACCTCATCGAGAATGCGCGCTCCTTCGTTGCCGAAGAAAGCGGCCGCATCACGGTACGCCTCTCCCGTCACAAGGATCGTTGCATCGTGCAGGTAGAGGACAACGGGCCCGGCATTCAGGCCGAAGATATCGACCGGATTTTTGAGCGTTTCTACACCGACCGGCCGGCGAGCGAAGGTTTCGGACAGAACTCCGGCCTTGGCCTTTCCATCAGCCGCCAGATCGCGGAAGCCCATGGCGGCAGCCTGCGGGCAGAGAACGTCGTCGACAAATATGGCGTGATATCAGGCGCGCGCTTCACCCTGTCGCTGCCGGCGGCTGAAACCCATGAACGCTGAACGCTTCAACCTGCACGCAACCGCGATCGTTGTTCAAAACACCGGCATCCTATTCACGGGGCCGTCGGGCAGCGGCAAAAGCGAACTCGCCTTCAGCTTCCTGACGGAGGCGGAACGGTGCGGATTGCCGGCCGCATTGATCGCGGACGATCAGATTTTCGTGTATCGCGATGGCGAGACCATCATCGCCGAACGGCCGGAAGCCATCGCCGGCCTGTTGGAATTACGCGGCAGCGGCATTGTTTCACTTAAAAGCATTGCGCGCGCGCCGCTACATTTCGCCGTCACGACAGTTGTTTCACCCGAAAATCCAAGACTTCCCGAAGATGACGAGATGTTATCGCTGCCGTGCGGCGGGCATCTTCCGCTTCTGCGTATTCCGCTTTCAAGTCTCACGCCCTATGGAAAATTTGCTGCACTTGCTCAGAATCTTTTCAAAACGAATGTGAAGTGACGATGATTCGGGCGATTTTAGGCTTGCGATTCGCATTTTCCTCATCAAGATGAAATCCCACCGATGGACAGGATTGCCGCGTTGCGATAGTCGGCAATGAGAGTGCGTGTGCAAGGGAGCATTTCATGATCGGACTAGTGCTTGTCACCCATGGCAAGCTGGCTGAGGAGTTTCGTCATGCGTTGGAGCATGTCGTCGGTCCCCAGAAATTGATCGAGACGGTCTGTATCGGTCCCGAAGACGACATGGATCAGCGCCGGCAGGATATCATCGACGCTGTCGCGCGCGCCAATGACGGCAATGGCGTCATCATCCTGACGGACATGTTTGGCGGCACGCCTTCCAATCTTGCGATTTCGGTCATGAATAACGGCAATGTCGAAGTCATCGCCGGGGTTAACCTGCCGATGCTGATCAAACTTGCCGGCGTTCGCAGCGAAGACAATATGGACAAGGCCCTTCAGGACGCATCCGATGCCGGCCGCAAATATATCAACGTCGCCAGCCGCGTTTTAAGCGGCAAATAAGAAGTCAGCCCATGTCGCCACTCTCCCGGGAACTACCGATCATCAACAAACGCGGTCTCCATGCCCGGGCATCAGCGAAATTCGTGCAGATGGTTGAAGGCTTCGACGCGACCATTACGGTTTCGAAAGACGGCATGACCGTCGGCGGCACCTCGATCATGGGTCTCATGATGCTGGCGGCCAGCCCCGGATGCAGTGTCTATGTCGAGGCGAGCGGCAATCAGGCCGAAGAGGCGCTCGCCGCACTTGAGGCCCTGGTCGCCGACCGGTTCGGCGAAGAAGCCTGAGCCATATAAAGACATAAAGACTTCTTTATATCATTATTGCCAGATCGTTCGTGGCCTGCTAAACCGCTGCTACGTAAAAAGCCGGGCCGCAATGTGCGGCGCTTCTGATCTGGAGAATCTCATGAGCCTTGAGAAGGACTACATCGTCGCCGATATCAACCTTGCCGCATTCGGCCGCAAGGAACTGGACATCGCCGAAACCGAAATGCCGGGCCTGATGTCCTGCCGCAAGGAGTTCGGTGAAAGCAAGCCGCTGAAGGGCGCCCGCATTTCCGGTTCGCTTCACATGACGATCCAGACCGGCGTTCTCATCGAGACGCTGAAGGAACTCGGTGCAGACATTCGCTGGGCCTCCTGCAACATCTTCTCGACACAGGACCATGCTGCAGCGGCCATTGCGGCAGCCGGCATTCCGGTCTTTGCCGTCAAGGGTGAGAGCCTGACGGAATATTGGGAATATACCGACAAGATCTTCCAGTGGACCGATGGCGGTCTCTCCAACATGATCCTCGACGATGGCGGCGATGCCACCATGTACATCCTGCTTGGCGCTCGCGCGGAAGCGGGCGAAGACGTGCTCTCCAATCCCGGCTCCGAAGAAGAAGAAATTCTCTTCGCGCAGATCAACAAGCGCCTCAAGGCTTCGCCCGGCTGGTTCACCAAGCAGCGCGACGCGTTGAAGGGTGTCACCGAAGAAACGACGACCGGCGTGCACCGCCTCTACGACCTCAGCAAGAAGGGCCTGCTGCCTTTCCCGGCGATCAACGTCAATGACAGCGTCACCAAGTCCAAGTTCGACAACAAATACGGTTGCAAAGAATCGCTGGTTGACGGCATTCGCCGCGCAACCGACGTGATGATGGCCGGCAAGGTTGCCGTGGTGTGCGGATACGGCGATGTTGGCAAGGGTTCGGCCGCTTCGCTGCAGGGCGCCGGCGCCCGCGTGAAGGTGACCGAAATCGACCCGATCTGCGCACTGCAGGCTGCCATGGACGGTTTCGAAGTCGTTCGCCTGGAGGACGTTGTTTCCTCCGCCGATATCTTCATCACCACGACGGGCAACAAGGACGTCATCCGCATCGAGCACATGCGCGAGATGAAGGACATGGCGATCGTCGGCAATATCGGCCACTTCGACAACGAGATTCAGGTCGCATCGCTGCGTAACCTGAAGTGGACGAACATCAAGCCGCAGGTCGACATGATCGAGTTCCCGAAGGGCAACCGCATCATCCTGCTGTCCGAAGGTCGTCTTCTGAACCTTGGCAACGCCACCGGTCACCCCTCCTTCGTCATGTCGGCCTCCTTCACCAACCAGGTTTTGGGCCAGATCGAACTCTTCACCAAGCAGGGCGAATACAAGAACGACGTTTACGTGCTGCCGAAGCACCTCGACGAGAAGGTCGCACGCCTCCATCTCGAGAAGCTTGGTGTGCGCCTGACTGAACTTTCCGACGTTCAGGCAGATTATATCGGCGTCTCGAAGCAGGGCCCGTTCAAGGCGGACCACTACAGATATTAATTTCATGGTTAATATCCACTGAAATTACACAATATCTAGATGCCGCGCGCTTGACAAAGCGCGCGGCATCTTTTTTGCGCGCTCCCTTTTCGCAGTTTTATGAAGGCGGTATTGTCATCAGACTTGATTCGGACGCACCACAGGGCGGTGCGGACGAAATGGGATGTCTTGTCGAAGATGCGGCACATAGGACGGAGACAGACCGGGGATGTCGGTTCAAAATTCGGATCTGCGCAAGCAGACAGTTCAACGCGTTGAAAACACGCAAGCGGGCGTGGCATTGAGCGCACAGACTCTGGTGCGTTTTGGCGCATCTGCGGACGGAAAACCGGTGTTCACTTTTCCTGGAAATGCTCTGGCACGTTGCCGGCTGGCAATCCGTGCGATCCGGACCGGCTTTTCACGGCTTCCGTTCCTGCTTTCCGGCACGTTTTTGGCCGGTTCAGCCACCGTGGCGCTGGCGCAGGATGGACTTGCGGCCAAAGCCGGCGCTCGGCTGTTTTCATCAGGTGAAACCATAACCTATTCGCTTTTCGTGGGTATGCTTTCCGCGACGCTGTTTTCAGTCGTCTGGCTGGTGCGCCAGCGCGGCAATATAGAGGCGGAGAGCAGCGAATTTCGCCAGGCGCTTGCCCAGTCTCACCACAAGATCGCCAAATACGAGGCGCTGATTTCCGACAAGAGCCGCCGCATCGTCATCTGGGATGGCGCAGAAAACCGTCCGGAATTTCTGGGGCAGCTGCCGGCCGAGACAGGCGTGCCGCAGGCGGACCAGGATTTTCTGGCCTTTGGCCGCTGGCTGAAACCGGCATCCGCCAGTCAGCTTGAGAAATCCATTGAAAAACTTCGTAGCCACGCACAGAGTTTCGATCTCACCATCGAAACGCATCGCGGCGAAGTTATCGAGGTTCAGGGCCGGGTTTCCGGCGGCAATGCCTTTGCACGCTTCATCGCCCTCAACAATCTGCGTGCGGAGCTCGCCGAACTGCAGGTGGAGCGTGAACGGCTGATCGCTTCCGTCTCGACTTTTCAGGAACTTCTCGATTCCATTGAGCAGCCCGTCTGGCGTCGCAATGGCGAAGGCGAACTTATCTGGGTGAACCATGCCTATGCACAGGCAGTGGATGCGCGGAATGCGGAACAGGCCATTCAGGAGAAACGAGAACTTCTGAACACGGTTACCCGGCAGAAGATACGCGCGGCCGCGACCCCGGAATCGCCCTATCACGACCGTATTTCCACGGTGGTTGCGGGTAATCGCAGCTTCTTCGATGTCGTCGACATCAAAACGGCGGGCGGGTCTGCCGGTATCGCCATCGATGCCACCGAGGCCGAAACCATCAGCGAGGAACTGAAGCGGGTTCTGAAGAGCCACGCCGAAACGCTGGATCATCTGGCAACGCCCGTCGCCATTTTCGATGGCCGGCAGCGGCTGCAATTCTATAATCAGGCTTTTGCGACTCTGTGGGGCCTCGACCTAGTGTTCCTCGAATCCGGGCCTGACAATTCAGAGCTTCTCGACAGGTTGCGCACCGCCGGCAAATTGCCCGAGCAGCTCAACTGGAAGAACTGGAAGGAGACGGCGCTCTCCGTATACCGCTCGCTCGATACCAAGACCGATCTCTGGCACCTGCCCAACGGCCAGACACTGCGGGTGATTGCGACGGCCCATCCGCAGGGCGGCGCAACCTGGGTTTTCGAAAACCTGACCGAGCAGGTCGATCTGCAAATGCGCTACAACACATTGGTGAAAGTGCAGGGCGAAACCATCGACCATCTGGCCGAGGGGGTCGCCGTGTTCGGTGCGGACGGTCGTATTCGCCTGTCGAACCCGGCATTCCGGGCGCTGTGGGGCGTGACTGCCGAACAGGCCGAAACCGGAACGCACATCCGCGCCATCGAAACCGCCTGCGCACCATCCTACGACGGGCCGGACGGCTGGCGCGCCTTCAGCCAGTTCATCACCAGTTTCGATGATGAGCGGCCATCCCGGCAAGGCACACTGGAACTGCTTTCCGGCCTCGTCCTCGATTATGCGATCATTCCGTTGCCGGATGCGCAGACCATGCTGACCTTTGTCAACATGACGGACAGCGTACGGGCTGAGCGCGCCCTTATGGAAAAGAACGACGCTCTTCTCAAGGCAGATGAGCTGAAGAATGATTTTGTGCAGCATGTTTCCTATGAGCTGCGTTCGCCACTGACAAACATTATCGGCTTCACCGATCTCCTGAAGACCCCGGGCCTTGGGGAATTGACGGAGCGGCAGGCGGAATATCTCGACCATATTTCCACGTCCTCCTCGGTCCTTCTGACGATTGTCAATGATATTCTCGATCTTGCGACCGTCGATGCCGGCATCATGCAACTCAATTATTCGGATAATGACCTGAACGAATTGCTCGAAGATGTTTCGGTGCAGATCGCGGACCGGCTGCAGGAAAGCGGCATTTCACTTCAGATCGTCGCCCCGGCTCATCTCGGCAGCCTGGTGGCAGACCACCAGCGCCTGAAGCAGATCCTCATCAAGCTCCTGACCAATGCGATCAATTTCGCGCCGGAAGGGTCTTCAGTTACGCTTTCCTGCCAGCGCAGCGAAGGTGACTTCATATTCTCTGTGGCGGACAAGGGACCGGGCATCCCGGAAGACATGCTAAAAACGGTCTTCGATCGTTTTTCGACCCGCGGCAATGGCGGCCGGCGAACCGGCGCCGGGCTTGGCCTTTCCATTGTCGAAAGTTTCGTCAGTCTCCACCACGGAACGGTTAGCATAGACAGCCGGCCCGGCAACGGCACCACCGTCACCTGCCGCATTCCTTCCGCCACGCGTCCGCATTCCATTGCCGCAGAATGAGCGAAAATGTCTTGCCGATCACCATTCCTCTTGCGGGGGAAAAGGACACCATCAGGCTCGGTGAAGACCTCGCGCTGGCGCTGAAGCCCGGCGATTGTCTGGCGTTGGTCGGCGACCTTGGCGCCGGTAAATCGACGCTTGCCCGCGCCTTCATCCGGGCGATGGCAGACGAGCCGGATCTTGAGGTTCCGAGCCCCACCTTCACCATCATCCAAACCTATGCCACCCGCATTCCGGTCGCCCATCTCGATCTCTACCGGCTTTCGGATGTTTCCGAACTGGATGAGCTCGGCATCGATGAGATGCTGGAGGATGGCATCTGCCTGATCGAATGGCCGGATATAGCAGGAGAGATTCTGCCACCGGGCCAGACCGTAACCCTGACGTTGACGCATTCCGGTGAAGGGCGGATCGCCTCCATCGAGGCTCCGGCAAATCCGAAAGCGCGGCTTGAGCGGGTTTTTGCCATCCGGGAATTCCTCGCCAGAAATGGCAGAGGTGACGCGGTCCGCCGCTTTCTGAGCGGCGATGCTTCCACCCGTGCCTATGAGACCATCTCCACCGATGGCCCGGACCTTATCCTGATGGATTGGCGCCGCCCCTTGAAAGGCGCCATCGTCGCCGACGGCAAGACCTATGCGGAGATTGCCCATCTCGCCCAGGATGCCCGCTCCTTCGTGGCGATCGGTAATTATCTGCGGAATCGCGGCTTTTGCGCGCCGGAGATCATCGCGGCGGACATCGACCAAGGCATTCTCCTGTTGCAGGATCTGGGGCGAGATGGAGTGTTAGCCGCCGATGGCGCCCCAATCGAGGAGCGCTATCTGGAAAGCATTGCCTTTCTGGCGGCACTTCATCAAGCGTCACAACCCGGTCCCCTGCCCGTGGGTGATGGCAGCACCTATGAGGTTCCACCCTTTGACCGGCAGGCGATGAAGATCGAGGTCTCGCTGCTGGTGGAATGGTATCTGCCCTATAAGCGCGGCAGGCCACTGTCCGATGGCGAGAAGCAGGAATATTACGCCATCTGGGACGCTCTGATCGACTCGCTTGCAGATTGCGAAAACGGGCTGCTGCTGCGCGACTTCCATTCGCCAAATATCCTCTGGCAACAGCAGAATGCCGGCATACGACAGGTCGGCCTGATCGATTTTCAGGACGCGATGATTGGCCCGACCGCCTATGATCTCGCTTCCATTGTTCAGGATGCCCGGGTTACAATCGAGCCCGGATTGCAGGCACGCCTGCTTTCGCATTATCTCGAGAGCAGGCGACACACGCCTTCTTTCGATGAGGCTGCTTTTCTCAAGGCCTTCTCCATCATGTCGGCGCAGCGCAACTGCAAGCTTGCCGGTATCTGGGTCAGGCTGATGGAACGGGATGGCAAACCCGGATATATGAAGCATATGCCGCGGACGTTCCGCTATCTCGCCGCAGCGCTTTCGCATCCGGAACTTGCGCCGCTCAGAGACTGGTGCCTGCGCATGGGCATGGACTTTAACGACTGAAAGACGGTTGACCACGATGACGATCACAAACGCGATGGTGCTGGCCGCCGGGCTCGGTACTCGGATGCGCCCGATCACCGATACGATCCCGAAGCCACTCGTACAGATCGCCGGCAAGCCAATGATCGATTACGTGCTCGACGCTCTTGTGGAAGCCGGTGCCGAAAGAATTGTCGTCAATGTGCACCACCACGCCGAGCAGATGGTCGCCCATCTTCAGCGCCGCGCCGATGCCGAAATCCTGATTTCCGACGAACGCTCCCAG
The DNA here is from genome assembly GCF_004328495.1 of Agrobacterium sp. 33MFTa1.1. Taxonomy (NCBI): domain Bacteria; kingdom Pseudomonadati; phylum Pseudomonadota; class Alphaproteobacteria; order Hyphomicrobiales; family Rhizobiaceae; genus Agrobacterium; species Agrobacterium sp. 33MFTa1.1. The sequence goes on along the minus strand of NZ_CP036358.1, from coordinate 2,484,820 downwards.
CTGATGAATTCCGGCGGCGGTCTCGCCAAGGGTCTGAAGCTTCTGGAACCCGGCCCGGTCTTCGTCATGAATGCCGATCTCTTCTGGATCGGTGAGCAGCTGCACGTGGCCAGCAATCTGCGCAAGCTCGCACAGTTCTTCGATTCCGGTCGGATGGACATGGCACTGCTCTGCGTCGACATGCATCAGACCACCGGCCACAATGGCAAGAGGGATTTCAACCTCGCCGAGGACGGAAGACTGACCCGCCATCGCGAGGGCGACACGAACCCCGTCGTCTATGCCGGCGCCATCGCCATGGACTCGCGGCTGCTTGACGATGCACCGACGGACGCTTTCAACCTGAATATTTACTTCGATCGCGCGATTGAAAAGGCCCGGCTTTACGGGCTGCCGCTGGATGGTCACTGGATTACCGTCGGCACGCCGGACGCCATAGACGATGCTGAGAACATCATCCGGCAATTCAGGGAAAAACGCTCTGCATGACGGGCTCCCACCACGCAAAGCGCGTTCTGACGATCGCCGCGGGAACACCGTTCCTCAAAACGCTTGCGGAAACGCTGTGCGACGGAAGACTGGCGGCAGGCTATCGATATGACCCGGCCGATCCCCTGTCGCTTGCCAAGGTGACGATATATGTGCCGACGCGGCGTTCGGCCCGCGTGCTGCGCTCGGAATTCGTCGATCTTCTTGGCGGCCGTTCCGCCATTCTGCCGCTCATCCGGCCCCTTGGCGAAACGGATGACGACAGCGGTTTCTTCGATGTCGAAAACCCTGAAATATTGGATCTCGCGCCGCCGATTTCCGGCACCGGCCGACTGATCGAACTCGCGCGTCTCATCCTTGCATGGCGCAACAGCCTGCCGGACGCCATCCGGGCGATCCATTCCGATTCGCCGCTGGTCGCCCCCGCCAGCCCGGCCGACGCGATATGGCTCGCGCGTGCGCTGGCAGAGGTGATCGACGCAATGGATACGGAAGAAAAAGATTGGGAAGCGCTTCAGCATCTCGATACCGGTGATCACGCTCAATGGTGGCAGCTCACGGCCGATTTTTTAAAGATCGCCAGCATCTTCTGGCCCGCCCGGCTTGCCGAACTCAACAGATCTTCGGCCGGACGGCACCGAAACGCCATCCTCCGGGCAGAAGCGAACCGAATTGCCACATTGCCGGACACCGGTCCGATCATCGTCGCTGGCTCGACAGGCTCCATTCCGGCCGCCGCCGATCTCATCGCCGCGGCTGCAGCTTTACCGCAAGGCGTGGTGGTGCTTCCGGGGCTTGATCTTGCCATGCCGGAAGAGCAATGGCAGGCGATCGCCGAGGACCCCACCGATCCTTCGAGCCGCACTCACTCGCAATACGGGCTTTATGTCCTGCTGCAGAAACTGGGCATCCTGCGTGACGATGTGGTTCCGATCGGTGTCCTCGATAACGATCTGGAAAAGCGCGCCGCGGTATTTTCGGCAGCGCTTGCGCCGGCCAAATCCACCAGTGACTGGAACCGATGGCGTGAAGACCGGGATTCTGCAATTTTTAACGATGCCTTTGCAGCGGCCACGCTGATTGAAGCTGCCAACGAGCGCGAAGAGGCCACCGCCATCGCAGTGGCGCTCAGGCTTGCGCTCGAAGCACCAGCCTCGGAACGGCCTTCGCAGGCGGCCCTGATAACACCCGACCGCGGGCTGGCGCGGCGCGTGGCAACGGAGTTGCGACGCTTCGGCATCGAAGCCGACGATTCCGCCGGCACGCCGCTTTCGGCAACGGCCCAGGCCGGCCTCACGCAACTCGCGCTGGAGGCGATCCTGAGACCCGGAGACCCGGTGCCGATCATTTCCCTTCTGAAACACCCGCTCGCCCGTTTCGGGCTCTCGAGCGAAGCTTTCACCAGAGCTTCGAAGGCGCTTGAGCTGATTGCGCTGCGAGGCGGCCGCGTCGAAACTGAAGTGGGCAATCTGGAAACGGTTCTTGACACCCAACTCCTTGCGCAACGCGAGGACAGACATCCGCCCGCCTGGCGGCTGGCCCTGCCTGACGGAAGCGTTGACGCCGCGCGCGATCTGGCGCGACGGATTGCAATGGCCACAGAGCCGCTGCGCTCCGCCTTCGTCCGCCGCGACCGATCTGGCCGGGCCTTTACCGACAGGTTGCCTCTTTCCGACTGGGCAGAACGGACCGGCCGCGTGATGGAAGCCATCTGTGGGGATGAAAATACAGATCTTGCCGCTCTCTGGTCCGGCGAGGCCGGAGACAAGCTTTCCAGCCTCTTTGCCGAACTGATGGAAAGCGGAGATATTCTCGACGCGGACGGTCCGCAATGGATCGATATATTCGCGGCGCTTGTGGCAGGGGAATCAATCAAGCCAAGATCGATGCGCCATCCGCGCATCTTCATCTTCGGCGCGCTGGAAGCGCGGCTGCAAAGTGTCGATACGGTCATCATCGGCGGTCTCAATGAAGGCCTCTGGCCGGGCCAAACGGCGAATAATCCGTTTCTTTCCCGCACCATGAAGACTGCGATCGGGCTGGAGCCGCCGGAACGGCGTATCGGCCAGCTCGCGCATGACTTTGAGATGGCCAACGGCACGCGACACATTTTCTACACCCGGGCGCTCAGGCAGGGCTCCACGCCTGCCGTCGCCTCACGCTGGCTGCAAAGGCTGCTGGCCCTGGGCGGCGAGGATTTTGCCAAAGTCCTTAAAAAACGTGGTGAGACATATCGTCATTGGGCGGGTCTGATGGACGAGAGCATCGAGCAGGAGGCGGCAAAGCGCCCTTCCCCGAAACCGCCAGCTGAATTGCAGCCGACGCGTTACTCCTTCAGCGAAGTGGGCCGCCTGCGCCGCGACCCCTATTCGATCTATGCGCGGCGCATCCTGAAGCTGGACCCGCTCGACCCCTTCAATCGCGATCCGAACGCCGCCGATCGCGGCACGCTCTATCACGCGATCATCGAGCGCTATTCCCGTGAGGGACATGTTCCCGGCACACCGGCCTCGCTTTCGGCCATGCAGCGCATTCTCGACGAATTTTTCGATGCGGAAAACCTGCCTCCCCATGTGGATGTGATCTGGCGGCCGCGTTTTGCAGCGGTAGCGCGCGCCTTCATCGACTGGGAAAAAGAACGTCATCCATCCATTCGCCACAGCTTCTACGAGGCTCGCGCCGGACAGGAAATCGTCGAGGCGGGTATAAGGCTGACGGGGATCGCCGACCGCATCGATATCAAGACCAACAGTCAGGCGGATATTATCGACTACAAGACGGGGCTCGCGCCTTCCGTCAACCAGGCGCGGGCGCTGCTTGATCCACAGCTTGCGCTGGAGGCGGCAGCATTGATGCGCGGCGCCTTTCGCGAAGCCGGTTCACCCACGCCGGAAAACCTCATCTATGTTCGCCTGCGGCCGGGCGAGCGTTTTTTCGCCGATCAGGTTAATAACGAACATTCCAGCCGAAGCGGGAAAAGACCGCCAAAATCGGCAATTGAGCTCGCGACGGAATCGATAGAACAGCTCACCAAATTCGTTCATTCGCTGCGCAACGGGGAAAACGGCTTCGCCTCGCGCCTGGTGCCGGAAGAACAGCAATCCTACGGCGGGGAATATGATCACCTCGCCCGCGTTTCGGAATGGTCGACGGCAGAACCGGGAGACGGCGATGACGATTGATCCTTTCGACGCCGGCCCCGCCGCCGACACACCTGAAAGCTGGATCGACTGGACCAGCGCCCGGCAGCGGCTTGCTTCCGATCCCGCCAGTTCCGCCTGGGTGTCGGCCAATGCCGGTTCCGGCAAGACCCACGTACTGACCCAGCGCGTCATCCGCCTGCTTCTGGCTGGCTGCCGGCCTTCGGCGATCCTCTGCCTCACCTATACCAAGGCTGCAGCGTCGGAAATGTCGAGCCGCGTCTTCGACCGTCTGGCGGAATGGGCTACTTTGCCGGATTCCGATCTCAAGGACCGCATCGCCGCCATCGAAGGCAAGGCGCCGGATCGCATCAAGCTCGCCGAGGCGCGCAGGCTCTTCGCCAAGGCGCTGGAAACACCGGGCGGTTTGAAGATCCAGACAATCCACGCCTTCTGCGAGGCGTTGCTGCACCAATTTCCGCTGGAAGCCAATGTCGCCGGCCATTTCTCCGTTCTCGACGACCGCGCCGCAACCACGCTGCTGGCTGAGGCGCGCCGTTCGCTCCTGACCGCGGTTTCGACGGAAAGCGATGCGGACTTGGCGCAGGCGCTGGCCTATGTTCTCGATCTCGCCGATGAAAGCGGGTTGGAAGCGCTGCTTTCCGCCATCATCGCCAATCGCAGTGCCCTGCGGGCCTTCCTTCTGGATGCCAAACAGTCAGGCGGCATCGATGCCCGGTTGCGGCAGGCGATGCAGATTGCAGATGGAGAGACCGAAGAAACTGCCGCGGCCGCTTTCTGGCCTCTCCCCGGCCTCTCCGGCCTCGCGCTCGATACGTATCTCACCCTTGCCGACGAGGTGGGTGGATCACGCGTCATCGATGTCGCCTATGCACTCAGGGAAGCAAAACGACAACCAGACCCCGTGCGGCGGATGGAATTCATCGAAGCCGCCCTGCTGACGGCCAAGGGTGAAAAGAAATCGGATGCCTATGTCATCAACAAGGGCATGCAGAAATCCGCCCCCGAACTTCTCGATGCGCTGACACTGGCGCGGGACCATGTCGTTTCCTGCCGCAACCGTTATCGTCTGGTGCGAATGCTGGCGGCGACCAAATGCGCCCTTGTTCTGGCGGAAAGGCTGATCGGTGATTTCGAAGACCTGAAGAAACAGCGAAGCCAGCTCGATTTCGAAGACCTGATCGAGCGCGCGGCCAACCTCCTCAACCGCGATACGGCGGGTGCATGGGTGCATTACAAGCTGGATCAGGGCATCGACCATATTCTGGTCGATGAGGCGCAGGACACGAGCCCGGTGCAATGGTCGATCATCCAGTCGCTTGCGGCGGATTTCTTCACCGGCGAGAGCGCCCGCATGGGGCGGCGTACGCTGTTTGCCGTGGGCGATGAAAAACAGTCGATCTATTCATTCCAGGGCGCGCGGCCGGAACGGTTTTCGCAGGAGCGCGAAGAGACCAAGAGACGGGTCGATTCGGTCGAACAGGCCTTTCACCGCATTCGCCTGCCGCTATCCTTCCGATCCACGGAGGATGTGCTGGCGGCTGTCGACCAGGTGTTTTCGGACCCGAATAACGCAAGCGGCCTCAGTGCCGATAACGAGCCGGTGGAGCACCGGTCCAACCGCGCTGGCCATCCCGGCACCGTGGAAGTGTGGGATATGGTGGCACCGGAAACCACCGAGGACGAAGAGGATTGGACAGCCCCCTTCGATGCGCTGCGGGAAAGCGCGCCGGCCACCATAATTGCCCGCCGGATCGCCGCGCGCATCGCCGATATGATCGGACGCGAGACCATCATCGAAAAAGGCGTGGAGCGCGCCATCGAACCGGGCGACATTCTGGTGCTCGTCAGAAAACGTCATGCCTTCGTCAATGCACTGACCCGGGAGCTGAAACGGCGCAAGAACATACCCGTTGCCGGCGCTGACCGCCTTCGTTTGACCGACCACATTGCCGTGCAGGACCTTCTGGCGCTCGGTCATTTCGTTGTCCTGCCCGAAGACGACCTTTCCCTTGCCGCACTTTTGAAAAGTCCACTCTTCAACCTGACGGAAGACGACGTTTTCGACATTGCTGCCATGCGATCGGAAACGGAGAGCGTCTGGAAACGGCTGCAAATCCTTGCGCAGGAAGATAATAGCCATCTTTCCAGCGTTACCGCCAAGCTGGAAGGTTTTATCGCGCTTTCTAAAACGGCCACCGTACACGATTTCTTCGCAGCGGTGCTTACACTGCATGACGGACGCAAAAAATTTCTCGGCAGACTTGGCAACGAGGCAAGCGACGTTCTGGATGAATTCCTGTCCTTTGCGCTGGATCACGAAAGGACCGGCCTGCCCGGCCTGCAGGCCTTTCTCTCCGTTCTGGGAACTGACTCACCGGAGGTGAAGCGGGAGCAGGATAAGGATCGCGGCGAAGTGCGCATCATGACCGTGCACGCCTCCAAAGGGTTGGAAGCACCGGTCGTTTTTGTCGTCGATGGAGGTTCGAAGGCCTTCAATCACAGCCATGTGCCTAAACTGCGTTTTGTCGAAGCGGGTGAAGACGCCTTCCCGGTCTGGTTGCCCGGCAGCGGATTTTCAAACCACCTTATCCGATCGGATGAAGAGCGGCTGAAGACCGCCGCAGAAGATGAATATCGGCGGCTGCTTTATGTGGCCATGACGCGCGCCGCCGATCACCTCGTCGTCTGCGGTTATCGCGGCCAGAAGGAAAATCCCGAATGCTGGCATGCCATCGTCAAAAAGGCGCTTGCCAACAACGAAGACCATTGCAAGCCCCAGCTTTTCACGGCGGATGGTGAGGAATGGCAGGGGCTTGTCTGGCGCAAATCCGAACCGCGCTCGACACCTGTCCCACAAAGGCCGTCGGAAACGCCGCAGCAGGAAGACTATGCCCTTCCAGCGGGACTTCTTACCCCTTTGCCGGTCCTGCCCTCTCTACCGAGACCACTCAGCCCTTCCGGCGCGGGCACCATCATCGATGACGGTGCGGATGATCTCGCCGTGCGCTCACCACTGTTCGGGGAGAAAGCCGAGGTCTCTTCATTGGCGCTGCAGCGCGGACGGTTGGTGCATCGCATGCTTCAGGCGCTGCCCGATTTTCCGGAGGTCGAACGGGAAGAGGCGGCGCGCCGTTATGCTGAACGCGCGGCGCGGTTCTGGCCTGTTACCGAGCGCGAGCAATTGGTACGGGCCGTTTTGCGTGTCATGTCCGAACCCGCTGTGCAGCCGGCCTTCTCTGCCAACAGTCGCGCGGAAGTGTCGATCATGGGTACGATGGCCCTCGGCCGGCAGCAATATGCAGTCTCCGGCCGCATCGACCGGCTGGCGGTCGAAGGAGATCGCGTCATCCTGATCGATTACAAGACTAACCGAGTGCCGCCTCGTGAAGCGCGTGAAATTCCCTTCTCCCATACGGCGCAGCTCGCCATTTATCGTGAAATTCTGGCACCTCTTTATCCCGGCAAGGAATTTGTCTGTGCGCTGATTTATACGGAAAATGCTGCCTTTATAACGGTTGGCGACGATGCGATGAGAGAGGCCCTTGCCGCAATAAAGACAAAGTGAGATACCGGGGGCATTGAAATTTCGACGCGCCCGCATCACATCGATAGTGGAAAAGATTTACTGAAAGGAGAGCCAGATATGGCTACCGTAAAAGTCGATGCCGCCAACTTCCAGTCCGAAGTCCTTGAATCCTCCGAACCCGTCGTGGTGGATTTCTGGGCCGAATGGTGCGGCCCGTGCAAGATGATCGCGCCGAGCCTTGAGGAAATTTCCTCCGAGCTGGCCGGCAAGGTCAAGGTCGCAAAGCTGAATATCGACGAAAACCCGGAACTGGCCGCTCAGTTCGGCGTTCGCTCCATCCCGACGCTCGCCATTTTCAAAAGCGGTGAAGTGGCTGACATCAAGGTTGGCGCTGCTCCCAAGACAGCGCTTTCGGCCTGGATTTCCGGCGCCGCATAAGCAATATCAACGGAATGAAAAAAGCCCGGCATCGCTGCCGGGCTTTTTTATTGCGGAACCGTGCCGTTGAGGGCAAGTGCATTGCCAGCAAGGTAAAGCGAACCGCCGATCAGGATGCGCGGCGCCGGTCCTTCAGGGTCGAAGCGGCGCGACAACTCTTCCAGAGCATGTGTCAGAGACGATGTTGGCGCTGCAACGAGGCCAGCATCGAAGGCGGCATGGGCGAGTACCACAGGGTCGATCGCGGCATCCGTGCCACCGATCGGCACGGTAAAGACATATTCGGCGATATCGGCGAAGGCCTTGAAATAGCCCACCGGATCCTTGGTGTTGATGAGGCCGGCAATGATGAAGAGCGGCCGCGGCGTCTTTTCCTCAAAACCCGCCATTGCCTCTGCAATCACTTCACCCGCACCGGGGTTATGGCCACCGTCGATCCAGATTTCCGCATCTTTCGGTGCCATTTCAGCGATTTTTCCAGTCAGGATGCGCTGAAGACGACCGGGCCATTCCACCGTGGTCATGGCCTTTTCGATCATCCGCTCCGTCACCTCAAAACCGGCAGCCTTGACGGCGCGGATCGCGGCGGCGGCATTTGCAAGCTGGTGACGGCCCGGGAGCCGTGGCAGCGGCGCATCCGTCAGTCCGAACTCGTCCTGATAGACCATGCGGCCGAATTCTTCATGGGCGGAAAAATCCTGGCCATAGACGGACGCCGGGCAACCGAGACGCTCCGCCGTGGCGACAAGTGTTTCGAGCGCCGCATCATATTCCTGATGGCCAATGACGACGGGTGAGCCCTTTTTCATGATTCCCGCCTTTTCGGCGGCAATCAGTTCCACGCGATCGCCGAGATAAGCCTGGTGATCAAGCGAGATTGGCATGATGACGGAAACCGCCGGGTTATTGATGACATTGGTCGCATCGAAACGGCCGCCCAAGCCAACCTCAACGATCGCGGCATCGGCGGGCTGTTCCGCAAAAAGCACGAACATAGCCGCAGTCAGGATTTCGAAAACCGTGATTGTCTGACCTGCATTGGCAGTTTCAATGCGGCGCAGCGCGTCCGCAAATATCTCGTCTTTGACGTAACGGCCTTTATCGCCCGCCACGCCGATACGGTATCGTTCGTGCCAATTTACCAGATGCGGTGAGGTATGAACGTGGACGGAGAGCCCTGCAGCCTCAAGCAGGGCACGGCAAAAGGCAGTAACCGAACCCTTGCCATTGGTGCCGGCTACATGGATCACCGGCGGCATTCTGTTTTGTGGATTGCCGAGTTTTTCGAGAAGACGGGAAATTCTGTCGAGTGAAAGATCAAAGCCCTTGGGGTGGAGCTGCATTAGCTCTTCAATGATCTTTTCTGCCTCACCGATCGCGGGCTTCGTCATGTCTTCCGTTCGCCTTTCAGGCGTTTTGCTTGTCATTTTGTCCGCCGCCCCAAAAATGAAATCAGGCAACGTATAACATCATCCCGAAGGCAATTTATGCCTCCGGGCGACATATTTTTTTTCCTCAGGCCGAAGCGGCCAGCGGGACGACGGCGTTTGCGTTGTCAGCGGGCGCCTTGGTCATGATTTTGAGCAGATTAGCCAGCGTGTCCGGGATTTCGCGACGATCAATGACCATATCCACCATGCCGTGCTCCAGCAGGTATTCCGAGGTCTGGAAGCCTTCCGGCAGCTTTTCGCGAATGGTCTGCTCGATGACGCGCTTGCCGGCGAAGCAAATTTCAGCGCCCGGTTCGGCAATATGCACGTCGCCGAGCATGGCGTAGGAGGCCGTGACACCGCCTGTGGTCGGGTTCGTCAGAACCACGATGTAAGGCATGCCAGCTTCCTTCAGCATGTTTACCGCAACCGTGGTGCGGGGCAGCTGCATCAGAGAAAGAATGCCTTCCTGCATGCGCGCGCCACCGGAGGCCGGGAACATGACGAGCGGGCAGCGCTCGGAAATGGCGCGCTCGAAGGCCTTGACGATGGCTTCACCGGCGGCGATGCCGAGCGAACCGCCCATGAACTGGAATTCATGCACGACGGCGACGATCTTCAGGCCCTTCAGCAGGCCGACACCGGCAAGGATGGTATCCTCCTGCTCGGTCTTCGCGCGGCTATCACGCAGGCGATCGGTGTATTTCTTGGAATCGCGGAACTTCAGTGGGTCCTGCGCCACCTTCGGCTGCGGCAGAGCCTCATAGACGCCGCCATCGAAAAGATCGGCAAGGCGCGCTTTCGCCGGCATCTTCATGTGATAGCCGGACGCCGGGATGACCCACTTGTTGTCCTCGAGATCCTTGTGGAAGACCATTTCGCCCGTTTCCGGGCACTTGATCCAAAGATTTTCCGGAACCTCCGGGCGGCGACCGAGCATGGAATTGATCCGCGGCCGAACGTAATTGGTGATCCAGTTCAACTGTCTACTCCTGACTGGGCCGCGCGCTTATTCTGCAGCGGCGAGGCGCGATGCACGCACGCCCGTTGAAAGTCCTTTTACCAGCGTCGTAACCGCCGGCACGGTATCTGCGGTTGCCTGCCCGTCCTTGGTCAGGCTGCCGGCAATCTGGTTGACGATGGCGGAACCCACCACCACACCATCCGCCACGGCACCGATTGCCTTCGCATGATCAGCCGTCTTGACACCGAAACCGACACAGACCGGCAGTTCCGTATGCGCCTTGATACGACCGACAGCGCCCGAGATCAACGACGGATCGGGAAGCGCTGAACCGGTGATACCGTTCATCGAGACGTAATACACGAAACCTGAGGTATTTTTAAGGACGGTCGGCAGGCGTTTGCCATCGGTGGTCGGCGTTGCAAGACGGATGAAGTTGATGCCGCGCGCAAGCGCCGGAATGCAGAGCTCATCGTCCATTTCCGGTGGCAGATCGACCACGATCAGGCCATCGATGCCTGCCGCCAGTGCGTCGTCCAGAAATTTTTCGACGCCATAGATATAGATCGGGTTGTAATAGCCCATCATTACGATCGGCGTTGCATCGTCTTCTTTGCGGAACTCCCGAGCAAGATCGAGCGTGGTTTTCAGCGTCTGTCCGCCTTTGAGCGCGCGCTGGCCAGCGAGCTGAATGGCCGGGCCGTCCGCCATGGGGTCGGAAAACGGCATACCGAGTTCGATAACGTCGGCACCGGCTTCCGGCAGCGCCTTCATGATGCCAAGCGAGGTCTGGAAATCCGGGTCGCCGCCCATGAAATAGGTAATCAGGGCCGGGCGATTTTCCGCGCGCAGATCGGCGAAGCGCTTGTCCATACGTGCAGTCATGATCTTATACATCCATTCCAAGGAACTTGCTGACGGTGTGGACATCCTTGTCGCCGCGGCCGGAGAGATTCATCAGGATGATCTCGTCCTTGCCCATTTTCGGCGCACGCTTGATGACCTCGGCCAATGCATGGCTCGGCTCCAGAGCCGGAATGATGCCTTCAAGGCGGGTCAGCATCTGGAAGGCATCCAGCGCCTCATGGTCCATGATCGGCACATATTCGACGCGGCCGATGTCGTTCAGCCAGGAATGTTCAGGGCCGATACCGGGATAATCGAGGCCTGCGGAGATCGAATGGCCTTCCTTGATCTGACCATCTGCATCCTGTAGCAGATAGGTGCGATTGCCGTGCAGCACGCCCGGCGAACCGGCGGTGATTGAAGCGCAATGCTCTTCGCCCGAAAGGCCCTTGCCACCCGCCTCGACGCCGACGATGCGGACGCTCTTGTCATCAAGGAAAGGATGGAAGATGCCGATGGCGTTCGAGCCGCCGCCAACTGCCGCAATGACCATATCCGGCAGACGGCCTTCCGCTTCCAGCATCTGTGCCTTGGCTTCCTCGCCGATAACGGCCTGGAAATCGCGGACCATTTCTGGATAGGGGTGCGGGCCCGCGGCAGTACCGATCAGGTAATAAGTGTCGTCGACATTGGTGACCCAGTCACGCAGTGCCTCGTTCATGGCATCCTTCAGCGTGCCGTGGCCGGCCGTGACCGGCTTTACCTCGGCGCCGAGAAGCTTCATACGGAACACGTTCGGGGCCTGACGCGCAACGTCCGTCGCGCCCATGTAAACGACGCACGGCAGGCCGAAGCGCGCCGCAACGGTCGCCGAGGCAACGCCGTGCTGGCCGGCACCGGTCTCCGCGATGATGCGGGTCTTTCCCATGCGCTTGGCAAGCAGGATCTGGCCGAGGCAATTGTTGATCTTGTGTGAACCCGTGTGGTTCAGTTCTTCGCGCTTGAAATAAATCTTCGCGCCGCCAAGTTCCGCCGTCAGCCGCTCCGCAAAATAAAGCGGGCTCGGACGACCGGTATAGTGTGCGCCGAGATGCTTGAGTTCAGCCTGAAACTCGGGATCGGTCTTGGCCTTGTCCCATTCCGCCTGCAAATCCAGAATGAGTGGCATAAGCGTTTCAGCAACGAAGCGACCTCCGTAAATGCCGAAACGTCCGTCCTCATCAGGACCAGCGCGAAAAGAATTGGGTGTTGGCGCGTCGTTCACTTCAAGCTCCCTTTGGGCCTTTCGACCAATCATTCACCACATCGAAAAAAGCGTCGATCATGGACAGATCCTTGACGCCCGGCGCGCTTTCGACGCCAGATGACAAATCTAGTCCGCTCGCCCGGGTTTCTGCCAGAGCCTCGGCGACATTGTCCTTGTTCAGCCCCCCGGAAAGCATGTAATCGATGCTTCCGTCAAGGGAGCGCAGGATGGTCCAGTCGAAGGAAACACCGTTGCCGCCCGGAAGCTCCGAACCAGCGGGCGCCTTGGCATCCAGCAGAAAACGATCGGCTATCCCGTTATAAGGACCAATTTTGGCAAGATCAGCGGCATCGCGAATGGAAATCGCCTTCATGACCGGCAGGCCGTAAAGCGCCTTGATGGTCAACAGCCGCTCCGGGCTTTCACTGCCGTGCAGCTGCAGAATGTCAGGTTTTACAAGATCGACGATTTCATCGAGATAATCATTATCGGCATTGACGGTGACGGCGACCACCTTGGCTGCGCCACGGGCGGCTTCGGCCAGCTTACCGGCTAAATCGGGCTCGATGTTGCGTGGACTTTTTTCAAAGAAAATAAAACCGACATGCGACGCGCCGCGCCTGATGGCGCGCTCCAGCGCTTCCGGTGTCTTCAATCCGCAAATCTTGATATCCGGTTTCATATCCGCGACCTGACACGAAATGCGACGAGAGTCGAGCCAAATCGCATCCGTTATTGATGGAATGTTTCACGTGAATCCAGATGGCGATCGACGCCCTAAGTTTCAATCGAAATCGATGGCGTGGAGTTTGGAGCCATTATGTTTCAGCCAGTCCTTGGCTTCATCGGTGTGCGGGCAGAGTTTTTCGCACAAAGCCCAGAATTTCGGTCCGTGGTTCATTTCCCTCAAATGCGCGACCTCGTGGGCGGCGAGATAATCGATGACCTTTTCCGGAGCCATGACTATGCGCCAGGAAAAGCTCAGGTTTCCATCATGGGAACAGGAACCCCAGCGGCTGCGTGTATCCTTCATGCTGATCGATCGCACCGGCCGGCCGGCCGTTCTGGCATGAACGGCCACAAGCCGCTCCAGGTCGGCCTTCGCCTCCTTTTTCAGGAAGGCCGCTATCCGCCGTCTCAGATGCTCGGGCGCGCCGCTGACTTTCAGAACGGGCGCGCCATCAGCGTCTTTCGCGACATGCGTCAGGCCGCGCAGGCTGCCCGTATGGTCAATACGGTGGGCTATGCCCCTGATATCGATGGTCGTGCCGGAACGCAGACCGTCGTCAGGACTAAACTTCGGAAGTTTGCCTTCCAGCCAGCCCTGATGTCTCTCGAGAAAATCATCCACCTGGCGATGATGCAGACCCATCGGGATCGTCAGCTTCAGCGCCCGGCCGCCCGGCTCGATGCGCAAGGTAATGCGCGTCGCCCGCGGGTTCTCCCTGACCGTGATCGGCACCTGCCGGCCTGCCACCGAGACGGTGCGCTGGCTCGGCACGACCTTCTTTGGCGCCGGGGACTTCAGGGATTTTCTGAGGAGCGAAAACATGAAGCCTTCATAACCGATTCGTCCATCCCTTGGCCACGCAAATGCGCGGCGTCACCTACCGTTCTGCCGTTAGGTCGTCTTGTGTTTGGCAATGAAATCCAGCATACGCGGTACGATCTCCTTGCGGAAGCGCGAACCGTTGAAGACACCGTAATGCCCTACATCCGGCTGCATGTAGTGCGCGCGTTTATCTTCAGGGATGTTGCGGCAGAGATCGTGCGCTGCCTTTGTCTGGCCGACGCCGGAAATATCGTCATTCTCCCCTTCGACAGTGAACAATGCGACCTTGCGGATGGCAGCGGGATCGACCGCCCTGCCCCGATGCAGCATGTTTCCCTTCGGCAGCGCATGGTCGATGAAGACGGTTTCCACCGTCTGCAGATAAAATTCCGCCGTCAGATCCATGACGGCCAGATATTCATCGTAAAATTCGCGGTGTTTTTCGGCGGAATCGCCGTCATTCTTGACCAGATTGAGGTAAAAATCCTTGTGCGCCGTCATGTGCCTGTCGAGGTTCATGGACATGAAACCCGACAGCTGCAGGAAGCCCGGATAGACGTTGCGGCCGAAGGCTGGCTGCGGCCACGGCACCTGCATGACGACATTGTCGCGGAACCATTCGATCGGCTTGGCCTTGGCGAGACCGTTGACGGCGGTGGGGTTGATGCGCGTATCGATCGGCCCGCCCATCAGCGTCATGGAAGCGGGTGCAAACGCGTCACCATCCGCCTCCATCAGGGAAACGGCAGCCAAAACAGGCACGGATGGCTGGCAGACAGCAACCACATGGGTGCCGGGGCCGATCTGCCGCAGCATCTCGATGACATAGTCGATATAATCGTCGAGATCGAAGGTTCCCTCCGCTGCCGGCACCATCCGGGCATCGGCCCAATCGGTGATGTAAATATCGGCCGAGGGCAATAGTGCCTCCACGGTCCCGCGTAGCAGGGTTGCATAGTGGCCGGACATCGGGGCCACCAGTAGCACCTTCGGGTTGGACTGGGGGGCTGGATCGAGTTCTTTTTTGAAATGAAGCAGATTGCAGAACGGGCGCGACCAGACGGTCTCCTCCGTGACAACCACGGTTTGGCCATCAATGACCGTGGAGCCGAGACCGAATTCAGGCTTGACGTAGCGGCGCGTCAGCCGTTCGAAAACCTCGAAACCGGCATCGAGGCTTCTGCCGAAGGCCGTACTGGACAGCGGATTAAGAGGATTGTTGCAGGCCTGGCGCATCATATCGGCACCGGCACGCAGCGGTGCCATGGCCGCATGGTTCATTTCATAGAGGTGGTAGAACACTGATGACGCCTCCCTCGCGATCACGCTCTTTTTTTCAACCATAGCAGCTTTTCGCAGGTGCACAAAATCGAAGACGCCGGCGGTTTCCCGCCAGCGCCTCACTTTCCGTTGAACGCCGTATAATCAGATGTCGGCGACGAAGGTCTGCTTCTGGGAACCGAGACCCTCGATACCGAGTTCCACGACATCGCCAGCCTTCAGGTAACGCGGCGGCTTCAGGCCCATGCCGACGCCGGGAGGCGTGCCGGTGGAAATGACATCGCCGGGGTGCAGCGACATGAACTGGCTGAGATAGGAGACAACGTGGGCCACGCCGTAAACCATGGTCTTGCTGGAACCGTCCTGCATGGTCTGGCCGTTGACCTTCAGCCACATGCCGAGGTTCTGCGGATCGGTGATTTCGTCCTTCGTCACCAGCCACGGGCCGATGGGGCCGAAAGTGTCGCAGGACTTGCCCTTGGTCCACTGACCGGCGCGCTCCGTCTGGAAGGCGCGCTCGGAAACATCGTGCGAAACGCAATAACCGGCGACATAATCGAGAGCATCCGCTTCGGAGACATATTTGGCGGTCTTGCCGATGACGACGCCAAGCTCGACTTCCCAGTCGGTCTTTTCCGAACCGCGCGGGATGACGACATTGTCATTCGGACCAACGATGGCCGAGGTGGCCTTCATGAAAATGACCGGTTCCGGCGGTACGGTGGCACCCGTTTCAGCGGCATGGTCGGAGAAGTTAAGGCCGATGCAGATGAATTTCCCGGTTCCCGCAACGCAGGCGCCGATGCGCTCTTCGTTCAGCACCGGAAGTGAGCCGACATCGATCGCGGCGATCTTCTTGAGGCCCTCGGGAGAAATGGCTTCGCCGCCGATATCTTTGACATGGGCGGACAGATCGCGGACTTTTCCTTCCGCGTCGAGGATTGCAGGTTTTTCCTGGCCGGGCTGGCCAACACGCATCAATTTCATGGAACTCTCTCCCGGTTGTCAGACAAGGTGATGCATATATGAACGATGCATTCATACTTGTCACCCCTTGACTGTGCCAAGTTTCGAAAAATACCTTTTCCTTCCCGTCAATCAAAAGGACATGGCCCGTGACGAACAGCAATAACCGGCAATCAGAATACCCCGTTGATCCCCTCTTCCTCGATCGCTGGTCTCCGCGCGCCTTCGATGGTCACGCCATGCCGGCGCAGCATCTGATGACCATTCTGGATGCGGCGCACTGGGCGCCCTCCGCCTCCAATCATCAGCCGTGGCGGTTTGTCTATGCACACAAGGACAGTAAAGACTGGCCGCTCTTCGTGGAACTGCTGATGGAGGGAAACCAGCGCTGGGCAAAAAACGCCTCCGTGCTGCTTTTCGTCATTTCCCGAGACCACAATATCTCGCACGACGGCGAGAAGAAACCGTCAACAACCCATTCCTTCGATGCCGGCGCCGCCTGGTTTTCACTTGCCATGCAGGCGCACCTGCTCGGTTACCATGCGCACGGCATGGCCGGCATATTCAAGGACAAGATCGTCGAAAAACTGAATATACCGGAAGGCTACAAGGTGGAGGCAGGAGTCGCCATCGGCACGCTCACCGACAAGTCCGTTCTTCCTGATGATCTGGCGGAACGGGAGGTGCCAAGCAAACGCCTGCCCCTTTCCGATGTTGCCTTTGAAGGTCGCTTCACCGGCAAGGCTGACTGATCACCATTATCCGCATAAAATCAGAAGGCCCGGCGGAGATTACCGCCGGGCCTTTTGTTAAAGTTTCGTTTCACGTGAATCGTTACGCGAAACATTCCCCAAATTTAAATATCCAGGTTAGCGACGCTGAGTGCATTTTCCTGGATGAAGTCGCGGCGTGGTTCGACTTCGTCACCCATGAGGCGGGCAAACAGGCCGTCAGCATCAGTCGCGTCACTTACTCTTACCTGCAGCAGCGAGCGAACGTTGGCATCGAGTGTGGTTTCCCAAAGCTGCTCGGCATTCATTTCGCCAAGACCCTTGTAGCGCTGCATGGAGAGACCCTTGCGTCCGGCAGCGAAAATCGCATCCAGAAGCGCGCGCGGGCCGGCCAGCTCCATCGTGCCATCCTTGCGTTGCAGAACCGGCGGCGTGGCGTAGATATCACGCGTGCGGGCTGCAAGCTGATCGATATGCCGGGCATCGGCCGAACCGAGCAGGCCCATATCCAGCGTCGAGACTTCCTTGACGCCGCGCACCATGCGTTCGAAGCGCAAACCGCCGTCTTGCAGCACAGTGCCGGACCAGCCGCGTTCGGTCTCTTCAGCAATCATGTCGAGACGCCGGGCCACTTCGGCAACGGTTTCCTCCGCACGCGCTGCGTCGGCGGAAAGCTCGGGGTTGAGTGCGCCGGCAATGGCCGCCTGCTCCACGATGGAACGGCTGTAGCGGGAATGCAGCCCGTCGATCAGCGAGCGCATGCGCAGCGCATCCAGAATGACTTCGCGAAGATCGGCGCCAACACGCACTTCGCCAGAGCCGAGCGTCAAAGATGCTTCCTCGATACCCATGGAAATCAGGTACTCTTCCAGCGCTTTTTCGTCCTTCAGGTACTGAACGGATTTACCGCGCGTCACCTTATAAAGCGGCGGCTGGGCGATATAGAGATGGCCGCGTTCGATCAGTTCCGGCATCTGCCGGAAGAAGAAGGTCAACAGCAGTGTACGGATGTGGGCGCCATCGACGTCAGCATCCGTCATGATGATGATCTTGTGGTAACGCAGCTTGTCAGCGTTGAACTCGTCCTTGCCGATGGAGGTGCCGAGCGCAGTAATCAGCGTGCCGATTTCCTGGCTGGACAACATCTTGTCGAAACGGGCGCGTTCTACATTGAGGATCTTGCCGCGGAGCGGCAGGATCGCCTGCGTCTCGCGCGAGCGGCCCTGCTTGGCCGAACCGCCAGCGGAGTCACCCTCAACGAGGAACAGTTCTGATTTTGCCGGATCGCGCTCGGAGCAGTCGGCGAGCTTTCCGGGCAGAGAGGCAATATCGAGCGCACCTTTGCGGCGTGTCAATTCGCGCGCCTTGCGGGCGGCTTCTCGGGCGACAGCGGCTTCAACCACCTTGCCGACAAGGATTCTCGCGTCGGATGGATGTTCTTCGAGCCAGGTGGAGAGTGCTTCGTTGACGAGGCTTTCGACAACCGGACGCACTTCAGACGACACAAGCTTGTCTTTCGTCTGCGACGAAAACTTGGGGTCTGGCACCTTGACGGAAAGGATGGCCGTCAGACCTTCACGGCAGTCCTCACCCTGAAGGCTTACCTTTTCCTTTTTCAGGATGCCGGAGGTTTCGGCGTAGGAGGTGACCTGGCGGGTCAGCGCGGCGCGGAAACCTGCCATATGGGTGCCACCATCGCGCTGCGGAATGTTGTTGGTGAAGCAAAGCACGTTCTCGTGGTAGCTGTCGTTCCACCAGAGTGCGACCTCAACCGTAATGCCATCCTTTTCACCCTTGATGGCGACCGGCTTATCAACCAGCGGCTTCTTGGCGCGGTCGAGATAACGGACGAAGGCCTCGAGGCCGCCATCATACAGCAGTTCTTCCTGCTTGACGTCGGAATGGCGCTTGTCGGTGAGCAGGATGCGCACGCCGGAGTTCAGGAATGCGAGTTCGCGCAGGCGATGCTCCAGCGTTCCATAATCATAGTCGGTCATGGTGAAGGTTTCAGGGCTTGCTAGGAAGGTGACTTCCGTGCCCGAACGGCCTTCATATTCGCCGATAACGGAAAGCGGCGCGTCGGCGACACCATGGGTAAAGCCAATCTCGTGCACCTTGCCATTGCGGCGGATGCGGAGCTTCAGCCAGACGGAGAGCGCGTTGACCACCGAAACGCCGACACCGTGCAGACCGCCCGACACCTTGTAAGAATTCTGGTCGAACTTCCCGCCCGCATGCAGCTGGGTCATGATGACCTCGGCGGCAGAAACGCCCTCGGAGGAATGGATGTCAGTCGGAATGCCGCGTCCGTTATCGGTCACCGTCACGGAGCCGTCGGCATTCAGGGTCACCGTCACCAGGTCGGCGTGGCCCGCAAGCGCCTCATCGATGGCGTTGTCGACGACTTCGTAGACCATGTGATGTAGGCCGGAACCGTCATCGGTATCGCCGATATACATGCCGGGCCGTTTGCGCACGGCATCAAGGCCCTTGAGGACCTTGATCGAATCGGCTCCATATTCCGCGTTCGCGCCGACTTCGCTTGACGATGTTTCGGTCATAAGTACTCTTTCCAAAGTTTTCCTGGCCAGGTTTCCAGTGAGAGGGCCTGAAGCCAGCGAATCACTCAAATCCGACATGCGACTATAGAAATTCTATACCCAATCCCAAAGGCCGCATGCTTCAGGATGCTGCATAAAGCAGGGGATAGAGGGGTTTCAATCGCAAGAACGGCTTTTTTGCAGCACGGCTGACAGTTCCTCTACCACACTCGGCGGCAGCTTGCGAATATCCCGTGCCAACCGGTTGGCGAAAGCCGTATATTGCGGCGGCAGGCCGACTGTGTCGATCACCACCTTCGGGTCGGATGAGCCGGCAAGGAAGAACAGTTCCTCGGCCTCGTCCCAGATGATGTTGAAATATCCGGCAATGCGCTGGAGGAGATCGAAGCTCGGCTTGCCGCGCTTGCCATGCTCAAGCGCTGAAAGGTAGGCCGGAGAGACGCCGATGGCGGCGGCCATTTGCTTCTGCGTTACACCCTTGCGCTCACGAAGCTGCCGCACGGCCAGCGCAAAGGGCGTCATGACTTTTCGCCTCGCCGGCGCGAAAGCCGCACATAAAGCGCGCCATCGCCGCCGTGATTGGCCGACGCATCCTCATAGGAGGAAATCAGGTGGCGATATTCGGGTTTGGAAAACCACATGGGCACCGCCCTTTTCAAAGCCCCGTCACTGCCAATCGATCGACCCTTGCCGGTAATGACCAGCACATGTCTTAGACCCCGCTCATGTGCGCGCAACAGAAAATCGAGCAGTACGGCGTGGGCCTCGCTCTGGAACATGCCATGCAGATCGATCCGTCCTTCCAATGGCAGGCGGCCGCGGGTCAGCTTACGCTTGACCGGTTTTTCCATCGGCTGGTGGATTTTCGGCTTTTTATCCGGAGCTGGAGGGGGCGGCTCAGCCGGCTCCGCAAGGATGCGCGGAAAGGTGTCTTTACCGGTCAGAGAAACATCTGGTTCCCCCGCAGGGTCCTCCACGTCATCGAAAGCCAGCAAGTCTTCGAGCCTGCCGGAGATCGGCCGTGTGGTTTTTGCGACCTTTCCCCACAGAACGCGTTCTTCCTTGCCGAGCTTGCGACTGTTCTTCATCGCCGATACCTCTGCGCAGCAACCTGCGGTATCAGTATATAAAAATCTGCCTCATTGCGCACCGTGCCGGCAAGTTCTCCGGCTTCGAAACCCGAACCGGTAAAGATATCGCCGCGGGCCGGGCCAATGATGGCCGACCCGGTATCGAGCGCCAGCATCAGCCGCGCAAAAGGCTTTCCATCATCGAGATGGGTAAGCGACGGCGAATGGATGAAGAAGGGAAGCCCGAACGTGTGGATGAGCCTGTCCACAGCAAGCGAGCGCCCAGCGACGAGCGGTACTTTTGCGGCGGCGACCGGTCCCATATCCTCGTCGGCAACATCCGCCTCCCGGAAAAAAATGTAGGAGCGGTTATGCCATAGTACTCCATCCACCTGATCGGGATGGTCAGCGAGCCACTTGCGGATCGTCTGCATCGACACGGTTTTCGGATCGAGTTCTCCGCGATCGAGAAGCAGACGTCCAATCGGTGAAAAAGCATGGCCTGCCTTGGCCGCATAGGTAATGCGCTTTATCGCACCATTGGGAAAAACCAGACGTGCCGCGCCCTGCACATGGACAAAAAACAGATCGACCTTCGATTTCGCCCAGGCGATCTCAAGTCCCTTGCCCTCCAGATAGCCTTCATCGATCGCGCGGCGATCGGGGAAGCAGGAAATCCCGTCTTCATCCTGCCTGCCGAAAGCATAGGATGTATCGAAGCCGACGGGCCGATTGGTATCGTCGATATTCACCAATTCGGGTGGTCGGCGGTAAATGGGATAACGCCAGATGTCGTCAGGTTCAGACGAGACTTCCAGTTCAGGCTCATAGAAGGCGGTCACAAAACCGCTTTTTCCCTGCGACGGAAAAATCCTGAAAGGCACACAGTTGGTTTCAAAGAACCGGCGCGCCTGTTCGGGACTGTCTGCCTTGCATTTCTCAGCGACCTCCAGCAGCGAAACCAGTTCCGCCGCCGTGACGCCGAGTGCGCCAGTGCGATAGGGTTTTGCGCTCCGAAGATGCGACAGAATTGCGGTCATCGCCGGAAAAAGGCTAACGGGATCGTCTTGCCGCCACCCGGGCAGGTCGCTGAAAGAAACGTCTTCGATCGAAAAGGGCGCGGTCATTGCTCGGATTCGGTGGCGATCAGCTTCCAGTTCGGATCGCGTGAGCGGATATCGCGCGAGAAGGTCCAGATGTCATCCACCTCCGCAACCGCATCCGGATCACCATCGACCAGCTTGCCATCCTTGTCATAGGTCGCCGAGATGAGCTGGCTGACGATCCGGAGCGTTATCTGCACCTCGGAATCGCGAATACCCGCCTGGGTGATATCGGCTTTCTCAATGCCAACAAAAGTCGATTTCACCACCTCGCCGCGGCCTTCCCTTTCGGAAATCGCTGCGTCGAAACCTTCAAACACCTCTTTGGACAGCAGGTTCTTGAGCGTCTTGCGGTCGCCATCGGCAAAACCCATCACGATCATCTCGTAGGCCATGCGGGCGCCGTTCAGGAATTCCTTCGGGCGGAAGGACGGATCCTTCGTCATCACCTCACGCAGGGAGGCATTGAGTGCGCTGTCTGCAGGCGCCAGTGCATCCACCTCGGCGAAGCGGTTTTCATCTTCCGCCTCGGCCCGCTTCGGCAGTGTCACGACCTTGTTATCATCCGTGACGGGACCCTTCGCGACATCGCGCGGGCTATAAGGATCAAAAGGCGGCTTTTCATTGCCCGTGCGACGACCAAGGACGCTGCGCAGCTGAAAGAAGATCAGCACCGCTGCAACGAGAAAAAACAATGTGATAAAGTCGCTGAAGCCCATCTTTTACCAAAACCGCCATTTAAATTCGAAAACCACACCATCATATAGTCTGCATCTTACCATCATTCAAATATGCAGATTCAATCATCGGTGTCCCGCGAACCGGCAATCTGCCAGAGATGCACACGCAAGGCTAGAAGATGCGTTTTTCCTTTCTCCCCATCATCGTGCTGATGATGCCCATCCTTG
This sequence comes from Agrobacterium sp. 33MFTa1.1, assembly GCF_004328495.1. Lineage (NCBI taxonomy): Bacteria > Pseudomonadati > Pseudomonadota > Alphaproteobacteria > Hyphomicrobiales > Rhizobiaceae > Agrobacterium > Agrobacterium sp. 33MFTa1.1. The sequence continues at coordinate 2,462,545 of NZ_CP036358.1, read as the reverse complement.
AAATTGCAGGTTTCATTATTGTCGGCAAGACAATAGGCCTGTGGCTCACACTGGCTCTCGTCCTGTTCACGTCTTTCCTGGGATTGCTCATATTGCGCCTGGGCGGTCTCGGCATGGTGAGAAATCTTCAGGATGCGGGCCGCACGGGCGCACAGCCTGCGGACGAACTCGTCAATGGCGCGATGCGCGTCGTGGCGGGCATCCTGTTGTTCATTCCGGGTTTCATCACCGACATTCTCGGCCTCCTGCTTCTGTCGCCGGCCATTCGCCGGTTTTTCTGGAAAGCCTTCGGACCGCGCGTCGTCGTGGCTGGTTCATTCAGACAGCCCGGCGCCCGGCCGGGCGATTATTCCGGTTTCAGCAATGGCCCGGGACCTCATGGCAATTCGAAGGTCGTGGATCTGGATGAAGAGGAGTTTCACCGCGACGGGCCGAAAGACTCTCCCTGGTCGAACAGGCCGGATGATCGCGACCTGCCCAAGCCCTGACGCCGCGTCGAGGCATGGCGACGACCCGATCACGAAGGGTTGTAAGCCCGGAGTCGAAATGATAGACCGCCTTCCACGAATTCACGCCGCGAGGAACCGTAATGACCGCTGAAAATGGCGCACAGGGCGCAGTTAGCCCTTCTCTCAACATTCTTGCCCAGTACATCAAGGACCTTTCCTTTGAAAATCCGGGTGCTCCTCGTTCGCTGCAGGCCCGTGAGAATGCGCCGTCGATCAACATCAATGTCAACGTCAATGCAAATCCGATTTCCGGTTCGGATTTTGATGTCGTGCTGACACTGAATGCCGAAGCCAAGGATGGCGATAAGGTTCTGTTTGCGGCCGAGCTGGTCTATGGCGGTGTCTTCCGCATTGCCGGCTTCCCGCAGGAACACATGCTGCCGGTGCTCTTCATCGAGTGCCCGCGCCTGCTCTTCCCCTTCGCCCGCCAGATCATTGCCGACGTTACCCGCAACGGCGGTTTCCCGCCGCTCATGATCGATCCGATCGATTTTGCGCAGATGTTTGCGCAGCGCGTTGCCGAGGAACAGGCAAAAGCTCAGGTTCAGGCTGTCCCGAACTAAGCAGCGGCCATCTTCCATTACAGACAAACAAAACCCGGGTTCTTGGCCCGGGTTTTTCTTTACGCAGATTTGCGATTTAAGTATCTGAGCAGGCTTCAGTTCTGGTACCGGTTCCAGATCGCCTTGTCCCCCATGCCGAGAACGAGTTTGCCGTGGGCGGCAACCGTCTCTGCATCCAGCCGCGATGGCAGGGGGCGGGGCCGTCGCAGGGGCTCCAGCGGAATGTCTTCCTCAATGACAATGGTTTCCTGCCTGGCGGCAGAGCCGAAGCCGAGCGCGGTCTGGCGGCCGCCGATCATTTCGATATAGACTTCGGCCAGAAGCTCGGAGTCAAGAAGCGCGCCATGCTTGGTGCGATGGGAATTGTCTATTCCATAACGGCGGCAAAGCGCGTCCAGCGAATTCGGTCCCATCGGGTGCTTGCGGCGGGCAAGCGACAGCGTATCCGTCACCAGATCAGCGGCGACCGGTTCGATCCCGAGACGGGCGAATTCCGCGTTGATGAACCCCATATCGAATGTTGCATTGTGCGCCACCCAGCGCGCACCTTCGAAGAAATCCCGAATCTGGTCGACAACTTCAGCGAATTTGGGCTTATCCTGCAGGAACTCGTCGGTAATGCCGTGAACGGCAAGCGCATCGGGATGAACCTTGCGATCTTCGGGATTGATATAAAGATGCAGGGTGCGGCCAGTCGGGAAGTGGTTGATCAGTTCCACGCCGCCGATTTCGATGATCCGGTCCAGCTTCGACTCCAGACCTGTGGTTTCCGTATCGAAAATGATCTCACGCATGCATCTCTCCACGGCGCGACTCAACGGTCAGCTTCTGCAAAATGTCTCTTACCTGATCCCGGGCCGCTTCGACACCATTTCCGGAATCGATGATAAAATCGGCACGTCTACGTTTGTCCGCATCGGGCATCTGCCGGGCAAGGATCATTTCGAATTTTTCTTCGGTCATTCCTGGTCGTGACAGGACTCTTTCGCGCTGGATCTCTGGTGCACAACTCACCACCACGACTTTATCGACACGGCTTTCCGCACCCGTCTCGAACAGCAGCGGAATATCCAGAAGCGCAAATTTCCTGCCGTCTTTCCTTGCTTTGGACAGAAAGGTTTCCTGTTTTTTCCGAACCAGTGGATGGACGATTTCTTCAAGCCTTCTGAAATTAGCCGGATTCTTTCTCAAGATGTCACCGAGTTTTTCCCGGTCTACGACACCGGAAACGGTGGTGCCCGGAAAAGCTGCCTCGATCTGAGCTACGGCCTCCGCCCGATAAAGACCATGAACGACCTCGTCCGAGTCCAGAACCGGAACGCCTTCTTCGGCAAACAATTTCGCGGTTGTCGTTTTTCCCATTCCAATCGAGCCGGTGAGACCGATGACAATCATCAATGTTTCTCCATGTCCGCGATGATCAGAGCACGCAGGGTCTCATCCACCTCCGGCATTTTGCCGAACCATCGCCTGAACCCCGGTTTTGCCTGATGAAGCAACATGCCGAGACCATCGACGGTCGTGATACCCTGCTCTTCCGCCATCTGAAGGATCGGTGTTCGTAATGGCACGTAGACGATATCGGTCACCACCGCCTTGGCAGCGAGCTGCGAAAAATCGAGATGCGGCGCCTCAGCGCCATCCATCCCGAGCGATGTCGTATTCACGAACAGCCCGGCGCCCTGCATGACCTCCTGCAGCGCTGCCTGGGGATGGGAAAAGACGCGTGGGCCAAAACGATCAGCCAGTTCGCGAGCACGTTCGAGGGTCCTGTTCAGGACATGAATTTCCGCGATGCCCCGGTCGCGCAGCGACTGAATGACGGCACGGCTTGCGCCGCCGGCGCCAAAAACGACCGCCCGGTCCGTTTTGTCCCAACCGGGATGCCGCTCATCCAGGTTAGACACGAACCCGTAACCATCGGTATTGGTGGCATGGAGTTTACCCTCCTCCATCCAGATGGTGTTGGCGGCACCCAGTTCTTCCGCCAGAGCATCAGGACGATCCGCCAACCGGTAAGCGGCCTCCTTGTGAGGGATGGTGACGTTGCCGCCCACGGCCGTACCGGGCTTACCTTCCTTCACGGTTGCAATGAAATTCGCAAAATCGTCCGATGCGACCTCGACTGCCTCATAGTTACCGGTGATACCGAATTTCTTGAGCCAGTATGAATGAATGATCGGCGACCGGGAATGCTTGATCGGGTAACCAACAACGAAAGCGTTTATGGTTAATGTTTCACGTGAATCAGCCATCGATGACACCCAGGTCGCGCAGTTTCGATAAAAGCGGCAGAAGCGGCAGGCCGAGGATCGTGAAATAATCGCCTTCAATCGAAGTGAATAGCTGGATTCCCTCTCCCTCGAGCTGATAGGCGCCCACGCTGCTTAGAGCTTTTTCACCCACTCTCTGGAGGTGACGGGAGACAAATTCGGGGCTCAATGTTCGCACGGCAAGTTCAGCACTGGAAACCACCTTCCATATCACCTCCCCGCCGCGAACGAGGACAGCCGCGCTGTTCAAGCGGTGAACCTTACCGGACAATGACAGCAGATGTGCTTCGGCCTCGGACATGGTCTTCGGCTTGTGATAGACCCGCGCACCGAGTGCCATGGTCTGATCGCAGCCCAGAACCAGTGCGTCCGGATGAAGCGAACCGACGGCGAGAGCCTTGGCAGTCGCGAGTTGTTGTGCAACTTCCTCCGGGCTGGCGCCCGTACGTTCCAGCCGCTCATCGAGCGCGCGCTCATCAATATCCGCTGGTATCGCCGAAAATGTCAGCCCCGCATTGCGCATCAGCATCTGGCGGGATGCGCTGGACGAGGCGAGGATCAACTCTTGTTTCATCGACTGTCTGCTCCTGATGGTGCGATCCGGATTATCGCGTCCTCGGGCGAAGGGCAAGGATGGCAGCAGCCGTTTCCTCAATGGAACGGCGTGTGACGTCAATCAGAGGCCAATTGTTGCGGGCGCAGAGCGCACGCGCATATTTCAGCTCTTCCATGATCGTGGTGCGATCCGTGTAACGGCGGCTGTCAAATCCGCCGGTTGCGCCCAGTTCGCGGTTCTCGCGAACCTGCGATATGCGATCCGACGTCGCCACGAGACCGACGATCAGAGGCCGGGTGGCGGCATAGAGGCTTTCGGGCAAAGGCACGTTGGGTACAACCGGAATGTTTGCGGTCTTTATACCCCTGTTGGCGAGATAGATGCTGGTCGGAGTTTTCGACGTGCGGCTGATGCCGATGATAACGACATCCGCCTCGTCATAGGTCTCCGGCATCTGACCGTCATCGTGATCCATTGCAAAATTGAGCGCTTCGATCCGCGCGAAATAATCCGCATTGAGGGCGTGTTGCGCACCGACCCGCCGTCTTGATGGCGCGCCTAGATAAGTCTGAAAGATGCCGATAATGGGTTCAAGCACGTTGACACAGGGCACGCCGATCGCGTGACAGCGCAAATCCAGGAATTCTGCCAGTTGCTGATCGACGATGGTGTAGAGGACAATGCCCGGTTCCTTGTCGATGAGGTCAATGACCTGCGCGAGCTGCTTCTGGTTGCGGATCATCGGATAGACGTGTTCCACCGGCATGGATGCGTGAAACTGTGCCGAGACCGCGCGGCCGGCAGACATGAGAGTCTCACCTGTTGAGTCCGAAATCAGGTGCAGATGGAAGAAGCTTTTTTTGTTCTCCACGCTGTTTTTCTCCCGCTGTTGATAACCCGGGACAAATGTCCGAACGAGCCTGCGGGTCGAACCGCGCCGTGAATAAAGTGGTGTTTTTCCACAATCCGCAAGTGGCTTTCACCATGCTCCGGGCAGCCTGTGAATTGCTGGAAGAGTTGACACTTGTCCAACCCGATTCACAGCCTGTCCACAGGTCAAGAACTTTCCAATAAGAACATAATCCATTGAAAATTCGAGATAAATTACGATTTTTCCAGGTTGTTCAAGATCGCTGCCGAAATTTATCCGACCACCGTGCTGAAAAGATGCGGCTGCGGCATTTCGACTGGAATGATTTTAATCCTTGCTACCCACAGACTCTAAGAAATAGAAAATCTTTTAAATCTCTTTGATTTTATTTTTTTAGAAGCTGGGTGTGATGAGCGAACGCAAGGTTATGACTGTTTTGAACGGGAAGACGGTCACGCCGCCGCCCATATGGCTGATGCGTCAGGCTGGACGCTATCTTCCGGAGTACCGGGAAACGCGGAAGAGCGCCGGAAGTTTCCTGGATCTCTGTTATAATCCCGAGTTGGCAACCGAGGTGACGCTTCAGCCCATTCGCAGGTTCGGGCTGGATGCAGCGATTCTTTTTTCCGACATTCTGGTGATACCCGACGCGCTTCACCGCAATGTGTCCTTCACCGAAGGCAGGGGCCCCGCCATGGACCCGATCGATGTCAGCGGTATTGAAGAACTCGATGCGTCTGATGTCATGGCGCATCTTTCGCCTGTCTTCGAAACGGTGTCGCGCCTACGCAGTTCATTGCCGGATGAAACGACGCTTCTTGGCTTTTGTGGCGCACCGTGGACGGTCGCGACCTATATGATTGCCGGTCACGGAACGCCCGACCAGGCGCCGGCGCGGCTATTCGGTTATCAGGAGCCCGCCGCGATGGAAAAGCTTTTGGCTTTTCTCGCTGAGGTTTCTGCGGATTATCTTGTGGCGCAGATCGATGCAGGGGCAGATGCCGTGCAGATTTTCGATTCCTGGGCGGGCGTGCTCGGCGAAAAGGAGTTCGAGAATTACGCGATAAAACCGGTTGCCCGTATTATTGCTTCGGTGCGCGCGCGGCGTCCCTCCGCGAAAATAATCGCTTTCGCGAAGGGGGCGGGTTATCTTCTCAAGGACTACCGTCGTAAGACCGGTGCAGACGCGATCGGGCTGGATTGGTCCGTGCCGCTCAGCTTCGCCACGGATTTGCAGAAGGAAGGGCCCGTGCAGGGCAATCTCGACCCAATGCTGATGGTGGCGGGCGGGAGGGCTCTGCAGGATGGTATCGACGCCGTGCTGCAGGCCCTTGGGCAGGGTCCGTTGATCTTCAATCTCGGTCACGGCATCACGCCGCAGGCTGATCCGGACAATGTCACCCGGCTGGTCGAGCGGGTGCGTGCGGGTGGGACCGTGCCATGAATGACGAAAAACAGACTTCTGCGCGATCAGGAAACAGGGCCGCCCTGCGGGCTGGCGTCGGGCTGGGCGTGTTCCTCGCAGTCGTCGCCCTGTTCTTTTACGTGGATCCTGCCGATCTCTATCTCTGGATCAAGGCGTTTCACATTATTGCTGTGATCTCATGGATGGCGGCGATCTTTTATCTGCCAAGGCTCTTCATCTATCATACCGATGCGCCGGCAGGTTCGCAGCAATCCGAAACTTTCAAGGTGATGGAGCAGCGGCTGATCAAGGTCATCATGAACCCGGCGATGATGATAAGCTGGGCGCTCGGACTTTATCTCGCCTGGTCGGCTTACGGTTTTTCTGGTGGCTGGCTGCACGCAAAAATCGCTATGGTCGTGCTTCTGACTGCGACCCATGTTTATTTCACGCGTAGTGCGAAACGTTTCGCCCGAGATGAAAATACCAGGCCTGCCCGTCACTGGCGGTTGATGAATGAGGTTCCAACTTTGCTGATGATCCTCATCGTCATACTTGTGGTTGTGAAACCCTTCGGTTAGAGCGGTGTAACGATAAATTTCGCGGAATTCGTGCTTTCCTCTTGCAGCAGCGATGTTCAATCGCTATTTTCGGGCCACTCATCTTCGTGGCATGTGAATTATTCAGTCATCTGCGGTCTTTCCCACAGCATCTGATTCGCGAACACGCCCTCCCCCGACATTACATTATTAAACGGTCTTCTCTTCATGGCTGAAATGAAGCTTCAGGAACTTAAGAGCAAATCGCCTACCGACTTGCTGACTTTTGCCGAATCCCTGGAAGTTGAAAATGCGAGCACCATGCGCAAGCAGGAGCTCATGTTCGCAATCCTCAAGGTTCTCGCGAGCCAGGACATCGAAATCATCGGCGAAGGCGTCGTTGAAGTCCTGCAGGACGGTTTCGGGTTCCTGCGATCCGCAAACGCAAACTATCTGCCGGGTCCGGACGATATTTACATCTCTCCCTCGCAGATCCGTCGGTTTTCGCTGAAGACCGGCGATACGGTTGAAGGACCGATCCGCGGTCCCAAGGAAGGTGAGCGCTACTTCGCCCTTCTGAAGGTCAACACGATCAATTTCGACGATCCCGAAAAGATCCGCCACAAGGTCCATTTCGATAATCTGACGCCGCTCTATCCGAACGAGCGGTTCAAGATGGAGCTTGATGTTCCGACATCCAAGGATCTGTCGTCGCGGGTTATCGATCTCGTCGCACCGCTCGGCAAGGGCCAGCGTGGCTTGATCGTTGCACCGCCACGTACCGGTAAAACGGTTCTGCTACAGAACATTGCCCATTCGATCACGGCAAATCACCCGGAATGTTATCTCATCGTTCTTTTGATCGACGAGCGTCCGGAAGAAGTCACCGACATGCAGCGTTCGGTCAAGGGAGAGGTTGTATCCTCCACCTTCGATGAACCAGCGGTACGCCACGTACAGGTCGCTGAAATGGTCATCGAAAAGGCGAAGCGCCTCGTTGAACATGGCCGCGACGTCGTCATTCTGCTCGATTCCATAACCCGTCTTGGTCGCGCTTATAACACCGTCGTTCCCTCTTCCGGCAAGGTTCTGACCGGTGGTGTGGACGCCAACGCGCTGCAGCGGCCGAAGCGCTTCTTTGGCGCCGCCCGTAATATCGAAGAAGGCGGCTCGCTGACGATCATTGCGACCGCGCTGATCGACACTGGCAGCCGTATGGATGAAGTCATCTTCGAAGAGTTCAAGGGTACGGGTAACTCGGAAATCGTGCTTGACCGGAAGGTAGCAGACAAGCGTATCTTCCCGGCGCTGGATATTCTGAAATCTGGTACCCGTAAGGAAGACCTTCTGGTGCCGCGCCAGGATTTGCAGAAGATTTTTGTTCTTCGCCGTATTCTCGCGCCGATGGGAACGATGGACGCCATCGAGTTCCTCATCGATAAGCTGAAGCAGACTAAAAACAATTCGGATTTCTTCGAATCGATGAACACCTGAACCGGAAATTAGCCGGATTCATCTGAGGTCGTTAAAGCCGCATTCGTTTATTCGAATGCGGCTTGACTGTTTTGATCGAGGTGCGCCATGCCTTCCCCTGATACGATATATGCACTTTCGAGCGGCGCCCTCCCGGCGGGGGTGGCCGTCGTGAGGATCAGCGGACCCATGTGTTTCGCCATGCTGACAGAATTGACCGGACGAGAGCTTCCGGCACCACGAAAAGCCAGGCTGAGTTTGATTCGGAATCGAAACAATGAGACCATCGACCAGGCGCTCGTAATGTCTTTCCCGGCACCGCATTCCTTCACAGGCGAGGACTGCGTTGAAATCCAATGCCATGGAAGCCGCGCAGTCATTGCCTCGATTTTTGCTCAGTTCGAGCGGTTCCCGGATGTACGTCCCGCGGAGGCCGGGGAGTTCTCGCGCAGAGCCTTCGAGAATGGCAAGATGGACCTGCTTGAAGTCGAAGGTTTGGCCGACCTGCTTCAGGCTGAAACAGAGATGCAGCGTCGTCTGGCGGTTGAACAGAGTACAGGCAATCTTTCGGCTCTTTATGATGGATGGGCTCAGCGCCTGACGCGTGCGCGTGCGCTGATTGAGGCGGAGCTCGACTTCGCCGACGAGGAGGATGTCCCGGATTCCGTATCTGGACAGGTATGGGAGGCGATGAGACAGCTGAAAGCGGAAATCGCCTCCCATCTGGAGGCCGGCGGAAACGGCGAGATTATCCGGGACGGTTTCAAGGTGGCGCTCATCGGAGAACCCAATGCCGGGAAATCCACGCTGCTGAATTCGTTAGCTGGCCGGGATATCGCCATCGTCACCGACATTGCCGGTACGACCAGGGACGTATTGAGCGTGGACATTAACCTTGAGGGCTATCTGGTACGAATATTCGACACGGCAGGCCTGAGGGAAACGTATGATGTGGTGGAACAGGAGGGGGTGCGGCGCGCTGTTTTGACATCGGAGACTGCGGATCTCATTCTGGTGCTGCAAGATAACGATTCGTTTCCGAAACAAACCATCGCATCACTGTCTGCAAAGACGCATCTGCGCGTCAGGACCAAGGCGGCGTTGTCATCGTCGACGCCTAGAGCTGAGTTCGATCTGGCGATCTCGGCGAAAGAAGGGATTGGTCTCGATGAATTGCGGTTCTTGATAAAGCGGGAGATTGAATCGCGATTGCAAGGGGTCCAGACTTTGATGCCCGCCCGGGCGCGCCATAAAAAACGACTTGAAGAGACGCTTAATTATGTTAGTGATGCGCTCGATTCTGAAGCCATGGACCTTGCTATAAGGTCGGAATTTTTGCGGCTCGCAGCGACATCGCTTGGTCGTATTACAGGACGCGTCGATGTTGAAGATTTGCTGGGCGTCATCTTTTCAGAATTCTGCATAGGAAAATGATTCACGTGAAACATGGGCCGTGGACGCGCGGTTAGATCAGAACAGGGCGCAGATAGATGCACCAGTCATTTGATGTCGTTATTATCGGTGGGGGACATGCCGGCAGTGAAGCGGCCGCGGCTGCGGCTCGCCATGGTGCAAAAACCGCGCTCGTGACCCATAAACGCGACACCATCGGTGTCATGTCCTGCAATCCAGCAATTGGCGGGCTTGGAAAGGGCCATCTCGTTCGCGAGATCGACGCCCTGGATGGTTTGATGGGTAGGGTAGCTGACGCTGCCGGTATTCAGTTTCGCATGCTCAATCGCAAAAAGGGCCCGGCAGTGCGCGGTCCCCGCACCCAGGCGGATCGCCGTCTTTATCGTGAAGCGATGCAAGGTGAAATTGCAAATATCGAGAATCTTACCATTATTGAGGGCGACGCTTTTGATATTGAGATGACGAATGAGCGAGTGGCTGCTGTCGTCATGGCGAATGGTAGCCGGATTCCCTGCGGTGCCGTGGTACTGACAAGTGGTACTTTCTTGCGTGGCCTTATTCATATCGGCTCCGAAAAGGTACCGGCCGGCCGTGTGGGTGAAGAACCGTCAATCGGCCTTTCCAACACTCTATCGCGGCTTGGTCTTCGCATGGGCAGACTTAAGACCGGCACGCCTGCCCGTCTGGACGGGCGAACAATCGACTGGAGCGGTGTTGATCGACAAGGCGCAGACGAAGATCCTGTGCCCTTCTCCTTCATGACCGACAATATCGTGAATCCGCAAATCGAATGTGGAGTTACCAGAACCACATCAGCCGGACACAGGGTCATTCAAGAGAATATCCATCTTTCAGCAATGTATTCGGGTCAGATCGAAGGCGTCGGTCCACGTTATTGTCCGTCGATTGAAGATAAGATCACTCGGTTTGGCGAGCGTGATGGTCATCAGATATTTCTGGAGCCCGAGGGACTGGATGATCATACGATCTACCCTAACGGAATTTCCACGTCACTTCCGGCGTCTGTTCAGGAACAGTTCATCCACACCATACCCGGTCTCGAGCGGGTTGCGATCTTGCAGCCAGGTTACGCGATCGAATATGACTATGTCGACCCGCGAGAACTAAAGCCCTCCCTCGAGTGTCGCAAGATTGCGGGACTATTCCTCGCGGGGCAGATCAACGGCACAACCGGTTATGAAGAAGCAGCTGCTCAGGGGCTCGTCGCCGGCCTCAATGCCTCTCTTTATGCAAGCAACAGCGATCCGCATTATTTCAGCCGGACGGAATCCTACATCGGCGTCATGATCGATGATCTGACATCCAAGGGTGTCAGCGAACCCTACCGAATGTTTACGTCAAGAGCGGAATATAGGCTGTCGTTACGAGTCGATAATGCCGATCTGCGGCTAACGCCAGTCGGTCAGCGGGCGGGAATCATCGGTTATCACCGTCAAAAGCGATTCGATAATTTTATAGAAGAACTTGGTCGGGGTCGTGACTTGCTGAAGACCCTCACGATCAGCCCTTCGCAGGCAGCAAAACAGGGATTAAAGCTCAATCAGGACGGACAACGCCGCTCCGTTTATGAATTGCTTGCCTATCCTGATATGTCGCTTGATGTCCTCAAACAGCACTGGCCCGAGTTGGGTGGGCTTCCCGAGAAAATTGCGGATGTGCTGCAAATCGAGGCTGGTTACGCTGTGTATATGCAGCGCCAGAGCGCCGACATCGTGGACATCAAACGCGACGAAGAGCGAAAGATTCCTGACGATTTCGATTTTCAAAGCCTGTCCGGCCTTTCCAATGAGTTGAAACAAAAGTTGGAAATGGCCCGTCCAGAAAACATTGCCCAAGCCGCACGTGTTGACGGTATGACGCCGGCTGCGATATCGCTGCTTCTCGCCCTTCTGCGGAAAAGCTCTCCTTCGCAGATGAAAAATTGCGTCTGCACCAATAGCGAGTCGGATTATGAAGATAAACGGCCAGAGTGTTTCACGTGAAACACAGGAGAAGCTCGAGCATTTTGTCGAGCTCTTCAAGAAGTGGAATAAGACCACCAATCTGGTGGCCCCCTCCACTCTTACAGAACTCTGGAGCCGTCACATTGCCGACAGTGCCCAGATATTTCATCTCTCTCCTTATCCGCAAAGATGGGTTGATCTGGGCAGCGGTGGGGGTTTTCCCGGTGTCGTCACTGCCATATTCCTCTCTGAAATTGGCGGCGGCTGGGTCGATCTGGTGGAAAGTAACAATAAGAAGGCCGCATTTCTCCGGATAGCGTTAAAGGAAACTGGCGCGCGTGGAGCGGTTCATCCCGTGCGAATTGAGAAAGCACCTGCCATTCTCAATACGTGCGATTCTGTGTCGGCCCGCGCACTGGCGGAGCTGGATTTGCTTTTCGACTATATTCATCCCTGGGCCACAAAAAATCCGGATCTCAAGGCATATTTCAATAAAGGCCGGGATTATGAATCCGAAGTGCAGAAAGCACATGGTCGCTGGCAATTTGATCTGGTAAAACATCGGAGTGCCATTGAGGCAGATTCTGTTGTTCTTGAAATCAGCAACCTCGCTCTGAGGCGCTGACAAGCTGGCCAGGTGCGGCATGACTTTGGAAAAAAACCGGATTATCGCAGTAGCAAACCAGAAGGGTGGGGTCGGCAAAACAACGACTGCTATCAATCTGGCCACAGCGCTGGCAGCCATCGGTGAGCGGGTATTGATAGTTGATCTGGACCCGCAGGGTAACGCCAGTACCGGGCTGGGGATTGACCGACGAGAGCGGAAGCTCTCCTCTTATGATCTCCTAATCGGTGATCACAATATTGCGGAAGTCGCTGTCCCAACCGCTGTTCCAAATCTCGATATTGTGCCATCGACGATGGATCTGCTTGGTTTCGAGATGCAAGTTGCTACCGTTGCCAATCGAGTCTTTCTTCTGCGTGAAGCGATGGAGACGACAGAGGCTAGAGGCTACTCCTATATACTTGTCGACTGCCCCCCGTCCTTCAACCTCCTGACGATGAACGCAATGACGGCCGCGCATTCCGTGCTGGTGCCATTGCAATGCGAGTTTTTTGCGCTGGAAGGCCTTAGCCAGTTGCTCGATACGGTCAGCCAGATAAGAGGGTCGGTCAATCCGCAGCTCGATATCCAAGGGATTGTTCTAACGATGTTCGATGCACGCAATAATCTGGCGCAACAGGTTGTCTCGGATGTCAGAACGCATCTCGGAGAAAAGGTTTACCATACGCTCATTCCGCGCAATGTCCGCGTTTCCGAGGCCCCATCTTATGGTAAGCCGGCAATTCTTTATGATTTGAAATGTGCTGGTAGTCAGGCCTATCTGCAGCTCGCATCGGAAGTGATCCAGAGAGAGCGTTTGCGTAAAGCCGCCTGACGTCTGCCGCAATCTACGGAGTGATATCTTATGAGTGATGATCTTTCCAAGCGCCGGCTGGGACGTGGTCTCGCGGCCTTGATCGGTGAAATGGACCAGCCTGTGCCCGTGGGTGAACCCCAGCGTACTGTCAGCGCTGATCGCACCATTCCGATAGAGTTCATTGCTCGTAGCCAACGGAACCCACGTCGTCATTTCGATGAAAATGAGCTGCAGGATTTGGCCGCGTCCATCCGGCAGCATGGCATTGTTCAGCCTGTGGTGGTACGGACGGTCGGAGTCAATCGATACGAGATTATTGCCGGTGAAAGGCGCTGGCGCGCTGCGCAGCTGGCCGGCTTCACCGACGTGCCTGTTATCGTTCGTGATGTGGATGATCGGACGGCGCTCGAGTTGGCCATCGTCGAGAACGTCCAGCGCTCAGACCTCAATCCGCTGGAAGAGGCGATGGGTTATGAGCAGCTGATCGCGGAACACGGTTACACTCAGAACGATCTCGGTGAGATTATCGGCAAGAGCCGAAGCCACGTCGCCAACAGCCTTCGGCTATTGAAACTTCCGGACCCGGTACGCGACATGCTCGCGGATGGTTCGCTTTCCGCAGGTCACGCGCGGGCGCTCGTTTCCACTTCCGATCCGGCGAATCTCGCACGCATGATCGTTTCCAAGGGCTTGTCGGTCCGTGATGCCGAGCGATTGGCTCAGAACGACATCAAATCGCAGGGCGAAGCTACGGAAAAGCGCCCTGCCGCGGAAAAAGATTCAGATACGGTCGCACTGGAGCGCAGTCTTTCTGATGCCCTCGGTCTTGACGTAAAGATTAACCACAAGGGGGGATCGGGGCAAATCCGTATCGCTTACCGGACGCTCGAGCAACTAGAGGCAGTGTGTCGCTTGTTGGAAAATAAACAATAAGTACTTGTTTTAATTGAAAAATACCCGCCGTTGGCGGGTATTATCGTTATGGCGACCGGCTAAAAATCTATTGCGCGGCCCTTTATTTCGTAGTCGCCGAAACGAACCGGTTCGGCGCCGCCGCGGCCACCGGTTTCCGGCGGTAACTGTAGATCTGCCTGTTGTTTGCGCCGTTCTTCTGCTTCTTTCAGGGCCCGCTCAGCCGCGGGCGATAGCCGCCTCCGCTGCTCCGCGCCGTTGTCGTTATCCGCATCCTGCATGAGAAACCCTCCCTATAACGGGATATTGAAATATGTTTGCCGTTTCCCAGATTATATACCCATAGGGATTTTTTAAACCCCGGAATAATCCGGCGATGAGAATTCCGGCCACGACAGGGAGATTTCAGCGGATGAACATGATGCGCACGGCAATGCTTCTGGCCTTCATGACGGCATTGTTCATGGGCGTCGGTTTTCTGATCGGGGGCAAGGGCGGCATGATGATTGCTCTCGTCATGGCTGCCGGCATGAATCTTTTTTCCTACTGGAATTCAGATAAGATGGTTCTCTCGGCCTATCATGCCCGGGAAATCGATGAGGCGAATGCGCCTGAGTTCTTCCACATGATCCGCGATCTCTCACATAATGCCGGCCTGCCCATGCCGAAAGTCTATATTTATGACAGCCCGCAGCCAAACGCCTTTGCGACGGGAAGGAACCCGCAAAACGCCGCTGTTGCTGCTTCAACGGGTCTGCTGGAGCGTTTGACGCCCGAGGAAGTGGCAGGTGTGATGGCACATGAACTGGCGCATGTGCAAAACCGGGATACGCTGACAATGACAATTACCGCTACGCTGGCGGGTGCGATTTCCATGCTCGGCAATTTCGCGTTCTTCTTTGGCGGCAATCGGGAAAACAATAATAACCCTCTCGGATTCATCGGCGTCCTGGTTGCGATGATCGTCGCACCGCTTGCCGCAATGCTGGTCCAGATGGCGATCAGCCGGACACGCGAATATTCCGCCGACCGGCGTGGCGCTGAAATCTGTGGCAATCCTCTCTGGCTTGCATCGGCGTTGCAAAAAATTTCCGGCATGGCGCAGCGTATCCACAATGACGACGCGGAGCGCAATCCCGCAACAGCGCATATGTTCATCATCAACCCGCTCTCGGGTGAACGTATGGACAATCTTTTCTCCACGCACCCGAATACGGAAAACCGGGTGGCGGCATTGCATGCGATGGCACAGGAGTTTTCCCCGCGAGGATCGACGCCGCCGCCATCGGGTGATAGACCTCAGCGCAAATCGGGTTCGGTTCCCAAGACAGGCTGGGGACGGGGCAATGAAAATGAGCGCAAGGGACCTTGGTCTTGACATCAGATATTCAAAATAAGCCGTCACGGTCCAAAAAACCGAGGTTGGCGCAAG
The DNA here is from genome assembly GCF_004328495.1 of Agrobacterium sp. 33MFTa1.1. Lineage (NCBI taxonomy): Bacteria > Pseudomonadati > Pseudomonadota > Alphaproteobacteria > Hyphomicrobiales > Rhizobiaceae > Agrobacterium > Agrobacterium sp. 33MFTa1.1. The sequence continues at coordinate 2,447,214 of NZ_CP036358.1, read as the reverse complement.
GCAGGGGCCGTGAAGACGGCCCTTCGTCTTTCCAAGACAAACCCGGTCTTCCTGCGCGCATAGCTGCCGCCCGCATATTGGCCGCCGTTCTGGAAAAGAAAACCTCGCTGGACGGTATGCTGGACAGCGAAAATGGCAATTCCGTTTATCGTGCGCTGTCGCCCGCGGACAGAGCGCTGGTGAGAGCCATCGTCAATAGCGCGCTTCGTCACCTCCCTCGGATTGAAACGGCGCTGTCAATGCTGCTGGATGGCCCGTTGCCACAGGGTGCGCGGTCATTGCACCACATTCTCGTCGTTGGCGCAGCGCAGATGCTCTACCTTGATGTCCCGGATCACTCGGCCGTCGATCTCGCTGTCGAGCAGGCGCATCGTGATCCACGCAACCGGCGCTTCGTAAAGCTGGTCAACGCGGTTCTGCGACGGCTGGGTCGTGAGAAGGCCGAAATCGAAAAGGCCGTCGCCGGTGTGTCGGTCCTGCCGGACTGGTTCTACGCAAGGCTGGTTTCGGCCTATGGGCATGAGGTGGCGCAACGCATCTCTGACGCGCAGCTCACACCTTCTTCCATCGACCTCACCGTCAAGGCCGATCCTGCCCTCTGGGCTGAGAAGCTGGGCGGAACCGTCATGCCGAATGGCAGCGTGCGCCTGGGTGAATTTGAAGGCCAGATACCTTCTCTTGAAGGTTTTGCGGAAGGTGCCTGGTGGGTGCAGGATCTTGCGGCCAGCATGCCCGTGCGATTACTCGGAGATATCTCAGGCAAGCGTGTTGCCGATCTCTGCGCCGCTCCGGGCGGCAAGACGGCCCAGCTTGCACTTGCGGGTGCGAAAGTGACGGCGCTGGATCAGTCTGGCAATCGTCTTCGTCGCCTGAGGGAAAATCTCGACCGGCTTGGCCTTCAGGCTGAAACGGTTGAGGTCAATATGTTGAAGTATCAGCCGGAGCAGCTTTTTGACGCTGTTCTTCTCGACGCACCCTGCTCTTCAACCGGGACATTGCGCAAACATCCCGATGTTTGCTGGACGAAGGACGAGGCCGATATTGCCAAGCTGGCTGCCCTGCAGGGCCAGATGTTGCGGCACGCGCTGACGCTGGTTGCACCAGGCGGTATTGTGGTGTTTTCCAATTGCTCGCTCGATCCTTCCGAAGGTGAGGCGATGATTGCCGAAGTCCTGGCGGAAAATCCCGATGTAGAACGTCTCGCCGTCCACCGTGAGGATTGGCCGGGAATGGAAGCGGCGATCAACGCCGAGGGTGACTTTCGCACCACGCCCGACATGTTCGGGGGGGTCGATGGGTTTTTTAGCAGTGTCTTGCGTAAGAAGTAGAAAAAAGCCAAGCTTTCGCGAATCATTGGATAATTGTCGATAACGTTCCGGTCATCACGGTTCACTGATAAAAACAAAACATGTGAAACGGGAAACACAGCTTGTTAGGGTCCTTTGCAGGCAGCATGAATGCCGCCGGTCTTCTTTCGCGGATGGCGTATCGCCATCTGTGTGTCGGCCTCACGCCGCTACGTCTGCATGTTTCACGTTTTGCTAATCGTGCGCCGGAGGGGCTGGTTGCGGCACCGACGGATCTTCGGGCAATCGATCCCTATTTTGCCGAGGAGTTGCTGCGCGGCCGTATCGCGCTTGCCGGCCGTGTCATGGAAACCGGTGGCCACTCGCCTTTTCAGGTGGAATATCCTTCGCTTGTTTTTGAAGAGCGGCTGCATGCGTTTAGCTGGCTGCGCCACATCCGTTCCGACAGATCGAGCGAGGCATGCAGGAAGGCCCGCCGTATCGTCGCCGAGTGGATGGCCATCCATGGCAAAAAGCTTGCGGGGGTTGCGTGGGCTCCGGAAATCGCGGCGCAGAGATTGATCGCCTGGCTTTCCCACTCGCCCGTGGTCCTGTACGAAGCAGATGCGGGGTTTTATCGCCGGTTTCTGAAAAGCCTGGTCTTTCACGTGCGCTACCTCGAGAAAATCGTCAGGCACGCGCCGGATGGGGAGGTGAGACTGCGGATCAGGATCGCGCTTGCCATGGCTTCTATCGCCATGCCCACCCGGATGTCGCGGATCGCGCGGCACGGAATGAAGCTGGCTCAGGAAATGGAGCGGCAGATCCTGCCTGATGGCGGGCATGTCTCCCGCAATCCGCGCGTGATGCTGGATCTGCTGCTCGACCTTCTGCCCCTCCGACAAAGCTATATCAATCTCGGCCATGACCTGCCGTCCGGGCTGGTTCCTGCGATAGACCGCATGTTTCCGGCGATACGGTTTTTTCGGCACCAGGGCGGCGATCTCGCCTTGTTCAACGGCGCGACGGCCACGCTTGCCAATGAGCTTGTTTCGGTGCTCCGTTATGATGAGACAGCGGGCCGGCCTTCAAAGGTGTTGCCGGATGTGAATTATCACCGCCTTGCCGCGGGCGAGACGGTGGTTATCGTGGATACGGGCTATCCTGGCTCGGCCGAGCTTTCACGTAACGCGCATTCGGGCTGCCTCTCTTTCGAGATGTCATGCGGAAAAAACCGCTTCATCGTCAATTCCGGGTTTCCGCGAAACGCGGCGCCTGAATATCAACGGGCTAGCCGATCGACCGCTGCTCATTCCACCGTCACGCTCGCCGACACGTCTTCATGCAGACTGTCGCGATCCAGATTGCTCGGACCGATCATGGTTTCCGGTGTCAGCCAGGTCGATAGCCGGCGCGAAACGGGCGCAAACGGCAATGATGTCCTGTGGGCGGCGCATGACGGATATCTTCACAACTTCGGCTGTTATCACGAACGGGAGATGGAGCTGAATGCCGCTGGCACCAAGATAAAGGGTCGTGACCTGCTAAGGGCCGATCATAATGCCGCAAACGCGCAGACCCAGTCGGTCTCGGCGGTTTCGCGTTTCCACATCCACCCCCATATCCAGCTGCACCAGCGGGATGATGAGTCAATTTATCTTGAGGCCGCGGACGGAACCACCTGGCTGTTGACGGCACCGGGGTTGGAGCTTTTCGTGACCGAGGACGTGTTCATGGCCGATGCGTCCGGCATGCGGCCATCGCAGCAGATCGAGCTACCGTTCAATCTCGCCAACACGCGGGAGATTCGTTGGCTTATCGAGCGGCAGGCCTGAGCCTTTCCCCCTGGATTCGGCAAAAATACCCTAGTTTTTATCCTTCGACGTCCCCGCTGTTTATTCTTGCGGTAAGCTGTGTTAACGCGGCGGCAATCGCTGGAAAACCCGTTCCAGCCTGTCCTCCCCGTTTAACGGAGTATATTCGATGGCCGTCGTATCCAAAAAAATTCCCGCTCCCGACAAGGTCAAAATTCGCACGGCGCTGCTCTCCGTGTCCGACAAGACCGACATTATCGAGCTGGCGACAGTTCTGTCCAAACTCGGCGTCAAGCTGCTCTCGACGGGCGGAACGGCAAAGGCTATTGCCGATGCCGGTCTGCCGGTGACGGATGTCTCCGAGGTCACCAATTTTCCCGAGATCATGGATGGCCGCGTCAAGACCCTGCATCCCAACGTGCATGGTGGGCTTCTGGCAATCCGGGATGATGCCGAACATGTGGATGCGATGAAGGCTCACGGTATTGAGGCCATCGATCTTTCTGTCATCAATCTTTATCCGTTCGAGGACGTTCGCGCCAAGGGCGGCGATTATCCGACCACGGTGGAAAACATTGATATTGGTGGTCCGGCCATGATCCGGGCATCGGCGAAGAATCATGCCTATGTGACCGTGGTGACCGATCCGTCCGATTATCCTGATCTGGTTGAAGCCCTGCAGGCCGATGACGGACAGACAAGCTATGCGCTGCGCCAGCGCTTCGCCGCCAAGGCCTATGCCCGCACGGCTGCTTATGACGCAATGATTTCCAACTGGTTTGCCGAGGCGCTCGCTATCGAAACCCCTGACTACCGCGCCATTGGCGGCGTGCTGAAGGAAAAGATGCGTTATGGCGAAAACCCGCACCAGAGCGCCGGTTTTTATCTGACCGGAGAAAAGCGGCCTGGCGTGGCAACAGCGACGCTTCTTCAGGGCAAGCAACTGTCCTACAATAATATCAACGACACCGACGCCGCCTACGAACTGGTTGCGGAGTTCCTGCCGGAAAATGCGCCGGCCGTTGCAATCATCAAGCACGCCAATCCCTGTGGCGTCGCGACCGGTCCGACGCTTGCAGAAGCCTACCGGCGAGCGCTGGCATGCGATTCCGTCTCGGCCTTCGGCGGCGTCATCGCTCTCAACCGCACGCTTGATGCGGAAACGGCGGAAGAGATCGTCAAGCTTTTCACTGAAGTCATCATCGCACCTGATGTTACAGAAGAAGCAAAATCGATCATTGCCCGCAAACCTAACCTGCGACTTCTGGCAGCCGGCAGCCTGCCTGACCCGCGCGCGGCCGGCATTACCGCAAAGACGGTTTCGGGCGGCCTTCTGGTCCAAAGTCGCGATAATGGCATGGTCGAAGATCTGGATCTCAAGGTCGTCACCAAGCGCGCGCCGACGGCGCAGGAACTTGAAGACATGAAGTTTGCCTTCAAGATCGCCAAGCACGTGAAATCCAACGCCGTCATCTACGCCAAGGACGGCCAGACAGCGGGTATCGGCGCCGGCCAGATGAGCCGTGTCGACTCAGCCCGTATCGCGGCTCAGAAGGCCGAAGATGCCGCCAGGGCTCTCGGTCTGGCTGAACCGCTGACCCGTGGCTCTGCCGTCGCCTCGGAAGCCTTTTATCCCTTTGCCGATGGCCTGCTTGCGGCGATTGCCGCTGGCGCGACTGCCGTTATTCAGCCCGGCGGTTCCATGCGCGATCAGGAAGTGATCGACGCTGCCAATGAGCACGATGTTGCGATGGTCTTTACTGGCATGCGTCACTTCCGCCATTAAGCGCAATATGATCAGAAATGAACAAGGCCCGAAGAATCGCTCTTCGGGCCTTTTTTGTTTCACGTGGGACAGTGGCGTGAGGGCTCAGGTCACTGCGCCGACCTGCCAGGGCACGAATTCATTATCGCCATAGTCGTAGATCTCGCTGACAGTCTTGTTGCCGGAGGCCACCGCTATGATGTGTTCGAAAATTCTTTCGCCGGATTGTTCGATTGTTTCGTTCCCGGTAACGATCTCGCCGCAGTTCAAATCCATATCTTCCTTCATGTGTTCATACATTTCGGAATTTGTGGCGATCTTGATGCATGGTGCAGGCTTGAAGCCGGAAACCGAGCCGCGGCCGGTGGTGAAACAGATGACGTTACAGCCGCCAGCAACCTGCCCTGTCACGGCGACAGGGTCGTAACCGGGTGTGTCCATGAAGACGAAACCCTGCTCCGTTACTGTCTCCGCAAATTCGTACACCGCCTTCAACGGCATGGATCCGCCCTTAGCGACCGCGCCCAGCGATTTCTCCAGAATGGTTGTCAGGCCGCCAAGCTTGTTGCCGTGAGAGGGGTTGTTGTTGAGTTCATCGCCGTTACGAGCCGTGTAATCCCGCCACCAGTCGATACGCTGCAAAAGCTTTTCGGCGACGGCAGGGGTGATGGCGCGCTTGGTCAAAAGATGTTCGGCGCCGTAAATCTCCGGCGTTTCGGAGAGAACTGTGGTGCCGCCATTGCGGACGATGAGGTCGGAGGCATATCCGAGGGCCGGGTTGGCGGAAATGCCGGAGTATCCGTCGGAACCGCCGCATTCCAGCGCCACTTTCAGCTTTGAAAGAGGCTGTTCCGTACGGCGTGCGGCATTGACCATCGGCAGCATGGCCTTAATCTCGGCAATTGCCGCGTCGATCGTTTTGCGGGTGCCGCCATGCTGCTGGATTGTCATGGTGCGCAGCCGGTCGCCCTCCTCCATTTTGTAATGTTCGAGGATAGGCGCGATCTGGTTGGTCTCACAGCCCAAGCCGATCAACAGGATGCCACCAAAATTGGGATGGCGGGCATAGCCCTGAATGGTGCGGATCAGCAGACGGTAGCCTTCCGATTTTGTATTCAGCGCGCAGCCGCCGCCGTGGGTCAGCGCCACGACGCCATCGACGTTGTCGAAACCATCAAGGCCGCCCTGCTTGTTGAAATAATCGGCGATATAGCGCGACACCGTGGCGGAACAGTTCACAGAAGCGATGACGCCGATATAGTTTCTCGTTCCGACACCGCCGAGGCCACGGTCATATCCCATGAAGGTACGGCGCTCGGCTTCCGGCACCATGCCCTTCTCCTCAATGTCGACGCTGAACTGATGCGCGTGTTCGGAAGGCACCATGGCAAGATTGTGCAGGTGCACGTGCCGGCCAGGTTCGATGTCCTGGGTGGCGATGCCAATCACCTGCCCGTATTTCAGCACCTCATCTCCGGATCTGATGAATTTAAGGGCCACCTTGTGCCCGCGCCCAATCAACTCCAGCGCCGCCAGATCGCCCCTGCCCGTCGCGCCGCCCGCCGGGATGGACCGACGCGCCACCGCAACGTTGTCGTTGGCGTTCAGCAAAATGGTTGCCTCGGAATTCTCACTCACGGATGTTCCTCCTCCCGGTATATTGTCTGCTATGTTCCTGGGTCAGTTTTCGACCCAGCGTCTCTTAGAACCTTCCAGATGGGTATGCATGGCGGCCTGCGCCAACAGCGGGTCTTTCAGTTCAAGCGCGGCGAGAATGGCCTCGTGTTCCTGAAGAGCATGGGTCCAGGTATCGCGGTCTTCAAACTTCACGCGGAGCTGGGCCGAAATGGGGCTATGGCGCTCATCGAAAAGGTTGGCCACCATTCGGGCTAAAACGCTGTTACCGGATTGCTCGGCTATTGTGACGTGAAACAGCCGGTCCTGATCCAGCGGCTTGCGACCGGCCTCTATTTCCCTCTGCATGGTATTGAGTATCTGGCGCAGGGTCGCGATCGCTTCATCGGTCATCCGGCTTGCCGCCAGCACGATGGTGGCACCCTCCAATGCGGCGCGCGCCTGCATCAGTTCGGAGGGGCTGTCGCCAAGCGATTTGGTATGGTGGGTCGTCTGCAGCGCTTCCGCCGAAACATAGACGCCGGAACCCATACGAATTTCCACTGTGTTGTCGATTTCAAGCGCAATCAGAGCCTCGCGCAACGAAGGCCTCGATACACCGAGCTTCTGAGCCAGTTCCCGCTCAGCGGGAAGCCGCGTACCGGGCAGGAATTCACCCAGATCGATGAGTTCGCGTATCTGGTCCGCAATCTGCTGATAAAGCCTGCGCGGCTCCGCTATTTTGGCCTGACCACTCATGAGTTTTACGACAAGTCCTGTCCGAAGTTCATATTTGGCCTTACCGTAGCGCCAAGCGTATCAATACGCAAGAAATTACTTAAATACTTGAAATTACATGTTTTTTACCGAAGCAGTTTAGATATGAAATTTTCGCTATGAGTCCGGATTCGCAAATTGTCAGCTAATTGGCTTGACCATTTTAAAAAACCGGCCTAACCATTTGACCTGTTCATGACCCCGGTGGAGCGGGGATACGGGTGGGAGGTTTCCAGATGTCGCAGGGCGCATCGACAATTCGGGGCGAGTACTCGCCTGAGGAGATGGCGCGCGCGGAGCGTTCGGCCCTTCTGCGTCTCGAAAATATCAGCAAGGAATTCCCGGGCGTCAAAGCCTTGTCGAATGTGCATTTCGATCTGCGCAGCGGCGAGGTGCATGCTGTCTGTGGTGAGAACGGGGCGGGAAAATCGACGCTGATGAAAATCATCAGCGGTGTGTACCAGCCAAGTGATGGCACCATCCTGCACAAGGGCGTGAAGGTGCAATACGCCTCCCCGCTCGAGTCCGAAGCTGCCGGCATCGCCATCATCCACCAGGAACTCAATCTCGTTCCGCATCTTTCTGTCGCCGAAAACATCTATCTTGCGCGCGAACCGCGTCGCGGTTTCCTGGTTGACCGCAAGAAGCTACGCCTCGATGCCAAGCGCTGTCTCGACCGGCTGGGTGTCGATATCGATCCGGATCAGATCGTGCGCGGCCTCTCCGTCGCCCAATGCCAGATGGTGGAAATCGCCAAGGCGCTCTCTCTTGATGCTGAAGTGCTCATCATGGATGAGCCGACTTCTTCTCTGACTGAGCAGGAAACCCGCCTTCTCTTCAAGGTCATCAGAGACCTCAAGGCTTCCGGTGTCGGTATCGTCTATATTTCTCACCGTCTCGACGAAATGGCCGAGATCGTCGATCGTGTGACGGTCTTGCGCGACGGACGTTATATTTCGACCGACGACTTCGCCTCCATCACCGTTGATGACATCGTCACGCGTATGGTCGGGCGTCCGCTGGAGGATAAATTTCCCGAGCGCACGTCGCGCCCGACGGACGATATCATCTTCTCCGTCGATGGGCTGACCCGCAACGGCGTGTTCAGCGATGTCAGTTTTTCGCTTCGGCGCGGCGAAATCCTGGGTTTTGCCGGCCTTATGGGCGCAGGTCGAACGGAAGTCGCGCGGGCGATTTTTGGGGCGGACCCGCTCGATGCCGGCAAGATCACCTTCAATGGGCGCGAGCTTTCGATCAGCTCACCGCAGGATGCGATTGAAGAAGGCATCGCCTATCTCTCGGAAGACCGGAAAAGCGACGGCCTCGCCATCAAGATGTCGGTAGCGGCCAATACGACGCTCGCCAATCTCGGCGAACTTTCCAACCGTTTTGGGCTGATCGACTTCAGGAAACACGACGAGGTCACCAAGCGATACGTCGACCTCTTGAATATCCGCACGCCTTCCATCGAGCAGACGGTGCGCCTGCTATCGGGGGGGAATCAGCAAAAGATCATCATCGGCAAGTGGTTGTTCCGCCAATCCCGTATCCTGTTCTTCGATGAGCCTACACGTGGCATCGATGTCGGTGCGAAATTCGCGATCTACAAGATCATGGATGAGCTGGCCGCTCAGGGCATCGGTGTCATTCTCATCAGTTCGGAACTGCCGGAAATTCTGGGGCTGACGGACCGCATCGCGGTTTTCCACCAGGGCCGGATCACGGGCGTGCTCGAAACCGCCAAGACCAATCAGGAAGAAATCATGCGGTATGCGTCCGGTTACGGCCGGGCCGCGCAGTGAGGAACGACATGGCCAATATTGCAGAACCCAAAAAGGGCTTCGCTGTCAGCGATCGCCAGAAGGACATCATCCAGAAATTTGCCGCGCTCGGCAGCCTGTTCGCCCTTGTCGCGGTGTTCTCCGCCACCAGCAGCGCCTTTTTTACCGTCAATAACGGCATGACGATCGCGTTGCAGGTCACGTCCATCGCTCTGCTCGGCATTGGCGCCACCTGTGTCATCATCACCGGCGGCATCGACCTTTCCGTCGGTTCGGTGCTGGCTCTTGCAGGGGTCGTTGCCGCTCTTGCGGTGAAGGAACTCGGCATGCCGGTGCCGGTCGGCATGTTGCTCGGCATTCTGACGGGTTCGCTCTGCGGGCTGATCAACGGGCTGCTGGTCACGCGCTTCAAGCTGCCGCCCTTCATCGCCACGCTCGGCATGATGCTGATTGCCCGCGGTGTGGCATTGCAGATCACCGGTGCGCGCGCCGTGTCCGGCCTTGGCGAATCCTTCGGCGAACTTGGCAACGGCGCCCTTTTCCGCATCGTCAATATCGGTGATGACGGCTTTCCGAATGTCGTATTTCCAGGCATTCCCTACCCTGTCATCCTGATGGTGGTGATTGCGCTTGCGGTGTCCTTCATGCTCAACCGCTCGATCCTCGGCCGCCACATCTATGCCGTGGGTTCCAATGCAGACGCCGCACGTCTTTCCGGCGTCAACGTCGCCCGCGTCACCAACTTCACATACATCCTCTCCGGTACGCTTGCCGGGTTGACGGGCTGCGTTTTGATGTCGCGCCTCGTTACCGCCCAGCCTAACGAAGGTGTGATGTATGAGCTGGATGCCATTGCCAGCGCGGTTATCGGCGGCACATCGCTGATCGGCGGCGTGGGCACGATTTCAGGCACGGCCATCGGCGCCTTCGTCATCGGCATCCTGCGCAACGGTCTTAATATGAATGGCGTCTCTGCCTTCACGCAACAGATCATCATCGGCCTCGTCATTCTGGTCACCGTCTGGATAGACCAGTTGCGCAACCGCCGCTGATCAAAGGGCTGCGGACCCTTTCCGCAAAAAAGATCGGCAGGGGAGGCCCGGTATGCCGACATCACGGAGGAAGAAATGAAAAAAATTGCGACTGCCCTTCTGACATCCGCAATCGCGCTGTGGAGCGTTTCCACCGTGCAGGCCGGTGAAATCGCCGTCATCGTCAAGACCGTCAATTCGACTTTCTGGCAGAACGTCCAGAAGGGCGCCGATGCGGCCATGAAGAATTCTTCAGGCAACACCATGACCTTCCAGGGTCCGGCTGCGGAATCGGCCATTGCCGACCAGGTTAACATGGTTGAGAACGCCATCAACCGTAAGGTCGCCGGCATCGTGCTTGCACCTTCCGATCCGGACGCGCTGGTGCCTGCTGTCAAGAAGGCCTGGGAAGCCCGTATCCCCGTCGTTCTCATCGACTCGCAGCTCGCCAAGGGCTCTGAGCAATATTACCAGTCGTTCCTCGCGACCGATAACAAGAAAGCCGGCGAACTGGCAGCGCAGGCGTTGATCGACAAGGTGGGCAAGGAAGGCAAGATCGCCGTCATGTCCTATGTCGCCGGGGCTGGTTCTGAAATCGGCCGTGTCGGCGGTTTCACCGATTACATCCAGATGAACTCAAACCTGAAGATCGTCGGCCCGTTCTACTCGCAGTCGCAGATGGCGACCGCGCTGAACCAGACGACCGACGTTCTGGCCGCCAATTCGGACCTGAAGGGCATTTTCGGCGCCAATGAGCCGACGGCCATCGGCGTTGGCCGTGCGCTCGCCCAGTCAGGCAAGGCCGGCAAGGTCGTCGCCATCGGCTTCGACGGCAACCAGGATCTGCAGAACTTCGTGAAGGACGGCACGCTCGCCGGAATCGTGGTTCAGGGCTCCTATCAGATGGGTGAAAAGGGCGTCGAAACCGTCACCAAGCTCATCAACAAGGAAAAGGTCGAGAAGTTCGTCGACACCGGCGTCGTTGTTGTCACCAAGGACAATATCGAAAAGCCGGAAGCAAAGAACGTTCTTTACTGATCAAGCGATGACGCGCCGCTTCACCGGCGGCGCGTCTTTCCAAAGGCAAGCTGGAAAGTCTCCGCGATGAAAGTCTCCGATACACGTAAATTGCCGCGCCGCGCCGTCGACGTTACCGTCATGGGTCTCGGTTGCGCCCAGATGGGCAATCTCTACCGCGTTACGCCCTATGAAGAGTCCAAGGGTGCGTTTGACAAGGCATGGGAAAGCGGCATGCGTTATTTCGATACCGCGCCGTTTTATGGATATACGCGGTCGGAGCGTCGCCTGGGGACCATGGTGACGGAGCATGACCGGAGCGAATATTCGCTGAGCACCAAGGTCGGTCGCGTCATGGTTCCCGATGAGACCGTCGGCCCCAAAGAGGATGCCTATATTGCGCCGCTACCCTTCCGCCCGTTCTATGATTATTCCTATGATGGCATTCTACGCTCTTTCGAGGCCAGCCAGCAGAGGCTCGGCGTTCTGAAGCCGGATATTCTTTATGTGCACGATATCGGCTCCTACACACATGGCGAAAAGCACCAGCATTACTGGGAGCAGCTGACCGCTGGCGGCGGCTTCCGGGCGCTTGGCAAGCTGCGTGAGGAAGGTTCAACTGGCGCTATCGGCCTTGGCGTCAACGAGTGGGAAATTGTCAACGACGCCATGGATGTCTTTGACATCGACGTCGCCATGCTTGCCGGCCGCTATACGCTGCTGGAGCAGCAGAGCCTTGCTTTCATGAACCGCTGCGCCGAAAGCGGTGTCGGCATCGTTGTCGCCGGTGCTTTCAATTCCGGCATTCTCGCGGGCAACCGCAAATTCAATTATGCCGATGCGCCTGCCGATATCCTTACGCGGGTTGATGCGCTGCAGGGTGTCTGCGAAGAAGTCGGTGTGTCGCTGCAGGCGGCTGCATTGCAATTTCCGCTGGCCCATCCGGCTTCGGTCACCGTCGTCTCGGGCGCGCGGAATGCGCAGCAGCTCGCTTCCAATATCGAATGGTTCGAACAATCTATTCCGGATGAGTTCTGGGCGGAACTGCACAGACGCGGTCTGATCGCCGAAGGTGCGCCGGTGCCGGGCGGAAAGGCCTGAGGCAATGCTTATCGACGCCCACCAGCATTTCTGGTTAATGAAGGACCGTGCCGGCCAGTGGCCGCCGCCGTCGCTCGCCGCCATCTACCGGGATTTTCTTCCAGCGGATCTATCGCCATTGCTGGCCGCGGCCGGAATTTCCGGCACCGTGCTGGTTCAGACGATGGAGACGGCTGCTGATACGGATTTCATGCTGGCGCTGGCGGAAGAAACAGATTTCATCAAAGGTGTGGTCGGCTGGGTGGACATGAAGTCTCCCGATGCTGCAACGGAAATCGCCCGCCGGGCAAAACATCGGGCGTTCAAAGCCGTGCGCCCGATGCTGCAGGGCATGGAAGACGTGGCATGGATCGATGATCCGCTGCTCGATCCCGCCGTGGCGGCGTTGGTGAACCACGGCCTGGCGTTCGATGCGCTGGTCCTGCCGCCCAATCTGCCGCATCTCCTCGCGTTTGCCCGGCGTCACCCGCAATTGCCTGTTGTCATCGACCATGGTGCCAAGCCGCTGATTGCGACCGGCCACTACAGCGCCTGGCGCAAGGATATGGGCGCTTTGGCGGCTCTTCCCAATGTCCATTGCAAGCTCTCCGGCCTCCTGACCGAGCGCGGCGATCAGCGACCGGAAGCAGTGCGGCCCTATGCCGAAACCATTCTGGAGCTGTTCGGCGCAGACCGGGTGATTTTCGGCAGCGACTGGCCGGTTTTGCGACTGGCGGGCGATTATCAGGAATGGCTGGACTTCTGTCGCGATATCGTGCCGGCAGCGGACCATGCGGCAGTCTTCGGCGGTAACGCCATTCGTTTTTACTCCCTTTCCCACAGGTGATCCATGCTGGCGATTTTCTGCGACACTCCCGGTCAACTCAGCGCCAAGGATCTGCCTAAACCTGTGCGTGGCGAAGGTGAGGTGCTGGTGCGCGTCCGTCGCATCGGGGTTTGCGGTACGGATCTCCACATCTTCACCGGCAATCAGCCCTACCTCTCTTATCCGCGGATCATGGGCCATGAGCTCTCCGGTACGGTTGAAGAGGCGCCGCAGGGCAGCCATCTGTCCGTCGGCGACGTTGTTACCATCATTCCGTATATTTCTTGCGGAAAATGTAGCGCCTGCCTTAAGGTCAAGAGCAATTGCTGCCGCAATATCGGCGTGCTCGGCGTTCATCGTGACGGCGGAATGGTGGAATATCTGAACGTGCCGCAGCAATTCGTGTTGAAGGCTGAAGGGCTGAGCCTCGACCAGGCGGCGATGACCGAATTTCTGGCTATCGGCGCGCATGCGGTGCGCCGTGGCAACGTCGAAAAAGGACAGAAGGTTCTGATCGTCGGCGCCGGACCGATCGGCATGGCGGTAGCGGTTTTCGCGGTTCTCGATGGCGGCGAAGTCACGATGATCGATGGCCGTACCGACCGGCTGGATTTTTGCAAGGAGCATCTCGGCGTCGCCCATACAGTGTCGCTTGGGGACGGCGACAAAGATCGTCTTTCCGAGATTACCAACGGTGATTTCTTCGATGCGGTCTTCGATGCGACCGGTAATCCTAAAGCCATGGAGCGCGGCTTTTCCTTCGTCGGCCATGGCGGTTCGTATGTGCTTGTTTCCATCGTCGCGAGCGATATCAGCTTCAACGATCCGGAGTTCCACAAACGTGAAACGACGCTGCTCGGCAGCCGCAATGCGACGCCGGAGGATTTCGAACGCGTGTTGCAGGCATTGCGGGAAGGGAAAGTACCTGAGGCGCTGATTACGCACCGTATGGCGCTTGCCGACGTTCCATCGCAGTTCGCAGGGCTGACAGATCCGAAAGCCGGAGTCATCAAAGGCATGGTGGAGGTCGCATGACGCCCGAGACGCCCATCCTGCAATTCGGTACCAGCCGCTTTCTTCTTGCGCATGCGGACCTCTTTGTCTCGCAAGCACTGGACAAGGACGAGGCTATTGGTCGCATCGCGATTGTCCAGACAACCGGCAATGCGGAAAGCCTGAAGCGTGTCGCGGCGCTAAATAGTGGCGCGCCCTACCCCGTGCGCATTCGCGGCATCCGTGACGGGCGGAACGTGGATGAGGAAATTGAGGGCAAGGCTGTCGCGCGGGCCCTGACCTCGGCAACCGAATGGGAGGAAGTACGCCGCCTCGCCTGCGAAGCTGCTGTCATCTTGTCCAATACCGGAGACCGCGGTTATGAGCTTGATTCTGCGGATGGCGCAGATCTCACGGAGGATTTTACGGCCGTCCCGAGGAGTTTTCCGGCGAAACTCTGCATTTTGCTGCTCGAACGTTTTCAGCGCAATCCGGAAGCGCCCGTGTCCATCTTTCCTTGTGAACTCGTGCCGCGTAATGGCGAAAAGCTGAAAGAGGTCATTCGCCGGCTTGCCGATGAATGGCAATTGCCGGCGGGTTTTGCCTTTTACCTGAACGAAAAGTGCCGTTTCGCCAATAGCCTGGTCGATCGCATCGTTTCCGAGCCTATCGATCCGGTAGGTGCAGTGGCGGAGCCTTACGCGCTCTGGGCGATCGAAAAGCAGGACGGGCTTGTTCTGCCCTGCACTCACCCTGCCGTGGTGCTGACGGACGATCTCGATCACTATGAAAAGCTGAAGCTTTTCCTGCTCAATCTCGGCCATTCCTATCTGGCGGAACGCTGGCTGCAGGATGCGCGGGCGAAGGACGAGACGGTGCGCCAGGCAATGGACGACAGTGCACTCGTCGCGGATCTGGAAACGTTATGGCGCGACGAGGTTCTGCCGGTCTTTATTGCTGAAGGCATGGGAAATGATGCGCAGGCCTATATCGGCGTGCTGCGGGAGCGTTTACGCAATCCCTTCCTTGCCCATCGACTGGCCGATATCGCCGGTAATCACGATGAGAAGAAGCGCCGACGCTTTGCTCCGGTCATTGCCGCAGCGGACCGGCTGGGATTGAGCCTGCCGCAATCAAAGCTGCGCGCGGCGCTTGCCACCATCAGAAAGTAACGGAGTTTTTCATGCAGCGTATGGGAATGGTGATAGGCGTCAAGCCGGAGATGATCGCGGAGTATAAAAGGCTGCATGCCGCCGTCTGGCCGGAAATTCTGGCGCTGATCAGCGATTGCAATATCCGTAACTACACGATTTTCCTGCGGGAGCCGGAAAACCTGCTGTTTGGCTATTGGGAGTATCATGGCACCGGTTTCAGCGCCGATATGGCGAAGATGGCGGCAAGCCCCAAGAACCAAGAATGGTGGTCTTTTACCATTCCCTGCCAGAAACCGCTCGAAACCCGCAGGGACGGCGAGTGGTGGGCTATGATGGAAGAGACCTTCCACCACGACTGAACGATTCCATAGGCACTGACCGCGAGTAAACGGCCATGACAAAAATTACTGATCTGCGTGTTTTCGACCTGCGTTTCCCCACATCCCAGAGCCTGGACGGCTCCGATGCGATGAACCCCGACCCGGATTATTCGGCGGCTTATGTCATTCTCGACACGGATGAGCCGGGTCTTAAAGGCCACGGGCTGACCTTCACCATCGGCCGGGGCAACGATATTTGCTGCATGGCCATCGAAGCGATGCGTCACCTCGTCGTCGGCACCGATCTTGCCACGGTCACTGAGAACCCGGGCAAATATTGGCGGCATCTGACCAGCGACAGCCAGCTGCGCTGGATCGGCCCCGACAAGGGTGCAATGCATCTCGCCACCGGCGCCGTTGTCAACGCGGTGTGGGATTTGCTGGCCAAGAAAGCCGGCAAGCCGGTGTGGCAGCTGGTGGCTGATATGAGCGCAGAAGAAATCGCCGATATCGTTGATTACCGTTATCTCACTGACGTGCTGACCCGGGACGAGGCGCTCGCAATTCTCAAGAAAGCCGAAAGCGGCAAAAAGGAACGCATCGAGACGCTGAAGAGCGAAGGTTACGCCTGCTATACGACCTCTGCAGGCTGGCTCGGTTATGACGACGACAAGCTGCGCCGTCTTTGCCAGGAAGCCATCGATGCCGGTTTCAACCATGTGAAGATGAAGGTTGGACGTGATCTGGAGGATGACATTCGCCGTCTCGCCATTGCCCGCGAAGTGATCGGCCCCGACCGTTATCTGATGATCGATGCCAATCAGGTGTGGGAAGTGGACCAGGCAATCGAGTGGGTGAATAAGCTCGCCTTTTCCAAGCCCTTCTTCATCGAAGAACCGACCAGCCCGGATGATGTCGCCGGCCATCGCAAGATTCGCGCAGCCATTGGTTCCGTGAAGGTGGCGACGGGCGAAATGTGCCAGAACCGCATCATGTTCAAGCAGTTCATCGCTGAAGGCGCGATCGATGTGGTGCAGATCGACAGCTGCCGTATGGGTGGCCTCAACGAAGTGCTGGCGGTGCTGCTGATTGCCGCCAAATACAATCTGCCGGTCTGGCCGCATGCCGGCGGCGTCGGGCTTTGCGAATATGTGCAGCACCTGTCGATGATCGACTATCTGGTGGTTTCAGGCACCAAGGAAGGTCGCGTCATCGAATATGTGGATCACCTACACGAGCATTTCATCGAGCCCTGCGATATCAGAAACGCCGCTTATATGCCGCCGAAACTGCCGGGTTTCTCCATCGAAATGAAGCCGGAGTCGATTGAAACCTACACTTTCGAGGGATGATCGAAAGAGAGCAGCGCCGCTTGAAGGCGCTGCCACTCAGCGTCGTTACCCGGAAGGCCGAAACGGATGTCGTGCGGCCTTTCATCGAAAATGCGCACGAGTATTCCGAGACGGCCGAGATGATCGAACAGGGCCTTGGAACGCTCGTCCCGCACCAGTGTGAACAGAGGCGTGCCGCCAACCCCGTTCAGCCCCGCTTTTTCCAAAAGGCAATTCATGCGCCGTGCTTCATCCGCGAGACGCAGCCGCATCGCAGATTGCCACGTTCCATCCGCCAGGGCTTCCGTTGCAATGTGCAGCGCCGGGCCGGAAACCGCCCATGGGCCGAGCCTCGCCTCCAACCCCGCAGCGATATCAGGGTGCGCAATTGCAAAACCAAGCCGGATTCCCGCCAGGCCATAAAATTTGCCGAAGGAACGAAGGACGACCAGAGCGTGCCGATCAACGCTATCCGCAAGGCTCTCGGCGCCTCCGGTTTCGATGAAGGCTTCATCCACCACCAGCAGGCCGCCGTTTCGATGTATTGAATCGGCGAGCCGCAAAAGAGTTTCGCGATCGATGATCCGTCCGTCGGGGTTGTTGGGATTGACCACCACCACGTAGTCGTGAGCGATCAGGTCGCTGACATGCTCCACTTCCCTCATGGTCAGCCCGGCCATGCGTGCGGTGCGGGCATGTTCCGCGTAGGCAGGTGACAGCACCGCGCCGCTCTTGGCGCCCCGGACAAGTGCGGTTTGAGCCAGCAGCGGCATGAGCATCTGGGTGCCGGGCGATAGCGTGACATGTCGGGCGGAGGGTGCGCCGAAATGGAGTGCGGCCAGCCGTTTCAGATAGTCGGCCGTCTCGGGCTCCGGCAGGCGAGCGAATGCGCTGGCGGGAATGGCAGAATACGGATAGGGATGCGGGTTGATTCCGGTCGAAAGGTCGATCCACGGTTCAGACGCGTCTGGAAACATCAGGCGCGCTCTGCCGAGATTGCCGCCGTGGCGGATCGCAGCCTGTGCCATTTCTGATATTGTCTCGCCCATGTTCCTCGCTCTCGCTTTCCTGTCGCTCGTGATCGAACGCCTGACCGGTTATCCGGACTGGCTGTTCAAACATATCGGCCATCCTGTCACCTGGGTCGGTTCGCTTATCGCGCTGCTGGACCAAAAATGGAACCGGGACAGCGCGTCATTTTCACGGCGCAAGGCCGCGGGTGTTGTGGCGCTGGTTGTTTTTGTCGGGCTGACGGTGATCCTTGCATGGTTTGCGCAATCTGTTCTGCTTTTCCTGCCCTTCGGACTTCTGGTGGTCGCCATCCTCGGTGCTTCGCTTCCGGCGCAGAAAAGTCTGGAACAGCATGTGGAGGCGGTTGCGACTGCGCTGGAGCGTGAAGGAGTTGAGGGTGGCCGCAAGGCTGTCTCGATGATCGTCGGCCGCGACCCGCAAAAGCTGGATGAGGCGGCGATCTGCCGGGCGGCGATCGAAAGTCTCGCCGAGAACTTTTCCGATGGCATCGTCGCCCCTGCCGTCTGGATGGGGCTTCTGGGCCTGCCAGGTGGCGCGGCTTATAAGGCGGTCAATACGGCCGACAGCATGATCGGTCATCGTTCGCCTCGCCATGAAGCGTTCGGCTGGGCTTCGGCCCGGCTTGACGATCTCATCAATCTGCCCGCTTCGAGATTGAGCGGCAGCCTGTTTGTCGTCGCCGCATTTTTTGTCGAGGGCGCGTCGCCAAAAGCGGCCATTGCCGCGATCCGTCGCGATGCGCACCACCACCGCTCTCCCAATGCAGGCTGGCCGGAGGCGGCGCTGGCCGGCGCGCTGGGTTTTGCGCTTGCCGGACCGCGTTCTTACGGCGGACAGATGATCGAAGCGCGTTTCATGGGGGACGGCGGAAGGTCTGCGCTGGTCGCCGGCGATATTCGCACGGCGTTGCGGCTGGCTCGGATTGCGGACCTGTTGCTGATCGGCCTATTCGGGCTTCTGGCGATCCTTATCGCGCTATAGCCAGCAGCCCGTCGAGATCGAGGTGCTGTTCCATATGCGCAGCCAGACGGTCGAGAACCGCATCCACCTGCGCATCATAGTTCAGGTCGGTGCCGCACCCGCCGAGACGCTCCAACCATGCGCCGCGCTGGCTATCATGAGCAAAGAGGCCGTGAATATAGGTGCCGAAGACACGGCCGTCGGGTGAGATGCTTCCATCGTAATGCCCGTCGATCGTCGAAAACACCAGATTGCCTGCTGCTCCCGTGGTCTCCCCGACATGCATTTCGTAGCCGGATAAACCAACACCATCAAAGCTCACGCCTTGAACGGAAACGAGTCGCTTGTCACCCGTCAAAACCGTCTCGACATCAAGCAGGCCGAGCCCGTCCACAGTCGCAGGTGATCCCTCGATACCGTCAGGATCCGCAACGGTTTTTCCGAGCATCTGGTAGCCACCGCAAAGGCCGAGAACGTAGCCGCCGCGGCGCACATGCGCCTTTATGTCGATGTCCAGACCCGCATCTTTCAGCACGGCGAGATCGGCAATGGTGGATTTTGAACCGCACAGCAAAACCAGCCGGCAATCGGCGGGAATGGTCTCGCCCGGCCGCACGCGGATCAGTTCCACGTCCGGCTCCATGTCCAGAGGGTCGAGATCATCGAAATTGGAAATGTGCGGCAGGATCGGCACGGCGATGCGGATCTTTGCGCCGGGTTTTCGCTCAGCCGGGCCGGAAAGACCGAGCGCGTCCTCAGCCGGCAGTTTCGTGGCATCGGAGAAATGCGGCAGAAGGCCTATCGAGGCCCAGCCTGTCCTTTTCTGAATTATCCGCATGCCGTCCGAAAACAACGCGGGATCACCGCGAAATCGGTTGACGATGAAACCTTCGATCATCGCCGCATCGTCAGGTTCGAGGACGGCTTTGGTACCGACAAGGCTGGCGATGACGCCGCCGCGGTCAATATCGCCGATGAGGATCACAGGCGCGTCAGCAGCTCTCGCAAACCCCATATTGGCGATATCATTGGCACGCAGATTGATTTCGGATGCGCTGCCCGCCCCCTCCACCAGCACCAGATCGGCCTGTTGTTTCAGGCGGTTGAAGCTATCCAGCACGCGCGGCATCAACCCGGCTTTCAGGTGCTGGTAATCGGCTGCCCTGGCATTGCCGGCGATTTTGCCCTGAACCACCACCTGTGCCCCGGTCTCGCTCTGCGGTTTCAGAAGAACCGGATTCATGTGGACAGAGAGGGGTACGCCAGCGGCCCGCGCCTGCAGCGCCTGTGCTCGGCCGATCTCGCCGCCGTCGGCGGTAACGGCCGCATTATTCGACATGTTCTGTGGTTTGAACGGCATGACGGATAGGCCGCGCCTGACGAAGGCGCGGGCTAGACCGGCCACCATCAGCGATTTGCCGACATCCGAGCCGGTTCCCTGAAACATCAGAACCCGTGCGGCCATGTCAGAATTCTATCCCTGGCTGTGCTTTCACGCCCGCCTTGAAATGATGCTTTACCAGCGTCATCTCCGTCACCATGTCGGCGGCGTCGATCAGCGGTTGCTTGGCATTGCGGCCGGTGACGATGATGTGCAGATCGGGCCGGCGGCTGGCCAGCGTCGTCACGACCTCGTCAAGCGGCAGGTAATCATAACGCAATGCGATATTCAGTTCGTCGAGTATCAGCAGGCCGATCGTCTGGTCAGCCATCAGTGTCACGGCTTCTTCCCACGCCTTCGCGGCAGCGGCAACATCGCGCTTCAGATCCTGCGTATCCCAGGTGAAGCCTTCCCCCATGGTACGCCACACCACCTTGTCACCGAACAGAGCCAGCGCCTGCTGTTCGCCGGTCGACCATGCACCCTTGATGAATTGCACGACGCCGACCCTGCGCCCGATGCCGAGCATACGCAACGCAAGGCCGAAGGCGGCCGTGGACTTGCCCTTGCCGGGGCCGGTATTGATCATCAGCAGACCTTTTTCGATGGTCTTTGCCGCGACTTCGGCATCCTGCACCGTCTTGCGGTTGACCATTTTCTGCCGATGGCGCTCGGCTTCGTTGTCGCTGATGTCGCGTGTCATCGCATATTCCTTCTTCACTCCAGCAGCCGGGAACTTATCCCTGCCCTTCGGAGCGGCGACTATACCCAATTTGCCGCACCCGGCAATGCGCGAGCCACGGGGGGCGGCATTGACCCCAAAGCCCGTTCGGCCTAAGGGTAAGGAACTGACGGTCTTTCCCCGGCAACGGGAAAAGCTAAGAGGGAACACGGTTCCACCCTGAAACGGGTCATTCCGTGGCTGCCCCCGCAACTGTAAGCGGCAAGCCCGCACCGTAAAGCCACTGGACCAGAGAGACGGTTCGGGAAGGCGGTGTCCGGGCGCTCATCGAGCCGCAAGCCAGGAGACCTGCCGCTTCAGGAAAAACGTCTACCGGGCGGGGTGCTCCGGTCAGTCGATGACGTCGAACAGCCGGTCTGTGCCTGTGCGCATACCGTTTTCGATATCCGCACCCCGAAGAATTTGACTCGGCGCGAGAACGATACGGTTTGGATATTTCAGCGACATCTTCATTTGCTGGTGGAAACGCGCAGGATGAAACGGCGTCCGGTGTGGTCGTTTTCGTTTGCCGAAGCTGTCGCGACGAAGCTGATCCCAGTGCCGAGCCACGTGCCGGCTCACGTCTTGCCGAGGCCGTCACCGCAGAGGCGGAAGCGTCCGGCATCGCGGTCCGTTCCGTCAATTGTCTCGCCAACTGCAAACGTGGCCTCAGTGCCGTGCTGCGCAGCGCCAATGGCTGGTCCTATGTGTTTGGCGGGCTGACACCCGACGATGCAGGGGACCTGCTGACCGGCGCGCGGCTTCTTTCTGCGTCTTCAGATGGCCTGATGCCCTGGCGCGGCCGCCCCGAACCATTAAAGCGCGGCATGGTGGCGCGCATTCCCCCATTCGATTTTACCGAGGAGAGATCATGAACAACCATCTGGACCGCGTTCCCTGCACCATCGTCACCGGTTTTCTGGGGGCGGGAAAAACGACGCTGTTGCGTGGTCTTCTGGAAAAGCTGGACGGCAAGCGGCTCGCAATCATCGTCAATGAATTCGGCGATATCGGTATCGACGGCGAAATCCTGAAAGGCTGCGGCATTGAAAGCTGCCCCGAAGAAAACATCGTCGAACTGGCCAACGGCTGTATCTGCTGCACGGTGGCTGACGATTTCCAGCCCGCGATCGAACAAATTCTCAGCCGCCAGCCGAAGGTGGAGCATATCCTGATCGAGACCTCTGGTCTTGCCCTGCCTAAGCCGCTGGTCCAGGCTTTCCAATGGCCGGCCATCAAGAGCCGCGTGACCGTGGACGCCGTCGTGGCCGTGGTGGATGGCGCCGCCCTTGCTGAAGGAAAGGTCGCGCACGACATGGAGGCGCTCGCTGCTCAGCGGGCCAATGACGAGGCGCTTGATCACGATGATCCGGTTGAGGAAGTTTTCGAGGACCAGGTCGCCTGCGCCGATCTCATCGTTCTCACCAAGGCCGATCTCCTTGATGAAGCCGGCCTCGACAAGGCGAGGGCGCATGTGCTCGAACATCTGCCGAAGGCGGCGAAGATCGTTGTGGCCTCCAATGGCGCCATCGACCCCGCCGTGCTGATCGGTCTTGGTCTTGCCGTTGAAGAGGATATCGAAAACCGCCGCACCCACCATGACGGTGAACTGGACCATGAGCACGACGATTTCGACAGCTTCGTCATCGACCTGCCGGCCGTAGCCGATCCGGAAGCACTGGCGGCGCGCATTGCCGAAACGGCTGCGGCTGAAAACGTCCTGCGCATCAAGGGCTTTGTCGAAGTTTCCGCCAAGCCCATGCGTCTGCAGGTGCAGGCGGTCGGAAGCCGGGTCAATCATTATTACGACCGCCCCTGGGCAGCGGGCGAGCAGCGCCGCAGCCGACTGGTCATTATCGGCGAAAAGGGCATCAATCGCGAAAAGATCGAACAGATGCTGGCCGCCTGACGATGCATATTCTTGCCACCACATCCTCGTCTCTTGACGATCTGATCGAGCCGGTTGACCTCAACCAGCCTCGATCGGATGTGGTGATGCTGTCGTTTTCGACAAGCGATCTTGCCGGGCTTGAGCAGGCGTGGCGACAGGCGGACAGTGTGCTCCCCAGCCTGTCCGCCGCAAACCTCGCCGAGCTTCGCCATCCCATGTCGGTTGACCTGTGGATCGAAAAGACGGCGGAGCATGCCACGGTCATCCTTGTCCGAATCCTCGGTGGAGCGGAACGCTGGCGTTATGGAGTTGATCAGCTTTCCAGCATGGCGCGCCGACGTGGGATAAAGCTTCTGCTTCTGCCCGGCGAATGCAGTGAAAGGGACGAAAAGCTCGAAGCGGCGTCGACCGTGGACACACACATCCTGGCATCCGTCCTTTCCTTTTTCCGCGAAGGTGGAAGAGAGAATATGGGTCGCCTTGCCGGTGGCCTCGCCGCTCTGGCAAGAGATGACGCATGGCCGATGATAGAAGCTGAGCCATTGCCGAAAGCCGGCTTTTATCGGCCGGGGGTGGGGGTGTTGGGGCAAATGGAGGCCTGCTCTGGCTTCCCGGCTGCCGCGCCCGTTCTGCCTATTGTCTTTTATCGCTCCATGTTGCTGGCTGCGGATGCAGCGCCGGTGGATGCGCTCTTTCACGCGCTTTGCGAGCGCGGTTTCTCCCCGGTGCCGATTTTTGTCAGCGGCCTGAAGGATGGCGACGCCCTTCGCTTTCTCGAAAAGGCGCTGAGGGATATTCAGCCGGCTGCCATCCTTGCTGCGACGGCCTTTGCCAGTCAGAGCGATGCCGATGGCCATACGCTGTTCGATCGGCTTGGCGTTCCCGTTTTCCAGGTCGCCATGGCGACGACCCGCCGCGACGGCTGGGCGGCGAATGCGCGTGGACTAAACCCGTCCGATCTTGCCATGCATATTGTGCTGCCTGAACTGGATGGCCGGATTTTCGCAGGCGTGATTTCCTTCAAGCAGCCTCGGACCGATGGCGGTATCAGTCTCGTAAACATGCCGGAGGCGGATTGTGTCGAACAGGTGGCAAGCCGCATCGCGGCCTTCCTGCGTTTGAAAAATACCTCGCCGGAGGAGCGGCGCATTGTCGTTCTGATGCCGGATTATCCGGGTGCAGCCCCGGGTCGAACCGGTTATGCCGTTGGTCTGGATGTGCCGCAAAGCGTGCTCGAAATGCTGCGAGATCTTGCTGATGCCGGCTATTGCGTCGAAGATATTCCTGAAACGGCAAGGGCGCTGCTCGATCGCCTTGAGCAGCAGAAAGCGACGATCGATCTTGCGGACTATCGAGGTTTTCTTTCGGGTTTGCCTGACGATGCCGCGGCCTCCTTGAGTGCGACATGGGGAGCTGCGGAAAGTGATGAAGCTTTCGCCGATGGCGGGTTTCGTTTTCGCGTCGCGCGTTTCGGCCAGGTCTTCGTGGCGCTTGCGCCGGACAGGGGGCGCAATGAGGACCGCCGGGTTGACTATCACGATCCCGCCCTGCCTCCGCGCCACGCGCTTGTTGCCTTCGGCGCATGGATGCAGCGCGTGGCATCCGCCCATGCCATCGTGCATGTGGGCGCGCACGGTACGCTGGAATGGCTGCCGGGCAAGACAGTGGCGCTTTCCCGCAAGTGCTTTCCGGAAATTGTCACTGGTCCGCTGCCGGTGATTTATCCGTTTATCGTTTCCAATCCCGGTGAGGCGGCGGTGGCGAAACGGCGCATTGCAGCCGTCACCATCGGCCATATTCCGCCGGTGCTGGTTAATGCCGGGCTTTCGCCGGAACAACTGGCGCTTGAACAGCTGGTCGACGAATATGCGCAGGCCGATGGGCTCGATCGGCGACGGCGCGACCGGCTGGCGAAGCTGATCATTGAAAAAGCGCAGGAAACCGGGCTTGCAACCGAGGCCGGCGTGAATACGAAGGACGATGCCGACGCCGCCCTCTCACGCATCGACGCCTTTCTCTGTGATCTCAAGGATTTTGCGATCAAGGACGGCCAACACATTTTCGGCCGATGCGCCGAAGGTGAGGCTGATCCTCTGAGACTTCAAAGCGCCCGGGCCGAGAAGGCGGCCTTGCTTGCCGCACTCGATGGCCGGCACGTTGCTCCCGGTCCTTCCGGCGCACCGGCACGGGGCCGGATCGATGTACTTCCCACGGGCCGCAATCTTTATGCAGCGGATCCGCGCACGATGCCGACGCCCACCGCTTTTGAACTCGGGCGCATGGCCGGCGAAGAGGTGCTCCGTCATCATCTGCAGAGCCACGGGGATTGGCCGAAACATCTGGTGTTCGATCTCTGGGGAAGTGCCAGTCTTCGCAACGGCGGCGAGGATGTGGCGCAGGCGCTGCACCTGATGGGAGCGCGGCCGATTTACGACGCCGGCACCGGCCGCGTGACCGGCATCGAGGTGCTGCCGCCGGCCAGCCTCGGCCGTCCACGCGTTGATGTGACGTTCCGCATTTCCGGCCTGTTTCGGGATATGTTTCCTGCGCTGATCGCGCTTCTCGATGCTGCCGCCAAGGCCGTGGCGCGGCGTGAAGAAGCGCCGGGCGACAATCCGCTTGCGGAAGAGGCGGCTCTGCTCGGTCATATACCACCGCGGATTTTCGGCTCTGCGCCCGGCACCTATGGTGCCGGTATTGAGGAGAAGCTCGCCAGCGGCAAATGGGACGAACGCGAGGAGCTGGGTAAAGCCTACTTAGATGCGGCAAGTCACGCATTCGGGGGTGCGGACGGGCTGGAGATTTTCGAGGATGCCGGATTTGCGCAGGCGGTGCGCCGGGCTGATCTTCTGGTTCACACCGGCGATGATCCCGGCCGCGATCTTCTGGACGGTTCTTCCGATGTCGCTTTCATTGGCGGCTTTTCCGCTGCCAAGGCTGCACTTGGAGGCGTTGCCGATATCGTGGCGCTGGATACGACCGATCCGGCGCGCCCACGGGCAAGATCGATGACACAGGCCCTGACGCGGGTGGTGCGGGCCCGGGCCGTCAATCCGCGCTTCATCGAAGGCCAGATGCGACATGGTCCACGCGGTGCGGCGGAGTTTGCCGAGGCGGTGGACCGGCTGGTCGGCTTTGCCGAAACCACCAATGCGGTGTCGTCATCGTTGATCGAAGCCCTTTACGATGCCTATTTCGGCAATGAAGCGGTGCGCGATTTCATCCTGCGCGAAAACCCGAAGGCAGCGCGGGTGATGGCGGAACGTTTCTTGTCCGCCCGCCGCCGCGGCCTGTGGCACAGTCGCCGAAACGCGGTGGATGCGGAGCTTGAAATGCTGCTTTTGCCCCGTCCGGAAAGGGTCGGCGCGTGATGACGGCCTTATTCAATCCCGTTCAGCCAGTCAGCCGCCGCGGTGCATGCCCGGCTCTCTCTGCACCCATGCCCACCGGCGATGGTCTCCTGTCACGGATCGCATTCGAAGAGGATATCACGCCCCTTGAGATGAAGAGGCTTTGCGATCTTTCGGATTTCCATGGCAATGGCTTGATGGACATTACCGCCCGGGGCAGCCTGCAATTTCGCGGTCTGTCGCCCGAGAGCGCGCGCTTTCTGGAAAAAGAGGTTCTGGCGCTTGGTCTACCGCTTCGCGATGGGCTGGCGGTTGAGGTTTCGCCCTTATCCGGTCGCGACGAGACGGAAATTGCCGATGGCCGTTCTCTTGCAGACGAGATTCGCCGGGAGGCAAAAGCGCTGGGGCTTGCTGAAAAACTCGCCGCCAAAATGTCTGTGGTGATCGACGGTGGCGGATATGTCTCCATGGGAGATTTGCTCGCTGACATCCGCCTGAAAGCACAGCGTCTGGAAGGGCAGGTCTTCTGGCGCCTGTTTGTGGGCGGTCCGGAAAGCAGCTCGGTGGATGCGGGGCTGGTTGGCGCCGGCGCCGCAGCTGGTGTCGTCCTTGAATTACTCGCGCTTCTGGCAAAAAAAGGTCCGCTCGCCCGCGGTCGCGATCTGGATCGGAAGATGATTGAAGCGATCTGCGGTGATCATCTGGTGGATTGGGCCGGAAGCGAGGCATCCCCGTCCTTCGTGCCTTTGGGTTTGATGGCCGCAGGCGGGGCCGGTTTTGCTGCAGGCGTCGCGCCTGCCTTCAGTCAGATCAAAGCCGCTGATATAGCGCGTCTCTGCGAAACGGCCGCCATGCTCGGTATTCAGTCTCTTCGGCCAGCGATAAATCATAGCCTGCTGTTTTTCGGTTCCCAGCGCGCGTGCGGCGCACTACTTGCAAGTGCCGGAACATCGGGTTTCGTCACGGCTGCCGGCGACGGGCGATCTTCCATAGCAGTCTGTCCCGGCGCTCCCGGTTGCGCGTCGGCCTTTTATCCTACTCACGAACTGGCTTCCTTTGCGGCAGGCGCTTGCGCCCCGCTGCTCGACGGTTCCGTGACCCTGCATATTTCCGGATGCGGCAAAGGCTGCGCCCATCCCGCGCCGTCGCTTCTGACCTTTTCAGGTTCCGATAATGGCATGGCTTTTTCGATTTTTGGCCGCGCCGGTGATTCGCCGGACGGCATTTTACCCTTTGCACAACAAAGAGCGGCGCTTTCGCGGCTTGCCCGTCTTTATGAAAAAGAACATAAGCCCGGGGAAAACGCCGCTGGCCTGTTTGCCCGTCTGGGCAGGCAGGCAATTGTCGCGGCGCTTCGACAGGATGACCGATGACCGACTATGACTATATTCGCGATGGCAATGCGATCTATGAGCGCTCCTTCGCCATAATACGCGAGGAAGCGGATTTGTCCGCTTTTGCCGAGGATCAGGCGGACATCGCCATTCGCATGATTCATGCCTGCGGGCTGGTTGAGGCCGCCGCCCATTTCCGTTTCTCCCCGGATTTTGTCTCTGCCGCGCGTGGCGCACTCCTTGCGGGCAAGCCCATCCTTTGCGATGCGGAAATGGTCGCCCATGGTGTGACGCGCGCGCGCCTGCCAGCCGCCAATGCGGTCATCTGCACACTTCGTGATCCGCGCACGCCCGACATTGCGAGGTCCATCGGCAATACACGTTCGGCCGCCGCGCTTGATCTCTGGGCGGAGCACATGGACGGTGCTCTGGTGGCGATCGGCAACGCGCCAACAGCCCTGTTCTATCTTCTGGAGATGCTCGAAAAGGGCGCGCCTCGCCCCGCCGCCATCATCGGCATGCCGGTCGGTTTCGTCGGCGCAGCGGAATCGAAGGATGCGTTGGAAGTCAGTACGCTCGGCATTCCCTACGCCATCGTCAAGGGACGCATGGGCGGCTCGGCCATGACGGCTGCCGCCGTCAACGCTGTTGCGAGGGCGGGCCTGTGAGCGCGGCTCTTTTTGAACATCGTAAGGGGAAACTCGTCGGCGTCGGCACCGGTCCCGGCGATCCTGAACTGCTGACGCTGAAAGCGGTGCGCGCCATCGAGGCAGCCGACGTTCTGGCTTTCTTCTGCAAAAAGGGCAGTAGCGGCAACGGCCGTGGTATCGTCGAGGCCTTTATCCGTCCGGGCACGCTTGAAATGCCGTTGGTTTACCCCGTCACGGTCGAAAGCGACAAGAACGGTGAGAATTATCGCGATGCGATCGCCCGATTTTTCGATCAGTCGGCGAAGGACATTGCAGCACATCTCGAAGCCGGCAGGAATGTTGCCGTGCTCTCGGAGGGCGATCCGCTGTTCTATGGCTCCTATATGCATCTGCATCTGCGGCTTGCGCCGTCCTATCAGGCGGAAGTCGTAGCCGGCATCACCGCCATGTCCGGCTGCTGGTCCATGGCTGGGCTGCCGCTGGTGCAGGGAGACGATATTCTGAGCGTGCTTCCTGGAACGCTTGCAGAAGATGTTCTTTCTGACCGTCTTTCCGGCACGGACGGGGCGGTCATCATGAAAGTCGGGCGCAACCTGCCCAAAATCCGCCGTGCACTGGAAAAGGCCGGCAAGCTCGAACAGGCGCTTTATGTCGAGCGCGGCACCATGGCCAACAGCCATGCAGTGCGGCTCATCGAGCGGGATGCTTCGCCTGCGCCTTACTTTTCGCTGGTTCTTGTACCTGGCTGGAAAACGAGGCCCGGCGCGGGTGAAGCACCATGACCGGCAAGCTCGTCGTCGTCGGACTGGGTCCCGGTAATGCTGCACAGGTGACGCCGGAGGCGCTTGCGGCTGTCGCGGCATCCGACGATTTTTTCGGCTATATTCCTTATCTCGACCGGCTGTCGCTTGGTCCCCACCAGCGCCGCCATGCCTCCGACAATCGTGAGGAAATCTCCCGCGCTGAACAGGCCCTTCGGCTTGCGGCCGAAGGTGGCAGGGTCTGCGTGGTTTCCGGTGGTGATCCCGGTGTTTTCGCCATGGCGGCGGCCATCTGCGAGGCAATCGAAAATGGTCCATCCGAATGGCGCGATATCGATGTTTCCGTCGTGCCGGGCGTGACGGCGATGCTGGCGGTGGCGGCAAGAGCGGGTGCGCCGCTCGGGCATGATTTTTGCGCCATTTCACTGTCGGACAATCTCAAACCCTGGGGAATCATCGAGAAACGACTGATCGCGGCGGCGCAGGCGGGTTTCGTGATGGCCTTCTATAATCCTGTCAGCAAGGCGCGGCCGCATCAGCTCGGCACGGCGTTTGACCTGCTGCGGGTGCATCTGCCCGGATCGGTGCCGGTGATCTTCGGCAGGGCGGCAGGCCGCCTGGATGAGCGCATACGGGTCGTGCCGCTATCGGAGGCGTCGAGCGACATGGCAGACATGGCGACCTGTGTCATTGTCGGTTCGGAAGAAACGCGTTTGATCGAACGTCCCGGAAAAGAACCGATCGTTTATTCGCCTCGTTTTTCGAAAAGAGAAAACTGATGGTGGATGGCGGTGAGCGCAGTCGCTATATCCGGCACCGTTACGCTTGTGGCGGCCGTGTCGTGCGACTGCCTCGGCCGCTCGATCATGATAACCGGCAGATGGAGTTGTCTGGCCGCTTCGATCTTGCCGTAACTTGCTGCGCCACCCGAGTTTTTCGATATCACGACCTCAATGCGGTTTTCTTCCAGCATACGGATTTCGTCCTCCGTTGCGAAAGGACCGCGTGCAGTGATGTAACGCGCATCCGGCAACTTCAGCGGCGGTTCCACGGGATCGACGCTGCGGATGAGATAGTTGTGCTGGGGCGCGGCCTCAAAAGGAAGAAGCTCCTGTCGACCGAGCGCCAGAAACACGCATCTGCCTTGGCCGCCAAGCGCGACGATCGCCTGATAGATGCTCTCGACACTTTGCCAGTTATCGCCCGGCTGAAGCTGCCAGGCAGGACGCGAAAGCCTGATGAGCGGAACGCCTGCTCGCTTCGACGCCTCCACGGCATTGGCGGAAATTCTGGCGGCATAGGGATGGGTCGCATCCACCAGAATATCGAAATTCCCGGCGCGGATGAAATCCGCCAGCCCCGCCGCACCGCCGAAGCCGCCACTGCGCATGGGTACGGGCTGTTCCACCGGGGAGATCGTGCGCCCTGCCATGGAGAGCAGGATACGATAGCTGGAATCTTCGCCCAGCCGGCCGGCCAGGAGGCGGGCATCGGTCGTGCCGCCAAGAATGAGTATGGAGCGTGTCATGACCTCTGAATATTCCGGAACGGGCAAGGCTTCCACCGAAAAGGAAGCAACGCGCTGGCTTTCCATCGTCGGCATCGGCGAGGACGGGCTTGACGGGCTCGGTAAAAATGCGCTGCGGGCAATCGAGGCCGCCGAAATTGTCTTTGGCGGCAAACGTCATCTGGACCTGGCCGCTGCGGCCATTCAGGGCGAGGCGCGGGCCTGGCCCGTGCCATTCGACGTGGAGATGAGGGACGTTCTGGCGCTGCGCGGCAGGAGGATTTGCGTGCTGGCATCCGGTGATCCATTCTTCTACGGTGTGGGCGTCACGCTTCTGAGAAACGTCCCTGTCCGAGAGGTTGCATCGTATCCTTCGCCTTCGGCCTTTTCTCTCGCGGCTTCCCGGCTCGGCTGGCCGCTGCAATCGGTCGAGTGCGTTTCGCTGCACGGCCGACCCATCGACCTTTTGCGGCCGCATCTCCATCCCGGCACCCGCATCATAGCGCTGACGTCGGACGAGCGCGACCCGGTTTTGATCGCAAAATTGCTGTCTGCCTCCGGTTTCGGCCGGTCGGAATTCACTCTGCTCGAGGCTTTGGGAGGAGAACGGGAAAGATCGCGCCGCCTCCCGGCGAGCGATTTCGCCGTTAAGGACGTCAATGCTCTGAATGTCGTGGCAATTGACGTTGTTGCGGATCAAGGCGCACGTATCCTGCCCTTTGCGCACGGACTTGACGATGGCCTGTTCGAACATGACGGGCAGATCACCAAACGCGAAATCCGGGCTGTGACCCTGTCGTCGCTGGCGCCACGCCGCGGCGAACTGCTTTGGGATATCGGTGCGGGTTCCGGCTCGATCGGCATTGAATGGATGCTGTCGCACCCCTCGCTCCGTGCCATTGCCATAGAGCAGCATCCAGCAAGGGCGGAACGCATAACGTTTAATGCCGACGTCTGCGGTGTTCCCGGGCTTGAGGTCATGATCGGTTCCGCTCCCGACGCTTTTGAAGGGTTACCCCGTCCGGACGCAATCTTCATTGGCGGCGGCGGCAGTGAAGCGGGTGTATTCGATGGGGCCGTGGAGGCATTGAAATCCGGGGGACGTCTGGTCGCCAATGCCGTGACGTTGGAAATGGAGGCAGTTCTGCTGGCCGCGCATGCGAGGCTCGGCGGTTCGATCGTAAGACTGGATGTGTCGCGGGCGGCTGCTGTCGGTTCAATGTCGGGGTGGCGTCCGGCTATGCCGGTGACCCAGTGGAGCTGGGTGAAGCCATGGTGATCGTGGCTGGCATAGGCTGCCGTAAGGGAGCGACGGCGGGGATGATCATCGCTGCCTTGCGCGCTGCCGAGCAGGATTTTGGCGTCAAGGCCGACCGTCTGGCAACTGCGCCACTTAAATCGCGGGAAGCCGGCCTTGCGGAAGCGGCGAAAACCCTTTCCCTGTCGCTCGAAATCGTCGCGCAGCACCGGCTTGACGCGGTTATCTCGAAAACGCTGACGTTTTCACGCGCAAGTTTCGAGCGGTCCGGTTTGCCGAGCGTGAGCGAAACCGCGGCGCTTGCGGCAGCGGGAGAGAATGCAAGACTGGTCGCGCCGCGGCTCGTACACGGCGATGTGACGGTGGCCATCGCAACCGCTGACGGTGCCGCCCCAGAGGATGGCGGCTGCGCGATCGAACATGGAGAACACGAATGACGGTTCATTTCATCGGTGCCGGTCCGGGCGCCGCCGATCTCATTACGGTGCGCGGGCGCGATCTTATCGCGGCGTGCCCGGTCTGCCTTTATGCCGGCTCGCTGGTTCCGAAGGCGCTGATCGACTATTGCCCGCCGGGCGCGCGTATTGTCGATACGGCCGCACTTTCGCTGGATGAGATCGAGGCGGAATTCATCGCGGCAGCAAGGGAAGGCAAGGACGTTGCACGGTTGCACTCCGGCGACCTTTCCGTCTGGAGCGCAATGGGCGAACAGATCCGCCGGCTGGAGCAGCTGGGGCTCGATTACAGCGTGACGCCCGGGGTTCCTTCCTTCGCCGCCGCCGCGGCAGCCTTGCAACGCGAACTGACGGTGCCGGAAGTGGCGCAGAGCCTTGTGCTGACGCGGATTTCCGGGCGTGCATCGAAGATGCCCGATGGTGAGACGCTGCAGGCTTTCGGCGCGACGGGCGCGACGCTTGCCATCCATCTTGCCATTCATGCCATCGGCAGGGTCGTGGAAGAATTGACGCCGCTTTATGGTTCCGATTGCCCCGTCGCCATTGTCGTGCTGGCGTCCTGGCCGGATGAGCGGGTCATTCGCGGTAGCCTGTTCGATATCGAAGGCAAGCTTGCGGCCGAGCCTGTCGAGCGCACGGCGCTGATCTTTGTCGGCCGTGGTTTGGCCTCGACGGATTTTCGTGAAAGCGCACTCTACAGTGCAGACTATGTACGCCGCTTCCGGTCTCCAAAGGAGGATGCGGCGGGCTGATGCGACGGGGTGGAGGCGGTGCGTCCCTTCAACGCGCCCTGGCGATCGAAAACCAGGATATCCAGTGCTATGGTCGGCGTCCTCAGCGCCGCCGCCGCGGTCACCCAGGCTTTTTCCGCAACGATCGCGCCAAGATCGATAGCGTTGCGATCGGCCAGCTGGAAAGCATGGGCGACGGTGTTGGCGCTGCGAATGGCGTCAGCGAGTTCCCCATCGCCACCTGCCTCCCCTGCCAGCGCCGCCAGCGCATCGAGATCGGCAAGACCTTTTTTGGAGTGCACGTCGAGCATCCCCTGGGCGAGCTTCGTCATCTTGGCGACGCCACCAGCAATCGTTACCCGTTCGACCGGGTGGCTGCGCAGATATTTCAACATGCCGCCGATGAAATCCCCCATGTCGATCAACGCGGTCTCGGGCAGTTCATACAGCGCCTGTCCCGCTTTTTCAGAGGTGTTCCCGGTAGCGCCGAGCACATGAGTGCAGCCGGTCGCACGCGCCACGTCAATGCCTCGCCAGATGGAGTGGATCCAGGCCGAGCAGGAAAAAGGGATAACGACGCCCGTGGTGCCGAGAATGGAGATACCTCCGAGAATGCCGAGTCTGCCGTTGAGGGTTTTTTCCGCAAGTTTCTCGCCGTCCCGAACGGAAATTTCAACTTCGAAATCAGTCTCCGCACCAGCCACCTCGTGAATGGCGGTTTCGATCATCTTGCGTGGCACGGGATTGATGGCGGGTTCTCCTGGCGGCAGGGGCAGTCCGGGCCGCGTGACGGTGCCGACGCCCATGCCGGCCTTAAAGGTGATACCGCTTCCCGGTTGACCGCGCCGCACCGTGCTTTCGATCAGCGCGCCGTGGGTAACATCAGGGTCATCGCCTGCATCCTTGATGAC
Source organism: Agrobacterium sp. 33MFTa1.1 (assembly GCF_004328495.1). NCBI lineage: Bacteria > Pseudomonadati > Pseudomonadota > Alphaproteobacteria > Hyphomicrobiales > Rhizobiaceae > Agrobacterium > Agrobacterium sp. 33MFTa1.1. Next base: position 2,413,483 of record NZ_CP036358.1, on the reverse strand, counting down.
ACCTGCGCGGGCGAAGTTTTCACCCTTTTCCTCGGTCGCGAGGGAAAATGCGGGCCTCGCGCCGCTTGGAAGTTCGACCTCGACAGGGTAAGGAAACTCGCCGGTCAGAAGGGCGGCGCAGGCCGCCTTCGTGGCGGCTGCCGCGCAGGTGCCCGTGGTCCAGCCGCGGCGAAGGGTCTTTCCATCCGTTTCCATATGAATTCCTATAGCCGGGACGGCTTTTTCCGTCATCGTTAAAAAGCAGCCAAGAGAATGTCGATACCGCAGATTTTGAACAGTATTGCCGCAAAAAGTCCGGCCTTCGAAGCGGGGCACGTCTGGCTCGCGGGCGCAGGGCCGGGCGATGTGCGTTATCTGACGCTCGAAGTGGTGCTGGCACTCTCCCAGGCCGAGATCATCGTGCGTGATGCGCTGGTGAGTGACGATGTAGTGGCGCTCGGTCCCCAGGCGGAGATCGTCTTTGCCGGCAAGCGCGGTGGCAAGCCCTCTGCGACGCAGGACGATATTACCGCCTCGCTGATCGATTTCGCCCGGCAGGGAAAAAAGGTGCTGCGGCTGAAGGGCGGCGATCCCTTTATTTTTGGCCGTGGCGGCGAAGAAGCGGAGGCGCTGGTTCGTGCCGGCGTTCCGTTTCGCATATTGCCGGGCATGACATCTTCGCTGGCGGCGCTGGCTTCTGCGCGTATTCCAGCCACGATGCGTGGGATCAGTCGCGCCGTGACGCTCGCCACCGGTCATGCGGCGGGCACGGAGGAGGACCTGGACTGGCTGGCGCTGGCAAAAACACAGGAGCCCGTCGTCGTTTATATGGGTCTGAAGAATATCGGCGCAATTGCAAAGCTTCTGATGCAGGGCGGACGTGCGGCAACGACGCCGGTCGCTGTCATCATGTCGGCGACAACTGAACAAGAGCGCATCTTTATTAGCAAGCTGGAAAGCATAGCTGGCGATGCAATGCGGGAAAATTTCGAAGCGCCGGCCTTGATCGTCATCGGAGAGATTGTGTCGATGCGCGAGCGGCTGGGAGTTTCGCAGGCATGACGGCGCGGGCGATCATCATCGGCGCAGCGCGCTCGGGATCCGGCAAGACCAGCGTGACCATCGGCCTGCTGCGGGCTTTTGCCCGACGCGGCATCAAGGTACGCGGCATCAAGACGGGACCCGATTACATAGACCCGGGTTTCCATGCCTTCGCCACCGGCTCGTCAGGTCTTAATCTGGATAGCTGGGCAATGAGGCCAGAGCTGCTGCTGCACCTGTTTTCACAGCACACGCAAGACGCCGATCTCATTCTGATCGAGAGCGCGATGGGCCTGTTCGACGGCATTCCGGTGGCGGAAAACCGTACCGGTTCGGCTGCGGATCTGGCACGGCTATTCGGCATTCCCGTGCTGCTGGTCCTCGATGTGTCCGGTCAGTCGCAGACCGCCGCCGCCGTTGCTCACGGTTTTGCCCATTACGATCCCGCCGTAACCATGGCGGCGGTGGTGCTGAACCGGGCCGGCAGCGAAAGGCACAGGCTCCTGTGTACGGAAGCCATCGAAAAAATCGGATTGCGGGTTGCCGGATGCGTGCTGCGCGACCCCTCCCTCATCCTGCCGGAACGTCACCTGGGTCTCGTGCAGGCGAGCGAACATCCGGAAATCGATGCACATATCGAAAGGCTCGCGGACGCGATGGAAAAATCCATCGATCTCGATGCCGTGTTGTCTCTTGCTGCACCGGTCGAGCTGCCTCCGGGTTCGAAAGCAGCAGCCATCGCGCCGCCCGGCCAGCGCATTGCGCTGGCGGAAGATGCAGCTTTTACCTTCCTTTACCCGCATCTCAAGAAGCACTGGCATGCATCCGGCGCCGAAATCGTGCGTTTTTCTCCGCTCGCCGATGAGGCTCCGGATGGGCGCTGTGATATCTGCTGGCTGCCCGGCGGGTATCCCGAGCTTTTTGCCGGAAAACTCGCGAATGCCGCTGTTTTCAAGGCCGGCATCACCCGCTTTGCCGCGACAAAGCCCGTGCATGGCGAGTGCGGCGGTTACATGGTGATGGGGGCGGCGCTGGAGGATGCCGATGGGGTGACCCATGCCATGACAGGTCTGTTGTCGCATGCCACCAGCTTTGCCACGCGCAAGATGAATCTCGGCTACCGGCAGGCAACAATTGCGGTGAATGGTCCGCTCGGATCGGCAGGGGAAGTTCTGCGCGGCCATGAATTCCATTATGCGCGGGTCATCGATCCCGGCCAAGACGCGCCTTTTGCTGAGATAGCCGACGGGCAGGGTCGCCCGCTCGGGCCTTCGGGCGGCAGGCGAGGCCTCGTTTCGGGCACGTTTTTCCACGCCATTGCCCGGGGCGTTTGATCCCGGTGCGGCAAAGTGGAGCAAGCTGTGAAAGTTTGTAGGCTCCGACCGTGAGAAAGTGTTATAGGGTCCTCTCAGAGGGCATGGAAAGACGGAAATACTTCCGGCGCTCCATGTTCCGTGAAGTCCGGCCGGAAGCCGTTCTGTCTGCCGCGGCCCGGATCTGCTATCGCGCATTTATCTCGAGCGTGCCTACCGATGACGAAACCCGGATTTTTTCTCTCCGCCGCTATGGCTGCATCCGTTCTGCTCGCTCCTTTCGGTGTCGGGTTCGATGGCGTGGCTGCTCATGGCGGCGAAGATTATGCGACGCTGGAAAAGCTCGGCGCGGCGCTCTTTGACGATCCCAATCTTTCCATGAACAGGACGATGGCCTGTTCCACCTGCCATATGCAGTCAGCCGGTTTTTCCGATGGACGGGAAAACGACAAGGTTGGGCGCGATGTTTCGCTCGGCGATGACGGTTTCTCACTGGGCGACCGCAACGCGCCGACCGCGGCCTACGCCCGGTTCTCACCGCCTTTCGGCAGGAATGCGGCGGGAGAGTATGTGGGTGGCCAGTTCTGGGACGGCCGCGCCTCGCTGCTGGAGGATCAGGCAGGTGGACCGCCGCTCAACCCCGTCGAAATGGGTATGCCGAACAAGCCCTCGGTCGTGAAGCGACTCAAGGAGAATCCGGATTATGTCGCGGCGTTCGGCACGCAGTTTGGCAAGGATGTTTTTGAGAACGACGACACCGCCTATGCCGCAATGACGAAGGCGCTGGCGAGCTTTGAGCGATCGGACGAGTTCTCGACCTTCGATTCCAGATATGACCGCTTCCTGCGTGGCGAGGAAAAGCTGACTGATCAGGAAGAGCTGGGGCGGGTTCTTATCTCCTCGACGCAATTCACCAATTGCAATACCTGCCACGAAATCCGGGGCGCCAAGGGTCTGGAAGACGGCCTCTTCACCAACCACAAATATTTCAACATCGGTGTGCCCGCCAATACACCTGTCCGGGCCGTAAATGGCTCGAAGCCGGGCGCAGTCGATCTTGGTCTTGCGCAGAATCCGATCGTCGCCGGTGATCCGGCTGAGCGCGGCAAATTCAAGGTGCCGACGCTGCGCAACGTCGCCGTGACCGGCCCTTACATGCACAATGGCGTGTTCAAGGATCTGCGCACGGTCGTGCTGTTTTACGTGAAATATAAGAGCAAGAAGCCGAGCCGTCAGATCAATCCTGAAACCGGCAGGGCCTGGGACGCGCCTGAGGTGCCTGAGAATATCGCCATGGCGGAACTGACATCAGCGCCGGCGCTGGACGACAAGCGGGTCGACGCCATTGTCGCGTTTCTGAAGACACTGACCGACAGGCGCTACGAGCATCTTCTTACGAAGGAAAACGGGCAGACGGCTATGCCGCCTGCCCAGCCTGTATCAAGCCTTACGCCGAAAGCGCCTTGAATTCGACAAGAACCGCATCACCCATTTCGGACGTGCCGACTTGGCGGCTGCCTTCTGCCATGATGTCGGCGGTTCGGATGCCCTTGTCGAGCACGTTTGCAATCGCTGTCTCGAGTTTCGTTGCCTCATCCACCATGTTGAACGAGTAGCGAAGGCACATGGCGAAGGACGCGATCATGGCGATGGGGTTGGCGATGCCCTTGCCGGCAATGTCAGGCGCCGAGCCGTGGACCGGCTCGTACATCGCCTTGCGTTTGCCGGTCTTGGCGTCCGGTGCGCCAAGCGAGGCGGAAGGCAGCATGCCAAGCGAGCCGGTGAGCATGGCGGCGACGTCGGAAAGCATGTCGCCGAAGAGATTGTCGGTGACGATAACGTCGAACTGCTTGGGTTTGCGCACCAGCTGCATGCCGCCGGCATCCGCCAGCATATGCTCCAGCTGAACATCCCTGTACTTTGCGGCATGGGTTTCGGTGACCACCTGGTTCCACAGCACGCCCGACTTCATCACGTTGCGCTTTTCCATCGAGCAGACGCGGTTGTCGCGGGTGCGGGCCAGCTCGAAAGCGACACTGGCGATCCGCTCGATCTCGAAGGTGTCATAGATCTGGGTGTCGATACCGCGCTTCTGGCCGTTGCCGAGGTCGATGATCTGCTTTGGTTCACCGAAATAAACGCCGCCCGTCAGCTCGCGAACGATGAGGATATCGAGACCTTCGACAAGTTCCGGCTTCAGGGAGGAAGCGGCGGCGAGTGCCGGGTAGCAGATGGCGGGACGCAGATTGGCGAAAAGTTCAAGATCCTTGCGCAGGCGAAGAAGGCCGGCTTCCGGGCGATGCTCATAGGGAACGCCATCCCATTTCGGGCCGCCGACGGCGCCGAAAAGGATAGCATCGGCGGCGAGCGCCTTTTCCATGTCCGCATCGGAAATCGCAACGCCATGGGCGTCATAGGCGGAACCCCCGACCAAGCCTTCGGAGACTGTGAAACCGGCACCTTCAGCGCTGTTCATATAGTCGATCAGCTTGCGGACTTCGGCCATGGCCTCAGGGCCGATACCATCACCGGGCAGAAGGAAAAGCGAACGAACTGTCATAGGAACCCTCCTTGGGCGGCGCGCCGGAAAACATCCAGAAGGGTTTTCGATGGCGGCGAGCACGGCGTCAAACTCGTTCCGTCCTGCATCTGCAAGGTCTTATTGCAGCCAGACGGGATCGGGGGCTTCTTATCTCTGCCTCAGGGGCTTTTCAAGCAAAGCAAAAGCCGATCCGGTACGGTTTTGTACGGGATCGGCTTTTTAGTCTTTTACCTTGACGCATTTTCCTGACGGGCCCGCTTGTGCGAATGCCCGACGTAGAAAGTGGGATCAGGCCCAGGGCCGCGCGGAGGCGTTGGTCTTTTCGAAGGTATCGATTGCGCCGCGATGTTCCAGCGTCAGGCCAATATCGTCGAGGCCATTCAGCATGCAGTGACGCTTGAACTCATCGATCTCAAAACTGATCGTACCGCCGTCGGGACCGCTGATCTCCTGACGTTCAAGATCGATGGAAAGAACGGCGTTTGATCCGCGCGATGCGTCGTCCAGCAGCTTTTCCAGGTTCTCCGGGCTGACGACAACCGGAAGAATGCCGTTCTTGAAACAGTTATTGTAAAAAATATCCGCAAAGCTGGTGGAGATCACGCAGCGGATGCCAAAATCGAGCAGCGCCCAGGGTGCGTGTTCGCGCGATGAGCCGCAGCCGAAATTATCGCCGGCGACGAGGATCTGGGCGTTCTGGTAGGCGGGCTTGTTCAGCACGAAATCGGGACTGGGCGAACCGTCTTCGAGATACCGGGATTCAGCGAAAAGGCCCTTGCCGAGACCGGTGCGCTTGATGGTCTTCAGATAATCTTTCGGAATGATCATATCGGTGTCGATATTGACGACCGGCATGGGCGCGGCAACGCCTGTCAGCTTGGTGAATTTTTCCATCTGTCGCTTCCCGTGTTTCCCTGAACAAAATCTGGCTCTGGCTAAAGCCGGCCGGAGTTAACTTGGGAAATACTGCAAAAATGGTCGCTTTAGAAGCGCAAACCCGCATTCATCGGTACGCCTTGCGCGCACCGCCGGTGCTTTTTCCGAATTCATCGACCTCAGAGATCGATAATCGTACCCTTACCATCGTTCCAGACGCGCATGTCGCGCTGACCGCGGGGCTTCACAGGGATCGGAGCCGGCTTCAGACGCGCGGACAGGAGGCGGGATGCGCTGAGAACCGCGAGCACGCCAATGAAAGCGACCGTAAGCGACGCCGTGAAAAGAGCGGCCATGGCCAGAATTGCAATGCCGGATGCGGCGATGAAAAACGAACGTATGCCTTGCATGATCCAAACCTTTCTTTCCAGACGAATGTGGGCCTTCTTCTTCCGGCTTGCAAGAGGATTCAGTGGATTGTCGGCTTGCAGATGTCACAAAAGCTTGACACAAGTGCGGCATGGTCAGTTTTTCCGAAAATATTCCTGTCCGACCGCGCCGTTCGCTGCTGTCCGTCCCCGCGATCAACGTCCGGGCACTGGAGAAAATTCGCGATCTCGATTGTGACGGGGTGATCCTCGATCTGGAAGATTCGGTAGCGCCCGACATGAAGGGCAAGGCGCGGGAGAATCTGAAAACCTTGTTTTCGGAAGCCCCTTTTTTCGGCGGCGAGACCATTATTCGCATCAATCCCCTCTCCACGTCTGAGGGGAGGGCGGATCTGCAGCTTGTTCTTTCCTGTCGGCCGAACGCAGTCTTGCTGCCGAAGGTGGAACAGCCGGCGGATATCAATGACGTGGCTGATCTTCTGGCCGAAGCAGATGCGCCCGAAGCCCTGAAAATCTGGGCGATGATCGAGACGCCGCTCGGTGTCCTGAACGCCGCCTCGATTGCAGACGCGGCCCACACGCCGGATGCACGGCTGGCGGCTTTTGTCATCGGACTGAACGACCTCCGCAAGGAAACGCGCGTTCCAGCGCTGACAGACCGCATGTATCTCGTACCCTGGATGATGCAGGTTGTGCTTGCCGCCCGTGCGTACCGTCTGGAAGTCATCGACAGCGTTTCAAACGACTTTCGTGACATCGAGGCCTTCGAAGCTGAATGCGAACAGGGGCGCGCCATGGGGTTCGATGGCAAGATGTTGATCCATCCTGCTCAGATCGAGCCGGCTAACCGGCGTTTCGCCCCGGACGAGACTGCGGTCGCGGAAGCGCGTGAGATCATTGCGGCTTTCGCAAAACCGGAATATGCGAAATTGAATGTCATCAACATGAATGGTCGGATGACAGAACGGCTGCATGTAAACCAGGCCGAAAGGCTGGTCGCCATGGCCGATATCATCGCACAAAGAAAGGTAAAAACGACGTGAAGGTCTATCGTTTCATCACCGGACCGGACGACGCGAAATTCTGTCACCGGGTTACCGAGGCGCTGAACAAAGGCTGGGAACTCGCGGGTTCGCCAAGCTATGCCTTTAATGCGGCAAGTGGCGTCATGCATTGCGGCCAGGCCGTGACCAAGGTGGTCGAGGGCAAGGAATACCATCCCGACATGAAGCTCGGCGAGCAGTAAGCAGTCATGGCCGCCCCGATCAGCGATCGGCGGCGGCCTCGTCGGCGCTTTCTTCAATCCGCTCCATGTCGTCATCAGACAGGCCGAAATGATGGCCAATCTCGTGGATGAGGACATGAGTGATGATATCACCCAGTGTTTCCTCGTTCTCGGCCCAGTAGTCTAGAATGGGACGTCGATAAAGCGTGATACGGTTTACCATCTCGCCCGTTTCCATGGTGAAACGTTCGGAGATGCCCCGGCCCTCGAAAAGCCCCAGGAGATCGAAAGGGGTTTCGAGCGCCATGTCTTCGAAGACATCGTCGGTCGGGAAATCGGCGATCTCGATGATGAGATCTTTCGTCAGTGCGCGAAATTCTTCCGGCAGGTGGCCATAGGCCTCGATCGCAAGCGATTCGAAGGCGGAAAGTGTCGGCGCATGGCGGTCCCGCCAATCGTCGGTCTGGTCTATGCGGGCCATTTCTGCTCCTTGTTGGAAGGCCCATATAAACACTTGCTGGACAAATTTCGAGACCTGACTGCCGCGCCTGCCGAAAAAGCATGAAATTCTTGGCGTTACAGTTACTTTTCAAGCCGTCTTCATCTTGACATAAACCGGCGTCTCGCGTAATCGGCACCCAAATTGATGGCGTAGTGCGCCTTCTTTTAAATACCGCCCTCAAAAAGGCGGCTTCACCGGCAGACATTCAAAGGGACATCCTGTCCCGACGGGTTTCTACCAAATTCCGACTGATAAAAAGACGGCCAGCTTGCTTAGGCGGGCAGAGCCGGAACGAACATGAAAGGATAAAAAATGTTCGCAGTCATCAAGACCGGCGGTAAGCAGTACCGCGTAGCGGCCGACGCCGTGCTGACCATCGAAAAGCTGGAAGCAGAGGCAGGCGCAACTGTAGAATTCACCGAAGTTCTCGTTGTTGGCGAAGGTGCCGACGCCAAGTTCGGTGCTCCCTTCGTCAAGGGTGCCATCGTCAAGGCGGAAGTTGTCGAGCACAACCGCGGCAAGAAGGTCATCGCCTTCAAGAAGCGTCGTCGTCAGAACTCCAAGCGTTCGCGCGGCCATCGTCAGCATCACACTGTCGTCCGCATCACGGACATCGTTGCTGCCTGATCGGCGCGACACGGGAAACAAGGTTTAAAGGAGAACTCCAATGGCACACAAAAAAGCTGGCGGTTCCTCGCGTAACGGTCGCGATTCCGAATCCAAGCGCCTTGGCGTAAAGAAGTTCGGCGGCGAAGCTGTCATTCCAGGCAACATTATTCTGCGTCAGCGCGGCACGCAGTGGCATCCCGGCGCCAATGTTGGCATGGGCAAGGACCACACGATTTTCGCACTGACCGCAGGTAACGTGAACTTCCGTACGAAGGCCAATGGCCGCGTATTCGTATCCGTGGCACCGAAAGCGGAAGCCGCAGAATAAGCCGGTAAGCGTCATATGCAGCCGGTGTCCCATCGACCCGGCTGAGGCGTATCAGGTTCAGTCAAGAAAACAGGGGAGATGGGGCACCACCCAACTCCCCTTTTTCTTTAACCCCAAGGAGGGACTGAACCATGCAAGCTGAATTGTTGAGGGTTGACCAATCACGGTCACCCGAGGAACGGCCGAGGCCCGATCGGTCGAGGAGCGATTGCCCCGTTTTACTGTCGCAGAGGCTGGTTTTGCGCAAGCCTCACGAAGAAGACATCGACGCCCTTGCCCATCTTGCCAACAATGCCAATATCGCGACCATGGTATCGCGTATGCCGCACCCCTACACGGCCAAAGACGCCGCGGATTTTGTGCGACGCTCCAAAGCTGGCGAGATTGGCAAGTGCGTCTATGCGATTACCCGCATGGACAATGGCGAGTTTCTGGGCTGCTGCGCGCTCGAACCCCAGGAAGACGAAAAGACGCTGGAGATCGGTTACTGGCTGGGGGAACCCTACTGGAACCGGGGATACATGACCGAAGCGGCGCATGCGCTGATCGACATGGCCTTTCGTACGCGTGAGATCGACCAGATCGATGCCCGTTGCCGGGTCACCAACATCCCGTCGCGCCGTGTCATCCAGAAGTGCGGTTTCCAGTTCCAGGGCTCCGGCATGGTCGGTTCGCTGGCGCTCGGTGGCATGGTGCCGGTCGAATGGTACAGGCTGGACCGCAAGACCTGGGTTTCGCTGAAGAGCTGGGGGGACATGGGATGAGCACGCTCGAACTGAGCCGCCGCCGGGCGGCCCCTGCGATAGCGCCGCCAGGCCCCTGCCCCGTGATCGAGACATCGCGTCTGGTGCTGCGCCCACAGCGCCTTTCCGATGCCGGCAGCATTGCGGAATCGCTTGGCGATTTTGCGGTAACGAAAATGCTGGCCCGCGTTCCCGCGCCTTACCACAAGCAGGATGCGCTGGAGTGGCTGGTGTTGCGCACCTCCGGCACCCTGCCTGACTGGGATTTCGCCATCACCAGCGGTGACGACACGCTGATTGGCGTCGTCTCGGTGGAATTGCGGCATGGCGAGTGGCATTTGGGCTACTGGCTCAACCGCTTCTACTGGGGCAAGGGTTACATGACCGAGGCGGTGGCCGCCGTCGTCGAGCGGTTCTTTCGCCGCATGCCGGGAGTGACCCTTCACTCCGGCGTGTTTGCGGATAACCCCGCCTCGCTGCGTGTGCAGGAGAAGCTCGGCTTCCGGGTGACCGGTTGTCACCAGATTTACGCCACGGCGCGTGCCGCCATGGTGGCGCATATCGACACGATGGTCACGGCTGAAGATTTCATTAAGCCGCATCGCATTTGAGGAGCATTACAAGGCCGGTTTGATCCAGACCGGCCTTGTCTCGCGCATGAGCTTCCCGCACGATAGTCTTTGACCTTGTGAAGAAGCGCTTGTATTCGAAACGACGATATTTTTGTTTGGCGCAGCACGATTGGTTGTTGTGCCCGCAAACCGACAGAACGGCAGTCCGATGAAATTTCTCGATGAAGCAAAAGTCTATATCAAGTCCGGTGATGGCGGCGCGGGTGCCGTGTCGTTCCGGCGTGAAAAATTCATCGAATTCGGCGGCCCTGATGGTGGTGATGGCGGACGCGGCGGCGACGTCTGGGTTGAGGTGGTCAACGGTCTCAACACGCTGATCGACTTCCGTTTCCAGCAGCATTTCAAGGCCTCGATCGGCCAGCACGGCATGGGCAAGACCCGCACCGGCGCCAAAGGTTCCGACGTGGTGCTGCGGGTGCCTGTTGGCACGCAGATTTTTGAGGAAGACAACGAGACGCTGATCGTCGACCTCACCAAGGAGGGCCAGCGCTTTCGCCTGGCCGCGGGCGGCAATGGCGGTTTCGGCAATGCCTATTTCAAATCGTCCACCAATCAGGCACCGACGCACGCCAATCCGGGTCTTCCGGGTGAAGAAAAGACGGTCTGGCTTCGTTTGAAGCTGATTGCCGACGCTGGTCTCGTTGGCCTGCCTAATGCGGGCAAGTCTACATTCCTTGCAACCGTGACGCGCGCGCGGCCAAAGATTGCCAACTATCCGTTCACCACGCTGCATCCGAACCTTGGTGTCGCGACCATCGATGGCCGTGAATTCGTGCTGGCCGATATTCCCGGATTGATTGAAGGTGCGCATGAGGGGGTCGGCATCGGTGACCGTTTCCTCGGCCATGTCGAGCGCACCCGCGTGCTTCTGCATCTCGTTTCCGCGCAGGAAGAGAAGGTCGGCAAGGCCTACAAGACCGTCAAAGCTGAACTCGATGCCTATGGTGGCGGACTGACAGACAAGCCGGAAATCGTCGCGCTGTCACAGATCGACGTGCTGGATGAAAAGGAACTGAAAAAGAAGGCCAAGGAACTGGAAAAGGCCTGCGGCCGTCCGCCGCTTCTTCTGTCCGCTGCCGCGCATATCGGCATGACGGAAGCCCTTCGCGCCCTTCGCGACATCATCGTGTCGGCAAGCAATGGCGGCGAAACCGCCCTTCCCGATCGGTCCATGCCGCATGAGAGCGAGGTCGAGGAAGAGGACGACCGCCTATGAGCCTGACGCGCAAGCCGCTGGGCAGCCACCACCGGATCGTCATCAAGATCGGATCGGCGCTTCTGGTGGACCGCAAAAGCGGCCTGAAGAAAGACTGGTTGGATGCCATCTGCGAGGACATCGCGGCGCTGAAGAAAAACGGTGCGGATGTTCAGGTGGTGTCTTCGGGCGCTATCGCTCTTGGCCGCACCGTGCTCGGCCTGCCTTCGGGCGCGTTGAAGCTGGAAGAAAGCCAGGCGGCGGCGGCTGTCGGCCAGATTGCGCTGGCGCGGGCATGGTCGGAAAGCCTGTCGCGGCATGACATTGTTGCCGGCCAGATTTTGCTGACGCTCTCCGACACCGAAGAGCGTCGCCGTTATCTCAATGCGCGCGCCACCATCAACCAGCTTCTGAAGATCGGCGCTATTCCGATCATCAATGAAAACGACACGGTTGCGACTACCGAAATTCGTTATGGCGATAATGATCGTCTGGCGGCGCGCGTGGCGACCATGACGGGCGCCGATTTGCTGGTTCTGCTGTCGGATATTGACGGCTTGTACACAGCTCCGCCGCATCTCGATCCGGACGCCAAATTCCTTGACACGATTGCGGACATCACCCCCGAAATCGAAGCCATGGCGGGCGGTGCAGCTTCCGAGCTTTCGCGCGGCGGCATGCGCACCAAGATCGATGCGGGCAAGATTGCCACCGCTGCCGGCTGTGGCATGATCATCGCGTCAGGCAAGACGCTCAATCCGCTCAAGGCCATCGAAAACGGTGCGCGCTCCTCATGGTTCGCGCCATCCGGGACTCCGGTGACGGCACGCAAGACCTGGATTGCCGGGCAATTGCAGCCCGCTGGCGAAATCCATGTGGATGCCGGCGCGGAAAAGGCCCTTTATGCCGGTAAAAGCCTGCTTCCCGCTGGCGTGCGGCAGGTCAAGGGCAATTTCGGGCGCGGCGATGCCGTTGCCATCATCGGCTCGGAAGGCCGTGAGGTCGCGCGCGGTCTCGCGGGTTACGATGCGGAAGAGGCACGTCTCATCATCGGCCACAAGTCCAATGAGATCGAGGCGATCCTCGGTTATGTCGGACGGGCGGCGATGATCCATCGCGACGACCTCGTCATGACCGGGGCCGCCGTGAAAGTTAAGAGTGCAGAGAAGGATGAGGTCCATGCCTGAACAGGCCGTGAAGCAGAGCCATGATATTGACGCGCTGATGATGACCATTGGCGCTCAGGCGAAAGCTGCTTCACGACCGTTGTCCATCGCTGGCGCGGACCAGAAGAACCGTGCGCTGCTTGCCATGGCCTCCGCCATTGAAGCCTCGAAAGAGGCGATCCTTGGTGCTAACCGCAAAGATCTAGCCGCGGCGGATCAGGCTGGTCTTGCGCCCTCCTTCATTGACAGGCTGACGCTCAATGATGACCGGATTGCCGGTATCGCGGAAGGCATTCGTTCCGTCGCGGCGCTGCCCGATCCGGTCGGCGAAGTCATCGCCGCATGGGACAGGCCCAATGGCCTGAAGATCGAGCGCGTGCGCACGCCGCTTGGCGTCATCGGTGTGATTTACGAAAGCCGCCCGAACGTGACGGCGGATGCCGGCGCGCTATGTCTCAAGGCGGGTAATGCCGTGATCCTGCGCGGCGGCTCGGATTCGCAACATTCATCGCGTGCTATCCATGCCTGCCTCGTGGAAGGTCTGAAGATCGCGGGTCTTCCCGAGCATGCCATTCAACTGGTACCGGTGACCGACCGCGCCGCCGTCGGCGCGCTTCTCAGCGGCCTGAATGGCACGGTTGACGTTATCGTGCCGCGCGGCGGCAAGAGCCTCGTGGCCCGGGTACAGTCGGAGGCCCGCGTGCCGGTTTTCGCGCATCTTGAGGGGATCTGCCACATCTATGTCGATAAATCCGCTGATCTCGACATGGCGAAACGCATCGTTGTCAACGCCAAAATGCGCCGTACCGGCATTTGCGGGGCGGCCGAAACGCTGCTGGTGGATGCTGCTGCCGTTTCCACGCATTTGCAGCCGCTCGTCAAGGCTCTGATGGAAGTCGGTTGTGAAGTGCGCGGTTCGCAGGCCGTACGCGAAGTGATGGCGGGTCTCGCGCCGGCAACGGAAGAGGACTGGCGCACCGAATATCTCGATGCAATCATTTCGGTCGCCGTGGTGGATGGCATTTCCGGTGCGATCGAACATATCGGCACCTACTCTTCCAACCATACCGAGGCCGTTATCGCCGAGGATGCCGAGGTGGTGGCGCGATTCTTCAACGAACTTGATTCGGCCATTCTGCTGCACAATGCCTCGACCCAATTTGCCGATGGCGGTGAATTCGGCATGGGCGCTGAAATCGGCATCGCCACCGGCAAGATGCATGCGCGAGGCCCCGTCGGCGTCGAGCAGCTTACCTCGTTCAAATACCGTGTGCATGGCACCGGCCAGACACGGATCTGATATTTGCCGGCCGATAAGCGCCTCGACAGACGTTATCTCACCATGCCGCATGTGGAGCGCGGCATGGTTGTCGGGCTGTTCGGCGGTTCTTTTAATCCGCCGCATGCCGGTCACGCGCTTGTTGCAGAGATTGCGCTGCGCAGGCTCGGTCTCGATCAGCTGTGGTGGATGGTGACGCCAGGCAATCCGTTGAAAAGCCGCTCAGAGCTGGCCTCTCTCGAAGATCGCATCGCTGCCTGCGAAAAGCTCGTTCACGATCCTCGCATCAAGGTCACGGCTTTCGAAAAATCGCTGGGCATAAGCTATACCGCTAATACGCTCGCCAAGGTGAAGGCGAAAAATCCGCACGTGCGCTTCATCTGGGTTATGGGTGCCGATAATCTCAAGAGTTTCCATCACTGGCAGAAATGGCGCACGATTGCTGAGACTTTCCCGATTGCGGTGATCGACAGGCCGGGTTCGACGCTTTCCTACCTCTCCTCCACCATGGCCCAGGCCTTCAGCCAGGCGCGGATCGATGAGGACGATGCCGGTGTTTTATGGAAAAAACCAGCGCCCGCCTGGGTTTTCATTCATGGACCGCGTTCCACGCTCAGCTCCACCGCGCTACGTAACGGCCGCAAATGACACGGCCGATCACAAATGATGTATGTGACGGCCGTCTAAGGCTCCATATCTTGAAAAGTTAATGCTTTGATGCCACCTTCATTGTGTGACGCAGAGAATCGCGTCGCGCAGTGCCTGTTTTGTCATTCTTGGAAAGGAAAAACTCTGACAACAGTACACGCCAAGGGAAGAGCATTCGTTGCTATCCCGAAGGGCCAGGACAGTGGCGCCGATGCCGCCGGCCATGCCCTCGACACCGTCCTCGCGAGCCTCGAGGACTCCAAGGCTGAAGATATCGTCTCTCTCAACATTGCCGGAAAATCGGCGCTTGCGGACTACATGGTTGTGGTTTCCGGGCGGTCGAACAGGCATGTCTCGGCGATTTGCGAGCATCTTCTGAAAGACATGAAGGATGAAGGGTTCGGAAACGCCCGCGTCGAAGGTCTTGAGACCGGCGACTGGGTGCTCATCGATACCGGCGATATCATCGTTCATGTGTTCCGACCGGAAATCCGCGCTTTCTACAACATCGAAAAAATGTGGGCGACGCCGGACATGCCGGAAGAGACACTGCATTGATGCGGTGAGCCTTTTGAGCGAAGGCATCGTTTTTGCCGAAGATCGCCTGTGACTTCGGAGCGATGCTTCTGGCCGGAAATCAGGTCGGCCGCATAGGAATCCGCGCGCTATGCTGTTAAGAGCGTGGCCCGTTGGGCTACGACACGTGCAGGTTTGCGATGCGGATTTCAATTTTTGCGGTGGGACGGCTGAAATCCGGCCCCGAAAAGGATCTTGCGACCCGTTATATCGAGCGCCTCGCCAAGACTGGCCCGGCGGTCGGGCTGGAATTTTCGCGGGTAATCGAAGTCGCGGAAAGTCGTGCATCAAACGCAGAAACCCGCAAGCGCGAAGAGGCGGCGATGCTGGAAAAGCATCTTTCCGATGGCGCAGTGCTCATCTTACTCGATGAGCGTGGCAAGGCGCTCGACAGCCCGGCCTTTGCGTCCTTTTTCGGTGATCTGCGCGACAGCGGCAAGCGCGAACTTGTTATCGCCATCGGCGGGGCCGATGGTCTCGATCCCGGCCTTTATGACAGGGCGACAGCCGTTCTCAATCTCGGCAAACTGACATGGCCGCATCAGATTGTCCGCATCCTGATTGCCGAGCAGCTTTACCGCGCCGTTACCATCCTATCCGGTCACCCCTATCACCGGGTATGACGCGTGGACGGATGCGGGTGCCGTCGCAATTTCAACATGAAGCTCGGCGACACGGCTGACATGGGCATGGTCGTCGGCCGCCCCTTACAGGCCTCTTGGAAGATCGCGGTAAAATCCCTAATATCGGCGCTCCCTGCTTCGGCATCAAAGAAAGTTCAGATGGACAAGAAGTCTCCAGGAAAACGGCACGCGGCCCTTGCGGGCGCGGTTCTCGCTGCTTTCGTTGTGGGGATCGGTCCGACCTATTCGCGCGATGATGCAGGCGCCGTTCCCACCGAGAATGGCGATTTATCTCCAGATGAGTTGCAGTCGCTGGAGAAGCGTCGTGACCAGAACCGTCAGGATCTGGAGGAGCTGGTCGACAGTATCGGACTTTCCGAGGACAAAACAAGGAAGCTCGAGGAGAGCATTGCATCCCTCAATCAGGACAGCGCCCGTATCCGGGAAGAGTTGATTGCGTCGGCTGCGAGACGCAAGGCGCTGGAAACCAAGATCAGCGATGGTGAGGATCGCCTGGCCAAGCTTTCGGTGCGCGAGGACGGCGTCAAGGCGTCTCTACGGGAGAGGCGCGGTGTACTGGCTGAGGTTCTGGCCGCGTTGCAGCGCATGGGCAGAAATCCGCCGCCCGCCCTGCTCGTTTCGCCGGAGGATGCGCTTGCTTCCGTTCGCAGCGCCATTCTTCTTGGCGCCGTTGTGCCCGGCATTCGCGGTGAAACGGACAAGCTGGTCGCCGCTCTCAAAGAATTGACCGATCTCAGACAGGCAATCGCTCGCGAAAAAGACGATCTTACGGGTATGATGACGGCAAGTCTTGAAGAGGAAAAACGCCTCGACCTGCTGATTGCCGAAAACGACCGCAAGAATTCCCAGACGGCGGCGGAGCTGGAGGCGGAGCGCAAGCGGTCCGAAGAACTTGCGAGCAAGGCGACGAGCCTCGAAGGGCTGGTCAGTTCGCTTGAAGGCGAAATTACCTCGGTACGGGAGGCGATGGAAAAGGCGCGTGCGGAAGAGCAGCGTCTGGCCCGTCTTTCGGAGGCGGAACGCGAAAAGCAGCGCGCCGCGGCCGAGGCTGGAATGCCCGATAAAAACCGTATTGCGCCCGCATATCCCTTCGCGAGTTTGAAGGGAAAGCTGGAGTTTCCGGTGGCGGGCGAAGTGCTGCGGCGCTTCGGCGATGCGGATGGTACGGGCCATTTTTCCAAGGGAGTTGTCGTCGCGAGCGGCCCGGAGGCCATCGTGACGGCGCCTGCGGACGGTTTCGTGGTATTTGCCGGCGATTTTCGCAGCTACGGTCGCATGGTCATCCTCAATACCGGCGATGGGTATCACGTGGTCATGACGGGCATGGATAATGTAAGAACCCGGCAGGGCATGTTCGTGTTCTCCGGAGAGCCGATCGCCTCCATGGGGGCAAAAAGAGTAGCGAGTGCAGCAGCATTGGCGCTGGAAACCGACAGGCCAACGCTCTACATTGAGTTCAGGAAAGATGGTGTACCGGTTGATTCCCAACCGTGGTGGACCGCAAAAAATACCGGAAGGGCGCACAATGATTCGTAAGGTTTCGCTTCTCCTTATCGGTGGGCTTATGGGCGCCACGGCGATGAGCGTGATTTATTCGGCGAGCATGCCGGCACAGGCGGCCGGGCCTTCGACCTATAAGGAGCTGTCGATCTTTGGCGACGTGTTCGAACGCGTGCGTGCGCAATATGTGACGCCGCCGGATGACGAGAAGCTGGTGGAAAATGCCATTAATGGCATGCTCAGCTCGCTCGACCCGCATTCAAGCTTCATGAATGCGAAGGACGCTAACGACATGCGCACCCAGACCAAGGGTGAGTTCGGCGGCCTCGGCATTGAAGTGACGATGGAAAACGAACTGGTCAAGGTCATCTCTCCGATGGATGATACGCCAGCATCCCGCGCGGGCATTCTTGCGGGCGACTTCATCTCCGAAATCGATGGTACGCCGGTTCGCGGACTGAAGCTGGAGCAGGCGGTCGAAAAGATGCGCGGCGCAGTCAAGACGCCCATCAAGCTGACCGTCATCCGCCAGGGCGCCGACAAGCCGCTTGAAATTACCGTTGTGCGCGACGTGATTGCCGTTCGCGCGGTCAAGTCGCGTGTCGAGGGCGACAATGTCGGTTATCTGCGCGTCATCTCCTTTACCGAGAAGACCTACGACGATCTTGAAAAGGCGATCAAGAAGATCAAGGCGGATGTTCCTGCCGACAAGCTGAAGGGTTACGTGCTCGACCTGCGCCTCAACCCGGGCGGTCTGCTCGATCAGGCGATCAATGTCTCCGACGCCTTCCTTGAGCGTGGTGAGGTCGTTTCAACCCGTGGCCGTAACCCCGACGAGACCCGCCGCTTCAACGCAACGGCCGGCGATCTGACCGACGGCAAGCCGGTGATCGTGCTCGTCAACGGCGGTTCGGCTTCGGCGTCTGAGATCGTTGCCGGCGCTCTGCAGGATTTGCGTCGCGCGACCGTTGTCGGCACGCGCTCCTTCGGCAAGGGTTCGGTTCAGACGATCATTCCGCTCGGCGAGGCCGGTGCGCTGCGTCTGACCACCGCGCTCTATTACACGCCGTCTGGCAAATCGATCCAGGGAACAGGTATCGAGCCCGATATCAAGGTAGAGCAGCCTTTGCCGCCGGAATTGCAGGGTCGCGTCACGGCAGAGGGCGAATCCAGTCTCTCCGGGCACATCAAGGGTCAGAGCGAAACGGACGAAGGTTCGGGTTCTTCGGCCTATGTTCCGCCGGAGGCCAAGGACGACATCCAGCTTAACTATGCGCTTGACCTGTTGCGTGGCGTCAAGACGGATCCGTCTTTCCCGCCCAACCCGGAAAAGGCTGTGGTCAACAAGCAATAAGAGCGTTGTGCCGGCTTCCGGCACTCCATCTCGATTGACAAACCCTCTGGATGGATCGTTCATTGCCTTCGGACCTGCGAAAACCGCTTCTGGGTCGTCAGAAAAAAAGCGCCGGTATCAACCGGCGCTTTTCCGTCATTATGGTTCTGGCGGCGCTTGCGGTTCTTTCCATCGGCGGACTGTCCGTCTACACGGCGCTCTCGCCCGCCAATCTGCAGAGGACGGCGACCGGGCCGGACCTTGAACTGACGCCTGCGCAAAACAAAGCTGAACCATCCGTACCGGACGGGGAGGCCGAAACGGCTGGTCTGCAACCGGAAAGTGGCCGATCTGGCGCGAACATCAATCGTGCGACCATGCCCGATGGTAATGTTGTCTCAGTCTATTCTCCTCGGCCCCGTGATAATGACGGGCCCGTGTTGATGAGCGGCCAGACCTATGGCCAGGACCCGCGGATGGCCACGCGGCCCAACGAGGAATTGCTCGAGGATACGGCCTTTGGCAGGTTGCCAGTGGTGGGCGCCGACGGATTGCGACCGATGGAGCAATATGCGCGGCCCTGGTCGGGAGCGCGGGGCACGCGGGTGGCGATCGTGGTCGGTGGTCTCGGCCTCAGCCAGACAGGCTCGCAAAAGGCGATACGGGAACTGCCGCCGGAGGTGACGCTTGGCTTTGCCGCCAGCGGCAACAGCCTTCAACGCTGGATGCAGGAAGCACGCCGTGAGGGGCACGAAATTCTTCTCCAGATACCGCTGGAGCCCTTTGGTTATCCCGGCACCAATCCCGGCCCGGATACATTGATTGCCGCCGATCCCGCCAAGGTAAACCTCGACCGGCTGCATCGATCCATGGCCAAAATCACCAATTATACCGGCATCATGAATTATCTCGGCGGGCGCTTTCTCGCCGAGCAGGCGGCGCTGGAGCCGGTGATGCGTGATATCGGCAAACGTGGTCTGCTATTTCTGGACGATGGTTCGTCAGCGCAGTCCCTGAGTGGCGGGATTGCAAAGGCCATCTCTGCCCCCCAGGGTTTTGCCGATATTCTGCTCGACGGCGAAGTGACCGAAGCTTCCATCTTGCGGAAGTTGGACGAATTGGAGCGGGTCGCGCGCCGCAATGGTCAGGCGATCGGGGTGGCTTCTGCTTTTGATGAAAGCATTGCGGCGATCTCGCGGTGGTCCCGGGAAGCGGCGGGCCGCGGTATCGAGATCGTCGGCGTTTCCGCCCTTGTTTCGGAGCCGGCGGGGCAGTAAACCTTGCCTGCGGCCATTTCCGCGCCCTTGTGGCGCTCAGACAATGCGGGAAACCCATGACAATCAAAGCAGAAGATTTGCCCTATCGTCCCTGTGCGGGGATGATGGTTCTGAACGCCGAAGGCCTGGTGTGGGCCGGCCGGCGCATCAAGGAAGGCAATTCCGAATATGATGGCTCGCCGCATTTGTGGCAGATGCCACAGGGGGGGATTGATGAGGGCGAGCGGCCTCTGGCCGCGGCCATTCGCGAGCTTCACGAAGAGACGGGAATGAAAACGGTGCGGCTGCTGGCGGAAGCGAGCGACTGGATCCACTACGATCTTCCGCCGGAACTGATCGGCGTCGGATTGAGAGGTAAATATCGCGGCCAGGCACAGCGCTGGTTCGCATTCCGGTTCGAAGGCGACGAAAGCGAAATCCAGATCGATCCGCCACCGACGGGGCACGCAGCCGAATTCGATGCCTGGGACTGGAAGCCGATGGAGAGCCTGCCTGAACTCATCGTTCCGTTCAAGCGCGGCGTCTACGAGAAAGTGGTTGCCGAATTCCGGCACCTTTCCGACAAATAAAAAAGGCGGCCGCCGGCCGCCTTTTCCGTATTTCAGTGGTCTTCCGCTTCGTTGGCGGAATCCGCATTGAGCTGGCCGTATTTTTCTTCGCCGATCTTGCCGAGCAGTTCGAGCTGGGTCTCGAGGAAGTCGATATGACCCTCCTCGTCGATCAGCAGCGTTTCGAACAGCTTCATCGAAACGTAGTCACCGGCCTCATGACAGATATCGCGGGATTTCTTATAAGACGCTCTTGCATCATATTCACCAGCAAGGTCGGCTTCGAGCACTTCCTTGACATTCTGTCCGATACGCAGGGGAGCAACGGTCTGGAGGTTGGGATGGCCCTCCAGGAAGATGATCCGGTCGATAAGCTTGTCTGCGTGCTGCATCTCTTCGATGGATTCCGCACGCTCCTTCTTGGCAAGCTTGGTGTAACCCCAGTCATTCAGAAGCCGGTAATGAAGCCAATACTGGTTTACTGCACCGAGTTCGAGAAAAAGGGCTTCGTTAAGCCGCTCGATGACTCTTTTGTCGCCTTTCAATGTCCGCTCTCCTGTTCTCTTCGTGGAATCGCTTCAGGCGGGACATAAAATCAAAAACATCGGCCTCAGTCGAGTGCCGACGGGCGTGATATTCTTCCGTGGTTTTGATAATCAGGTCGACAACGGTCGGAAAACAGCCACAGCAGCGACCTCGCTTTTCCATGGCATGATACACTTTTGCGGGAACGATAAGCTGCCAACAGTCCTCATCGAGGAGCTCGTTGATAACGTCCTTGATCTCATGATCGGTGATGTAATTGCAGCTGCAAACCAGCATGATGGACTGCCTGTATGACGCAACACGTTGTTTTCGTTCTTAAACCAAAACAGGACAGCGAATGTCAAGAAAAACCTCTTTTCAAATTCATAACGATTTTCTAGACTCGTTCTAAACTATACGAAAAATGTCGCATTTTCATTGGTTTAGCTGTCTCTTTTTTACGTCCTGTCCCGCTCAAGTTTTCGTGCGCGCCAAAATGTGCTGTCACGATATCACGAGAAGTTTACTGATCTGAGCCGGCCGGAGCAGCAGGCGTGTAAATGTCAGGCGAAATATTGACCGCCATTGGCCGTCATTGTGGAACCGGTGATAAAGCCAGCCTCGTCCGAGACGAGAAACAGGACACAACGCGCGATCTCCTCCGGTTCCCCAAGCCGTCCGATGGGGATTTGTGGCACGATCCG
Source organism: Agrobacterium sp. 33MFTa1.1 (assembly GCF_004328495.1). Classification (NCBI taxonomy): domain Bacteria; kingdom Pseudomonadati; phylum Pseudomonadota; class Alphaproteobacteria; order Hyphomicrobiales; family Rhizobiaceae; genus Agrobacterium; species Agrobacterium sp. 33MFTa1.1. Next base: position 2,391,909 of record NZ_CP036358.1, on the reverse strand, counting down.
CTCGGCCAGAACCTTCTCCGGGATCGCTCTCACCATTTCCGTGCCGATATAGCCGGGGCAGATGGCGTTGACGGTGATATTGCGGCTTGCGCCCTCCTGCGCGAGCGCCTTGGTGAAGCCGATATCGCCGGCTTTCGACGCGGAGTAATTGACCTGGCCCGCCTGACCCTTCTGTCCATTGATGGAGGAAATATTGACGATGCGGCCGAAACCGCGCTCCCGCATGCCCGGCCAGACGGGGTGGGTCATGTTGAAGACGCCGGTGAGGTTCGTATCGATGACATCACGCCACTGCTGCGGTGTCATCTTGTGAAACATGGCGTCACGGGTGATGCCGGCATTGTTGACGAGGATTTCGACCGGCCCGAGGGTTTCCTCCACCTTCGCGATACCGTTGACGCACGCGTCGTAGTCGCGCACGTCCCACTGGAACGCAGGAATGCCTGTCTCCGTCTGGAATGTCTCCGCCCGGTCCGTCGTGAAGGCATAGTTGACGGCCACCCGATAGCCGGTTGCCTGCAGGGCGCGGGCGATGGCGGCACCTATACCGCTCGTCCCGCCGGAAATCAAAGCAACCCGGCTCATCTAGGCCTCCATGACCTGTCATTGAAGCGCCTGCAGTTGTGCAGGTGCTTGTTCGTCGTGCTCAACCGCCACAGAAATGCGGCCAATGGGAGGCCGCTTCTATCCTATTGTCCGCTGAACCGGAATTGCTTTTTGGCAAGCGAGGGCGGCCCGCGCGTCAGAGCGCCTCGATGCACATGGCTACACCCATGCCGCCGCCGATGCAGAGTGTCGCAAGACCCTTGGACACGTTACGGCGGCGCATCTCGTAAATCAGGGTGTTCAGGACGCGGGCGCCCGAAGCGCCGATCGGATGGCCGATGGCAATCGCTCCGCCGTTGACGTTGACGATATCAGGATCAAGGCCAAGCTCGCGCACGACGGCACAGGACTGGGCTGCAAACGCTTCGTTGGCTTCGATGAGGCCGATATCGCCTACCGACCAGCCGGCCTTGGCCAAGGCCTTGCGGGAGGCGGGAATGGGGCCGGTGCCCATGATCTGCGGATCGACGCCCGCCGTCGCCCAGGAGGCAATACGGGCTAGTGGCTTGATGCCGCGCTTTTCTGCTTCCTGTTCCGACATCAAAAGCGTGGCGGCTGCGCCGTCGTTCAGACCTGAGGCGTTACCCGCCGTCACGGTGCCGTCCTTGTCGAAGGCAGGGCGCAACTTGGCCATCGTTTCCAGCGAGGCGCCGGCGCGGATATGTTCATCGGCGTCGATGACGATATCGGCCTTGCGACCCTTCACGGTGAAAGCGACGATTTCGTCCACGAAACGTCCGGCAGCCTGTGCGGCTTCAGCCTTGTTTTGCGATGAGACCGCAAACTGGTCCTGCTCATCCCGGGAGAGTTGCCACTGGCGGGCTATGTTTTCAGCGGTGATGCCCATGTGATAGCCGTAAAAGGCGTCGGTCAGGCCGTCCTTCAGCATGGTGTCGATCATCTTGAAGTCGCCCATTTTCACGCCGCCACGCAAATGGGCGCAGTGAGGTGCCATGGACATGGATTCCTGACCGCCGGCGATGACAATGCCCGCATCACCCGTCAAGATTTGCTGCATGCCGAGGGCCACGGCGCGCAGTCCCGAGCCGCAGAGCTGGTTGAGGCCGAAAGCGGTCGCTTCCTGCGGAATGCCTGCCTTCATTGCCGCTTGCCGCGCCGGGTTCTGCCCTTCGCCCGCGGTGAGCACCTGACCGAGAATGACTTCATCAATTTCGTTCGCCGCAACGCCGGCACGTTCAAGCACGGCACTGATAACGGTCGCGCCGAGTTCGTGGGCTGGCGTATTGGCAAAGTGGCCATTGAAAGAACCGACGGCGGTGCGCGCAGCGCTGGCAATCACGATTGAAGGCAGGGTCATTTGTTTTCTCCTCACTTGCGGGCGGAGACTGGCAAAGCTTTCAATCCAAGTCAAATGACGAAAGTTGCTTTAAAAGATATTGCTAAATCACGTTGGAATCTTGCTAAAAATTGCTGCGCAAAAAACAAACTGTTGCGATGCACAAAACATTTGTCAGACAGCGCATTTTGCGCATACACTTTGCGCCGGGAAGAGCAATAACACCAAAAAACAAAAAAATACCATCATCGCGAGGAGGCGGGCATGGCGAAACACGACGGCGAAACGATCATTAAAAAATACGCCAATCGGCGGCTCTACAATACGGGCACCAGCACCTATGTGACGCTTGATGATCTGGCGCAGATGGTCAAGCGTGGTGAAGACTTCAAGGTTCAGGACGCGAAGTCATCCGAAGACATCACGCACGCCGTGCTGACGCAGATCATCGTCGAACAGGAGGCCAAAACCGGCAATACGCTGTTGCCGACGGCGTTTCTGCGTCAATTGATCTCCTATTATGGCGACCAGATGCAGATGGTCGTGCCGACATTTCTCGAACATTCCATGAAGACCTTTTCCGACCAGCAGAGCCAGATGCAGGAGCATATGGCCAAGGCTTTCGGTGACGGCTCGCTCGCCCGCAATTTTCAGGCGCCATTGCAGATGATGGAAGAGCAGATCCGCCGTAATACGGAACTGTTCCGGCAGGCGATGCAGGGTTTTACGCCTTTTGCAATGCCACAGGCGCCGAAAGAGGCCCGCAAGCCGAATGCATCCGAAATCGATGAGCTGAAGGCGCAGCTGCGCGCATTGCAGCAAAAGCTCGACCAGCTCTGAGCCAGCGCCAACTGGCCGATGCTCGACTTTAACAAGGCGTCGGCCTCACTTGCGCCTTCAGCCTGCCGTTCGTTCGGGCACGCGCAGTAGCATCATGAAACCGGCTCCGAGAAAGACGATCAGCGTTGCCATGCCAATGTGGGCGGAGCCGCTGAGAGTGGTAGCTATGGAAAATGACAGTGTCGCCATGAAGCTCGTGGCGCGACCGGAAAGCGCATAGATGCCGAAATAGCGGCCGGCTTCCGCTACGCTGATGTTGCGGGCAAGATAGGAACGCGATGAGGCTTGAACAGGGCCGAAAGCAAGCCCGATCAGCACCCCATAAAGCAGGTAGGCCTTTTCGGCTGCTGTCGCGAAGAAACTGTCATTGTCATCCGTGGAAAGTTGAAGCAATCCGAATAGGGTTGAACCTTTTTGTGTGGAAACGATGCCAATGGTCGCAAGCAAAAGAAGCACCAGACTTATGAGTACGGTGTTGCGCGACCCGAGGGTTTGATCAACACGCCCTGCGGCAAAGCATCCGACGATGGCGACGACATTCAGAAGGATGCCAAAGAGACCAGTTTCAATTGTCTCCCACCCGAACATTCCCGCCGCGAATGCGCCTCCCAAGATTACGACGCCATTCACGCCATCCTGATACAGCATGCGCGCGATCAGAAACCGTAGCAGCATGGGGCGGTGACGAAGCTCGCGAAGTGTCGTCTTTAACTCCCGAAGTCCGGAGTGGATTGCGGCCCCGAAAGGCAGACCCTTGTTAGAGTCCGGGGTCAATAAGAACATTGGCAGAATGAATATCAGGTACCAGAGTGCAGCAATTGGTCCGGTTATTCTCGCGTCCTGCCCGGAGGCGGGGTCGAGGCCGAAAAGAGGCGTGATTCCCACGAGCGTCAGTCCGGTCTTGGGGTTTGCCGCCAGCAGGGTGACGACCGCAATCAGCACCACCATGCCGCCGAGATAACCGAGGCCCCAAGCGAGATTGGAAATGCGCCCCACATTTTGCGGGTTGGTGAGCCGCGGCATCATGGAATCGTTGAAGACGATCGAGAATTCCGCCGCGATGGAGGCGAGGATCATGCAGATAACGGGCAGAATGACCGGCGATCCCGGTGCCGCGTACCAAAGGAGACACAGGCTGACGATCTTGATGACGGCAAAAAAGGCGATCCACGGCTTACGTGCGCCGGACTGGTCGGCAATGGAGCCGAGGATAGGGGAGAAGAGGGCGATGATGATCGACGAGACCGTCGCCACATTGCTCCATGTCGCCTGGGCCGCAATGGGATCGTCGGTGAGGCGGGCGACGAAATAGGGCCCGAAAACGAAGGTTGTGACAACCGTGAAAAACGGTTGCGCCGCCCAGTCGAACATCACCCAGCCCCAGATGCCGCGTTTGGTAACGACTGCTTGCGCATTTGGGGCAGGGCTAGTCATTCATCGTCCTATCGGAAATTGGGAAATACGGCGCGATGCCGGTGCATCGTCTTGTCTGGCGCCATCCGGGTGGTGACCCGGATGGCGTTTTTAAAGGCGGCCAATCAGCGTGCCTGAACGATATCGCCAAGCAGGCCCGCCGCCACGGTGAGCCGCGCGAGGTTTGTATCGCCGCTCTCGCTGAGTGCGCCGAGTTCGGAGACGATACGATTGACCCGCACGCGATCCGCCGCATACCAGGCCTGAACCGGATCCTTTTCCCTGGCATATTCTGTCAGGGCGGAGATAACGATCCGGCGTCTCGATGAGGAAATCTGGTCCTGGCTGCGCAGGAGAGCCAGGCTCTCGTAGTGATCCGCCGGTGTGATGCGCTGGCTGGCATCCAGCAGGCGCGCGACACGGAAGGTCGAGGAGACGGTGGCGTAGCTTTCAGCGGCGCGCGCGAGCGTTGTGCCCGCACTCTCGGCGATGCGCATGATTTCAGGCACATAGACGAGCAGCGAGAGCGTATCGAGTTCCTCCAGAAGAGCGGAAGGAACCCCGTCGATTTCCGTGATGCCGAGTTCGCGGCGATATTTCGCCGCTGCCGGTGACAGCGTCTTGATCGCGGTTTTCAGGCGCTCGATTTCCGTCGCCATGTCGCCCGGGGTCGCACCCGCGCTCCGGGTTTGCAGATAGAGCCTGCTCGCATCCGTGAAGATACGCGTGATCGTGGCATAAAGCCCATTCTGAACTTCGCCCCCGATCTGGCCGTCAAGCGCATCGACCTCGCTCCACAGTCGTTTGAGACCGAAGCCATCTTCAACGATTACCGCTGCCTTGACGACATCGGCCGCAAGCAGACCACTTGCATCGGCAAGTTTCTGCACGAAGCCGGGGCCGCCGCGATTGACCACGGCATTGGCAAGTGCGGTCGCGACGATTTCGCGATGCAGGCGATGCGATTTGATATCATCGGCATAGTTCTTCTGCATCTTGGCCGGAAAATAATCGACCAGCAGATGCTGGAGATAGGGTTCGTCGGGAAGCGTGCTTGCCACCAGTGCATCAAATAAAGTGAGCTTGGCATAGGACAAGAGCACCCCGATCTCCGGCCGGGTCAGCGGTTTGCCGGTGGCGTATCTCTCGCTGAACTCGGCATTGTTGGGCAGGGTTTCGACCTTGCGGTTCAACTGCCCGGTTGCCTCCAGTGCGCTCATCAGGCGGCCGAGTTCTTCCCGGTTTGAAAGGCCCAGCCGCTCGGTCAGCGAGATCGCCAGCGATTGCAGATAGTTGTTGCGCAATACCAGCTGCGCCACCTCAGGCGTCATGGAGGCGAGAAGCTGGTTACGCTTCGGCATCGTCAGGCGACCGCTATTGACGGCGGAGGCGAGTGCGATCTTGATATTGACCTCGACGTCGGAGGAGTTCACGCCTGCCGAGTTGTCGATGGCGTCGGAATTGCAGCGCCCGCCCGAAAGCGCATAGGCGATGCGCCCCTTCTGGGTGATACCGAGATTGGCGCCTTCGCCGATGACCTTGGCGCGCACCTCCGTGGCGTTGACGCGGATGGGGTCGTTTGCCCTGTCGCCCACCTCGGCATTCGTTTCCACCGCCGCCTTGATGTAGGTGCCGATGCCGCCGAACCAGAGGAGATCGGCCGGGGCCTTCAGGATGGCGGTCATGATTTCGAACGGTGTGGCGACTGATTTGTCGATGCCGATGGCCGCCACAGCTTCCGGAGTCAGCGTCACCGATTTTTCTGAGCGCGAAATGATCATCGCGCCGGCAGAGAGAGCCGAACGGTCATAATCCTGCCAGCTGGAACGTGGCAATTCGAACAGCCGCCTGCGCTCGGCGAAGGATTTGTCGGTATCGGGATCCGGATCAATGAAGATATCGCGGTGGTCGAAGGCGGCGATAAGCCTGATCTTCTCCGACAGCAGCATGCCGTTACCGAAGACGTCGCCGGACATATCGCCCACACCCGCCACCGTGAAGGGTGTGGTCTGGATGTCGGTGTTCATCTCCCGGAAATGGCGCTTCACCGTCTCCCATGCGCCACGCGCGGTGATGCCCATCTTCTTGTGGTCGTAACCGGCCGAACCGCCCGATGCGAAAGCATCGTCCAGCCAGAAGCCGGCTTCATGGGCAAGGCCGTTTGCCGTATCGGAGAAGGTGGCCGTTCCCTTGTCGGCGGCGACGACGAAATAGGGGTCGTCACCATCGAGCCGCAATGTGTCAGCCGGCGGCACGATGGCGTCGTCGACAATATTATCGGTGATGGACAGCAGTGTGCGGATATAGGTCTTATAGGCCTCGCGGCCGGCATTGAAGACCTCGTCGCGGGAGCCGCCGGCGGGCAGGTTCTTGGGGAAGAAACCGCCCTTGGCGCCGACGGGCACGATGACCGCGTTCTTCACCTGCTGCGCCTTGACAAGACCGAGCACCTCCGTGCGGTAATCCTGGCCGCGATCCGACCAGCGCAGACCACCGCGTGCAACCTTGCCGAAACGCAGATGCACGCCTTCGACCTCGGTTCCGTAAACGAAGATTTCGCGGAAGGGGCGCGGATCGGGCAGGCCGTCCAGATGTTTGGGATCGAATTTGAATGCCAGAATGTCACGCGGCGTGCCGTCGGCATTTTTCTGGAAGTAATTGGTGCGCAGGGTTGCATCGATGGCGTTGACGTAACGCCGGAGGGTGCGGTCCTCATCGAGATTGGGAACGCCGCTCAGGGCTGCTTCGATTGCCTTATGAATTTCCGCGAGTTTCTTCAGCCGCTTCTTCTCTTCGATGGATGGATCGAAGCCGGCCTTGAACAGCGCGAAAATATTCCTGGAGATGTCAGGATATTTATAGAGCGTTTCGGAGATATGTTCCTGCGAATAGACGATTCCGGTCTGGCGCAGGTACCGTGCGTAGGCGCGCAGCACCGAGACTTCGCGCACCGTGAGACCGCAGGCAAGGATCAGGCGGTTGAAGTTGTCATTGTCCACCTTTCCTGAAAAAGCAGCAAGGAAAGCTTCTTCGAGTTTCTGTCCGTAATGCGGCAGGTCGAGTGTCGTGCTGGCCGCGACCGACAGTTCCATGTCGTGCAGCACGATGTCGTGCTTTTCGCCATCCGCCACGACGCCGATATCGAAAGTGCGCTCGCTGATGACATTAAAACCAAGATTTTCGAGCAGCGGAACACGTCGTGAAAGCGGAAGATGGCCTTCGCGGTGGAAAATCTTCAGGGATAGCGTTCCCGCCGGCTGGCCTTCCTGCTGATAGAATTCAATGCGGACCGGGTCGCCTTTCACGGCGGCCAGAATATCAGGCATGTCGCCGATCGCCTCTTCGGGCGTGAAAGCTTCCTGATAGGCCTGATCCACTTCCAGCACCGGTGCGCCCGGTTCGGACAGGGAGACGAAGTGATCTATCCAGCGTGCCGCAATATCGCTGACGGCATCTTCGAGCTTGTCCTGGGCGATGCGGGGCGTCTTGCCTTCCGTGCGGCCAACAATGAAATGGACGCGGGCAACGGCGCCTTCGGGGAAGGCGGGATAATAGGCGGAGATATGCCCGTCATAGACCCTGCTCAGATAATCGCCGATCTTCTCGCGCACATAGGAATTATACTCCTCGCGCGGAACGAAGATGATGGCCGAAACGAAGCGGTCGAAACGGTCTATACGTGCGAGCACGCGCACACGCGGACGGTCGCTGAGCTCCATGATCTGCTCGATGAAGCGGATCAGAAGGTCGGTTTCGATCTGGAAAAGATCGTCACGCGGATAGGCTTCCAGCGTGTTCTGCAGGATGCGGCCCGAATGGCTGTTTGGATCGAAGCCGAAATGCCGCTCGACTTCCGCGACCTTGGCGCGCAGCAAGGGAATTTGCTTGACCGAACGCGTATAAGCAGTTGCAGTGAAAAGGCCGACGATGCGCAGCTCACCAACGACATTGCCGTCCTCGTCGAAGCGCTTGATACCGATATAGTCCATATAGGCGCGACGATGCACGATGGACTTCACATTAGCCTTGGTAACGATGAGGAAATCCGGGCCATCGAGGAAGGCAAGGATTTCCGGTGTCGTCGTCACGGCATTCTTGCCGAGGCGCAGCACGCGGACATCCGGGTCGCTGAGGCTGCCGAGGCCGACGCCGTCACCGCGCTCGATCTTCGCGTTCTTCCCCTTGCCGGAATAGGTGTAGTCACGCATGCCTAGGAAGGTGAAATTGTCGTTGCGAAGCCAGTTGAGGAATTCGACCGCCTCCGTCCGTTCGGCCTTGCGCCGCGACGAGCCGCGTTTCGACAGTTCATCCAACGCCTCGTCTAGCTTCGCCAGCATGGGCCGCCAGTCGCGATAGGCCGATTCCACCTGCTTCAGAACGAAGCGAAGCCGCTCTTCCAGAGCCGAGGCTCCCTGCTGCGAAAGCGGTGCTATGTGCAGCTGGATAAGACTTATATTGCCGGCCGGATCATCATCGGGCTCGGCAAGGCGGTAACCACCCTTCGCATCATCGTCTCGGACGAGGATCGGGTGCACGGCAAGATAAAGACCACGATAACTGCTGGTGACTTCGCCCATAACAGAATCGTAGAGGAAGGGCATGTTGCGGCCGATAATGGTCAGAACCGTTACCGGCACGTCCCGCGGGGAAACACCCTCGACTTGGGAAATGCTGATATGAGGGGTGTCCCCGGTCCATCGCGAAAGCGCCTGGAAACTGTGGGCGGCACTCGCCGCCAGCATCTCGGCGGAATAATATTCTATATCGTCGACACTTGCCCTTCCATAAAGAATACCAGGATCAAGAAATTCGACATTTTCGGCAATTGCCTGCTGGCGCGCTTTTTCGATCTGTTTTTCGCGTTTTGGATTGTTTCTGTAGCCCATTTGACGTGGATTCCTCCAAAAATCACACTTTAATATAAAAAAGCATCGCCAATTTGCGGATTTTGCCTTTTCAGTCGAATCGGATATTGGCGTGGAATTACGAAGAGTTTAAGAGGCTATCGTGTTTCTTCAGGCGGTAAGTGAAATTTTTTTGCTTCTTTTCTCGCGAGGCTCAGTTTAGAAGCATACGACAGTATTTTTGCGGCTAATTTTTAAGCGGTTCTTGAGCCGCAATGTGATGTTGCGGCCACGGTTGAAGCAAATTATTGATTTGCGCCTATTTTTGTGGTACACCAACAACACTGATCCACAGCGCGGCATTTGTGTGCCCAAAAACACCACGAAAGCAACACCTCTTTTGCACGCGGTTTCCGTGACATATCGAGCGTTTACGTTATCGAACCCCGCGAGGCGGGAAGGTGTATTTTTGCGTGCACGGCTGGACCAGTGCGGAATCACCTGACGGTTCCCCCGTCTCATCAGGGCCTGACCGACCCAACCCCGGCATCCCCGGGTATGTAACAGGGAGTTTTTAGAACGAATGACGACCCAGCAGAAGAAATCTCCAGCACATCACGGCTTTAAAACCGGTGAAGCGATTGTGTATCCCGCTCATGGTGTCGGTACCATTTCTGCCATCGAGGAACAAGAAGTCGCCGGCATGAAGCTTGAGCTTTTTGTCATTGATTTCGAAAAAGACAAGATGCGTCTTAAAGTTCCCGTCGCCAAAGCCGTCAGCATCGGCATGCGCAAGCTTTCCGAAGGCGATTTTGTCGAGCGGGCGCTGAAAGTGGTGCAGGGCAAGGCACGTGTGAAGCGTACCATGTGGTCGCGCCGTGCGCAGGAATATGATGCGAAGATCAACTCCGGCGATCTCATCGCGATCGCGGAAGTCGTTCGCGATCTCTACCGCGCGGAAAACCAGCCTGAGCAGTCCTATTCCGAGCGCCAGCTTTACGAAGCCGCTCTCGACCGCATGGCGCGCGAAATCGCCGCTGTCAACAAGATGTCCGAAACCGAGGCTGTTCGCCTGGTGGAAGTCAACCTTGCCAAGGGCCCCAAGCGCGGCAAGGCTGTCGAAGAAGACGATTCTCAGGACGAAGCCGCGTAATCGCCGGCCTCTTCCTTCTAAAAAAACCCGCCTTTATGGCGGGTTTTTTGTTGTCCAAGTGCCGGCTTAATTCACAAGATGCGGATTTTCGTGCCTTCGCGCAGATGCGGCAGGACGCGCCGCATGTCGCGGGGATGCAGTGCGACGCAACCTGCTGTCGGTTCATATCCCGGCCGAATAATATGCATGAAAATTGCCGAGCCGCGGTTGCGGCTTCTTGAGGTGACGTTCCAGTCCAGCACGAGACAGACATCGTAAAGGCCATCTGTGCGCATCATGTCCTCGTGGCTCGGCGCGAAAGGTGCCTTGACCAGCCTGTTATAATTGGGGTTGCCGGGCTCATCACACCACAGCATCGATTTCCGCGTGCGTTGCATCGGCAGGGCAGTCGTGATGGCGGACATGCGGTCGCCGCGATAAAAGCCATGCAGCAGGCGGGTCACGGAAATCGGCGACTTTCCGTCACCTTCCCGTTTTCGTGCAGTCCGGCCATTGCGCCCGATGGCAGCCGGAAATGTGAGATGGCCGAGCTGAACGATGGCCCGGTTGATTTTCAAAGGAGCTGGCCGAACCATGAGCGTTGATGCGCGTTTACGTTGTTCTACGGGACGTTTGCTCATGTTTTTCACGAGATTTTGCTTTGCAGGTTATTTAACGTGAAGTCATAGCACTTCATCATGTGATGGCAATGGGTTGACCTTTTACCGGCAAACCGCTGAATTGGCTGACGATTAAAGTAAGAAAGGCTGAGAATCCGAATGACGGCTCGCACTATCCTTCTCGTGGACGATGACGACGATCTTCGGGAGACGCTGACCGAGCAATTGTCTCCCTATGAGGAATTCTCGCTGTTGAGCGGGGCAAACGCCGCACAGGCGATGCAGACCGCCAAAACTTCGCAGGTCGATCTACTCATCATGGATGTCGGCCTTCCCGACATGGATGGCCGCGAAGCCGTGAAGCTTTTGCGCAAGGGCGGCTTCAAGGCGCCCATCATCATGCTCACGGGTCACGATACGGATTCCGACACGATCCTCGGCCTTGAGGCTGGCGCCAATGACTATGTGACAAAGCCTTTCCGCTTCGCCGTGCTTCTCGCGCGCATCCGGGCCCAGTTGCGTCAATATGAACAGAGCGAGGATGCGGTCTTCACCGTTGGTCCTTATCAGTTCAAGCCCAGTCAGAAGCTCCTGACGACCGAAGACGGCAAGAAAATCCGGCTGACGGAAAAAGAGGCCGCGATCATTCGTTATCTCTACCGGGCAGGCAGCACGGTCGTGACGCGTGACGTCCTGCTGGAAGAGGTCTGGGGTTACAATTCCGGGGTCACGACACACACGCTCGAAACGCACGTTTATCGCCTGCGTCAGAAGATAGAGCGGGATCCTTCCAATGCGGAGATTCTCGTAACCGAGAACGGTGGTTACAAGATCGTCCCCTGACATGCCCCCCCGGGGAAGTCCCCCCCGAGTTGTTGAGCATTGCTCTAGCACCTTGTGTTTTGAAGGCCGATATTGGAAAACCGCTATAGCAATGCAGGCGGTTTTCCGGAGTAACAATCGACATGGCCTTGACCGACGATATCATGCTGCTGGGGCAAGTGCCGTTGTTTGCGGGCTTCAGTGATGATCAGCTGCGGCTCATCGCCTTCGGCGCAGAGCGCCGGCGTGTCGCGGCGGGACAGACCTTGTTTCGCGAACACTCCCCCGCCGAATGCGCCTTTGCGGTGACGTCAGGTCATTTCGAGCTTTTTTCAGCCGGACGGGACGGCAAGCCCGTGCTGCAGGCTACGCCCGGAAAGGGCGCCCTGCTTTCGGAACTTGCGCTTTTTACCCTTTGCGAAAGAAAATTTACTGCCGTGGCTGCGGAAGATTCCGAAGTCATCCGGATAACGCGCATTCTCTTTCACCGCCTGGTGGAAGAGTTTCCTGAGGTCGCCGACATCGTTTCGGCGCGCATTCGCGACAATATCGCGTCTCTGGCCGCCGGTGCGGCCCGTTTGCAGAACCGCTTCATGTGACCGCGCGCCAGATCACCGCGTCCGGCATTGGTTCAAAACCGGAAATGGGCGGTGACTGGAACGTGATCGGATGGTCGGTTCCAGCCGCGGGCTTCCCGCAATATCTCGATCCTGTCAAGCGACGGGCCGAGATCCTGAGACGACCAGATGTGATCGAGGCGGCGGCCGCGATCAGCCGCTTCCCAGTCCTTGGCGCGGTAACTCCACCACGTATAGATTTTTTCCGTTGCCGGCACATTCAGCCGCATCAGATCAAGCCAGTTGCCCTTCTTCATGATGTCCAGCATACCCTCGGTTTCCACCGGCGTGTGGCTGACGATCTTGAGAAGCTGCTTGTGCGACCAGACATCGTTCTCGAGCGGCGCTATATTGAGGTCGCCGACGAGGATGGAAGAAGTGCCCGGCACGCCATCGGCACGCAATGCCTTCATTTCCTCAATGAAATCCAGCTTGTGGCCGAATTTCGGATTGATTGAGCGATCGGGTTCGTCGCCGCCTGCCGGAACATAAAAATTATGGAGCCGGATGCGGCGCGATCCCACCTGGACAATCGCGGAAATATGGCGCGCGTCGCCAATTCCGCAGTAATCCTGCCGATGATCTTCCGTCAGCGGGATTTTCGAGGCGATGGCGACACCATGATAGCCCTTCTGGCCGTGAATGATCACGTGCTCGTAACCCAGCGCCTTCAACGGCTTCATCGGAAACTCGCCATTCGGGCATTTCGTTTCCTGCAGGCAAAGAATGTCGGGTTTGTAACGTACCAGAAACTGCTCAACGATCGGCATTCTGAGCCTGACCGAGTTGATGTTCCAGGTGGTTATCGAAAACGACATGCATGTGCTCCGCTTTTACTGCCGCGAGCCGCTTGGCCCAGGACATGTTTCCGGGGCGCAGGCTTATAACATCGTGACGAAAACGGGAATGTATTTTAGCGGTAAAATGAAAAAGGCGGCCTGAGAGCCGCCTTCACACAGCATACATCGACAGGGAGCGTCAGCCGCGCTTGCGTACTTCTTCATAATTGATGTTGAAGACGCGTTCATCGAGGTTCACGCCGGTCTGAACGTTGAAGATCATGACGGTCGTGTCCTTGTTCTGGGCGTCCGTCGTGGTCCATTGCCGCAGATCGAACGTCTTCGGGTCGAACATCAGCGTGATGGTGGAATCGCCAAACACGCTCTTGTCACCGAGGACGATGGTGGTCAGGTCAGATTCTTCCTTCACATCCCGGACCTTCTGGTTGCTGAGATCGATCTTGTCGGAGAGAAGCAGGCTGAGCGGAGTCTTCGACAGTGGATAAAGATCCCATGTCTTCAGCTTCATATTGCCGATGACGACATTCTTGCCGTCGGAGATGACGCGCATCGGCGAGGGGTCTTCATAATTGAAGCGGAGCTTGCCTGGCCGTTCGATGTAGAACTTGCCGCCGGTCTGTTCCCCGCGCGGGCCGAACTGCACGAATTCACCCATCATGGTTTTTACCGACGAAAAGTGGTTCGCGATCTTCTGTGCCGTTGCGGTATTGCCGGCTGCCTGGGCAAAGGCGTCGAGCGGCGAGATGCCAGCGATCACGGCAGCCATGGAAAATGCCGTCAGCACCCCACGCCGCGTCACGCCATTTTGCGCTGCGCTTGCATTGGCCGTTTCGCCGGTGGTCAGGTCGTTCATTCTGTTCTCCTTCATCGCAGCGATTGTCCGCGAAAAACGCGGCGGCTTCATGACGTGAAAGCGTGTAATAACGCTTCTCGACGCCGCTTGGTTGCGGATTATCGCTCGATGATATCTGCTTCCGTGGGAACGAGGATTTCGCGTTTTCCGGCGTGGTTGGCGGGGCCGATAATGCCTTCCTGCTCCATGCGTTCGATCAGCGATGCCGCGCGGTTGTAACCGATGCCGAGACGACGCTGCACATAGGATGTGGAGGCTTTGCCATCGCGAAGTACGACGGCCACGGCCTGATCGTAGGGGTCCTCGGAATCCGAGAAGCTGGCGCCGCCGGCCGGGCTTGCGCCAGCGCCGTCCTCGTCTTCTTCTTCGGTAATCTCTTCGAGATACTCAGGCGACCCTTGTGTCTTCAGATAGGAAACGATCTCTTCCACTTCATTGTCGGAAACGAAGGGCCCGTGCACACGCTGGATGCGTCCGCCGCCCGCCATGTAAAGCATATCACCCATGCCGAGCAGCTGTTCGGCGCCCTGCTCTCCAAGGATCGTGCGGCTGTCGATCTTCGAGGTGACCTGGAATGAGATGCGTGTCGGGAAGTTGGCCTTGATCGTGCCGGTGATGACGTCGACCGAAGGACGCTGGGTGGCCATGATGACATGGATGCCGGCAGCACGCGCCATCTGCGCCAAACGCTGCACCGCGCCTTCGATATCCTTGCCGGCCACCATCATCAGGTCGGCCATCTCGTCGATGATGACGACGATATAGGGCAGGGGCTTCAGATCGAACTCTTCCGTTTCGTAGATTGCCTCGCCGGTCTGGCGGTCGAAACCGGTCTGCACCGTGCGGGTGAGGATTTCGCCCTTGTCGAGCGCCTGCTGCACGCGGCTGTTGAAGCCGTCGATATTGCGCACGCCGATCTTGGACATCTTCTTGTAGCGTTCCTCCATCTCGCGCACCGTCCATTTGAGCGCGACGACCGCCTTTTTCGGATCCGTGACGACGGGAGAAAGCAGGTGCGGAATGCCGTCATAGATCGACAGTTCCAGCATTTTCGGGTCGATCATGATCAGGCGGCACTGTTCCGGTGACATGCGGTAAAGCAGCGACAGGATCATGGTGTTGATGGCAACGGACTTGCCCGAACCGGTGGTGCCTGCAACGAGCAGGTGCGGCATCTTGGCGAGATCGGCGATGACGGGTTCGCCGCCGATGGTCTTGCCGAGCGCCATGGCAAGCTTGGCTTTGCTGTTTTCGAAATCGCGGCTGCCGATCAGTTCGCGCAGGAACACGGTTTCGCGGGTCTGGTTCGGCAGTTCGATGCCGATGGCATTGCGGCCGGGAACAACGGCCACGCGGGCGGCGATCGCGCTCATGGAGCGGGCGATATCATCCGCGAGGCCGATGACACGCGACGATTTGATGCCGGGGGCCGGTTCCAGCTCGTAAAGTGTGACGACCGGGCCGGGGCGGACATGAATGATTTCACCCTTGACGCCGAAGTCTTCAAGAACCCCCTCGAGAAGACGGGCGTTCTGCTCGAGCACCTCTTCGCTTAGCGTATTGTCGCGAACAATGTTCTTGGGCTCCGCCAGAAGATGAACGGTAGGAAGCTGGAAACCGTCTGCGGCGATGAAAGAGGCCTGTGCTTCGCGTGCCACACGCTCACTGGGCTTCGGGCGTGCCGAAGGAGCGGTTATTTTCGTCTGTCCGCGTCCCGGCGCCTGTCGGGCAGTGAATTTCTGGTCGATGTCGTCATCGGAAAGGATGCCACTTGGCAGGCGGGCCTCGTCAGTACCGAAGGACGGCTCGCCGTCCCCATCGTCTTCATGACTGGGCGCGATGGAGGGAGGAGACATCTGGCGACGCGATGCAGTTCGTTCTTCGAAAGAGGGTTCCGCGCGCTGGTCGAGACGGTTGATCGCCGTCTTGAGGCGCGACGGCTCGTTTAGCGTGCCGAATTCATACTCGTTGAAATCATAGGGATGTTCGAATTCGTCATGCAGCGATTTCGACTTCAGGCCGAACAGGCGACGAAAACGGGCCTGGGTGATGTACCAGTAGTGCGTCAGTGCGCCGAAGGCGAGAATATTGGCGAAGAAACCCTCGCCATCATCCTCGTCGTCCTCTTCCGCCTCGCGGACGGCGCGGGCCTTGCTGACGGCCGGTCCGGGTTCTTCACGCTCCAGTTCATCGTCCAGACCGCCGACAATGCCGGCGGCAAACAGCATGAGCCAGGTAGCCGGCGCGGCGAATATTACCCCAAGTATCGTCGCAACGGTGCCCGTGGGATAAGCGCCGATGAATAGGGCGGGAAAACGAAGGATCATGTCGCCGATCACGCCGCCGATACCGTTCGGCAGCGGCCAGGTGACGGGAGCCGGAAAGCAGCCGAGGGACGCAGCGCAGACGATCGCGCCCGCGATCCAGGCCACGAGGCGGGCGGGTATGCGCTGCAGCTTGCGGCCGGCGATCAGGGCGATCGCCCATGCAATGACCGGCAGCAGGGAAATGATGGCCGAAAGCCCGAGGAACTGCATAACGATATCCGCGAAGATCGCGCCGCCGTAGCCCAGGAGATTGGTTGGTTGGTTTCCTGTGGCATAGGACAGGCTCGGATCCGCCACATTCCACGTCGCGAGCGCGGCGATACCGAGTGCAATCGTGGCAAGCAGAGCGAAACCGGCCAGAGCCATAATCTGCCGCACGAAAAACGCCGTCAGCACAAAACGTGTGTGACGACCATCGAATGTCGGAGAATGCATTCTGCCCATGTCCCTGAACCCGTCATTTTTTGGTTTCGGCGAGATCCGGCACACGGCCTGATCCCGGATTGACAGGGAAAACTAACCGCCAGCTGGTTAATGTCGTGTTAACCATGCGGTTTTTTGAGGATGCCAGAGCGTTTTAGGGTGAGCGTTTGAGCGGATTTCAGCTTTGAAGCGGTTGCGCAACGGCAGATTGGCGGCAAAGAAAAAGGCCCGTCGAAACGGGCCTTTCTTTTGGGAATGGGGATGGAGAACCCCATTTTCCCGGTATCAGGAGTGGTAAGCGGCTTCGCCGTGGGTGGCGAGGTCCAGACCTTCGCGCTCGGCTTCGACCGGGACGCGGAGCCCGACGATCACATCGACGATCTTGTAAAGGATTGCAGAGACGATGGCGCACCAGACAATGGTGATGGCGACGGCCACGAACTGCGTCCAGAGCTGCGAGGCGATGGAGAATTCGGGCTTGCCGGTGCCGCCGAGTAGCGGCGAGGTGAAGATGCCGGTGCCGAGTGCGCCGATGATGCCGCCGATGCCGTGAACGCCGAAGACGTCAGCGGTATCGTCGTAACCGAACTTGTTCTTCACCACGGAGACGAAGAAGTAGCAGATCGGCGAGACGATGAGGCCGAGAACGATGGCACCCATCGGGCCAACCGAGCCTGCAGCAGGTGTGACGGCAACGAGGCCGGCGATCATGCCCGACGCGGCGCCCAGCATGGATGCCTTGCCACGGGTGAAGCTTTCAACCAGCGACCAGGAAACAATGGCGGCTGCGGTTGCGAGGAAGGTGTTCATGGTTGCGAGAACCGCACCACCCGATGCTTCGAGGTTGGAGCCGGCGTTGAAGCCGAACCAGCCGAACCACAGCATGGCTGCACCGACGAGTGTCAGTGTCATGGAGTGAGGAGCCATCATGTCCTTGCCGAAGCCGGTGCGCTTGCCGACCATGATCGCGCCGATCAGGCCTGCGATACCGGCATTGATGTGGACGACCGTGCCGCCGGCGAAGTCGAGAGCGCCCATGCCGAAGATCAGGCCGTTTGCGTCCCAGACCATATGGGCGACCGGGAAATACACGAAGGTGGCCCACAGGATGGTGAAGAGGATGACGGCGGAGAACTTCACGCGTTCCGCGAAGGCACCGATGATCAGCGCCGGGGTGATGGCCGCAAAGGTCATCTGGAAGGCGATGAAGGTATATTCGTAGATCACGACGCCCTGCGAGAAGGTTGCCGAGGTGCTGTCAAGCGAAACGCCCGACAGGAAAAGCTTGCCGAAGCCGCCGAAATAAGGGCCGGTGCCGCCGCCGAAGGCGAAAGAGTAACCGTAGATGACCCAGATGAGCATCATGACGGCGGTGATGACCGTGCACTGCATGAGAACGGAGAGCATGTTCTTCGTGCGGACAAGACCGCCGTAAAACAGCGCCAGGCCCGGAAGGATCATGAAGAGCACGAGGATGGTGGCGACATACATGAAGGCTGTGTCGGCCTTTTCCGGAACAGGCGCTGCGGCTGCGGCCGGCGCTGCATCCTGGGCAAAGGCGATGGCCGGGGCCATCAGGGCCGTCGCTGTTGCGCCCAGCTTGCCGAGCGTCAAAAACTTGTTGAGTTGCATAGCTAGAAAACTCCCCTGTCAGCCGTGCTTCAAAGCGCTTCTGTGTTGGTTTCGCCGGTACGGATGCGCACGGCCTGTTCAATTGAGTAAACGAAGATCTTGCCGTCGCCGATCTGCCCGGTCTTTGCCGCAGATGCGATCGCTTCGACGGCCTTGTCCACGACGTCGGATGGAACAGCGATCTCGATCTTTAGCTTGGGAAGGAAGCTCACCGCATATTCCGTGCCGCGATAAATCTCGGTATGTCCCTTCTGGCGCCCGTAACCCTTTACTTCGGTCACGGTCAGGCCCTGGATGCCGACGCCGGTGAGTGCTTCACGCACTTCATCCAGCTTGAACGGCTTGATAATGGCCATCACAATTTTCATCTGGTTTCCCATCCTTTGTTTGTCCTCGGCACGGAGCCGACTCTCCTGCCGCTGGCAGATCAGTAACAGCGACTGCGGACATACATTCAAAGGGCGTGCCAGTTTTGAGTGTGTAACTAACTTATTGAAATGTAATGTTTATATGACGGACGTCTGAAAAAGGGGCATTTGTCGGCGAATTTTGCGTCTATAAAATGTGCGATTTTTAGAAAACGCACTTTATTTAATCATTTGCCCTTTTGCGGATCAAACCTTCCTGCGCCACGGAGGCGACCAGTTCACCCTGTCTGGTGAAAATATTGCCACGGGTCAAACCACGCGCGCCCGAGGCGCTGGGGCTGTCCTGTGTATAGAGCAGCCAGTCATCCAGCCGGCAGGGACGATGAAACCACATGGCGTGGTCTAGGCTTGCCACCTGGATCGAAGGATCGAAGATCGTCGTGCCATGGGCATAGAGCGAGGTGTCCAGCAGCGTCATGTCGGAGAGATAGGCGAGAATGGCGGATTGCAGGCGCGGATCGTCAGGTACGCTTCCAACGGCACGGACCCAGATATCCTGCTGCGGCTCCAGCTTTTCTTTTGAGATGTAGTGGGTCAGCGAGACCGGCCTGATCTCGATCGGCCGCTTGTTGCTCCAGTAGTTTCGGATCGAAGCGGGCGCCTTTGCGAGGAAAGCCGCCTGCATCTGTTCCTCGCTCATCAGTTTTTCAGGCGGCGTCACATCAGGCATCCTGATCTGATGGGTAAAACCGTCCTCGAATATCTGGAACGACGCCGACATGGAAAAAATAGCTTTGCCGTGCTGGATGGCGACCACGCGACGGGTGCAGAAACTGGCGCCATCGCGGATACGCTCGACCTGGTAGACGATGGGCACCAGCGGGTCGCCGGGACGCATGAAATAGGCGTGCAACGAATGCACGAAGCGATCGTCATCCACGGTTCTTTGCGCGGCGATCAGGGCCTGTGCAATGACCTGACCACCAAAAACCCGTTGCCAGCCGATCTGCGGGCTTTCGCCCCGGTAAAGGTTCTCTTCCAGCTTCTCAAGATCGAGCGTGGCGATGAGATTTGCCATCGGGTCTGACGATTGCAAGGGATGCGACATTTTTTCGGCCTGCTCCGGCTGTAGGAAGACGTCACATGGTCTATAGTGCGCCGATGATGCATGCACAAGATTTGAGGAGAAGCGCGATGCTGGACGTTGTGGTGGCAGGCGGCGGATATGTCGGTCTTTCCGTTGCTGTGGCAATCAAGCAGGCGGCCCCGCATCTGAATGTGCAGGTAATTGAAGCCGCTCCTGAGGATGTCTGGGCAAAGGATGTTCGCGCGTCCGCCATTATCGCAGCGGCTACCCGCATGCTCGATGTTTTCGGCATCTGGAACGAGATCGAGCCGGAAGCCCAGCCGATCCACAAGATGATCGTTACCGATTCGAAAACCGCCGATCCGGTACGTCCCGTGTTCCTGACGTTTGACGGCGCGGTGGAAGAGGGCCGGCCCTTTGCCCATATGGTTCCAAACGTCGCTTTGGTAGGCGCGTTGCGGGGCCTTTGCGCACGCCTGGGCATAGAAATCCGCCACGGCCTCAGTGTTTCCGATTTTACAGCAGGACCGCAGTCGACGGCTATTCACCTTTCCGACGGATCGACGCTCGAAGCGCGATTGCTGATTGCCTGTGATGGTGTTCGCTCGGCTCTTCGGGATATGGCTGGCATCAAGACGGTGCACTGGGCTTACGATCAGTCAGGCATCGTGACGACCGTTGAGCATGAGCGACCGCACGAAGGCTGCGCCGAGGAGCATTTCCTGCCATCCGGACCCTTCGCCATTCTGCCGTTGAAGGGAAACCGGTCTTCGCTTGTCTGGACCGAACGCACCGCCGATGCCGACAGGCTTGTGGCCGCCGACGACCTGGTGTTCGAGGAGGAGCTTGAGCGCCGGTTCGGCCACAAGCTCGGCACGATCCGCCCTGTCGGTCCCCGGCGCGCCTTTCCGCTGGGTCTCACTTTGGCACGGTCCTTCGTCGCGTCGCGTTTCGCGCTCGCCGGTGATGCGGCCCACGGTATTCACCCGATCTCGGGTCAAGGCCTCAATCTGGGTTTCAAGGATGTGGCGGCTCTGGCCGAAACCGTGGTTGAAGCTGACCGTCTCGGCCTCGACATCGGCTCCCTCAATGTTCTGGAGCGGTATCAGTCCTGGCGCCGGTTCGACACCTTGCGGATGGGGGTGACCACGGATGTGCTGAACCGGCTGTTCTCCAATGATGTCGGTCCCATTCGCATCATGCGCGATTTCGGTCTCGGCGTGGTGGATCGTTTGCCGGGTCTCAAATCCTATTTCATCGGCCAGGCCGCCGGTACCACGGATGCAAATGCGCCGCGTTTGCTCACCGGTGAGGCACTCTGATCTCGGCTTGTGGTGCTGGCTTCGGAACGGCTTTTCGGGGATTGGCGCTTGACAGCCGATTCCCGGATTTTCCGACCGGCGGTTTTACCGTAATGCCGAATCCGGCCAAGGACTTATCCGGATTCATAATCTGGTAGAGGCCGTGACTTCGCCAACCAGATATTGCGGAGAACAAAAGCTGAATCACGAGGAGTCAGCGATTCGTATTCGATTCGTTCGCAGACTGTTCCGCAGCCGAATCGATTTCATTTTCGCCGGATTCTTTTTTCTTGTTCAACTATCTGAATCGAAATGGAAAATTTCGTTGACTGGTCGCCTTGTAGCACTTTGCGGGTGAGGCCTATTGCCTTTGTCGGCAGGCGTTGCCATGTGTGGTGCGTGCGGCCCATACCGTTGATGTGGGTGGCACGCCAAGCAGATGAAGTCGATTCGCGGATAGTACGTTGAATTTTCGCCCCATGATCCTGAGCGGCCGCGGTGTCACGGCCGTTCTCGGCCCCACCAACACCGGCAAGACCCATTACGCGATTGAGCGTATGGTGGCGCATGGCAGCGGTGTCATCGGCCTGCCGCTGCGCCTTTTGGCGCGCGAGGTCTATACCCGTCTGGTCGAAAAGGTGGGGGCGCCCAATGTGGCGCTGATAACCGGCGAAGAAAAAATCTCACCCCCAAAAGCCAAGTATTCCGTTTGCACAGTGGAAGCCATGCCGCGCGAAACGACGGCCGCCTTCGTTGCAATCGATGAGGTGCAGCTGGCAGGCGATCTCGAACGCGGGCATATCTTTACCGACCGGGTTCTGCATCTGCGCGGTCGGGAGGAAACGCTGCTGCTGGGGGCGGGCACGATGCGCCCGATCCTCGAAAAGCTGCTGCCGGGAATTACCGTGGTGGAGCGACCGCGTCTGTCGCAGCTTTTTTATGCCGGCCAGAAGAAGATAACCCGCCTGCCGCAGCGCACGGCGATTGTCGCTTTTTCCGCCGATGAGGTCTATGCCATTGCCGAACTGGTGCGCCGCCAGCGGGGCGGCGCGGCCGTTGTGCTAGGCGCGCTTTCGCCCCGCACGCGCAATGCGCAGGTGGGTCTCTATCAGTCCGGCGATGTCGAATATCTGGTCGCGACGGACGCTATCGGCATGGGCCTTAACCTCGATGTCGATCACGTCGCTTTCGCGCAGGACCGAAAATTCGACGGTTATCAATTCCGCAATCTCAATCCGGGCGAAATCGGCCAGATCGCCGGCCGCGCCGGCCGCCATCTTCGTGACGGCACCTTCGGGGTGACAGGCCGTGTCGACCCGTTCGATGACGAACTGGTGGAGCGGATCGAGACGCATCAGTTCGATGCGGTGAAGGTGTTGCAGTGGCGGACGAAAAACTTCGATTTTTCCTCTATCGCCAATCTGCGTGCGAGCCTTGACGCTGCGCCGGCGATCCAGGGGCTTTCGCGCGCCCTGCCGGCCATCGACCAGCAGGCGCTGGAGTATCTGTCCCGTTATCCCGAAATCATCGACGTGACGACGACCGATGCACGGGTGGAAAAGCTCTGGGAGGCCTGCGCGCTTCCGGACTATCGCCGTATCGCCCCGGCGCAGCATGCGGATCTGATCTCCACGCTCTATTTCGACCTCGTCAAGCGCGGGACGGTGAACGAGGATTTCATGGCCGAACAGGTGCGTCGCGCCGACCGCACGGATGGAGAGATCGATACCTTGTCTGCGAGGATTGCGCAGATCAGAACATGGACTTATGTATCGAACCGCCCAGGATGGCTTGCCGATCCGACACACTGGCAAGAAAAGACTCGGGAAATCGAGGATCGATTGTCCGATGCGCTACATGAAAGGTTGACGAAACGCTTTGTTGATCGCAGGACATCTGTGCTCATGAGGCGCCTGAGAGAGAATGCGATGCTTGAAGCTGAAATCAGTGTAAATGGTGATGTCTTCGTAGAAGGTCATCACGTCGGCCAATTGGCCGGGTTCCGGTTCACGCCGGTGCCGGGAATGGAAGGGCCGGATCAGAAGGCCGTGCAGGCTGCGGCGCAGAAGGCGCTCGCGCTCGAATACGAGGCGCGTGCCGCGCGTCTGCACGCCAGTGGAAATGGCGATCTCGCTTTGAGCTCCGATGGTCTGGTTCGCTGGCTGGGCGAGCCGGTTGCCCGTCTTTCGGCCGGCGACAATATCATGAAGCCGCGGGTGATCCTGCTGGCCGACGAGCAGTTGAGCGGTAATGCCCGTGATCACGCGCTCGCGCGGATCGAGCGTTTCGTCAACCACCAGATCGCAACCGTGCTGAAGCCGCTGGATGATATCTCCCGTGCGGAAGACCTTCAGGGTCTCGCAAAGGGTCTCGCTTTCCAGCTGGTCGAAAATCTCGGCGTGCTGTTCCGTCGTGACGTCGCGGAAGACGTGAAGTCGCTGGATCAGGACGCGCGTGCTTCCATGCGGCGTTACGGCGTGCGTTTCGGCGCCTATCATGTCTTTTTGCCTGCGCTCCTGAAGCCTGCTCCGGCAGAACTTGTGACGCTGCTATGGGCCTTGAAGAATGATGGTCTTGGCAAACCGGGTTATGGCGACCTTATTCCCGTGCTGGCTGCAGGCCGCACCTCGGTCGTTACGGATGCCAGCTTCGAGCGCATGTTCTACAAGCTTGCCGGTTTCCGTTTCCTCGGAAAGCGCGCGGTGCGTATCGACATTCTCGAGCGTCTGGCCGATCTCATCCGTCCGCTGCTGCAGTGGAAGCCCGGCCAGCAGCCGCGCCCCGAAGGCGCTTATGATGGCCGTCGTTTCACGACGACGACCGCGATGCTTTCCATTCTCGGCGCAACGCTCGATGACATGGAAGAAATCCTCAAGGGCCTCGGTTACCGTGCCGATCAGGTGACGGCGGAAGAGGCGCAGGCCTTCCTCGCCAGCCAGGCAGGCGCCACTGTGCCGGCTGCCCCGGAAACGACGGCGGGCGAAGAGGATAGCGCTGAGACCGAGCAGGACGAGCCGGCTTCCGAAGAGCAGGCCTCCGAAGCGGTTGCTGTTGTGGAAGGCGACGTTACCGAGGCGCCCGTCGCGGAAGCCGCCGGTGAAGAGGCTGCTGCAAATGAAGCGGCTCCGGCGGAAAGCGGTGAGGCCGCCGAGCCGAAGCCCGTGCTTCTGTGGCGTCCGGGTGGCCGCAATGAAAACCAGCGTGGTGAAAACCGTCGTCCCGGCAATCGTGGCCAGGGTCGTGAGCAGACAGCGCGCGAGCAAGGCGAGCGACGCGGCGAAGGCCGCCGTGACAATCGCGACGGGGCAAATCGCGATGCAGCCAATCGTGGCGGCGAGGGCGAGCGCAAGCGTGACGGCGGCCGTCCCGATCGAGGCAACAACCGCAATAATGATCGTCATGATCGTGGCGAGCGCAAGGACAGGCCGGAGCGCAGCGACCGTGGCGGAAAGCCGCAGGGCCAGCAGCGTTTCGAGGCCAAGCCACCGCGCAAGGAAAAGCCGCTGGACCCGGATTCGCCTTTCGCAAAGCTCGCTGCCCTCAAGGAGCAGCTGAAGAAGTAAGCCTATGGGAAACAGCGAGCAGCCACTGGAAAGCACGCGTCAGCGTCTAGACAAGTGGCTGTTCTTTGCCCGCATGGCTAAATCCCGTTCGCTCGCCCAGAGCTACGTTCAGTCGGGACAGGTGAAGATCAATGGCGTCGTCGTCCGCCAGCCCAGTCATGCGGTGAAGCCCGGCGACAGGCTGGAAATAAGCTTCGAGCGGATGGACAGGGTCGTGGTGGTGAAGTCGGGCGGGACGCGGCGCGGCCCCTATGAAGAAGCCAGACTTCTCTATGACGATCAGACGCCGCCAAAGGAGCCTTCCGACAGGCTGACACTCCTTGAGCAGGCAATGCGCCAGCCGGGCAGCGGACGCCCGACGAAAAAGGAGCGCAGAGCGCTCGACAGGTTTCTGTCCGACAGCGACGGCAGTACAGATTAGAATAAACCTCCAAGTCAGCACCGTTTTTCAGAATTGTTTATCCTTGCTATCTGCAGGCAAAGGCATTACGTCACTTGCGAAATTGCCCTGTCTGAATTCCGGGCGACGGCTTGTGTTCCGAAGCCCAAAGACCCGGCCTGCATATTCTGGAGTTCATCATGACATATGTCGTGACCGACAATTGCATCCGCTGCAAATATACCGATTGCGTTGAGGTCTGCCCTGTCGACTGCTTTTACGAGGGCGAAAATTTCCTCGCCATCAATCCCGACGAATGCATCGACTGTGGTGTGTGCGAACCGGAATGTCCTGCCGAGGCCATCAAACCCGATACGGAGCCGGGTCTCGACAAGTGGCTGAAGCTCAATGCGGAATATGCCGCGATCTGGCCGAACATCACCATCAAGCGCGACCCGATGCCGGAAGCCAAGGAAATGGATGGTGTCGAAGGCAAGCTGGAGCTTTATTTCTCTGCTGAGCCCGGCAAGGGCGACTGACCGCAGATTTGCGACGGTCTTGCACCAACATGTGAAAAGCCCTCGTCTGCACGAGGGCTTTTGTTTATCCGCCGCGGCCGGATTGCAGCGTGGTGGATAATAGTGTCAGTAGGGCCACGCTTTCCTCCAGACTTTGGCGCTGGCGGCTTTGCAGGATGGCCGCCTGTAGTCGGTTCATCTCGCGGGCGATCGCCGCTGGCTGCCATGTGCGCAGCGCTCTTTCGATGACCGGTTTCCGGCGAAAATGGATATGACGTCCGAGCGTCTGCATGACCTGACCGGCCTGCTGCTTTTTCTCGTCCATCTCGGCGCGCATCTGATCGAGCAGCTGGAATTGCTTGAGGCACCCCTGAAGCACGAGGAAGATCGGCGTCTTGGAAGAAATGATCTTCTGGGTGGCATGGAAAAACGCGTTTCTGTCACCCTTCAGGATGGCGTCAACGGCGTCATCGGCTGAAACCGTACTGGCATCACCGATGATGGCCAGGACATCGTCTTCCTCGATTACCTCTGCGCCGCGGCAATAAAGTGCCAGCTTGCGGATTTCGTTTCGTGAAGCGATACGGTCGCCCCCCAGCGATTCGATAAGCCGTTGCCGCGCGGCAGGCGCGATACGCAAATTGTCGCCCGAAAGTTCCTGGTCTATCAACGCGTTCAGTGCGCGCGCATCGTCCGCGTAACAGGGAATGGCTGCGATGGATCGAGCCGGTTCCGCGATCTTGCGCAGCCCCGTGCCCTTCTTGATGTCACCTGCTTCGATGATGAGAAAGCTCGCTTCCGGCGGCGTTTCCGCCAGAATCTGGAGGGCATCCACCAACGCCTTTTCAGCTGACGCGCCCTTGACCCAGACAAGTTTCTCGCCGCCGAAAAGACCAATGGCGTTCACCTCGTCCAGCAAACGCCCCGGGTCGCCCTGGAGATCGGACGCAGTCAATTTCAGCGACGCAAAAGCGTCGTCGGGATCTATCCCCGTCTTTTTGGCGATGAGGGTTGCGCGTTCTGATACGAGACCACGATCCGGCCCGTAGAGTACGAAAACGCGAAAGCGCTCCGCCGGATTCTCGGCGAAGCGCTCAAATTCATGGGACTTTATCTCCGCCACGGCCGCCGCTCTCAGCGGCCGAGGGTGGCGGCGATGTCGGTGCGGATGATTTCGGCAAGTTCGCGCGCCGCACGGTTTTCGGCGTCGCGGGTCGCCCGGATCTTGGCGAATTCCTGCTGTGGCAGATCCACCTGCGCCGTCACGCTGCGGCGTGCGGAGCGCAGAATCTGACCGTCGGAAATGCGCGTCAGCACGTATTGGCCGCTCATGATGACACGGCCTGGATACGGCCCGTCGTAATTGTTGTTCGTCCGTGTGGTTAGGTCGTAATTCTGCACCTCTGTCGAGGAAGCGCTCGAGCTGACCGAAACCTTGACGTTATATTGCGCCGTCGTCGGCTGCCCAGCGCCGCCAGCCAGAAGGAAGATTAGCTGGTTGCGAACTTCCTGTCCAACTCTGCCACCGATATCGGAGACGCTGACGGCCGCCAACCTTTCCTTGGTCCCGGAAGCCTCGCCATAGAGCGGGCGCACCTGGCAGCCCGCCAGAAGACCAGCCATCATCACGACGGAAATTGCTGCCGCGACGCGGCTCCATCTCGAAAAAACGTCAGACAACAATGTTCACAATCCTCTGCGGAACCACGATGACTTTCTTGGGCTCGCCGCCGGCAAGAAGAGATTTGACGGCATCCAGAGCAAGGGCAGCCGCGCGGACCGCATCTTGATCCGCATCGCGCGCGATTGTCAATTCGCCGCGCTTCTTGCCATTGACCTGCACGGGCATGACCACGTCGTTTTCCTCGACCAGCGAAGGCACGAAGGTCGGCCATGACGCCCCAGCCACCAGGCCTTCATTGCCCAGCGCCGCCCAGCATTCTTCCGCCAGGTGTGGCGTCATGGGGGCGATGATGCGGATCAGGATTTCGACGGCGTCACGCGCTGCTGCCTTGACGTCGTCGGATTTGCCGCCCGCAGCGACATCCGCAAGCGGACCGGCGAGCGCGTTGACCAGTTCATAGATGCGGGCAATGGCCTTGTTGAAGGCGAGCTTGTCCAGATCTTCCTGAACAGCCTTCAGCGTCTTGTGGGCCGCCTTGGAGGCCGCCAGCCCTTCACCCTCGGTTGCAGGCTTCGGCCTGACGGATTTCAGCTCCTCGGCAGCTTCACCGATGATGCGCCAGACGCGTTGTACGAAGCGGTTCGCGCCCTCGACGCCCGATTCGGACCAAATCACATCACGATCCGGCGGCGAGTCCGACAGGACGAAAAAGCGTGCGGTATCGGCGCCGTACGATGCGATGATATCATCAGGATCGACCACGTTCTTTTTCGACTTCGACATCTTCTCGATCGAGCCGATCTTCACCTCTTCACCGGATGACAGCAGGAAGGCGCGGCGTGTGCCGTCGGTTTCCTCAATCCGCAGATCTGCAGGTGGCACCCATTCGCGTGCAGTGCCTTCACCACGGCTGTAGGTCTCATGAACCACCATGCCCTGGGTGAACAGACCCTTGAACGGCTCCTTGACATCGACATGACCTGTTTCGCGCATCGCACGGGTGAAGAAGCGCGAATAGAGCAGGTGCAGGATCGCGTGCTCGATGCCGCCGATATACTGATCCACAGGCAGCCAGTGGTTGGCGACCTTCGGGTCGGTCGGTGCGTCTTCCCAGGGTGCCGTGAAGCGCGTGTAATACCAGCTGGAATCGACGAAGGTGTCCATCGTGTCGGTTTCACGACGCGCGTCATGGCCGCATTGCGGGCAGGCGACGTGACGCCAGGTCGGATGCCGGTCCAGCGGGTTGCCGGGCACGTCGAAGGTCACATCGTCGGGCAGCTTGACGGGCAGGTCCTTTTTCGGGACCGGCACGACGCCGCAGACTTCGCAATGAATGACCGGGATCGGGCAGCCCCAGTAACGCTGGCGGGAAATGCCCCAGTCGCGCAGACGGAAATTGACCTTGCGCTCGGCCTGAGGCGCGTTGTCCAGCGTCTGCGCCGACAGCTTCTGCACGACTGCCTCGAAGGCATCCGTCGTTTTCATGCCATTCAGGAAGCCGGAGTTAATCATCACGCCGTCGTCGGTGTAGGCGGTGTCATCGACCGTGAAGCTTTCCGCATCCGGGCCCTCAGGGGCGACGACCGCCACGACCGGCAGGCCGTATTTGCGGGCGAAGTCCAGGTCGCGCTGGTCGCCGGAAGGGCAACCGAAGATCGCGCCGGTACCGTAATCCATCAACACGAAATTGGCGACGTAGACCGGCAGTTCCCAGGTCGGATCCAGCGGATGGACGACTTTGACGCCGGTATCGATGCCTTTCTTTTCAGCCGTTTCCAGCGCGGCCAGAGAGGTTCCATGGCGGCGGCATTCATCGCAGAATTCGGCGATCGCAGGATTTTTTTCCGACAGTTCTTTCGCCAGCGGATGGTCGGCGGCAATGGCCAGGAAGGAGGCGCCGAACAGCGTGTCGGGGCGTGTGGTGTAAACCGTGATGTCAGAGAAGCCTTCCGGTGCCGTGTCAGCAACAGTCTGCCAGCGCAGCGACAGGCCTTCGGAACGGCCGATCCAGTTCTTCTGCATCAGGCGCACTTTTTCCGGCCACTGATCCAGCGTGTCCAGCTCGTCCAGCAGGTCCTGGCTGAAATCGGTGATGCGGAAGAACCATTGCGTCAGCTCGCGCTGTTCGACCAGCGCACCGGAGCGCCAGCCGCGGCCGTCGATGACCTGCTCATTGGCCAGAACGGTATGGTCGACCGGGTCCCAGTTGACCTTCGACTGCTTGCGGTAGACCAGACCCTTTTCCATGAAGTCAACGAACAGTGCCTGCTGGCGATGATAATATTCCACATCGCAGGTCGCGAATTCGCGGGTCCAGTCCAAGGACAGGCCCATGGATTTCAGCTGACCGCGCATGGTGGCGATGTTCTGGTAGGTCCAATCTTTCGGGTGAACCTTGTTCTGCATGGCGGCGTTTTCGGCCGGCATGCCGAAGGCGTCCCAACCCATCGGGTGCAAGACGTTGAAACCGCGGGCGCGCTTGTAGCGGGCGACGACGTCGCCCATGGCATAGTTGCGGACATGGCCCATGTGGATGCGACCCGACGGATAGGGGAACATCTCCAGAACGTAATATTTCTCACGCGGATCGCTGTTGTCTGTCACGAAGACCTTGTCTTCGTTCCATTTTTGCTGCCAGCGCGGCTCGGCGTCGCGAGGATTGTAACGTTCGATGGCCATTGTCTAAAATTCCGGGTATCGAGGGGAAAAATGTGCGCTGACCTTCACCATGAAACGACCGGGGCGTCAAGTTTGGCGGGGCGTTCGGCGGTGCAATCTTGGCCAGCGTGCCTCAAATGGTGCTAAAGGCGCTTGGCATCAAGGGATTCGGCGTCTAGTTAGCGGTTCGAACGGTTAAAAAAGGTCTTGTGATGGAAATCGAAGCACGACTTCAGGATGTCAGGCAGCGCATTGCGGATGTGGCGGAAAAATCCAACCGCAAGGCGGCAGATGTTGCCCTCGTCGCGGTATCGAAGACCTTCGAAGCGGAGGCGATCCAGCCGGTCATCGATGCCGGCCAGCGCGTGTTCGGAGAGAACCGCGTGCAGGAGGCGCAGGGCAAGTGGCCGGCGCTGAAAGAGAAGACTGATGGCATAGAACTGCATCTGATCGGCCCATTGCAGTCCAACAAGGCTGCGGACGCCGTGGCATTATTTGACGTCGTCGAAAGCGTCGACCGCGAAAAGATCGCCCGTGCGCTTGCCGAGGAATGCGGCAAACAGGGCCGCAAACTTCGTTTTTATGTGCAGGTCAATACCGGGCTTGAGCCGCAAAAGGCGGGCATCGATCCGCGTGAGACCATCGCTTTCGTGGCATTTTGCCGGGACGAGTTGAAATTGTTGGTCGAGGGGCTGATGTGCATTCCGCCGGCAGATGAAAATCCTGGTCCGCATTTTGCGCTGCTGGCGAAGCTTGCCAAGCAATGTGGCCTGGAAAAACTCTCCATGGGCATGTCCGGGGATTTCGAAACGGCCGTCGAATTCGGCGCGACCAGTGTTCGTGTGGGCTCGGCGATCTTCGGCACGCGATAAGGCCATAAACAAAAAACCCGGCGCTGAGGCCGGGTTTCAAGCATTCGAAAACGTCGATCAGTACTGATCGTCCTCGTCTTCGTCCTTCTGCGTGGATTTCAGCGAGGAGAGCTTCTTGAAGACCGCATCGGCGTCGATCTGTTCGTCTTCTTCGCGCTGGAAGTTGTAATCCAGGCCTTCCGTTGCCGTCGCCGGCTGCAATGTGTTGTCCAGCTCTTCGGCGGTCGGCAGCGGACGGCCACGCGAGGCGCGTTCAACTTCGAGGTCGAGATCGATCTGGCTGCAGAGGCCGAGTGTGACCGGGTCCATCGGCGTCAGGTTTGCCGAGTTCCAGTGGGTGCGGTCGCGGATTTGCTCAATGGTCGACTTCGTGGTGCCGACGAGACGCGAAATCTGCGCATCCTTCAGTTCCGGGTGGTTGCGAACGAGCCAGAGAATGGCGTTCGGACGGTCCTGACGCTTGGAAACCGGCGTGTAGCGCGGGCCGCGACGCTTGGATTCCGGCACGCGCACCTTCGGCTCGGAAAGCTTCAGCTTGTGGTTCGGGTTGCCTTCGGCGCGGGCGATTTCATCGCGGGAAAGCTGTCCGGTGGCGATCGGGTCGAGGCCCTTGATGCCCTGCGCGGCTTCACCGTCGGCAATTGCCTTGACTTCAAGCGGGTGCAGTTTGCAGAACGTGGCGATCTGATCGAACGACAGCGCGGTGTTGTCAACCAGCCATACAGCCGTTGCCTTTGGCATGAGCAATTGTTGAGCCATAGATACAGTCCTTCTGTCCGTCCGCGCCGGTGTCGCGGGCGTGGTATCAACCACTGATTTCCGGGATATTGCCGCTCTATAACCGGATTGCATCATAATTGCAATTCTTTGCGAAACAAATGACCTTTGTCTAATTGCCGTGTGCAATTGACCTGCTATGAATTCAACACATGCCTGAGGTGGGAGTCTCGGGCCGCGTCAGAAGCCATACCCGGTTCCAGGAGGAGTTCATGTCTGCCAAAATCTACCCGGTGCTCAAGTCGGCGAAAGCCCGCACGCTCATCGACAATGAGCGTTACCAGAAATGGTACCAGGAGAGCGTCGAGGATCCAGAAAAATTCTGGGACAAGCATGGCCGTCGGATCGACTGGTTCAAGCCTTACACCAAGGTCAAGAATACGTCCTTCAAGGGCAGGGTGCCAATCAAGTGGTTCGAGGACGGCCTCACCAACGTCTCCTACAACTGTATTGACCGGCATCTGAAGACGCATGGCGAGCGCACCGCGATCATCTGGGAAGGCGATAACCCCTATATCGACAAGAAGATCACCTATAACCAGCTTTATGATTACGTCTGCCGTCTGGCGAATGTGCTGAAGAAGCACGGCGTCAAGAAGGGCGACCGCGTCACCATCTATATGCCGATGATACCGGAGGCAGCCTATGCGATGCTCGCCTGTGCGCGCATCGGGGCGATCCATTCGGTCGTTTTCGGCGGTTTCTCGCCGGAAGCGCTGGCGGGCCGCATCGTTGACTGCCAGTCGACCTTCGTCATTACCTGCGATGAAGGTGTGCGCGGCGGCAAGCCGATACCGCTGAAAGAAAATACCGACAAGGCGATCGATATCGCCGCCAAGCAATATGTCATTGTCAACAAGGTTCTGGTCGTTCGCCGAACCGGCGGCAAGACCGGCTGGGCGCCGGGCCGCGACATCTGGTACCACCAGGAAATCGCCACGGTGAAACCGGATTGCCCGCCTGTGAAGATGCGCGCGGAAGATCCGCTGTTCATCCTCTATACGTCGGGCTCTACCGGCAAGCCAAAGGGCGTGCTGCACACCACGGGCGGCTACCTCGTCTATACGTCGATGACGCATGAATATGTCTTCGATTACAAGGATGGCGAGGTCTACTGGTGTACGGCCGATGTCGGCTGGGTCACGGGACACTCTTATATAGTCTATGGACCGCTGGCCAATTGCGCGACGACGCTGATGTTCGAAGGTGTTCCCAATTTTCCGGATCAGGGCCGTTTCTGGGAAGTCATCGACAAGCACAAGGTCAACATCTTCTACACGGCGCCGACAGCGCTCAGATCGCTGATGGGTGCGGGTGACCAGTTCGTCCAGCGCTCGTCGCGCTCCAGCATCCGTCTTCTCGGCACCGTGGGCGAGCCGATCAACCCGGAAGCATGGGAGTGGTATTACCATGTTGTCGGTGAGGACAAGAGCCCGATCGTCGATACATGGTGGCAGACGGAAACCGGCGGCATTCTCATCTCGCCGCTGCCGGGTGCGACCGATCTGAAACCCGGCTCGGCGACAAGGCCGTTCTTCGGTGTGCAGCCGCAGCTTGTCGATGCCGAAGGCAATGTGCTGGAGGGGCCGGCAGACGGCAATCTCTGCATCATCGACAGCTGGCCGGGCCAGTCGCGCTCCGTCTATGGCGATCATCAGCGCTTCATCGACACCTACTTCTCCACCTACAAGGGCAAGTATTTCACCGGTGATGGCTGCCGGCGCGATGAGGATGGTTATTACTGGATCACCGGCCGCGTCGATGACGTGCTGAACGTTTCCGGTCATCGTCTTGGCACGGCCGAGGTGGAATCGGCGCTGGTGTCGCATCATCAGGTTTCGGAAGCGGCCGTGGTCGGTTATCCGCATCCGATCAAGGGGCAGGGCATCTATTGTTATGTCACGCTGATGGCAGGCCAGAACGGCGACTATGCGCTGCGCGAAGAGCTGGTAAAACACGTGCGCAACGAGATCGGACCGGTTGCGACACCCGATAAGATCCAGTTCGCGCCCGGCCTGCCGAAGACCCGTTCCGGCAAGATCATGCGGCGCATCCTGCGCAAGATCGCCGAGGATGATTTTGGTGCGCTGGGAGATACGTCGACGCTCGCTGATCCTGCTGTCGTCGAGGACCTCATCGCCAACCGGCAAAACCGCACGGCGTGAACTGAGAGGCTGCTTCGGCAGCCTTTTTCTATTGACTGTCCTCACAAACAAAAACACCCGGAGGCGAACCTCCGGGTGTTTTTCATCGTAGGCTGTAACGCTTACTGGCCGCGGATCTTCTTGAGGTCCGCCAGAACGGCGTCAACGACGTCGGCGCCGATTTCAGCCTTGTGCTTTTCGTAAACGACCATCGACTTTTCGCGGATACGCGCCTGCTCTTCGGCAGACAGCGAGTTCACCTCGAGGCCGGCAGCCTTGATCTTTTCCAGCGACTTCTGGTTCAGTTCGCGGATGACCTTGCGCTCTTCGTCACGACCCACGACTGCGCATTCGCGCAGGGCTGCCTGTTCTTCCGGCGTGTAGCTGTCGAAGATCGGCTTGGAGAAGAGGAAGAGGAACGGCGTGTAAGCGTGGTTCGTCTCCGTGATGTACTTCTGCACCTCGTAGAACTTCGAGGTGTCGATCGTCACATAGGGGTTTTCCTGGGCATCGATCGCGTTGGTCTCAAGCGCCGAGAAGACTTCGCCGAAAGCCATCGGCGTAGCGTTTGCACCGAGGTTCTGGAAGGTGTCGAGGAAGATGTTGTTCTGCATCACGCGGACCTTGAGGCCCGAGAAATCTTCCCACTTGTTGACGGCATGCTTGGAGTTCGACAGGTTGCGGAAGCCGTTTTCCCAGTAAGCGAGGTTTACGAGGCCCTGTTCTTCCAGCTTCTTGTTCATCATGTCGCCGAAGGCGCCGTCCATGACGGCATCGGCTTCCTTGGCATTGGCGAAGAGGAATGGCAGGTCGAAGACGCCCAGCGACGGGATGAGACCGACGAGCGGCGAGGACGACGTGACGACCGCTTCCTGAACGCCGGAGCGCAGGGCCTGTGTCGCCTGAAGGTCACCGCCGAGAGCGCCACCCCAGAATGCCGTCAGTTTCAGCTTGCCGCCGGACTTGTCGTCGAGGCAGGCCTGCATGGCCTTGATGCCGTTGCCGACGGGATGATCCTGGTTGATACCGTTCGAAACGCGGATGTTGCGGCTGTTGAATTCGGCCATTGCCGGCGCTGCCGCGCCGACTGCGAAGGCGATTGCCGTGGTGGTCAGAAGAAGCTTTCTCATAATATCCTCCCTTGGACTGTGGTCGAGAAAAAGTTTCACTTAACGTAGGTACTGCAGAGGCACGAGGACGATGTCCGGGAAAATCACCAGCAGCGCCAGCACGATGGTTTCGGCGACGAGGAAGGGCCAGACACCGATCGTGACCTTGCCGAGCGGGATGCGGCCGACGCCGCTGACGACGTTCAGCACCACGCCAACCGGCGGGGTAATCAGGCCGATGGCGTTGTTGATGATGAAGAGAACACCGAAATAGACCGGGTCGATGCCCGCCTGCTTGATGATGGGCATCAGAACTGGCGTCAGGATCAGGATGGTCGGCGTCAGGTCAAGCGCGGTGCCGACGACGAAGACCAGCACCATGATGACAGCCATCAGCAGCATCGGACGGTCGATCAGCGGCTCGATGTAACCGGCAACTTCGTTCGGAATGTTTGCCGCCGTAATGAGCCATGCGGAGACGAGGGCCGCGCAGACCAGGAACATGATGATCGAGGTGCTCTTCGCGGCGCGCAGCAGCACGTGGAACAGGTCAGCCGGCTTCAGTTCGCGGTAGATCACCATGCCGACGAAAAGCGCATAGGCGGCAGCCACGACGGCGGCTTCCGTCGGCGTCATGATGCCGGCCTTGATACCGCCGAGGATGATGACGGGCATGCCGAGCGCCCAGCCGGCGCGGGCCGTGGCTGTAACGCGTTCCTTGGCCGTGGTTTTCGGCAGCGGCTTGACGTCGTCCTTGCGCACCACGATCAGCCAGGCGACGATCAGTGAGATGCCCATCAGAATACCGGGTACGATACCGGCAAGGAAAAGCTGGGTGATCGAAACGTTAGCGGCGACACCGAAGACGATGAACGCCATGGACGGTGGAATGACCGGGGCGATGATACCGCCGGCTGCGATCAGGCCGCCGGAGCGCGGAATATTGTAACCGGCCTTCGCCATCATCGGGATGAGGATTGCGGCGAGGGCTGCGGTATCGGCTGCGGCCGAACCGGAGATGCTGGCCATGATGATGGCAGCGACGATGGCCACGATGCCGAGGCCGCCCCTGATGTGGCCGACCAGCGCGATCGCAAAGTCGATGATGCGGCGGGACAGGCCGCCGGAATTCATCAGTTCGCCAGCGAGGATGAAGAAGGGGATGGCAAGCAGGGTGAAGGTGTCTGCGCCCGAGATCATGTTCTGCGCGATGATAGCGGTGTTGAACATGCCCATGTACCACATGAGCACGACGCCACAGAACATCAGCGAGAAAGCGACGGGAACGCCAATGGCCATGGCTCCCAGAAGAGAGCCGACAAAAACGAAAAGTGTCATGGTATCAGCGCTCCGAAAGCTGTTCGATCGTCAGGTTCTCGCCCGCAAACTGGGCGATTTCGTCTTCCGTCACGCGGCCCGTCAGAAGGCGGTACAGGCGTTCCAGCGCGATCACGAACATCAGGCCACCCGTGAACATGCCGATGCCATAGACCCAGATCATGGAGAGCTTGGTGACCGGGGCGTGCATGCTGGCGTTGATGCCGGACTGTTTCCAGGTGCCCCAGAAGAAGATGGCGGAACAGGCCAGAATGATGATGTTCGAGATGATCATGCAGACGATGCGGGCGCGGCGCGACAGAAACATCACGAGCGTTTCAATGCCCATATGGCTGTTCTCGCGGAAGGTCAGCACCGCGCCGAGGAAGGTCAGCCACACGAAGAAATAGCGTGACAGCTCTTCCGAGACATTGATGCCGGAATTCATCGTGTAACGCATGACGACGTTGACGAAGACCATGATCGACATGCCGGCAAGCAGCGCGACGAGAATGATTTCGAGAATCCGGTAAAAAAGATTGATGGTCTTTTGCATTTTCCCCTCCCGAAGAAATATCTAGAGCAGCCCTCGTTTCGCCAGGTTGCGCATCAGTGCCGCGGTGCCGAACGTCCATTCCGGGCATTCGTCAGTCGTCGTGACCCAGTTGATCAGCTTACCGAGCTTGGGCGTGGAGATTTCGACACGGTCACCCTTTGAATGGGTGAAGCCGAGACCTGGGCCATGGCGGTCCTTTACCGGCGCGAACATCGTGCCAAGGAAAAAGACTGCGCCGTCAGGATATTGGTGGTTACGGTTCAAGAGCTGCGAAGCGAGGTTTTCCGGCGTGCGGCTGATCGCCTCCATGGGGCTGACGCCCGTCATGGTGAAACCATCCTCTCCTTCGACCAGAAGCGAAATCTGCGCCTTCTTCACATCTTCAATGCTGAAGTTGCCATCGAACAGGCGGATGAACGGGCCGATTGCGCAGGAGGCATTGTTGTCCTTAGCCTTGCTGAGCAGCAGGGCGGAGCGGCCTTCGAAATCGCGCAGGTTGACGTCGTTGCCGAGCGTCGCGCCGACAATGTGACCGTCAGAGGTGATGGCCAATACCACTTCCGGCTCAGGGTTGTTCCACTGCGATTTGGGATGGACGCCGATCAGGGCACCGCAGCCGACGGAGGCCATGGCCTGCGCCTTGGAGAAGATTTCCGCATCCGGGCCGATGCCCACTTCCAGATATTGCGACCAGAGGCCCATTTCCTGGAGCAGTTTTTTCACCTCGGCGGCTTTTTCTGAGCCGGCCTCAAGTCCCTTGAGATTGTCGCCAAGAACAGGCGCCAGCCGTCCGCGAATTTCCTGCGCACGCAGCGGATCGCCCTTGGCCTGTTCCTCGATCACGCGTTCCAGCATGCTGTCGGCGAAGGTGACACCTGCAGCCTTGACGGCCTGAATATCGTTGGGAGCGAGGAGATCGCCAGCTGAGCCGTCCAGAAACGCGTCCAGCGCGCCTAAGGCGACGAAAGTACCGGTGTCCTTGAGCTGCTCCACCAGGTCGGTCTTCTCCAGAAGCTCTGACATGGTTGGAGAAACAGACGTGAGGTCATAAAGCACGCCATCCTTGAGGAGGACGGGGCAGGGGCCGCCTTCGCTTTTCGACCAGACGCGGCCGACGAGCAAAGCGTTTTCATAATCCTCAGGCAAAATTGCGGTAGCGTCGATCGACCTTACGCCGGCCATGTATATCCTCCCCTTTCAGACTTCCGACAGGCCGCCTCCTGCGGTCTTATTGTCTGGATGTCTGACAACCTAATCTTATTCTTCTTAGTATGACTTTTCGAGCGAGTCTAGCGGTCTCACGGACAAATTTATCATGTATCGCTCATGAAGCGCGGAAACCTGTCCTATAGCTTGACTGCCAGTGACTTTTTCCAGTCAAAATATATCCAGCTCCAGATTGACGCGGCTCGCCGCACCAATCAGATGCTTGCGCATCGCGCTCTTGGCCGCGGGCGCATCAGCTTTTTCCACGGCCTCGTAAATTGCCACATGTTCGGCAATCGTTACCTCGAGAATTTCCCCAAAAACCGCCCGGGAGAAAGCGATGTTGATGGCGGAACTGATGCGCTCCGCAATGAAGCCGAGGAACATCAGGAAATATTCGTTTTGTGTGGCCTCAGCCAGAATACGGTGGAAGTCCAGATCGGCGGCAACGCCTTCCGTCGACCAATCGTCGGCGGTTTTCATCTTTTCCAGTGCCGCGGCCAGTCGCGCCAACTGCTGCGGGCTGCGATGCAATGCCGCCAGCCCTGCTGCTTCTATTTCCAGCGGCATGCGAAGCTGGAAAAGATCGCGGAAGTTCTCCGGATCGTTCAGCCGGGAGCGCTCGATACGGATGGACAGTCTCTGCCGGGGATCGGTGACGAATGCGCCCACGCCCTGCCGGGTTTCGACGAAACCTTCATTGCGCAATTGTGCTATCGCCTCGCGGATGACAGAGCGGCTCACCCCGAAGGTTTTTGCCAGCACATGTTCAGTCGGCAGCCTGTCGCCCGGCCCGAGTTTCGAATCGTTGATCTCGCGTGCGATCTCTGCGGCGATGCGGCCGGGGAGATGGTCATTGCGATGTATCTGATTGAACTCCAGCGTCATGGTTGCTCCCGTTCCACAGAAACGATTGGTTCGTTTTTCCCGCTGCAGACGACTTCCTCCTTCGCCGTCAGCGGGGTTTTTTAAGGCGGCGTTTTTCAGCCGCCTCTGCCGTACCTTGATTAGCTATCCGGTTGCAGGGTTATCTGGCAACCGGGATTCATCCGCAAATCAGGGTCGAAGGTGTTTTTCAGGCCAGTGATCATCCGCCGCTGCACGTCAGATAGCCGGCTTTCGAAATCCGAGCGTTTCAACCGGCCGATGCCGTGCTCGGCGCTGATGCTGCCGACGTAACGGTCGAGGACGTCATTGACGAGCGTTTTGGACTTGTAGATGAATGCTTCGCGCTCTTCCGGCGTCGAGCCGTTCGGCGGCAGTACGTTGAGGTGAACGTTTCCGTCTCCCACATGGCCGTAGGAAACAGCGAGGCACTCCGGCAGTTTTTCCGCCAGTTCCGCTTCAGCTTCGGCCACGAAAGCCGCGAGTTTTGACAGCGGTACGGAAATATCGGTGCGCATATGGCTGCCGCGCAGCGCCTGGCCTTCGTTCATGCCTTCGCGGAATAGCCAAAGAGATTGCGCCTGCGCCCGTGACGATGCGATGACGCCATCCAGCACCAGCCCGTCTTCCATGACGCCTTCGAGGAAGCGGCCCATCAGGTCTGCCGTGTCGACCAGGCCGGAGCCTGAAATTTCCATCAGCACATAGGCCGGGTAGTCACCGGCGATCGGCATTTTAAGGTCGGGGATTGCCTCGATCGCCAGCGTGAAGGCGACCGGCGGCATAAATTCGAAGGCAGACATCAGGTCGCAGCATTCGCGACGGGCGCGACGGTAAAGCTTGATGGCATCGTCAAGCGAATTGAGGCCGAGCAGCGCCGTTTCGACATGTTCCGGATTAGGGTAGAGCTTGACGGCAACGGCGGTGATAATGCCGAGCGTTCCTTCCGCACCGATGAAAAGCTGCTTCAGGTCGATGCCGCGATTATCCTTGCGCAGCGTCGACAGCCCATTCCAGATAGTGCCATCCGGTAGCACCACTTCGAGACCCAGGACCAGTTCGCGCGTCATCCCGTACCGCAGCACATTGATGCCGCCGGCATTTGTGGAGACATTACCGCCTATACGGCAGCTACCCTGGGCCCCAAGTGATAGCGGGAAGAACATACCCTTGTCCTGCACCGCGTCCTTGAATTCCGAGAGAATGCAGCCCGCTTCCACGACGGCGGAAAAATCATCGCTGTCTATGGTGCGGATGGCGTTCATGCGCTCGAGGCTAAGAACGACCTGGCGTTTAGGCGCATCGGGAATGCCGCCGAGTACAAGACCGGTATTACCGCCCTGAGGGATGATGGCGAGTCCGAGTTCGGCGCAGGCGCGCACCGTATCAGATACTTCCTCCGTCGACCGGGGACGGATCACGGCTACAGCCGAACTGGTGACGTCGCCATGCCAGTCCCGGCAATAACGCAGCATGTCCTCCGGCGACGTGAGCACCAAAGCCTCGCCCAACCTGTTCTTCAGCGAGAATCGCAATTCCCCGATATCGTGTTCGCTGACGATCGTCATTCCACCCTCTCCGCTCAATCCGCCCTGAAATGTCCGGGCAAGGCTTCTTCGCCCTTGCTTTTGCCGGTTTGTGAAAAAATACTATTTTCAACTCGATCATATAAGGTTATCAGACAACCTTACAAGCTAATTTATCGGTCGGTTGGCTGATGATGTTTTTTCGGTCTCGGGAGAACGACCGGGACAAAGAGGAGGAAGACATGCATATCGCAATTATTGGCGCCGCTGGCATGGTGGGCCGCAAGCTGACGCAGCGTCTCGTCAAGGAAGGGTCACTGGGTGGCAAGGCGGTGGAGAAATTCACGCTTATCGACGTGTTCCAGCCCGAAGCGCCCGCCGGTTTTTCCGGTGCCGTCGATGCGCGCGCGGCCGATCTTTCCGCACCTGGCGAAGCCGAAAAGCTGGTCGAAGCCCGTCCGGATGTCATCTTCCACCTTGCCGCCATCGTCTCCGGCGAAGCCGAACTCGATTTCGACAAGGGCTACCGCATCAATCTCGACGGCACGCGTTATCTCTTCGATGCCATCCGCCTTGCCAACGGCAAGGATGGCTACAAGCCGCGCGTGGTCTTCACCTCCTCGATCGCCGTCTTCGGTGCGCCGCTTCCCTATCCGATCCCGGACGAATTCCACACCACGCCGCTGACCAGCTACGGTACGCAGAAGGCTATCTGCGAATTGCTCCTGTCCGACTACAGCCGCCGCGGTTTCTTTGACGGCATCGGCATTCGCCTTCCCACCATCTGCATTCGTCCCGGCAAGCCGAATGCGGCTGCCTCCGGCTTCTTCTCCAATATCCTGCGTGAGCCGCTGGTTGGCCAGGAGGCGGTTCTGCCGGTGCCGGAAAGCATTCGCCACTGGCACGCCTCGCCGCGTTCCGCCGTCGGTTTCCTTATTCATGGCGCCACGATCGACGTCGAAAAGGTCGGCCCGCGCCGCAACCTGTCGATGCCGGGCCTCAGCGCCACCGTCGGCGAACAGATTGAGGCACTGCGCAAGGTGGCGGGGGAAAAGGCCGTCGCCCTCATCCGTCGCGAGCCGAACGAGATGATCATGCGCATGTGCGAAGGCTGGGCACCCGGTTTCGAAGCCAAGCGTGCCCGCGAACTGGGCTTTACGGCGGAAAGCTCCTTCGAAGAGATTATTCAGGTTCATATTGAGGACGAACTGGGAGGTTCACTGAAATGAGTGGCGGCGGGGAGGAGAAGAAGCGCTCGGTCGCCTTTATCGGCACCGGCCTGATGGGAGGGCCGATGGCCCGGCGCCTGCTGGGTGCGGGCTTTTCGGTCACGGTCTGGAACCGCAGTGTCGATAAGGCCGAGGCTCTTGTTGCCGATGGCGCGGTCGTCGCGGCATCGCCGGCAGATGCAG
This sequence comes from Agrobacterium sp. 33MFTa1.1, assembly GCF_004328495.1. NCBI lineage: Bacteria > Pseudomonadati > Pseudomonadota > Alphaproteobacteria > Hyphomicrobiales > Rhizobiaceae > Agrobacterium > Agrobacterium sp. 33MFTa1.1. The sequence continues at coordinate 2,350,381 of NZ_CP036358.1, read as the reverse complement.
CCAAGGGCGCCGATATTGTCATCACCATGCTGAGTGACGGCAAGGCCGTGGGCGAGGTGCTGTTCGAGGCCGGTGTGGCCGAAGCGCTGAAAAAGGGGGCTGTCGTCATCGACAGCAGCTCGATTGCGCCGCCGATCGCGCGTGAACACTCCTCCCGGCTTCAGGCGCTTGGCATCCATCACGTCGATGCACCGGTTTCGGGCGGTGTGCCGGGCGCGACGGCCGGTACGCTCGCCATCATGGCCGGTGGAGACGAGGCGCTGATCGCGGATCTTGCTGATGTCTTTGCACCGATGGGCCGGCTCACCTATGTGGGTCCCTCGGGTGCCGGCCAGCTCTGCAAGCTCGCCAACCAGCAGATCGTCGCCATTACGATCGGCGCGGTTGCCGAAGCGATGATGCTGGTGGAAGCGGGAGGAGCCTCTCGCGAAGGTTTCCGCAATGCCATACGTGGCGGCTTTGCCGAAAGCCGGATACTGGAATTGCATGGCGAACGCATGGTGAAGCGCAATTTCGTGCCGGGTGGTCCATCCAAATTCCAGCTCAAGGATCTGAATGGCGTGTTGGCAACCGCGAAGGACCTGTCGCTTACCCTGCCGCTTACGCAGCAGGTGACGCGGGAATTCGACGACTTCGTCGGTGACGGCGGTGCCGATATCGATCACAGCGGCATCCTGCTTTACCTCGAAAAACTCAACAACCGCGAACAGGGCTGAGGCAGGCTTATGAGCGACGAGAAGACACCCATGCGCCGGCTGCGATCGCAGGACTGGTTCGACAATCCTGATCATCTCGACATGACGGCGCTCTATCTGGAGCGCTTCATGAATTATGGCGTAACGCCGGAAGAACTGCGTTCCGGCAAGCCGGTGATCGGCATCGCCCAGAGCGGCAGCGATCTTACGCCCTGCAACCGCGTCCATGTGGAGTTGGTGAAGCGTGTGCGCGACGGCATCCGTGATGCGGGCGGTATTCCTATCGAATTCCCGACCCATCCGATGTTCGAAAACTGCAAGCGCCCGACGGCAGCGCTCGACCGCAATCTTGCCTATCTCAGCCTCGTGGAAGTGCTTTACGGTTATCCGCTCGACGGTGTCGTGTTAACGACGGGCTGCGACAAGACCACGCCCTCGGCATTGATGGCGGCAAGCACGGTCGATATCCCGGCCATCGTGCTCTCCGGCGGACCGATGCTCGACGGTTATCATGAGGGCGATCTGGTCGGTTCCGGCACTGTGATCTGGCGCATGCGCCGCAAGTATGGCGCTGGCGAAATCACCCGGGAGGAGTTTCTGCAGGCGGCGCTGGAATCCGCGCCATCGGTCGGGCATTGCAACACCATGGGCACGGCGTCGACCATGAACGCCATCGCGGAAGCGCTTGGCATGTCGCTTACCGGCTGCGGCGCAATCCCCGCCGCTTACCGTGAACGCGGCCAGATGGCCTATCGCACCGGCCGCCGCGCCGTTGAACTGGTTGTTGAGAATATCAAGCCCTCGGACATCATGACGCGCGAAGCCTTCCTGAACGCGATCCGCGTTAACTCGGCAATCGGTGGCTCCACCAATGCTCAACCGCATCTCGCGGCGATGGCGAAACATGCGGGCGTTGAACTCCGTGAAGAGGACTGGCAGGTTCACGGTTACGATATTCCGCTGTTGGCCAACATACAGCCGGCCGGCAAATGGCTCGGTGAGAAATATCACCGAGCCGGCGGCACGCCTGCCATCATGTGGGAGCTTCTGCAGGCGGGCAAGCTCGATGGAAGCTGTCGGACCGTGACCGGTAGAACTGTGGCGGAAAATCTGGAAGGTCGGGAATCGACCGACCGAGATGTGATCCTTCCTTACGACAAGCCGCTGAAGGAACGGGCAGGTTTCCTGGTTCTCAAGGGCAATCTGTTTGATTTCGCCATCATGAAGACGAGCGTGATCTCGGCGGAGTTCCGGCAGCGTTATCTCAATGAGCCGGGCCACGAGGGAATTTTCGAGGGCAGATGCGTGGTTTTTGACGGTTCGGAAGACTATCACGCCCGCATCAATGATCCGTCCCTTAATATTGATGAGCGTACCATTCTCGTCATTCGTGGTGCGGGGCCGCTTGGCTGGCCGGGTTCGGCCGAGGTCGTCAACATGCAGCCGCCGGACGCGCTTTTGAAAAAAGGAATCACCAGCCTGCCGACGATCGGTGACGGCCGGCAATCGGGAACGGCGGACAGCCCGTCCATTCTCAACGCCTCGCCCGAAAGTGCGGCCGGCGGTGGCCTGGCGTGGCTTCGCACGGGCGATGTGATCCGCATCGACTTCAACAAGGGCGAGTGTAACGTGCTGGTGCCGGATGAGGAGCTTGCAGCCCGCAAGGCAGACGGCATTCCGGCTGTTCCCGCGGATGCGACGCCCTGGCAGCGCATTTATCGTCAGTCGGTAACGCAGCTTTCGGACGGCGCGGTTCTCGAAGGCGCCGCGGATTTCCGCCGCATTGCCGAGAAGATGCCCCGGCACAATCATTGATCACACGACCAGAATCCCCGGCCACGTCCGGGGATTTTTCTTTTCAGGCGGTTTCGTAAATGCGTGCGACCTCATAAGGTGCCTGCACATCCGCATTATAGGGGCAGGACATGACCGATATTTCGATGATAGAAGCCGCGCGGGAGCGCATCGGCACTCAAGCGGTTCGCACGCCGCTTCTCTCATCACCTTTTCTGGACGAGATTGCCGGGCGAAAGCTCTTCGTAAAAGCTGAATGCCTGCAAAGAACGGGTTCCTTCAAGTTTCGTGGCGGCTGGTCGGCCGTCTCAGGCCTGCCTGCGGAGGTCCGCGCCAAAGGCGTCATCGCCTTTTCCTCCGGTAACCATGCGCAGGGCGTGGCGCTTGCCGCCAGCCTCCACGGCGTTCCCGCCGTCATCATCATGCCGATGGATGCACCGAAGATCAAAATCGACAATACCCGTGCTTATGGCGCGGAGGTGGTGCTTTATGACCGCGCGAATGAGGATCGCGATGCCATTGGGGACCGCATTTCGCGCGAGCGCGGGTTGACGCTGATCAGGCCTTATGACGAACCGCTGGTCATTGCCGGGCAGGGGACGGTGGGGCTGGAGATTGCTGAACAGGGCGCGGAACTGGGTATCGATTCAGCCGAGATCCTGGTGCCGTGCGGCGGCGGTGGCCTTACATCCGGCATATCCCTTGCGCTTGCAGCGAAAGCACCGAACTATAAGGTCAGGACTTCGGAACCGGAGCGGTTCGATGATGTGGCACGCTCTCTTGCCTCGGGCAAGATCGAGCGGAACGCCACGACCTCGGGTTCGATCTGCGATGCGATCGTTACGCCGCAGCCCGGTAACATCACCTTCCCGATCATGGTTGGGCTTTGCGGGAAAGGCATCGCCGTGACCGAAGAGGAAGCGCTGCGGGCAATGGTTCTCGCCTTCAACCGGCTGAAGATCGTCGTTGAGCCCGGTGGGGCGGTGGCCCTGGCGGCGGCCCTCTTCCATGGCGATGAACTGGAGAGTGAAACGGTGATCGCAGTCGCTTCCGGCGGCAATGTCGATCCGGAGGTCATGACGGGTGCGCTGTCCCGTTTCGGCTGAGCGGGTTGGGATCAAGCCCCAAGCCGCGCCGCGACCTCGTTGGCGATGGCCAGCGAGGCAGTAAGGCCGGGGCTTTCGATGCCGAAGAGATTGACGAGACCGTTGACGCCATGCGTTTCCGGCCCGTCAATGCGGAAATCCATAGCGGGTTCGTCCGGACCTGAAATCTTCGGCCGGATTCCAGAATAGGCCGGGATCAGCGCATGGTCGGGAAGGCGCGGCCAATAACGCCGTATCGCATCATCAAAACCTTCCATGCGTTGGGGATCGACGGCGTAATCGATGGCGTCCACCCACTCCACATCCGGGCCGAAACGAGCCTGGCCAGCAAGATCGAGGGTGAGATGTACGCCAAGGCCATGAGTATGAGGTGCCGGATAGATGAGCCTTGAAAAGGGTGACTTGCCGGCCAGCGAAAAATAGCTGCCCTTGGCGAAACGCGCCTGCGGGATACCATCCTCCGGCAATCCCTCTATCTTTCTTGCCACCATCGGCGCAACAAGTCCGGCGGAATTGATGAGCAGCCGGCACGTCAGGCTGGTGGGCTCCGCGCCGCCGACGTGGATCCGAAAACCATCGCCCGCCACTTCCGCCCTTTCGAAGGGGGCGTTGACGGCCATGGCTGCGCCGTGATCCTGTGCGTCTCCGAACAGCGCCAGCATGTATCCGTGACTGTCGATGATACCGGTCGAAGGTGAGGTAAGGGCTGCAACGCAGGTGAGCGCGGGTTCGAGTAAAACCGCCTGTCGTTCATCAATCAGCTCAAGATCGTTACATCCGTTGGCCTTGCCCTTCTCCTGGAGAGTGGCGAGCATGGCCGTCTCTTCATGGCTCGTGGCGACGATAAGTTTGCCGCAGCGGCGATGAGCAACGCCGTGGCTCTGGCAGAAAGCATAAAGACGCTCCTTGCCCTCCACGCAAAGTCGGGCCTTGAGGCTTCCAGGCGGGTAATAAAGGCCTGCGTGGATGACTTCGCTGTTGCGGGAGGAAGTGACCGAGCCAAATTCCTTTTCGCTTTCCAGGATGACGACGGAGTGGCCGCGCATAGCGAGTTCTCGCGCTGTCGCCAGGCCGATCACACCGGCTCCAATGATGATGGCGTCGATATCTGTCATGGTATTTTCCGTGTCCGCATTGCCTTCAGACGGAAAGCGCCCCGTCGCGCTGATGCCGCGCAATGGGTAGATTGATGCTTGCCGTCCGGCAAGTTGCAATCCGTATTTTTCCCGATGCACCTATCTTATGGAATATTATCTCTACTGAAACAGTGGGGAATAAAGCTATTCTACCAGTGAAATAAGCAATGCCCGCTTTGAAGGGCCGAGCAGGAAGGGAGTGTACAATGTCTTATTCCAAGGCAGGAAAAGTAAAAGACTTTGTTTCGCAGCCCCAGTCGCCGCGCAACTGGAAAGATTCGGTTCATGCGGCTCTCGTCGGCGTCTGCATGGCCTTTGTCGCTGCCGTCATATTCGGTCTCGTTCCCTGATCCTCCCGATCTTCTGATCAGGTAATTTGAGAACAAAAGGCCGGTCGCTCCTCCGACCGGCCTTTTTCATTCCCATTCACGACTTCAGGTAATCTTCCGCAAGATCGACCCAGAAAGCGGTTCCGATTGGCAGGATTTCGTCGTTGAAATCAAATTTTGGATGGTGCAACGGCGGGTCGTTGTCGGTTCGTGCGGTGCCGAGGAAGAAATAACAGCCCGGCCGTTTCTCCAGCATGTAGGCAAAGTCTTCCGCGCCCATCGATGGGCGCTGCATTTCTGCGACCTTTTCAGGCCCGGCAAAACGGCGGGCGAGATCGGCGACATAATCCGTTTCCGCCCTGTGGTTGACGGTTGCATTATAACCGCGCTCGTAATCGATTGTCACGCTCATGCCGTAGCTGGCCGCCTGGCCTTCGGCTATCGCCCGAATGCGCTTTTCCAGCTCATCGCGCACGCCCGGATCGAAGGAACGGATGGTCAGTAGCATTTCCGCCGTTTCGGGAATGACGTTGCTGGCAGCACCGGCATGGAAGGCGCCAACGGTGACGACCGCCGACAGCTGCGGATGGATGTTGCGTGAAACCACCGTTTGCAGCGCCATGATGATGCTTGCCCCGGCAACGATAGGGTCAGCGGCATCCTGCGGTTCGGCACCGTGGCCGCCATAACCGTTGACGGTGATCTTGCACTCGTCGACCGCGGCAAGGATCGGTCCGTCGCGCAGCACGAAGTGCCCGAAGGGCAGCCCAGGGTCGTTGTGGAGTGCAAAAACCGCATCGCAGGGAAAGCGGTCGAACAGGCCGTCCTCGATCATGATGCGGGCGCCGCCGAAATTTTCCTCCGCCGGCTGGAAGATCAGATGCAGTGTTCCGTTAAAATTCCTGCGTTCGGCTATGATCTTCGCTGCGCCGAGAAGCATGGCAGTATGGCCATCATGGCCGCAGGCATGCATCACGCCCTGATTGGCGCTCGCATACTCCGCCCCCGTTTCTTCGTGGATCGGCAGGGCGTCGATATCGGCTCGAATGCCAAGCGTGCGCGTGCTGTCACCATTGCGCAGCGTGGCGACAACGCCAGTGCCGGCGAGCCCGCGCGTTACCTCGTACCCCATCGCCAGCAATTGTTCGGCAATGAAATCCGAGGTCTTGAACTCGGAGAGGCCTATTTCAGGGTGACGGTGCAAGTGGCGGCGGATTGCCACCACATCCGGCATATGATTGGCAAAAGACGTCATGGTGGCGGTCTGTCTGGTCATTTTCGAAGTCCCGGGTTTCGCCGTTTATTACGGCGCTTTTTCAAAATGACATAGCAGCATATGCATGGGCATGTAAGGGGCGCCGCAGGCACTCAGACGGCCTGAAATTCAGCGCTTGCATCGGGTCGCGACAGGTGGCATGGAACTATTGATGTCCTGGGGCATTAGCGTCTTTCGGATGTAGCGCGAACCGTTCCGGTTTCGTGTTGCCCTTCAGGTTATCAACGGGGGACCATCGGGCGTTGCGCGCACAAATTTCGCCGTCGGGGAGGGTGCGAAATCCGGTCGGAACGGCGTTGCCGGGCCGCAGGATGAGATCTTTCTGTCACCGGAAGCTCCCTGCACGCGCTGATCTCAAGCCCCGCAAACAGATTGCAGACATTGTGCAGCAGTATGCGGCGCCTTCCTGCCGGACGGTCCTCTCATCCAGGCGTCCGGTCCGGTTCACCGAAGGTTCAGGATAAGTCATAAATATAGCGTGGCCGATTTTCGTGTGTGTTCCCGCCACGGACGAAATGCCGGTCAAGTCGAACAAGTCTCCATAAAGTTCAGAATACGAGCCCGATGTCATTTCATATCACCCCGACCGCCGCCGCCCGTGATTCCGAGACGAAGCAGATCGATCATAATGATTCGATCCGCGCGTCCTATATGACGGTCGAGGAACTGCATGATGCGGGCGCCGCGCTTTCCCGCGATGGCACCGACAGCCTTCCCGGCTTCATGGAGTTCGATTTCTTCGAGCGTCATCGCGAGAATGAAAAGGAAATCCTCAGGGTCTATCGCACAACGGCGGTCGACGCGGAAAATGGCGCGACGATAACGCCAGCGGCGGAATGGCTTCTCGACAACCACTACGTCATCGAAGAGGCGATCCAGGAAGTCCGCCGTGATTTTCCGCGCAAGTTCTATCGCCAGCTGCCGACAATGACGGTGGGCGGCGTGACGATCCCGCGAGTCATGGCGCTCGGCTGGCTTTATGTCGCCCACACCCACAGCACGGTATCGCGCGAAAACATGACGGCGCTGGTGGATGGCTACCAGACCTCGAAGACGCTGCAGATCGGTGAATTGTGGGCGCTGCCATCGATCATCCGTTTTGTCCTCATCGAAAATCTTCGCCGCATCTCCATCCGTGTGGAGCGTTCGCGCCGCATGCGCCAGAAGGCGAATGAGGTGGTCGACGAGATCATCCGTCTGAACGATGCGGAAGCGTCGGCAGCACTTCTCAAGCAGGTCGATTCGCTGGTCGATGACCCGACTTTCGCGACGCAGTTCCTTTATCGCCTCCGAAACGGCTCGCAGACATCGGGTTTTGCCGTCGCATGGCTTGAAGAGCGTCTGCATGCCGCCGGCACCGACGCCGAAAACGTCATGATGTCGGAGCATAATCGCCTTGCCTCCGGCAACGTGACGATGGGCAACATCGTCAAGAGCCTGCGCGAGATCGATGATACCGAATGGTCGGTGTGGTTCGAGGAAGTCAGCCATATCGACAAGGTTCTGCGCGAAGAAACCGATTACGAAACGCTCGATTTCGGCTCGCGGAACACCTACCGCAATACCATCGAACTTCTGGCGCGTCGTTCTCCCAAGACCGAAGTTGAGGTCGCCCGTGCCGCTGTCGAAATGGCGCGTACCGATATGCCCGCAGAGGCGGACGAGACGCATCCCGTCAATGTCGGCTCCGTGCTGGTGGGTCAGCGTCGTTTCGAGCTCGAAAAGGCGCTGGGATACCGGCCCCTGGTATCGCAGCGTATCGTCCGGGCGATGCGGAAGTTCAACTGGCTGGCAATTGCAGCGCCGGTGCTTCTCATCACCGCGGTCGCCATGCTGGCGGTCGGGTGGTTCCTCGCCGAAGCGGGCATGCCCTGGTATGTTGTCACCGCTTTCCTGCTGATGTTCGCTCTGCCCGCCTCGGAGGGCGCGACCGGCCTCTTCAACACCCTTGTCACTTTCTTCGTGAAACCGTTCCGGCTGGTCGGATACGAGTTCAAGAATGGAATTCCCGAGGACGCGCGCACATTGGTCGCCGTGCCCTGCATGCTGACCAGTCGCGACAGCGTTGACGAGATGATGCGCAATATCGAGGTGCATTATCTCGCCAATCCGCATGGTGAGATCTATTTCTCGCTGGTGAGCGACTGGCGCGACGCGCAATACGAGCAGTCCGAGGATGATCTTGAGATACTCGAATATGCCAAGCGCGAGCTGGCAACACTAAACAGCCGCTACGCCTTTGACGGCAAGACACGATTTTACCTTCTGCATCGCCGTCGCATCTACAATCCGGCCGAAGGCTGCTGGATGGGCTGGGAGCGCAAGCGCGGCAAGCTGCATGAGCTGAACATGCTGCTGCGCGGCGACAAGGACACGACGTTCCTCGGCGGCGCGAATATCATTCCGGAAGGTGTGAAATATGTCATGACGCTGGACGCCGATACGCGCCTGATGCGCGATGCGGTGACGAAGCTGGTCGGCAAGATGCACCATCCGATCAACCGCCCCAGGATCGATCCTGAATCCGGTCGGGTGGTTGAAGGTTATGGTCTGCTGCAGCCGCGCGTCACACCTTCCCTGACCACGGGCAAGGATGCTTCGGTTTTCCAGCGTGTCTTTTCCATCAACCGCGGTATCGATCCCTACGTCTTCACGGTTTCCGACGTTTACCAGGACCTGACCTCCGAAGGCACCTTCACCGGTAAGGGTCTTTACGACGTGGATGCTTTCGAGGCGGCGCTGAAGGGCCGTATCGAAGAAAACTCCGTCCTCAGCCACGACCTGCTTGAAGGTTCGTTTGCGCGTTGCGCGCTGGTAACCGATGTGGAACTCGTCGAGGACTTCCCGACGCGCTATGAGGTGGAAGTTTCGCGTCAGCATCGCTGGGCGCGTGGCGACTGGCAGCTGCTTCCCTATATTCTCGACCGCGCCCGTGGCGTCACCGCTATCGGACGGTGGAAGATGGTCGACAATCTGCGTCGCTCACTGACGCCGATCGCCTGGTTCTTCGCCTCGATCCTCGGCTGGTATTTCATGGATCCGCTCGGGGCGCTGATCTGGCAGATCCTGCTGATCTTCTCGCTCTTCGTTGCACCGACGCTTTCGCTGCTTTCCGGCCTTGTGCCGCGTTCGACAGACATCGTGCCGCAGGCGCATTTCCACACCATCTGGTCTGAAATCCGCGCCACCAATGCGCAAGTCGCACTGAGAATCGTCTTCATCGCCGATGCCGCCTGCATGATGACAGATGCGATTGCGCGTTCGCTCTACCGCCTGCTCGTCAGCCACAAGCTGATGCTGGAATGGCGCACCGCCGCCAGTATCCAGTCCAGTGCGCAGGGCAGCATCATCGATTATTATCGTCAGATGTGGCACGCCCCCGTTGTGGCGATGCTCGGCCTTCTGTTTGCGGCGCTGCCGGGCGACAATGCCTTCCTGATCGGCATTCCCTTTACGCTGCTGTGGGTGCTATCGCCCGCCGTTGCCTGGTATGTCAGCCAGTCAGCCGAGACCGAAGACCGGCTGTTCGTTTCCGAGCACGTCTCGTTCGAACTACGCAAGATTGCGCGCCGTACCTGGCGTTATTATGAGACCTTTGTGACACCGCAGGAAAACCACCTGCCGCCGGACAATTTCCAGGAGACGCCGGAGCCGATCGTTGCCTCGCGCACGTCTCCCACCAATATCGGCGTCTATCTGCTCTCCGTCATCTCCGCGCGTCAGTTTGGCTGGATCAGCTTTGCCGACACGCTGGAGCGCATCGAGAACACGATCCAGACCGTCGAGAAGATGGAAAAATATCGTGGCCATCTCTACAACTGGTATCACACCGATACCTTGCAGACGCTTGGACCGCGTTATGTTTCGGCGGTGGACAGCGGTAATCTCGCCGGCCATTTGATTGCGGTTTCTTCCGCCTGCCGCGATTGGGCGGAAGCGCCGTCGGCCCATCTTCAGGGCAACCTCGACGGTATCGGCGACGTGGCCGGCATTCTGCGCGAAACGCTGAAGGCCTTGCCGGACGACCGCAAGAACCTGCGGCCGCTGCATCGCCGTCTCGAAGAGCGTATCATCGGCTTCTCGAACGCGCTGGCATCCGTCAAGCGCGAGCACGAATTCGCCTCCATTCGCGTCATCAACTTGGCGGTGCTTGCGCGTGACATTCAGAAGCTCGCCACCAATGTCGACCACGAGGTGAAGTCCACACAGAGCACCGAAGTGACGCGTTGGGCGCAGTTGCTGGTCGAGTGCTGCGAAGCCCATATTTCCGACAGCGCTATCGACCTTACCAATGTCGAGCCCTTGCGCCAGCGTCTCGCTTCGCTGCGCGACCGCAGCCGCAATCTCGCTTTCTCGATGGATTTCACGTTCCTTTACCGCAAGGATCGCCGCCTTCTGTCCATTGGCTATCGCGTCGAAAGCAAGGAGCTGGATGAGGCCTGCTATGACCTTCTGGCGTCGGAATGCCGTCTGACCAGCCTCTTCGCCATCGCGAAGGGCGATCTGCCGACTGAGCACTGGTACCGCCTTGGCCGTCAGGTCGTGCCGATCGGTGCGCAGGGCGCGCTGGTGTCCTGGTCGGGCTCCATGTTCGAATATCTGATGCCGCCGCTTGTGATGCAGGAGCGTCAGGGGGGTATCCTCAACCAGACCAACAACCTGATCGTCAAGGAACAGATGAATCACGGTCGCCGTCTCGGCACGCCATGGGGCATTTCCGAAGCGGCGTTTAATGCCCGCGATCACAACATGAACTACCAGTACACCAACTTCGGTGTGCCGACGCTGGGCCTCAAGCGTGGCCTTGGCCAGAATGCGGTGATCGCGCCCTATGCATCGATCCTCGCCAGCCAATACGATCCGGATGGTGCACTTGAAAACCTCGACAAGCTGCGCAAGCTTGGCGCACTTGGCCAATACGGTTTCCACGATGCGGTGGATTTCACGCCAACGCGTGTGCCCGATGGCAAGGTCTGCGCGGTGGTCTACAACTATTATGCCCACCACCATGGCATGTCGATTGCGGCCGTCGCCAACGTCGCCTTTGACGGCGTGCTGCGCGAGCTCTTCCATTCCGATCCGGTGATCGAGGCGGCTGAACTGCTGCTGCAGGAAAAGGCGCCGCGCGAAGTGCCGGTCATGAGCGCCAAATACGAGCCGGAGACCCCCGGCAAGGAACAGGCCGACCTGCTGCGGGCGGAAGTGCGTTCCATTGCCGATCCGGCGGTACGCGACCGTGAGGTGGTGTTCCTGTCGAATGGTCACTACTCGACTATGCTTACCTCGACGGGTGCAGGTTATTCGAAATGGAACGGGCAGGCGATTTCCCGCTGGAAGGCCGATCCGACCGAAGACCGCTGGGGCACCTTCATCTTCCTGCGCGACACCACCAACGGGCAATGGTGGAGTGCGACTGCGGAGCCGCGTGTCTTCGAGGGTGAAAAGACCAAGACAGTCTTCACCGACGACAAGGCCGAGTTCCACAAGACCACCGGCGACCTGCAGAGCGTTGTCGAATGCATCGTCGCCACCGAGCACGATGCAGAAGGCCGCCGCGTCACCCTGCTCAATGTCGGTTCCGAGGATCGCTATATCGAAGTGACTTCCTATATGGAGCCGGTCATTGCGTCTGAGGATGACGACAACGCCCATCCGCTCTTCTCGCGCATGTTCGTGCAGACGGAGATCGGCCGGCGTGGCGACGTCATCCGCGCCTGGCGCAACCGTCGCAGCCCGAACGAGCCGGGCACCGTCATTGCGCATCTGGCCGCCGATAATGCCGGCCCGTCGCGCCCGACGGAATTCGAGACGGATCGCGCCAAATTCATCGGTCGTGGCCGTTCGCTGCGCGAAGCGGCGGCTTTCGATGCCGGTGCGACGCTTTCCAGCACTGACGGCTTCACGCTCGACCCCATCCTGTCGCTGCGACGCACCGTGCGCGTGCCGGCAGGCAAGAAGGTGAGCGTGATCTTCTGGACGATTGCCGCGCCGAGCCGCGAGGAAGTCGACAAGGCGATCGACCGTTATCGTCATCCGGACGCCTTCGCGCATGAACTCGTTCATGCCTGGACGCGCACACAGGTGCAGATGCGCCATGTGGGCGTCACCTCACAGCAGGCGGCCGCCTTCCAGCATCTCGGCCGATATCTGACCTATCCCGACATGCATCTGCGGGCGGATTCGGAAACGCTGAAAACAGGACTCGCGTCACAGCGCGCCTTGTGGCCGCTTGCGATTTCCGGCGATTTCCCGATTTTCAGCCTGCGCATCAACGACGATATGGACATGGACATCGCCCGTGAGGCGCTGAGTGCCCATGAATATCTGCGTTCGCGCGGCGTGATCTTCGATCTCGTTATCGTCAACGAACGGGCCGCATCCTACGCGCAGGACATGCAGCATGCGCTGGATCATATTTCCGAAGCACAACGCCGCATCAATCCCGCCGATGGCGGTCGCCCGCACGTCTTCTCCGTGCGCCGTGACCTGATGGATGAAGAGACGTGGAGCGCGCTTCTGGCCGCTTCCCGCGTTGTACTCCATGTGCGCAACGGCAAGATCGTGAACCAGATCAACCGCGCGGTATCGCTGTTTGCGGCCCATCGTGGTCCCGATGGCACAAGCGACGCCGCACAGGCCCGTCTGCCGGTCCCGGCTTTCCCGGTTGCGGAGCCGGTCGAAGACGCGGGCGATCTCGATTTCTGGAACGGATTCGGCGGCTTCGCCAGGAACGGACAGGAATATGTGGTGCGTCTCCATGGTGGGCAGTCCACCCCGCATCCGTGGATCAACGTCATCTCGAACGAGAATTTCGGCTTCCATATTTCGGCCGAAGGCGCAGGTTTCAGCTGGAGCCGCAATTCGCGCGATTATCAATTGACACCGTGGAGCAATGACCCTGTCATCAACCGGCCGGGCGAGGCCTTCTATGTCGCCGATGTGGACACAGGAAAGCTCTATACGCCGTGTGCCGCGTTGTCGCGTGATCCAGAAGCCATGTTCGAAACCCGTCACGGCCTGGGTTACTCCATCCTGACCGGCGTTGCCGACACACTTGAAGTCGAGGTGACACAGACCGTCGATCGTGAAAAGCCGGTCAAGTTCTCGCAGGTCATCGTTCGCAACAAAGGCTCTAAAAGCCGCCGGCTGAAGGTTTATGCCTATGTCGAATGGGTGCTGGGCAATAACGGACAGAAATCAGCGCCGTTCATTCTGAGCAGACATGATGCGGGCAACAACGCAATCTTCGCGTCGAACCCCTACAGCATCGACTACAGCGCACGCACGGCGTTCCTGACGCTTGATACGGAGGCGAGCGGTTTCACTACCAGTCGTCGGGAATTCGTTGGCCGCTTTGGTTCGGCACAGGCCCCGCAGGCGATCGTGTCGGGTAACGCACTCAGCGGCAGCACCGAGGTTGACGGCGATCCCTGTGCGGCGCTGATGCAGGAAATCCACCTTAAGCCCGGCGAAGAACGGCACATGACCTTCATTCTGGGCGATGCCGATAATGCGGAAGAGGCCGAGGCGCTGGTGAAGGATGTCCGCCGTGTGGATTTCCAGTCCGTGCTGGAGGAAAGCAAGGCGTTCTGGACCGGTTTTACCGGCCAGTTACAGGTGTCCACGCCGGATGCCGGCTTCAACCACATGGTCAACAATTGGCTGCCCTACCAGGCGCTGGCGTGCCGCATTCTGGCGCGCACGGCCTTCTATCAGTCGAGCGGCGCCTTCGGCTTCCGTGACCAGCTTCAGGATACTCTGGCGTTCCTGCTCTACCAGCCGGATCTCGCTCGCAAGCAGATCCTGCGCGCAGCCGGCCGGCAATTCCCGGAAGGCGACGTTCAGCACTGGTGGTTGCCGCTGACAGGCGCCGGTGTCCGCACCACTATCTCGGACGACGTGGTATGGCTTGCTTATGCGATCAACCAGTATGTTTCGGCGACCGGCGATATCACCATTCTGGATGAGAGCATTCCCTTCCTGAAGGGGCCGGCGCTGATGCCCGGCCAGCACGACGCTTTCTTCCAGCCGGAAACCAGCGACAAATCCGCGACGCTCTACGAACACGCGGCGCTGGCGCTCGATCTTGCCATTCATCGCACCGGGGAGAACGGCCTGCCGCTGATCCTCGGCGGTGACTGGAACGACGGCATGAACCGCGTCGGCGTTGGCGGCAAGGGTACCAGTGTCTGGCTCGGCTGGTTCCTTTCCGGCGCCTTGCGCGATTTCATTGAAATTGCGGAAAAGCGCGGTGATACGGATCGGGCCGGCAGATGGGCCTCGCACCGCGAAAAACTGCGCAATGCGCTCGAAACCGCGGGGTGGGATGGCAGCTATTATCGTCGCGGCTATTTCGACGACGGCACGCCGCTGGGTTCCGCCGGAAGCGAGGAATGCCGGATCGATTCGCTCGGCCAAAGCTGGAGCGTTCTCTCCGGCGAAGGCGAAGAGACCCGGTCGCGGCAGGCAATGGATGCGGTCATGGAGCATCTGGTGGATGAAAAGACCGGCATCATCCGGCTATTCACGCCGCCATTCTCGCGCGCGCCGCACGATCCGGGCTACATCAAGGGATATCCGCCAGGTGTGCGCGAAAATGGCGGACAATATACCCACGCGGCGACCTGGGTGGTTCTGGCGCTTGCCAAGCAGGGCAGGGCGCAGGAGGCCTGGAACTGCTTCAAGCTGCTCAACCCGGTCAACCACGCGCTCGATGCGGCAGCGTCGGAAACCTATCGGGTCGAACCCTATGTGGTGACCGCGGATGTATACGGTGAAGGCGCTTATGCGGGCCGTGGCGGCTGGAGCTGGTACACCGGCTCGGCCGGCTGGCTCTACCGTGCGGCTGTCGAGGGTATTCTCGGCATCACCCGCACTGACGGCAGGCTGCATATTTCACCGTCGCTGCCGGAGGACTGGAGCGGTTTCTCGGTGAAGATCACGCTCGACGGCAAGGCTAGAGACATTGCCGTCAGCCGCAAGCCTGGTACGGCGGAGATTTCGGTGTCTGTCGATGGCAAGGACTTGGCGGCCGGCGAGAGGGTGATCCCCTTCGACTGAGACGGGCGGGCCTTCGGTTTGCTTTTTAAGTCGGGCTCCTGCGGTGACGCAGGGGCCCGAATTTTGTTGTGAGATTCCCCCGCCTTCGATGTTGTTTGGCGTCTGGGGCATGGCGCCTATACGGCGATACAGGGCCGGCAAGAACGCTCAATGGGCGGTCAATGCGAAGCAAGGCACGATGGCAGCAAATCGAGACCGATAGACCATTTCACATATTCCGACGCATGAAGGGCAGATGCTGTACAGAGACTTCTTGGTCCCCCGTGGCTACAGCATCACCCGTGAGGCGATGGATGCATCGCAGACAGCGCGATGGGGAATAGAGTTTTCCAAGCCGCAAGCTCCGAACGAGATCGACCGAGGAATAGGAGCTTCGCAGCACAACGGCTGCAAAAATTCGGTGGTGAATATGACGATTGGGGGACTGAGGTAGAAGCTTCGTGATGTCCCGATATTTTCGAAGCAGACAACGAAAAAGGGCGGACACGACAGTGCCCGCCCTTTTTGCATTCCATTCCTGAGCCTCAGGAGGCTATCGCTTTTGGCCGGGGCTGCTGGCCTTCGTCTTCCGTCAGCAGGCCGCTGGTGCGCAGCAGCGAGGTAAAGCGACCGCCGCGTTGGCTTAGCTCATCGAAGGTGCCCTTTTCGATGATCCGGCCCTGATCGAGGAACAGGACGAGATCGGCATCGCGGACAGTGGAAAGGCGATGGGCGATGATGAAGGTCGTGCGGTTCTTTCTCAGCGCATCCACTGCGGCCTTCACACGGGCTTCGGTTTCCACGTCGAGTGCACTGGTTGCCTCGTCGAGAACCAGAATGGGGGCGTTCTTCAGGATCGCACGGGCGATGGCGATACGCTGGCGCTCGCCGCCGGACAGACGGTTGCCGCGTTCACCAACCTGGGTCAGATAGCCGTTGATGCGGCTGTCGATGAAATCCGTCGCCGCTGCGGCCGCCGCTGCTTCCACCACTTCGGCATCGGTGGCCGACTCACGACCAAGGCGTATATTTTCGCGGATCGAGCGGTTCAGCAGGCCGGCATCCTGAAACACCGTGGCGATGGAGTTGCGGAGCGAATTTTTCGTCACCGTCGAAATATCGGTTCCATCGATCAGGATCTGGCCGGAATCGGGATCATAGACCCGCTGCAGCAGGTTGATGAGCGTCGTCTTGCCGGCACCTGTCGGTCCGACGATCGCGATCGTCTCGCCGGCCCTGGCCGTAAACGAGACATCGTGAACGCCCTGCTTGGTGTTGGCAAAACCGAAATTGACATTGCGGAATTCCACGGTGCCGGAGACATTCGACAATTCACGGGCATCGCCCGGTTCTTCCCGTTCCTTGACGGAATCCTCGAGGACGAAGAAGTCCTCAAGCTTGGCGCGGGCTTCGAAAATCTGCGTCACGAACTGGCGCATCTGGTCCAGACGGCCTATCAGGAGATTGGCGAAACCGATGAAGGCGATGACATCGCCGACGCGCAGCTCGCCGTTCTTCACCAGCACGGTGCCGATCACGAGAATGATCATCATCGAAACGGTGGAGGCCGTGCGGTTCAGAGCGCTCGCAAAGGCCCACCAGTCGAGCACGGGATATTGCGCACTTAGCAGCTTTTCGGTGAAGGATTTCAGCGCTTTGGTTTCAGCCTCGATGCGGTTGTAGCTGTGCAGCACGGAAACGTTGCTGATGGAATCGCTGACATGGGCAAAAACGCTGTGATAATGCTCTTCGACCGAAGCCTGGCCATCCTTGGTGCGGCCCATCACCCATTTGCCGATGAACCAGTAGACGATGCCGAGGCCAATCAGCACGAAGCTGAGGCGCAGGTCCATGGACATGGCGGTGGGCACAAGCAGCACCAGCGCAACGAAGGTCGCGAGATGGGTGCGCATGAATTCCAGCCATAGGCCGAAGAGCGTTTCGCTGGCGCGCAGGAGGGTGTGCAGGGCATTGGACGTGCCGCGCTGATGGTGCCAGGAAAGCGGCATCGAGATGATGCGCCCGAAGGCTTCCGTCAGGAGCGAAGCGCGCCGGCCGTGCGCCAGCCGGTCGGCTTCGCGGGCGACGGCTACGTAAGCCACGGTGTTGAAGACGCCGAACCCCGCCCATAATATGAGAATCGACGTGACATTGGAGCCAGAAGAAATGGCGTCGATGATCCGGCCGAACAGCACGGGTTCGGCAATGGTGATCGCTGCAAGAATGACGTTGGCGATGACGACGACAGCCACACGCCATTTATGAACGGTCAGATAGCGCAGAGCGCGTGTGTAAACCTGAAACAAGGTCAAATTTTCAATCCAGTCCGGGCGTCTTTTCGAGCGGTTGATTGTTCGGCCTCAATACGATGCTACTTTAGCAAGGTTGCATGAGACGGCGAATTTTGTGTAATTATCGCTCTTTCTGTCTGAATGGCGGCTTAACAGATTGGCCGTCCATGCGAACCGAAAAAACCTCCCGGTGTTCCCGGGGCCTGCCGTCACAAGATTTCGCATCTTCGTTTCAGGGATTGCTAACGACGATATGTTCAATCTCACCCGACCGGCGCCCGAGTAACATGACGTCATCGCGGGACCATGTCCTTCGTGTCATCCCCTTCAAGCCAAGTCCGGACCATGTGTCTTTATGCATGATATTCTTCACTTCATCTCTGCGTGTTACCAGGCGGGAAACGCCGAACGTGTGCGTTCAGAATTTGCAACGCTCATTCGGGAATATGGTTTCGAATATTTCCTTGTCAGCAGACGCATGACCGGCGAGCTGGCCTCCACCGGCCAAATCCTTGCGCAACATTTGCCGGAAGGCTGGATAGAGGTCTACAGGGCCAAGAAATACAACCTCGTCGATCCCGTCCGCAAAGTCATCGGCATGGTGCACAAACCCTTTCATTGGAAAGAGGCGCTGGAGGGGCTTCCCCGCGCCATGCATCGGAAAAGGGCGAGCGTGTTTTTCCACGATGCCGGCCGTTACGGCTTGCAGGGCGGTTATGCTTTTCCCGTGCATGGACGGGCGGGATTCATAGGTGCCGTGTTCATAGGTGGACAGGACCGGCAATTGCCCTCCTTGCAGGTGGAACTGCTCGATGCAGCGACCCGGGCGGTCTTCTGGCGCCTTCTCGATCTTTCAGGTCAGGCCCATGATCTCAGCAATATTCCAGACGGTTCCGCTCTTGAGCTGACACGGCGTGAGACGGAAGTGCTGGCGCTGATGGCGGATGGCATGACATCGGCGGAGATCGGCCGCAAGCTATCCATCTCCAACCATACGGTCGACTGGTATATAAACGGGATTCAGCGTCGTTTCAGCGCCAAGAACCGGCAGCACACCGTCGCACTCGCGTTCCGCCATGGCTTGCTGAGCTAGCGCAAACAGAACAGTTCTCGCCGGAATTGCCCTTTCCAAGACGGGGTTTTGCTGCTTAATTCCGCAGTGCAGCAGAATTTTGTTTTGGCGTGTGGGGAGACCGTCTTGAAAATATCGAAAATACTTGTTGCCAACCGATCCGAAATTGCGATCCGCGTTTTCCGGGCAGCCAACGAGCTCGGGATAAAAACCGTTGCGATTTGGGCGGAAGAGGACAAGCTGTCTTTGCACCGCTTCAAGGCGGACGAGTCCTATCAGGTCGGCAGGGGGCCGCATCTCGCCAAGGATATGGGACCGATCGAGAGCTATCTTTCGATCGAGGAGGTTATCCGCGTTGCGAAGCTCTCCGGAGCGGACGCGATACATCCCGGTTACGGTCTTCTGTCTGAAAGCCCCGAATTCGTGGAGGCCTGCAACAAGGCGGGCATCACCTTCATCGGACCGACGGCGGATACGATGCGCCAGCTCGGCAACAAGGTCGCCGCCCGTAATCTGGCGATTTCGGTTGGCGTTCCCGTTGTTCCCGCCACCGACCCGCTGCCGGACGACATGGCGGAAGTGGAGCGTATGGCCGAGGAGATCGGTTATCCCGTCATGCTCAAGGCCTCCTGGGGCGGTGGTGGCCGTGGCATGCGCGCCATCCGTAAAAAGGAAGACCTTGCCCGCGAGGTGACGGAAGCCAAGCGCGAGGCCAAGGCCGCCTTCGGCAAGGACGAAGTCTATCTCGAAAAGCTGGTCGAGCGTGCGCGCCACGTCGAAAGCCAGATTCTCGGCGACACGCACGGCAATGTCGTGCATCTGTTCGAGCGTGATTGTTCGATCCAGCGGCGTAATCAAAAGGTCGTCGAGCGTGCGCCCGCGCCATATCTGAGCGAAGCACAGCGTCAGGAACTGGCCGCCTATTCCCTGAAGATTGCCGCCGCGACCAGTTATATCGGTGCAGGCACGGTCGAATATCTGATGGATGCCGACACCGGCAAATTCTACTTCATCGAGGTCAATCCGCGCATTCAGGTGGAACATACCGTTACGGAAGTCGTCACCGGTATCGATATCGTCAAGGCACAGATTCACATTCTGGAAGGCGCCGCCATCGGCACGCCGGAATCCGGGGTGCCGAGGCAGGAGGATATCCGCCTGAATGGCCACGCCCTTCAGTGCCGCATTACGACGGAAGACCCGGAACACAATTTCATTCCGGATTATGGCCGTATCACCGCTTATCGCTCCGCTTCAGGCTTCGGTATCCGTCTGGACGGCGGCACGTCCTATACTGGCGCTGTCATCACCCGCTACTATGATCCGTTGCTTGTGAAGGTGACGGCCTGGGCGCCGCGGCCTGACGAGGCGATCAACCGTATGGATCGCGCTTTGCGCGAATTCCGTATTCGCGGCGTGGCGACCAATCTCACATTCCTAGAGGCCATCATCGGCCATGACAGTTTCCGCAACAATACCTATACAACACGCTTCATCGATTCGACGCCCGAGCTTTTTGCCCAGGTCAAACGGCAGGACCGCGCTACCAAGCTTTTGACCTATCTCGCCGATGTGACCGTGAACGGCCACCCGGAAACCAAGGGACGCGCAAGGCCCTCGGACAAGGCGGCAAAGCCCATCGTGCCCTATATCGATGCGCCGACGCCCGACGGCACCAAGCAGTTGCTGGACAAGCTCGGCCCGAAGGGTTTCGCAGACTGGATGCGCAACGAAAAGCGGGTACTCGTCACGGATACGACGATGCGCGACGGACATCAGTCGCTGCTTGCGACCCGTGTCCGTACCCATGATATCGCCCGCGTCGCCAGCGCCTATGCCAAAGCGTTGCCACAGCTTCTGTCGCTGGAGTGCTGGGGCGGTGCGACATTCGACGTTTCCATGCGCTTCTTGACCGAAGACCCGTGGGAGCGTCTGGCGCTGATCCGCGAAGGTGCTCCCAACCTGCTGCTGCAGATGCTTCTGCGCGGGGCAAACGGCGTCGGGTACAAGAACTACCCGGATAACGTCGTGAAGTATTTTGTCCGTCAGGCCGCAAAGGGCGGCATTGATCTTTTCCGTGTCTTCGATTGCCTGAACTGGGTGGAGAATATGCGGGTCTCGATGGATGCCATCTCGGAGGAAAACAAGCTCTGTGAAGCGGCCATCTGCTACACCGGAGACATCCTCAATTCAGCGCGTCCGAAATACGACCTGAAATATTACACCAATCTCGCCCAGGAACTGGAACGCGCAGGCGCGCATATTATTGCCGTCAAGGATATGGCCGGCCTGCTGAAACCGGCTGCCGCCAAGGTTCTGTTCAAGGCGCTGCGGGAAGAAACGGGTCTGCCGATCCATTTCCACACCCATGATACGTCAGGAATTGCGGCAGCGACGGTTCTTGCCGCCGTGGATGCGGGTGTCGACGCGGTCGATGCCGCGATGGACGCCTTCTCCGGCAATACGTCGCAGCCGTGCCTTGGTTCGATCGTGGAAGCGCTTGCCGGGTCGGAACGCGATACGGGCCTCGATACCGAATGGATTCGCCGCATTTCCTTCTATTGGGAGGCCGTGCGCAACCAGTATGCGGCTTTCGAAAGCGATCTCAAGGGGCCGGCGTCGGAAGTCTATCTGCACGAAATGCCGGGTGGTCAGTTCACCAACCTCAAGGAACAGGCGCGTTCGCTGGGTCTCGAAAGCCGTTGGCACGAAGTGGCGCAGGCTTATGCCGATGCCAACAGGATGTTCGGCGATATCGTCAAGGTGACGCCGTCTTCGAAAGTCGTCGGTGACATGGCGCTGATGATGGTCAGCCAGGATCTGACAGTGGCCGACGTACAGAATCCCGAGCGCGAGGTCTCTTTCCCAGAGTCCGTGGTTTCCATGCTGAAGGGCGATCTCGGACAATCGCCCGGCGGTTGGCCGGAAGCCCTGCAGAAAAAAGCGTTGAAGGGCGAAGCGCCCTATACCGTTCGTCCGGGTTCACTATTGGCGGATGCCGATCTCGATGCCGAACGGAAGACCATCGAGACCAAGCTGGAGCGCAAGGTCGATGATTTCGAGTTCGCATCCTATCTGATGTATCCGAAGGTATTCACGGATTTCGCGCTCACCGCCGAAACCTATGGTCCGGTCTCGGTGCTTCCCACCCATGCCTATTTCTACGGAATGGAGGATGGCGAGGAACTGTTTGCAGATATCGAGCGCGGCAAGACGCTGGTCATCGTCAATCAGGCTTCATCCGGCGTTGACGACAAGGGCATGGTGACGGTGTTTTTCGAAATCAATGGTCAGCCGCGCCGTATCAAGGTGCCGGATCGGACGCATGGTGCTTCCGGCTCTGCCGTGCGCCGCAAGGCCGAACCTGGCAACGCGTCGCATGTCGGGGCACCGATGCCGGGTGTCATCAGCCGCGTCTTCGTCAATCAAGGCCAGGAGGTCAAGGCTGGCGATGTGTTGCTCTCCATCGAGGCGATGAAGATGGAAACGGCGCTTCACGCCGAGCGGGATGGCAAGATCGCGGAAGTTCTGGTGCGCCCGGGCGACCAGATCGATGCGAAGGATCTACTGGTCGCTTACGCGGAATAAATACAGTCGTCGATCGAACAGTTAGACGCCCGCCTTCCCGGCGGGCGTTTTTTATTGCGTTTCCCCGAAAACTCGAATATGCATGTTCATGCACGTTTATTCCTGTTTATGCATGAGTCTGTATGAGTGATCATTTCGTCAGCGAGCGGCAGGCGCTTATCCTCGAACAGTTGCGGCAGAACGGCCGTGTGCTGGCGCAGGACCTCGCTCAAAACTTTGGCGTTTCTGAAGACACGGTTCGCCGCGACCTGCGAGAGATGGCGGCCCGTGGGGAATGCATGCGCGTTTATGGCGGCGCCCTGCTCTCGGATAGCAAGACGGTGCCGCTGAAGACGCGGATCGCCGAGGATGCGGACCGCAAGGCTCTGCTGGCCCGCGCCGTTGTCCCGCTTCTCAAGCGGGGCATGGTCGTTTTCATCGATGCCGGTTCGACGAACCTCGCCATTGCCAGGGCGATCCCGGCTGGTCTCAATGTAACGGTGGTGACGAATACGCCCGCCATTGCCGCCGAACTCACGGGGCGGGCGGATATCGATCTTGTGCTGATCGGTGGCAAGGTTGATCCCGCCGTTGGTGCGGCAATCGATGCAATGGCGCTGCGGCAGCTCGAATTGATGCGACCCGATCTCTGTGTTCTCGGGGTCTGTGGTGTCGCGGTCGAGACCGGCCTGTCGGCCGATGTCTTCGAGGATGCCGTTTTCAAGCGGCTCGCCTGCAGCGCCAGCCAGCGGATTGTCGCTGCAATCACCACCGAGAAGCTGGGGCATAAGGCAGCGTTCCACGTGCATGATTTTTCCCCGCCGCTTTCCCTTGTGCTGGAACGGGATGCCGACCGCGTGTTGGTCGAGGGCGTGTCCAGCCGAGGCGTAGACGTTTATTGCGGCGACGATGCCGTCGCCTGATTTTCCCATGGTCAAGTCTGAAGGATATAGCCGATGAATGGCCCCACCACATTTTCGCAGACGGGTGCACGCTCGTCCTATCTGACGCGTCATCGTATCGGCGTTTCCCTGCTGTTCTTGATGAACGGGTTCATGATGGGATCATGGGCGCCCAAGATTCCCGAATTTGCGGCGCGTCTTTCCCTTAGTGAAAGCGCGCTTGGTCTCATCATCCTGGTCTTCGGTATCGGCTCGCTGGTTTTCATGCCGATCGCCGGCTCGCAGATCGCCCGTTTTGGCTCCCGGACGGTCAGTCTCGTGACCGCGGCGATCTTTCTGCCCACACTGCTTTTCATTTCCTGGGCGGGAACCGTCTGGGCCGGGGTAATCGCGGTTTTCCTGTTTGGCGGCCTAACGGGAGCGATGGATGTCGCCATGAATGCCAATGCGGTAGCGGTTGAGCGCGATATGCGCCGCGCCATCATGTCATCCTGCCACGCTTTCTGGAGCCTCGGCGGCCTCATCGGGGCCGGTCTCGGCGGTTATCTCATCACGGCCATCGGCGTGCAGGGGCATGCCATTGCGCTGACGGTCATCGCATTCGTGCTGCTGATCGTGGCATGGCCGCGTGTGCTTGCAGATCGTCCGCACCCGGAGGAAGAGCGCCCGAAAGGCGGCCTGCCGCTGACGCCGCTGCCGTGGATCATCGGCCTGATGGCCCTTTTCTCGATGATCCCGGAAGGCGCAATCCTCGACTGGGGCGCTCTTTATCTGCGCAACGAGCTCGGAGCTTCGGTGTCACAATCCGGCTTCGCCTTTGCGGCTTTCTCGATGACCATGGCGGCCATGCGTTTTGCCGGCGATCTGGTGCGCGACCGCTTCGGGGCTGTGACGACCCTGCGCTTCTGTTCGGCCATGTCGATTATCGGTCTTCTTATCGCCGGTATTGCGGGAAATTCCACCATCGCGATCGTTGGCTTCGCGATTGCGGGCATCGGCATCTCCAACATGGTGCCCATTGCCTTCTCGGCGGCGGGCAATATGCCGGGCCTGGCACCGGGAATCGGCCTTTCGGTCGTCACCACCATGGGTTATTCCGGCATTCTGGTGGCGCCATCGGCGATTGGCTTCATTGCGGAACATACCGGTCTCGCCAGCGTCTTCCTGTTTCTCCCGTTACTGCATGTGGTGGTTCTGCTACTTTCGCGGCTCGCCCGTCATGCCGACGGTGCGGGCAAGGAATAGGCGTATCGAATTTTGCCATGATTGCGGTAAAGTAGAAGCTCCAGCGCGTTGGGTGTTGACAAGAAGTCCCCCTTGTTTCACCTCAATTGCAAGACCTTGCCGCAAGCTCCAGAGACCGCCATGACGTCACATGCCGATTACGACCCGAAGCCCCGCCGCGCCTCCGTCGCCGTAGACGTCGGCGGCGTCATCGTCGGTGGCGGCGCACCCGTCGTCGTGCAGTCGATGACCAATACCGATACGGCTGATATCGACGCCACCGTCAGCCAAGTGGCGGCGCTGTTCCGGGCCGGTTCGGAAATCGTCCGTATCACCGTAGACCGTGATGAGAGTGCGGCCGCCGTGCCGAAAATTCGCGAACGGCTGCTGCGTCTTGGGATGGATGTGCCGCTGGTCGGTGATTTTCATTATATCGGCCACAAGCTTCTGGCCGACCATCCGGCCTGCGCCGAAGCGCTGGCGAAATACCGCATCAATCCGGGCAATGTCGGTTTCAAGGACAAGAAGGACAAGCAGTTCGGCGAGATCGTCGAAACG
This sequence comes from Agrobacterium sp. 33MFTa1.1, assembly GCF_004328495.1. Taxonomy (NCBI): domain Bacteria; kingdom Pseudomonadati; phylum Pseudomonadota; class Alphaproteobacteria; order Hyphomicrobiales; family Rhizobiaceae; genus Agrobacterium; species Agrobacterium sp. 33MFTa1.1. The sequence continues at coordinate 2,325,392 of NZ_CP036358.1, read as the reverse complement.
GCGATCCGTTACGACAAGCCCGTTCGCATCGGCGTCAACTGGGGATCTCTGGATCAGGAATTGCTGACTACGCTGATGGACAGGAACAAGGAAGAGGGCTTTCCGCTTTCCGCCCGTCAGGTCACGCGGGAGGCCATTGTTCAGTCGGCGCTGATTTCCGCCGAGCTTGCCGAAGAGATCGGCCTGCCGCGCAACCGTATCATCCTCTCGGCCAAGGTCAGCCAGGTGCAGGACCTGATTGCCGTCTATTCGATGTTGTCTGAACGCTCCGACCACGCCCTCCATCTCGGTCTCACGGAAGCCGGCATGGGTTCAAAGGGTATCGTCGCCTCGTCCGCCGCCATGGGTTATGTGTTGCAGCATGGTATTGGCGATACGATCCGCGTTTCGCTGACGCCTGAGCCGAATGGCGACCGCACCCGCGAGGTGCAGGTGGCGCAGGAATTGCTGCAGGTCATGGGTTTCCGTCAGTTCATTCCGGTGGTTGCGGCATGTCCCGGCTGCGGGCGTACCACGTCGACGGTATTTCAGGAACTGGCCCAGAACATCCAGAACGATATCCGCAAGAATATGCCGGTCTGGCGTGAAAAATATCCCGGCGTCGAGGCATTAAATGTCGCCGTCATGGGTTGCATCGTAAATGGTCCCGGTGAAAGCAAGCACGCGGATATCGGCATTTCGCTGCCCGGAACGGGCGAAAGCCCGGCGGCGCCGGTCTTCATCGACGGAGAGAAAGCTCTCACTCTGCGTGGCCCCAACATAGCCGCTGATTTCGAAGCGCTTGTGACCGATTACATCGAAAAGCGTTTTGGCCGGAAAGACGCAGCGGAGTAACGAGTAGCGTGAAAAGGCCGCAATTCCACTGTCATACCTCCTGACCCTTTCGGAGCATCAAAACACATGATCAAAAAAATCGCGATCGTCGCCCTTTGCGGCACCTATCTTTCCGCCTGCACCACCACCGATCCCTATACGGGCGAGCAGAAAATGTCGAACACGGCCGGCGGCGCGGGTATCGGCGCTGTTGTCGGTGCGCTCGGCGGTCTGGCTGTGGGCGGTTCGCCGGTCGGACGCCGTAACGCTGCCCTGATCGGTGCCGGCATCGGCGCGCTCGCTGGCGGCGCCATCGGCAATTACATGGATGGCCAGGAAGCGGAACTCCGCGCGCAGCTTCAGGGGACCGGCGTTTCGGTGACCCGCCGTGGCGACAGCATTGTTCTCAACATGCCGTCGAATATCACCTTTGCCACGGATCAGGATCAGGTCATTCCGCCCTTCTATCAGACGCTCGATTCCGTTGCGATCGTGCTGAACAAGTTCAACCGCACGCTGATCGACATCAACGGCCATACCGACTCGACCGGTAGCCTCGCCCACAATCAGGGGCTTTCGGAACGCCGCGCCGCGTCGGTCGCCAACTATCTCGGCGCACGCGGTGTCGATCAACGACGCATTTCAACACTTGGCTTTGGGCCTTCGCAGCCCATCGCCTCGAACGCAACGTCTGATGGTCGCGCCCAAAACCGCCGTGTGGAAGTGTTGATTTCGCCGCTCAAGGGCTGATCGACTTGAGAGGCTGAGCGGGAAAACCCACTCAGCTTTTTCGTTCTGCGATAAATCTGGCGGCCGCGATGAGAATCGCGGCCTTTTCGCCATAGGGAGCCAGGAGTTCGCTGGCCTCTGCCACCTGTTCCTGAAGTTTGCGACGCGCCCAGTCTTGGCCGCGCAGCGCCACCAGCGTTCCCTTGCCGCGTGCGGCATCCTTGCCGGTCGCCTTGCCCATGGTGGCGGCGTCGGCCGTCAAATCCAGGAGATCGTCTGCAAGCTGGAAGGCGAGGCCGATTTTTTCTCCAAAGAGGCGTAGCCTCTGCCTTTCGCAATCATCGCTACCGGCGATGATTGCGCCCGCCTCGCAGGCGAAGCGCAGCAGTGCGCCGGTTTTCATAGCCTGCAATGTAATAATGCCGGTTTCGTCCGGTGCGTTCTTTTCCGCGGCGAGATCAAGCGCTTGCCCGCCGGCCATGCCGCCGATGCCCGCTGCGCGGGCAAGCGAAAGCACGAGCGCGGCCTTGCGCCCGGCCGCGAGCGGATTTTCTTCCGATGCAATGATATCAAAGGCCAGCGTCAGCAGGCTGTCGCCAGCGAGGATGGCGGTCGCCTCGTCGAATTTGCGATGCACCGTTGGCTGGCCACGACGCAGGTCGTCGTCATCCATAGCCGGCAGATCGTCGTGAACCAGCGAATAGCAATGGAGGCATTCCAGCGCGGCACCGGCAAAAAGCGCAGCTTCTCCATCTCCGCCGAGGAGTGCGGCGCTTTCGATGACGAGGAAGGGCCGCAGGCGTTTACCGCCGTTCAGCACGCCGTGGCGCATGGCCTCGAGCAGGTTCTGCGGACGCGCGATCTCATCCGCGCGTGTCTCGCCGGAGAGCAGGCGGCCAAGCAGGGCTTCGGTCCTGGCGGCGTTCTCACGCAGCCGTGTTTCGAAATTCGTCATCTGAGCGTCCATGCCGCGCTCTTTGGCACGCCGAGCGAATGCAGGCAAACCTTTTCGTGATTCCCCAACTCAACTGTCGCGCCGGACTCGCCTTGAAGACGGCAATGGACTATGAAAGGCTTCAATTGGCGTGGGGTGCGGGGACGGATAGTGAGCAGTACGCCTGAAAGCGACGCAGATTACGCCATGCTGGCGGAAGACCGGAGCAGTCCGAAGGTGGATTTTCGCACGTTGGCCAAGCGCATCATCATGACCTTGCTGGCATTGCTCATCCTGCCTTATCTGCTGATTCCGGTTTATGCGTTGCCCTTCATCCGGCCCGTGTCGACGCTGATGCTTGCCGATCTGGTGACGCTGCAAGGCTATGACAGGCGCTGGGTGCCACTAGAGGATATTTCGCCGCGCCTCGTGCAATCGGTGATGATGTCCGAGGATGGGCAATTCTGTTTTCACGGCGGGGTTGACTGGAACCAGATGCAGTCCGTGGTCAGCAATGCGCTCGACGGGGCCGCGACGCGCGGCGCCAGCACCATCCCGATGCAGACGGCCAAAAACCTGTTTTTATGGAACGGTCGTTCGTTTCTGCGCAAGGGACTGGAATTGCCGCTGGCGATTGCCGCCGATTTCGTCTGGTCAAAAAAGCGGATGATGGAGATTTATCTCAACGTCGCCGAATGGGGACCGGGTATTTACGGCATCGAGGCTGCCGCCCAGCACCATTTCAAGGTGCCGGCCGCCAAGCTCAGTTCCCGACAGGCCGCACTTCTGGCCGTTTCGCTTCCCAATCCCATTGATCGTGTGGCCAGCAAGCCGGGGCGCGGGTTGCAGAGGCTCGCCGGCCTTATCGAGCGCCGCGCCCGCGCCTCGGGCAGCTATGTCGGCTGCGTGCTGGATTGATACCAGCGCGCCGCTTCAGCCCTTCTTGAAAATATAGTCGGTTTCCTGGCGCAGCGTCTCGCCCGGCCGTAGGATGGCATGCGGAAAATCAGGGTGGTTGATGGCATCCGGCCAGATCTGTGTTTCCAGGCAGAAACCGGCAAAGGGACCGTAGTGACGGCTATCGAGGCCCGGAACGGGAACGTCCAGTTTGAAAGCCGAATAAAACTGCACACCGGGTTCGGTGGTGTGAACCTCTAGAGCTATATCGGAGGCTGGAGAATAAGCGCGGGCGACCTTGCGCTTGGCGCGGCGCTCGGGCGAAAGGCAGAAATTATGGTCGTAGAGAACCTGCTCACCATTTTCGCTGCGCCGCATCGGCGTCGGGTGGCGAAGGTCGAAGACGGTGCCTTCGACGGAACGGATTTCGCCGGTCGGTATCTGCTTGTCGTTGGTGGGCAGGTAAAAGTCAGCCGCGATGCTGATCTCATGCCCAAGTGCGGTGTCGGCGCCATCGAGATTGAAATAGGAATGCTGGCACACATTGGCGATGGTCGGCTTGTCGGTCACCGTTTCATAGACCACCGACAGCACGCCGCCGTCACGGATCGTGTAGGTGGCTGTGACCGTGCAGTTGCCGGGATAACCGGCACGGCCATCGGGGTCGATGATCTGCAGAACCGCGTGGCTTTCGCCGTGTTCCATCAGCATCCAGTTGCGTTTGCCCATGCCGTCGCTGCCGCCGTGCAGGTGGGTTACGCCCTTTTCATTCAGCTCCAGCTGGTATTCGTGACCGTCGATCGAAAATCTGCCATTGCCGATGCGGTTGGCGTTACGGCCGGGTGTGGCGCCGAAATAGGAGGAATATTTATAATCCTCGAATTTGGCGAAGCCGAGAACAAGCGGCGGCTGGTGACCCTCAAGGCGCAAATCCTGGATGACGGCACCCCAGGTAATGACCTTCGCTGTAAGCCCACCTTTCGAAATGGTGACACGCTCGACCTTTTCGCCCGTTGCCGTGAAACCAAAATTCTCCCGTGCTGCCCCGTCGCTCATAACATCATTCTCCCGGTTGCCATGAATTGCCGGGCGGACGTTGCGTCATTTCCCGGCAATTCGCAATCCCGCAAATTCAGGCCGCCAGCTGGCCGATGGCCTCGAGTTCATACGGTGTGGTCTGGTATATCTCGTTGATCCAGTTTCCGAAAAACAGATGGGCATGACTGCGCCAGCGGTTAAGGGGCGCGAGTTCGGGATCGTTATGCGGAAAATAATCATGCGGCAGCTTGATCGGCACGCCGGCGTGAACATCGCGGAAGTACTCGTCCGAAAGCGATGTCGAATCATATTCGACATGATTGAACATATAGAGACGGTTGCCTGCCTTCTCATGTACCAGACATACACCCATTTCCTCCGACTCCATGAGGATTTCGAGTTCCGGATGTTTTTCGATGTCGGCGCGGCGCACTTCCGTCCAGCGTGACACGGGAACCTGGAAATCGTCCGAAAAACCATTGAGGTAGATCGACGAGGGGCAAAGATTGCGGTGGCGGTAAACACCGAAAGCCTTTTCCTTCAGCTCGTATTTAGGCACGCCGTGGAAGTGATAGATGGCGGCCATCGCGCCCCAGCAGACGTTGAGGGTCGAATGGACATTGGTCCGCGTCCACTCGAAAATCTTTTGCATTTCATTCCAGTAGGTGACGTCCTCATAGTCCAGCAGCTCAATGGGAGCACCGGTGATGATGAAACCGTCGAACTTGCGGTGACGCACCTCTTCCCACGTCTCGTAGAAGGAGAGGAGATGTTCTTCCGGCGTGTTCTTGGCGCGATGACCGCCGATGCGCACAAGCGACAACTCAACCTGAAGCGGCGAGGCGCCAACGAGGCGCGCCATCTGGATTTCCGTCTTGATCTTGTTCGGCATGAGGTTGAGAAGCCCGATCTGGAGCGGGCGGATATCCTGCCGGATGGCCGCCGTTTCGGTCATGACCCGCACGCCCTCGTGAACGAGGGTCTCAAAGGCGGGAAGCGTATCGGGAATCTTGATCGGCATGTCGAACTCTCTTTTCCGGATCACGTAAAGAACGTTGCGAAAACAAAAAAACCGGCAGCGGAAATCGCGACCGGTCCCAGGAAATTGCCTTTTTCCTCGACCCTTTAGCGACTTCTTTAAAGTGGCTGCAAGCCGGTCGGCAAATCACCACTAAGGCGTTTCATAATCCCGAAGCCGACGAAAATCAATATGGACGGTTTTCGGAGGCTTTCGGCTTTCCATTTTCGGCCGAGGTGCGATAAGGCAGGGCATGGATAAAGCGCACTTCACCATTCTGCTCGGCGGCGATGTTACGGTTACTGATCGTCTCAGGGACGTGGTCGCGGGTAGCCGCGTGATCGCGGCTGATGGCGGCATGCGCCACGCACGGCCGCTTGGCCTCACACCGGAGTTGTGGGTCGGGGATTTCGATTCCGCCACCAAAGAGTTGCTGGATGCCTGGCCCGGTGTGACACGGCAGCCTTACCCGGCAGCAAAGGCGGTGACCGATGGTGAGATAGCGGTCTCGGAGGCGCTCGCCCGCGGCGCCGGTACGCTGGTGCTTGTCGGCGCGCTCGGGGGTGCACGAAGCGACCATGCCCTCCAGCACCTCCTTTACGCCGTCGCGCTTGCCGAACGTGGTCTCGATGTTTCGCTCACCTCCGGCGAGGAAGAGGCCCGGCCGCTGCTTCCGGGCTCGCTTGATGTCTCTCTACCCGCAGGCTCGCTTTTCTCGGTGGCCGGCTTCACAGCCCTGGAGGGGCTGGATATCGGCAATGTGCGTTACCCGCTGGAGGATTTCGCGCTTGCTTTCGGTTCCTCCCGCACTATTTCCAATGTCGCGAATGGCGGCCCTGTGCATTTTTCGCTTAAAAGCGGAAAAGCCATCCTGCTTGCCCGCCCTTATGATCTGACCGGAGCCTGACGCCTTGGCACCCCCTATTTTGAAACTCGATGACATCAAGCTGACCTTCGGCGTTACCCCGCTGCTGGACGGCGCCAATCTCCAGGTGGAGCCGGGCGACCGCATCTGCCTTGTCGGACGCAACGGTTCCGGCAAGTCCACGCTGATGAAGATCGCAGCGGGCCTTGTCGAGGCCCAGTCGGGCGAGGTTTTCCGTCATCCCGCTGCAACCATCCGTTATCTGGAACAGGCTCCGGATTTTGCCGGTTACGATACCGTTCAGGCCTATGCCGAGGCGGGGCTCGGGCCTGGCGACGATGCCTATCGGGTTACTTATCTTCTCGAGCATCTCGGGCTTACGGGTCAGGAAAATCCGGCAAACCTTTCCGGTGGTGAAGCGCGCCGCGCCGCGCTTGCCCGTGTCATGGCGCCGGAGCCCGATATTCTGATGCTGGACGAACCCACCAACCATCTGGATCTGCCGACAATCGAATGGCTTGAAAGCGAACTCCAGCAGACGCGCAGCGCGCTGGTGCTGATTTCGCACGACCGTCGTTTTCTCGAACGGGTTTCGACCTCGACCGTCTGGCTCGATCGCGGCCAGTCCCGCCGTCTCAATCGTGGTTTTGCCCATTTCGAGGAATGGCGTGACAAGGTGCTTGAAGAGGAAGAGCTTGAACAACACAAGCTCGGCAAGGCCATCGAGCGCGAAGAACACTGGATGCGGTATGGCGTGACTGCAAGGCGCAAGCGCAACATGCGCCGTGTCGGTGAGCTTCAGGCCATGCGGGCGGAATATCGTGGGCACAAGGGGCCGCAGGGGACGGTGCAGGCGACCGTCACGGAAGGCCGGGAGTCCGGCAAGCTGGTCATCGAGGCGGAGGCTATCACCAAGGCTTACGGTGAGCGCATGATTGTCGCGCCGTTCTCATTGCGGGTGCATCGCGGCGATTGCATCGGTCTCGTCGGACCGAATGGCGCGGGCAAGACAACGTTGCTGAAGATGCTCACCGGCCAGCTTGAACCAGACAGCGGCTGGGTGAAGCTCGGCACCAATCTCGAGATCGCAACGCTTGACCAGAAGCGCGAGGAGCTCAATCCCAACGATACGCTCGCACATTATTTGACCGACGGCCGGGGCGACAATCTTCTCGTCAATGGCGAGGTGAAGCATGTCACGGGTTATATGAAGGACTTTCTGTTCCAGCCGGAACAGGCCCGCACACCCATCCGCAACCTTTCCGGCGGCGAGCGTGCAAGGCTCATTCTGGCGCGTATTCTCGCCCGGCCGACCAATCTTCTGATTCTCGACGAACCGACAAACGATCTCGATATCGAAACGCTCGATCTGTTGCAGGAGATCGTTGCCGGGTTTTCCGGCACGGTCATCCTTGTCAGCCACGACCGTGATTTTCTTGACCGTACGGTCACCTCCACCATCGCGCCGGCCAATCCCGATCAACCGGACGGACGCTGGATCGAATATGCCGGTGGCTATTCGGATATGATGGCGCAGCGCAAGGGAGCTGCGGAAGAGAAACGAAAAGCTGAGAGACAGGAAAAGGCGAAAGCCGCACCTTCAGCCCCGTCTTCGCAGGAGCCTGGAAAGGCCAAGGCCAAGCTTTCGTTCAAGCAGAAATTCGCCCTCGAAAATCTCCCCAAGGAGATGGAGAAGGCGCAGGAAGAGATCGCAAAACGCGAGCAGCGCATGGCCGACCCGGAACTCTTCGCCAAGGATCAGGCGGCCTTCAACAAGCTGGCGCAGGAAATGGAAAAGCTGCGCGAAAAACTTGAGGCCATGGAAGAGGAGTGGCTGGAGCTGGAGATGCTGCGCGAGGAACTGGAAGGCTGAGCCGATCTTTCCGGCCGCACCGCCATCCGCCTTTGACAGGACGGCGGAAATGCCGTTTGCTGTCCCTGTTCGGAGGAGTTCAACACCATGCGCATGATCTTCGTCAACCTGCCCGTCAAGAATATCGAGACATCGAGAGCCTTCTTCACGACGCTGGGTTTCACCTTCAATCCGGAATATTCCGATGACCGCACGCTCTGCATGATTGTCGAGGAAAACATCTTCGTCATGCTCCTTCAGGAAGAGCGTTTTCGTGATTTCATCAACGGCGACATCGCCGACGCCAAGCGGAGTACCGAGGTACTGACCTGTCTTTCCGCCGGAAGCCGGGAGGAAATCGACCGTATGATCGAGGCCGCGCTCGCGTCAGGCGGCAGCCGCTGGAAACCCGTTCAGGATCACGGATTCATGTATGCAGGTAGTTTTCAGGATCCCGACGGCCACGTCTGGGAACTTGTGCACATGGCGCCGCAGGGTTGATGGCAGCCATCTTGCCAAGATGGGTCTGCGGGACTACACCATTATCTTGATCTAACGGGGTGTCTTTCGCGCCTGGGCGCAAAAGGCTGAGAGGCTTGCCAACCCGAAGAACCTGATCCGGTTCATACCGGCGGAGGGATTAGACGGCTTTCATGCAGGCGGCTATTTCCCTCCTCGTTTTGAGGAGATATTCGTGCGCCGTCGTCTTTTTGTAAATTCCATCATTGCCGTTTCCATGCTTCTGCCCGGGTTCGCCGTTGCGCAGGAAAAACCGGAACTGACGGTCTACACCTATGAGAGCTTCGTTTCTGAATGGGGTCCCGGTCCCAAAATAAAGGACGCTTTCGAGAAGGTGTGCGCTTGCACCGTCAATTTTGTCGGCGTGGCGGACGGCGTGGCGCTTCTCAACCGGCTGAAATTAGAAGGTGCGGGGTCCAAGGCGGATGTCGTCGTGGGACTTGATACAAATCTGGTCGCGGAGGCGAAACAGACCGGCCTTTTCGATGTCAGCGGCGTTGATGCATCAGCGGCCAAGGTACCCGGCGGCTATGAGGACGATGTGTTCGTTCCCTATGATTACGGCCATTTTGCTATCGTCTATGACACCCAGACGCTGAAAAGCCCACCAACGAGCCTCAAAGAACTCGTGGAAGGCGACCCTGCCCAGAAGATAGCCATTCAGGACCCGCGCACCTCGACGCCGGGACTGGGGCTGCTTCTGTGGGTGAAATCGGTTTATGGCGACCAGGCGCCGGAAGCCTGGGCAAAGCTCAGGAAGCGGATCCTTACCGTTACGCCGGGCTGGTCGGAGTCCTACGGGCTCTTCACCAAGGGGGAGGTGCCGATGGTGCTGTCCTACACGACTTCGCCCGCCTATCATATGGTCGCCGAAAAGTCCGATCGTTATCAGGCCGCAGCTTTCTCCGAAGGACATTATATCCAGATCGAAGTGTCAGGCCTTCTCAAAAACGCGCCGCACAAGGATCTCGCAAAGCAGTTTCTCGCATTCACCCTCACCTCCGGTTTTCAGGATACCATTCCCGAAAACAACTGGATGATGCCGGTTGCGGCAACCTCCGCCCCCCTGCCGGAGGCCTTTTCCAGGCTCGTCGTGCCGCAGAAGACTTTCCTGATGCAGCCGGAAGAGGTCGCGAAAAACCGCAAGGCATGGATAGACGAATGGCTGACGGCCATGAGCATGAATTGAAGAAGAGGCGCGTCCACGCATGATGCTGCGTCGCGATTACCGGCGGTCAATCATTTTCGGGACGGCGGCTTTTGCCGCCGTTTTCCTGTTCATGGCGCTCGCCGTGTTTGCGCTTCTGTCCTTTGATGCGGGTGCATCCGCTTCCGGCATTTTGGACCCTTATACATTGCGTATTCTGCGCTTCACGGTTTATCAGGCGACGCTCTCCACCCTTCTTTCCATCATTCTTGGTCTTCCCGTGGCCTTGGCACTCTCCAGGCAGCGGGAGTTTCCGGGAAGGATCTGGATCATCCGGTTGATGGCAGTGCCGATGGGGCTGCCGGTGATCGTCGGCGCCTTCGGTATCATTACCATCTGGGGGAGGCAGGGTGTCCTGAATACGCTTCTTGTTTTCGCCGGCGCGGAAGAACCTTTCAGCATTTATGGTCTTTCCGGCATCCTCATTGCCCATGTGTTTTTCAATCTCCCGCTTTCCGTCCGGTTGTTGCTGGCCGGGCTGGAGCGTATTCCGGGCGAATATTGGCGCATGGCGGCGAGCCTCGGCATGGGGCCGATCTCGGTTTTCCGTTTTGTCGAATGGCCGGCCGTGTCCCGGCTTGTTCCGGGTATCGCCGGCCTCATCTTCATGCTTTGCGCCACCAGTTTTACGCTCGTGCTCCTTTTGGGCGGCGGGCCGGCGGCGACCACCCTGGAGGTCGCAATATACCAGGCGCTGCGGTTCGATTTCGATCCGCAGCGGGCGATCGCGCTCTCGGTTCTGCAGATCGTCCTCACCGCGGCCCTGCTCGGCCTTCTGGCCTTCCTGCCGTCGCCGGAAGCGGAAATCGCTTCACTTGGCCGGCCTGTGCGCCGTTTCGATGCGGGTCGGGCGGCGGCCCGCCTGTGGGATGGTCTAATCATCGTTTCTGCGGTGCTTTTGATCGGGCTGCCGCTGGTCGCCATTGTGTTCTCGGGCGTCCAGGCAGACCTGCCGCGCCTCATCACAGCACCGGTCTTTCTGCGCGCGGCGGCGACAAGTCTTGGGATTGCCGCGTTCTCGGCAATTTTCGTGATCATCGTCAGCATGGCGATCATCCGCGCACGTCAGGCGGTCAGCGCGAAACGGCGGGCCGCGCGGCCTCTTCACCTCTTGTCCAGCGTTCTCGGCGCGGGATCGTCTCTGGTTCTGCTGGTTCCGCCCGTGGTGCTCGGAAGCGGATGGTTCCTTCTCTTGCGGCCTTTCGGTGACGTCGCTGTTTATGCCCCGGTTCTCGTGGCGCTCATCAACATGCTGATGGCCCTGCCGCTTGCCATGCGGGTGCTGGAGCCGGCCGTCACCAGTCATTTTCTCCGCACCGGCCGACTTTCCGCCAGCCTCGGGCTTCAGGGTCTGCCGCGGCTGCGGTTCGCCGATCTGCCCGTCCTGTGGCGGCCGCTGGCCATGGCATTTTCCTTCGCGATGGCCCTGTCGCTTGGCGATCTCGGCGCGGTTGCCCTGTTCGGTTCAGAGAATTTCGTCACCTTGCCGTGGCTCGTCTATAGCAATATGGGCAGCTACCGGACCAACGATGCCGCCGGTTACGCCTTTCTTCTCGGTGTGGTCTGCCTCGTGCTTGCTGCAACCGGCATGTCGCGACATTCGCAACCGGAGCGGGTAAAAGCGGCGGAGGCGATGACATGAAGGGCGACGATTTCGCAGTGCAGCTTGACAGGGTCAGGCTGCGGCTTGGAATGCAGGATTTCGACCTCGACTGTGCGTTTCCGCAGGGGCAGGTCACCGCTGTCGTCGGTGCATCCGGTTCGGGAAAATCGACACTGCTTAACCTCGTTGCCGGTTTCGAGTTGCCGGATTCCGGCCGCGTGATGATCGGCGGACGGGACGTGACGACGCTCGACCCTTCCGAAAGGCCTGTCTCTTCGATCTTTCAGGACAATAATCTTTTTGCCCATCTCGACGTTTTTACAAATATCGCGCTTGGTATAAGCCCCACGCTCAGATTACACGCGGAAGACCGGCAAAGGATAAATATTGCGCTTGCGCGCGTTGGTCTTTCGGGTTTCGACAAGCGTTTGCCGGGCACGCTCTCCGGAGGAGAAAGGCAGAGGGCGGCGCTTGCGCGCGCATTGGTCAGGAAGAAGCCCGTCATGCTGCTCGATGAACCTTTCGCCGCACTTGATCCAGGGCTACGGGCGGGCATGAGTTCTCTGTTGCTTGACTTGCATAAAGAAACAAATAATGCGGTGATTATTGTGAGCCATCACCCGGAAGACATAAAAAGATTAGCGCGGTGGGTGGTTTTTCTTGATCGTGGCCGTGTCGTTTTTGCCGGAGCGACAGCGGATTTCTTTGCCACACAAAATGTGAAGGCCGTGGACAGTTTCCTGAACGGGTGACCGCCTTATTTTCGACGCGCGCCGCTGGCAATCGCTTTAGATGACTTCAATGGCGCTAATTTGCACTTGCCAGTTTCAAGTTGTTGCCCGAGAAAAGATGAGAATTATTGCGTTCTTCAGGAATATTCCGGATTTGATGGATCAATTTTACCGTCTCGGCATTCATCGCCCGTTGGGGCGAATCTGTTATTCTGGTCTGCAATTAACGGATGATCAGGAACGTTAAGGGGCAGGCATAGAGAATGAAAAATAGCATGACTGCACAGCGGAGGCTCTTCTCCGGTTCAGGCCTTCGCCGTTCCGGCCGGCTCGCTGCGGCGTGGTCCGCGCTGACCGCTTCTGCCGTGTTGCTGTCATCGTGCCAATCTCTTTTCAGCCCGGCCTACCAGTCCACATTGCGTCCCTCGGACAATCCGCAGACGGTGGAAGAGGTTCAGAAGAACGATCCGCGCGCGCAGATGGGCGCACGCGAACATCCACGCATCGTGGCAAGCTATGGCGGCGAATATCGTGATGCCAAGACGGAGCGGCTTGTCGCCCGGATTGCCGGAGCGCTGACGGCCGTCTCCGAAAATCCGCAGCAATCCTACCGCATCACCATTCTCAATTCGCCCGCCATCAACGCATTTGCGTTGCCCGGGGGATATCTCTATGTGACACGCGGGCTTCTGGCACTCGCCAATGACGCCTCGGAAGTGGCGGCCGTGCTGTCGCACGAAATGGGTCACGTCACCGCCAACCACGGGATCGAACGTCAGCGCCGCGAAGAAGCGGAAGTGATTGCGAGCCGCGTGGTTGCAGAGGTCCTGTCCAGCGATCTCGCCGGCAAGCAGGCGCTTGCCCGTGGCAAGCTGCGGCTTGCAGCTTTTTCGCGCCAGCAGGAGTTGCAGGCGGATGTGATCGGGGTACGCATGCTTGGCGAGGCGGGTTACGATCCTTACGCATCGCCGCGCTTTCTTGATTCCATGGCGGCCTATGCGCGGTTCTCTTCGGCCGATCCGGAAAACGACCAGAGCCTCGACTTCCTTTCGAGTCACCCCAATACACCACAGCGCATCGAGCTTGCGCGCCGGCATGCCCGTGCCTTCGGCCAGGAAGGCCAGGTCGGAGATCGTGGCCGAGACTGGTTTCTCGATGGTATAGACGGGCTGCTTTACGGCGATAGCCCGCAGGAAGGTTATGTCCGCGGCCAGACATTCCTGCATGGAACGCTCGGCATTCGTTTCGACGTGCCGGAAGGGTTCGTGATCGACAACAAGGTTGAGGCTGTCCTGGCGACAGGGCCGGGCGAGGTCGCAATCCGTTTCGACGGCGTCGCCGATCCGAAACAGACGAGCCTTGCCAATTACCTGACGAGCGGCTGGGTCGCCGGCCTGCTGCCTGAAACGGTAAAGGAAACGCAGATCAACGGACTGGAGGCCGCGACAGCCCGGGCAAGCGCGGATAAATGGGATTTCGACGTCACGGTCATCCGCGTCGGCCAGCAGATATTCCGGTTCCTGACCGCGGTGCCGAAGGGCAATACGCAACTCGATTCCATCGCCAATACCTTGCGCACCAGCTTCCGCAAGATGACGCCGCAGGAGATCGCCTCCCTGAAGCCGCTAAGAGTGCGGGTGGTGACGGTGAAGCCGGGTGAAACCGTGGCCACGATGGCGGCGCGGATGATGGGAACGGAGCGGAAGCTCGACATGTTCCGCATGATCAATGCGATGGGCGCCACGGCCACGATTCAGCCCGGGCAAAGGGTAAAGATCATCTCTGAATAACAAAAACCCCGGATAGCCCCGGGGTTTTATGTTCAGGCCTTCACCCGGCGATCACTGCCACTCACGAACGTCAACAAAATGACCCGCAATGGCTGCCGCCGCCGCCATGGCGGGGGAGACGAGGTGGGTACGGCTCTTATAGCCCTGACGGCCTTCGAAATTGCGGTTCGAGGTGGACGCGCAGCGTTCGCCGGGTTTCAGGCGGTCGTCATTCATGGCAAGGCACATGGAGCAGCCTGGCTCGCGCCATTCGAAACCGGCTTCGAGGAAAATCCTGTCCAGACCTTCCTTTTCCGCCTGTTCTTTCACGAGACCGGAGCCGGGCACGATCATGGCCGAAACGGTGGGAGCGACTTTACGGCCGTCAACGATCTTCGCCGCCGCGCGCAAATCCTCGATGCGGCCATTGGTGCAGGAGCCGATGAAGACGCGGTCAATGGCGATATCGGTAATGCGCGTGCCGGGCTTGAGGCCCATGTAGTCAAGCGCACGCCACTTGGAGGCGCGCTTGTTTTCTTCATCGATATCATCTGGATTGGGAACAATGCCTTGAACAGAGGTTACATCTTCCGGAGAAGAGCCCCAGGAGACGATAGGCGGAAGATTGGCCGCATCGAGGATGACGACCTTGTCGTAATGGGCGCCCTCGTCGGATTTCAGAGTCTTCCAGTAGGCGATCGCCTGTTCCAGCGTTTCGCCCTTCGGCGCACGCGGCTTGTCCTTGATGTATTCGAAGGTCGTTTCGTCAGGCGCAATCAGGCCGGCGCGGGCGCCGCCCTCGATGGTCATGTTGCAGACCGTCATGCGACCTTCCATGGAGAGCGAACGGATCGCCTCACCAGCAAATTCGATGACATGGCCGGTGCCGCCGGCGGTGCCGATCTCGCCGATAATGGCAAGGATGATGTCCTTGGCGGTAACGCCCTCGGGGATTTTGCCATCGACACGCACCAGCATGTTCTTGGCTTTCTTCTGGATCAGCGTCTGTGTGGCCAGAACATGCTCTACTTCGGAGGTGCCGATGCCATGCGCCAGTGCGCCAAATGCGCCGTGGGTGGAGGTGTGGCTGTCGCCGCAGACGATCGTCATACCCGGCAGGGTGAAACCCTGTTCGGGACCGACGATGTGAACGATGCCCTGGCGCTTGTCGCGTTCGGAATAATATTCAACGCCGAAGTCCCTGGCGTTCTGCGCCAGCGCTTCCACCTGAATGCGGCTTTCTTCGTTCTTGATGCCTTCCAGCCGGTCGGCGGTGGTCGGCACGTTATGATCGACCACAGCGAGCGTGCGGGCCGGCGAATGCACCGGACGGCCGGCGATGCGCAGACCTTCGAAGGCCTGGGGGCTCGTCACCTCATGAACGAGGTGACGGTCGATATAGAGAAGACAGGTTCCATCCGGGTCGCGATTGACGACGTGGTCGTCCCAGATCTTGTCATACAAAGTGCGGGGTGCGCTCATGGCTCTGTGCCTTGTCATGGAAAAGGATAATAGGGTTCAGTAAGGCGGTGGACAGCGGTGCTGTCAGGCGAGCCTAAGTCGGCTGGTGAGCGCCCCGGAAACGCGCGCAAAGAAGCGTGCCGGCAGACGCTTGTGGTCCTGCAGCACATACACATTCTGAGCGAGACATCCGAATTTAGATCCCATGGCAACTTTCATAGCAGATCGATGGTTTTACGGCAACATGAATGCGCAGGAGACAGGCTGAAGGACAGGATCGTGCCAACACTATGCACTGCATCACGGCGAGACGGCCTGCCCAGCAACGCTTTGCGGTTGTTATGATGCAACGCAACTTGCCTATTTTGCAGCGCACATATAGATGGGTTCCCTTATCATTTGCATTCGACGAGAAATCGAAGGGAGGAAAGCATATGGTATCCGAAAAGGCCCTTATCTCGAAGATCACCTGGCGGCTCATGCCGTTTCTTGGCCTTCTCTATCTCATCGCCTATATTGACCGACAGAATGTCAGCTATGCCAAGCTGCAGATGGTCGATGCGTTGAGCCTCAGCGAATACGCCTATGGTCTTGGCGCGTCGCTGTTCTTCATCGGCTACTTCATCTTCGAAGTGCCGAGCAACCTGTTCCTCAACCGCTTCGGCGCCAGCAAATGGTTTGCCCGCATTCTGGTTTCCTGGGGGGCCGTCACCATTGCGCTTGCCTATACGCAGAACGCTACGATGTTTTACATCCTGCGCTTCCTGCTCGGGCTTTGCGAGGCGGGCTTCTTCCCGGGTGTGCTGTTCCTGATGACGCTCTGGTTCCCGCGCGATTATCGCGGCCGCATGATCGGTCTGTTCATGATCTTCAGCGCGCTTGCCAATGCCATCGGCGCGCCGCTCGGCGGCATGTTGCTCGATCTCGACGGTTTCCTCGGTTATGCCGGGTGGGAATGGGTATTCCTTGCCACTGGTATTCCGGCTGTGATCGCTGGCATAGCCACCTTCTTCTATCTGGATGATACGCCCGAAAAGGCCAAGTTTCTGTCGCAGGACGAGAAGGACTGGCTGAAGAACCGGCTTGCCGACGAGAACAAGGGCATGGAAGAGCATGCGGAAGATGGCTTCAAAGCCCTGATCAATCCGCGGGTTCTGTTCATGTCGCTCTGCTATGTTGGATTTCCGCTGGCCGCCTATGGTCTCAGCTACTGGCTTCCAACCATCGTGAAGAGCTTTGGCGTTTCCAACACCGCGAACGGTTTCATCAACATCATCCCCTGGGTGATCGTTGCCGTTGCCTTGTTCGTCGTGCCTCTGGCGGCCGATAAGGCGAAGAACAAGACGCCCTATATCGTTGGTCCTGCCTTTATCGGCGCGTTTTGCCTGCTGATGTCGGCATTGCTGAGCGACCCGGTGTTGCAGTTCGCTTTCCTCTGCATCGCCGCTGCAGGTATCTTTGCAGGCCAGCCGGTGTTCTGGAGCCTGCCCGGCCGCTTCCTCAAGGGAGCGGGCGCTGCTGCGGGTATCGCCGCCATCAATTCGGTCGGCAATCTCGGTGGCTTCGTGGCGCAAAACGTCGTGCCCTGGATCAAGGATCAGACCGGCAGTACCATTGCGCCGATGTTCTTCCTTGCCTTCTGCCTCGCGCTTGCCGGTGTGCTAGTCATCATCGCCACCCGCAAGATGGGCAATCAGGCTCAAACCGCCTGAACCAAAAGAGAGGGATAGCCGGATTGCTTCCGGCTGTCCCCTTTCCCTCATCCTTGTTTCGAGCGCATTGCCTTATCAATCCGCCGCAATATCAGTGACAGGCCTATGGTCAGGATCAGGTAGATATAGGCGACGATCGAATAGGTCTCGAAAAACCGGAAAGAACCGGCGGCATAGACTTTTCCCATTTGGGTGATGTCGGTGACGCCGAGCACCGAAACAAGTGAGCTGTCCTTCACCATCGACACGAAATCGTTCGACAGCGGCGGAAAGATCGTCCGGGTCGCCTGTGGCAGAGTGATCAGCCTGAAGCGCTGATAGCGGCTGAAACCGAGGGCCTTTGCTGCCTCGATCTGCCCCTCCGGAACGGCCTGTATGCCGGCGCGGAAAATCTCTGCAATGAAAGCCGCATAACCGATGGTCAGTGCGATGATCGCCCGCCAGATCAACGATACGTCCCGCACAAGCAAAGGCTCCACCCATCCCTGTGACACAAGCGGAGCAGTCAGCCCGTTATAGAGCGCCACCAGGCCTGGCGTTCCCACAAAAGCGATGTAGAAAAGCAGAACGATGATCGGTATGCCGCGAACCACTTCGATGTAAAACCGTGCCACTTGCCGTGCCACGATATTATCAGCCATTCCGACGAGGGCGATGCAAAGGCCGAGCAATGTTGCCAGCATAAAGGCCGTGAGCGTGACGGAAACCGTGATGCCGACACCTTTTGCCACGGTGCTGAACACCTGCGTGTAAATGCCATTGACAGCGATCATCGCGGCAAGGGCAATGCCGATCACGAGGATCGCGAGCAGCCACCAGGGAAAATCCTCGCTCGTGCTGTTCTGCGTGTTCCGCTTTGTTGTGGCGTCGTGCAGCGTCATTCGCCAAGCTTGTAGTCGAGGAACCACTTCTTATCGAGTGCGGCGAAGGTGCCGTCCGCCTTCAGCGCCGCGATCGCGGCATTGACAGGGGCAACGAGATCGGAACCTTTTTTGAAGATGAAACCGAAGTCATCGCCGCCAAGCGGACCACCGATCAGTTTGAGCGTGCCGTTTGACGCATCGACATAACCCTTGCCGGCAACGCCATCGGTGAGCACGAGGTCGACATCGCCTGTTTTCAACGCCTGAACGCTGGCGCCGAAGGTTTCCATCAGACGAAGGCGCGGATTTTGCTCGTTGCCATCCAGAACATCGTAAACGGCCGTGTAGAAGGGCGTGGTGCCGGCCTGTGCGCCAACGAGACCTTTATCGAAGGCGGCGAAACTCTTTGCGTCGGTAAAGCGGTTTTCATCTGCCCGCACCAGCATGAACATTTCCGAACGCATATAAGGGACGGAGAAATCCACTTTTTCCCTGCGGTCGTCCTTGATGCTGATTCCGGTCATGCCGATGTCGTATTGCCCCGCAGAAACTGACTGGATCATCGCGTCCCAGGAAATGTTCTGATATTCGACCTTGAAATTCAGCCGTCTGGCGATCTCTTCCATCGCATCATATTCCCATCCGATGGCTTTTCCGCTTTTCGGGTCGACGAATTGCAGCGGCGGATAGGCATTTTCCGTGACCACGACGACGGTGCGTCCCTCAAGATCCGGCAGATCGACGGCGCCGGCGAGTGCAGGCGTCATGGCCAATACGGCGAGGGCGGCGAGAAACGGGCGTCTGGCGATCATGAAAGGCTCCGGAGCGATTTTTCTCAAATTGCACGCTTGCCGGAGCGAGAGCAAGACATGTGAGCGCAACAAAAAAGGCGGTCCCAAGACCGCCTTTTCCGTAAATCCAGTAAACTGGAAATCTTATTCTGCTGCGGTTTCTGCAGCCTTTGCTGCTTCTTCTGCTGCCTTGGCTTCAGCAGCTTCGGCTGCTGCCTTTTCGGCGGCGAGAGCCTGTGCTGCTGCTACCTTTTCAGCTTCCAGACGTGCCTTTTCTTCGGCAGCTGCCTGGCGCTCGGACTCGTTCAGCTTACGGGCGCGCGTACCGGTGTTTTCAACGATACGTGCAGCCTTGCCGCGACGGTCGCGCAGATAGTAGAGCTTCGCACGACGAACCTTACCGCGGCGAACGATTTCAACGCCTTCGACCAGCGGCGAGTAGATCGGGAATACGCGCTCTACGCCTTCGCCGTAGGAGATCTTGCGAACGGTGAAGCTTTCGGAAAGGCCGCCGCCGGAACGGGCGATGCAAACGCCTTCATAAGCCTGAACGCGGGTACGGTTACCTTCGGTAACGCGCACGTTGACGCGCAGCGTGTCGCCCGGAGAAAACTCAGGCAGGGTGCGCTTTGCTTCGATCTTGGCAGCCTGTTCGGCTTCCAGCTGCTGAATGATATTGGTCATGTTAACCTCTGATTTCTTCTGAAACAGCCAGAGCGCTCAACGGTTGCCTGTCGGTCGATGCCTTCAGGCCATGCCTTGCGGCAGGAGCGGGTTCGCCATTCTTTGCTTGCGGTTAAAGGGGTAAACCCCAATTCCACGCGGGCACATACACGAGGATGCACCGTTTGTCATCCCTTCATGACAATTTTTATCAATCCTTCGCCGCGCTCCGACAGTTGCGAAGCGGCTTTCGGCCGGATATGGCATGAAAACCTTGGGAGGGGCCATGTCCATATTCATCGTTCTCATGCTGTTTGCAACCGGCTTTCTGTCAGGTGTCGTCAATGCGATTGCCGGCGGCGGCACATTCCTGACCTTCGGTGCGATGACGCTGGCCGGCCTGCCGCCGATTGTCGCAAACGCCACGTCGGCGATCGTGCAGTTTCCGGGCTACGTCACGTCCGTCATCGCCTATGGGCCGGAGATACGCGCCCATTGGCGCGAGGCGATCCTTCTGTCGGCTGTTTCCGTCGTCGGTGGGCTGGGTGGATCGCTCCTGCTTCTGTCGCTCGACAACCCCTCCTTTCGTCAGCTGGTTCCATGGCTGCTTCTCGCCGCCACCGCCGTTTTTGCCGCCGGCCCGTGGCTCAGGCCGAAGACAAGCACCGAGCGCTCTCCCGGCAATCTGCCGAGCCTCGTCTTCCAGGGGCTTGCCTCCATCTATGGCGGCTTTTTCGGCGCTGGAATGGGCATCATGATGCTTGCCATCCTCGGAATAACTTCGGGCGGAAGCTATCATCATCTGAACGCTTTGAAGAACCTGCTGTCGGTGGTGATCGCGGTCATCGCGATTACGATCTTCGTCAGCGGCGGTGTTGTCTCCTGGTGGGCGGCGCTCATCATGTTTCCCGCGGCAGCGCTTGGCGGCTATGCGGGCGTGCACACGGCACGGCGGGTGCCGCAGTGGGTCATTCGCTGGCTGGTGATTGCGGTCGGGCTGGTGCTGACGGCTTATTATTTCGTCTCGACCTGAGGCTTCTCAAGAAGGTCGGGCCGCCTTTCCTTCGTCAGCTTAAGCGCCTGTTCATGACGCCATTTGTCGATGACAGCGTGATTGCCGGAGGTGAGAACGGCGGGGATATCGCGGCCTTCCCAGACCTGCGGGCGGGTATAATGAGGATGTTCCAGCAGCCCGCCCTCGAAGCTTTCATGCACGCCGGAAAGGTCATTGCCCATGACGCCCGGCAGGATGCGGACGACGGCGTCCAGCAGCGTCAGCGCCGCCGGCTCACCGCCGGAGAGGATGTAATCGCCGATCGACACCTCCTCCAGCGCGCGCGCCTCGATCACCCGCTGGTCGACGCCTTCAAAACGGCCGCAGACGATGATTGCGCCGTCACCCGCCGCAAGTTCGCGCACACGGTTCTGGGACAAAGGCTTGCCGCGCGGGCTCATCAGCAGGCGCGGGCGCGTGTCACCATCGGAAACGTGGTCGATGGCCGCGGCCAGGACATCGGGTTTCAGCACCATGCCGGCGCCGCCGCCTGCGGGCGTGTCATCGACGCTTCTGTGCCTGTCGGTGGCGAATTCGCGGATCTGCACGGCGTCCAGAGACCATTGTCCCCGCTCCAGCGCCTTGCCGGCCAGCGAATATCCGAGATGTCCCGGAAACATTTCCGGGTAAAGCGTCAGCACGGTAGCCTTGAAGGTCATCGGTTACTTCTTGCCGAACGGCGGTACGCCGGTTTCGTCCTTGTCGTCGGGATTGTCGATCAGGCCGGCGGCCATCGGATCGATAAGAATGCGTCCGGCTTCTAGGTCGATCTCCAGCACCGCCGCCTCTGAAAAGGGAATGAGGGCCGGGCGACGGCCCGCACCCTTCAGCTCCAGCAGATCACCCGCGCCGAAATCATAGACCGCACTGACGGCGCCATAACTCTTGCCTTCGGCATCAACCGCCTCCAGCCCTTCGAGATCGGCATAATAGAATTCGTCGTCATCAAGCTCGTCGTCGGGCAGATTGTCGCGTTCGATGAAGAGTTCGAGCCCGTTCAGGCTTTCGGCCGTATTGCGGTCGTTGACGCCCCTGAAGCGCACAATGACAACGTTCTTGCCCTCGCGAATTTCCAGAATTTCAAAAATGCGGCCATCGGCGCTGACCAGATTGCCGTAATCGCCGAGCGCCAGCGGGTCATCGGTATATGTGCTGACACGGACTTCGCCACGCAGACCCTGCGCGCCACCGATTTTTGCCATGAGTATCGGGTTTTCCAGCTTTGCCATCGGGCCGTCCGTCTTCTGGTATTGGTTGCGTCAGCTTTAAGGTCTGTTGACGCCAAAATAAACAAAAAACGGGCGGCGTGGAAATCCACGCCACCCGTTCCTCAAAAGTTTCCGTGCAGATTATTCTGCAGCAGAGGCTTCCGCAGCCGCAGCGGCTGCATCTTCAGCCTTCTGCTTCTTTTCAGCAACGCGTTCCAGAGCGCGCTTGCCCGGCTTTGCCTTTTCCGGGTTGCTGCGAGCGGCGCGCTCGGCAAGGCCGGCTTCGGCGAGGAAGCGCAGAACGCGGTCGGTCGGCTGTGCGCCCTTGGCGATCCATTCCTTGATGAGGTCAGCCTTCAGCTCAACGCGCTGCGGGTTGTCCTTGGCAAGCATCGGGTTCCAGGAACCGACCTTCTCGAGGAAGCGGCCGTCGCGGGGCGAACGGGCGTCAGCAACAACGATCTGGTAATACGGGCGCTTCTTGGAGCCACCGCGTGCGAGACGAATTTTCAGTGCCATGTCATTTACTCCTTAGGATGGCTTGTCCGCCTTTCAGGCGGTCTTTTCTGTGCCGCCATGTTCGGCGGCGATTGCTTCATGATGCCGGATGACTTCCTTGATGATGAAGTTCAGGAACTTCTCGGCGAAATCCGGGTCCAGATTGGCGTCCTTTGCCAGGTGGCGAAGGCGTTCGATCTGGTATTCCTCGCGCGCCGGGTCTGCCGGCGGCAAATTGTACTTTGCCTTCAGCACGCCCACCGCCTTGGTACAGCGGAAACGTTCGGCAAGAATGTGAACCAGTGCGGCATCGATGTTGTCGATCGACTGGCGGTATTCGGAAAGCTGGGCTTTCACCTCTGTATTGTTCATTGGCGTCCCCCTCACTTCTTTTTCGGAAAGCCGGGAAGGCCCGGCATGCCGCCAAGACCCGGCAGCTTTGTGCCTCCGAGGCCCGGCAATCCGCCCGGCAGACCGCCAAGGCCGGGCATTCCACCCGGCTTGCCGAGGCCGGCGGCTTCCGCCTGCTTCTGGAGCGCTTCAAGCTGCTTCGGATCGATGTTGGACAAATCAGGCATGCCGCCGCCCATCATGCCACCGAGACCCATCTTGCCGGCAAGGCCGCCCATCATCTGCTTCATGATGCCGCCTTTGCCCTTGCCGCCCATGGCTTTCATCATGTCGGCCATGCCGCGATGCATCTTCAGAAGCTTGTTGATTTCGGCGGCATCGGTGCCGGAACCGGCGGCGATGCGCTTCTTGCGGCTGTGTTTCAGAATATCCGGATTGGCGCGCTCCGCCTTGGTCATGGAGGAGATGATGGCAATCTGGCGGTCGAACATCTTGTCGTTCATGCCCGCTGAAGCCATCTTGTCCTTCATGCCGGCCATGCCGGGCATCAGACCCATGATGCCGCCCATGCCGCCCATCTTTTTCATCTGGGCAAGCTGGTCGGCGAGATCGTTGAGGTCGAACTTGCCCTTGGCCATCTTCTCGGCCATGGCGCGGGCTTTTTCCGCATCGATGTTTTCGGCGGCCTTTTCGACCAGCGAGACGATGTCGCCCATGCCGAGAATACGGTCGGCGATACGGCGCGGGTGGAACTCGTCGAGTTCGTTCATGCGCTCGCCGATACCGATCAGCTTGATCGGCTTGCCGGTGACGGCGCGCATGGAGAGGGCCGCACCGCCGCGGCCGTCACCGTCCATGCGGGTGAGAACAAGGCCGGTGATACCGACACGCTCATCGAAATTTCGCGCCAGATTGACGGCGTCCTGACCGGTCAGAGAATCCGCGACCAGCAGGATTTCATGCGGGTTGGACTTCTTCTTGATGTCGGCCATTTCCAGCATCAAGGGTTCGTCGATGTGTGTGCGGCCGGCGGTATCGAGAATGACGACGTCATGCCCGCCGAGCTTTGCGGCCTGCACGGCACGTGCGGCAATATCCGTCGGCGACTGGCCGGCAATGATCGGCAGCGTGTCGACGCCGGTCTGGACGCCGAGCTGGCGAAGCTGCTCCTGTGCGGCCGGACGACGCGTGTCGAGAGATGCCATCAGCACCTTCTTCTTGTCGCGGTCGGTCAGGCGCTTGGCGATCTTGCCGGTGGTTGTGGTTTTACCCGAGCCCTGCAGACCTACCATCATGATGACGACGGGGGCGGCCGCATGAAGGTCGATCGAGACGCCTTCGGTGCCGAGCATTTCGACAAGCTCGTCATGGACGATCTTGACGACCATCTGGCCGGGCTTGATGGATTTCAGAACGGCCGCGCCGACGGCCTTTTCACGCACTCTGTCGGTGAAGGAACGTACGACTTCCAACGCCACGTCCGCTTCCAGCAGCGCACGGCGAACCTCGCGCAGGGCGGCGGCAACATCGGCTTCCGTCAGCGCGCCACGGCCGGTCAGTCCATTCAGAATGGAACCAAGGCGGTCCTGGAGGTTTTCAAACATCGTTTCTTCCTTCTTCGTTCCGGGTTTCCGAAACGTCGGTGCTTTCGCTGGCAAAAACAAGACGCAAAGCCAAAAAGCACCCGAGGGCGCATCGCGCTGTCGGGTGTTGACCTCCGGGATCTCTTTATACCTTTTCGGGTCCCGGTCGGCGGCTTGGAGTCGTGAAACTGCCAGCTGATGGGCGGGATAAACAGGAAAGCGCCGGAAAAGTCAAGGCAGCGTTGGTTTCCGCCCGACAAAGCCTGCATTTCATCTTTGCGTGATCGGTCGTCGGCCGCCAGAGGCGGTGCTTGAACGGCGCCATTCTGCTCCCTATACATTTGTCATGAACCGTCGAAAATTTTTCCGTTTTTCCGCTGTTGGCCTGCTCGCTCTGGCGGGCGGCGGCCTTTATGCCCGTCGTTCAAGCGCCAGCGCCTATTATAGCGGCCCCATCTCCGATCATTTCGACGGGATACGCTTTTTCAATCCCGGTGGTACGCCACCCAGCAACTTCATGGGTCTGCTGAAATGGCGCTTCAATGGTGAACGCGCCAAGTGGCCGGAAAGCTATGCGAGCCCGTTTCCGTTTGCGAAACCGGACAGCCGGGTCGAGGGTAAAGACATGCGTGTCACCTTCATCGGCCATGCTTCCTTTCTTATCCAGACAGCGGGCCTGAATATTCTCGTCGATCCCGTGTGGTCTGAGCGCACGAGCCCGTTCAGCTTCGCCGGGCCCAAGCGCGTCAACCCGCCCGGTATCCGTTTTGAGGATCTGCCGCCCATCGATCTGGTGCTGGTAACGCATAATCACTACGACCATCTGGATATGGAGACGCTGAAGCGCCTGCATGTGGCGCACAAGCCGCTTTTCATCACGCCGCTCGGCAATGATGCCATCATCCGTACCGGCGTTCAGGCGGCGCGCATCGAGGTGGGCGACTGGGGGGATGTGATCGATGCCGGTACGGTGAAAATTCACTTCGAGCCGTGCCATCATTGGTCGGCGCGTGGTCTGAACGACCGGCGCATGGCACTCTGGGCGGCGTTCGTCATCGAAACGCCGGGTGGGAAAATTTACCATATTGGCGATACCGGCTTTCACGAGGGCCTCAATTACCATGCCGCGCGCAAGAAGCATGGCGAGTTTCGTCTCGCCAACCTGCCCTTCGGCGCCTATGAACCGCGCTGGTTCATGAAGGGCCAGCACCAGAACCCGGCGGAAGCCGTGGAAGGCATGAAGCTTTGCGGTGCGGCGCATGTCTGCGGCCACCATTGGGGTACGGTACAGCTCACCGATGAGGCGGTGGATGCGCCGCTTGTGGCCCTCAAGGCAGCGCTGACCGAACACGGGGTGGAGGAGAGCCGTTTCCGGCCGATGCGCCCCGGACAGGTTTTCGACGTGCCTTCCGCCTGACAGCCGCCCCGTTTGCGACGCAACAGTCTGGTAATTTGCCGGTGTTTCCGCCATATAGGGCGAAAGCACGGGAAAATCCCGTATGAAAAGCGGTTTTCAGGTTTAAAGCGATGGCGAACACGGTCGAATTTGCGAAGATGAACGGGCTTGGCAACAAGATCCTGGTTGTCGATATGCGCGGCCGAAAGGATATGGTCACGCCAGAGGCAGCAATTGCCCTCAATGCCGATCCTGCCACCCAGTTCGACCAGATCATGGCCATCCACGATCCGCGTATCGAGGGAACGGATGCCTATATTGACATCCTCAACTGCGATGGCACCAAGGCGCAGGCCTGCGGCAACGGCACGCGTTGCGTGGTGCAGGCGCTGTCGTCCGAAACCGGCAAGACCAGCTTCACCTTCCAGACGGTCGCCGGTATCCTGAATGCCGTCGAGCATGAAGACGGCATGATATCGGTCGATATGGGGCTCCCGCGTTTCCGCTGGAGCGACATTCCGCTTTCGGAAGAGTTTCACGATACCAGCCGCATCGAGTTGCAGATCGGGCCGATCGACGCGCCGATCCTGCATTCGCCCGCTGTGATGTCGATGGGCAACCCGCACGCCGTATTCTGGGTTGATCGTGATCCAATGGAGTTCGATCTCGAACGCTTCGGCCCGTTGCTCGAAAACCATCCGGTGTTTCCGGAAAAGGCCAATATCACGCTGGCGCAGGTGATTTCAGACAGCGCGCTTCGCACCCGCACCTGGGAGCGCGGCGCCGGGCTAACGCTTGCCTGCGGGTCGGCCGCCTGTGCTTCAGCTGTTTCCGCTGCCCGCACCGGCCGCACCGGCCGAACGGTCAGCATCGATGTCGCCTCAAGCCCGATCCGCGTGCCGCTGACCATTGACTGGCGTGATGATAACCACGTCATCATGACCGGCCCGGCCGAATGGGAATGGTCAGGTTCTGTCGATCCCATTACCGGCTTGTGGGCGCGGGATGCGGTCGAGTGGGGGGCTGTATGAGCGGGGTCGAGGTCATAACCTTCGGCTGTCGTCTCAACACCTATGAATCGGAAGTGATGCGGGCGGAGGCCGAAAAGGCCGGGCTTAACAATGCCGTGCTGGTCAATACCTGCGCGGTGACCGGGGAGGCGGTGCGTCAGGCCCGCCAGGCGATCCGCCGCGCCCGGCGCGACAACCCGTATGCGCGCATCATCGTCACCGGCTGCGCCGCCCAGACTGAGAAGCAGACCTTTGCCGACATGCCCGAGGTGGATGCCGTGCTGGGCAACGAGGAAAAGCTGAAAAGCGCTTCCTATCGTTCGCTTCCGGATTTCGGCGTTTCGGCGGAAGAAAAGCTGCGCGTCAACGATATCATGAGCATCAAGGCGACCGCACCGCAGATGGTCAAGCACATAGACGGGCACGTGCGGGCGTTCATTCAGGTGCAGAACGGCTGCGACCATCGCTGCACCTTCTGCATCATTCCCTATGGACGCGGCAATTCCCGTTCTGTGCCGATGGGTGCGGTGGTGGATCAGGCACGCAGGCTGACGGAGAGCGGTTATCGCGAGATCGTGCTGACCGGCGTGGATGCGACCAGTTACGGCGCCGATCTGCCGGGTGAGCCTTCTCTTGGTTATCTTGCCAAGACATTGCTGAAGCAGGTGCCCGATATCCTGCGCCTGCGCCTTTCTTCCATCGACAGTATCGAGGCCGACCACCATCTGATGGATCTTATTGCCGATGAGCCGCGTTTTATGCCGCATCTGCACCTGTCCCTCCAGCATGGCGACGACATGATCCTGAAACGCATGAAACGCCGTCATTCACGTGCCGATGCTATCCGCTTCTGTCACGAAGTGCGGGCGCTCAGGCCCGATGTGGCCTTCGGCGCGGATATGATCGCCGGTTTTCCGACCGAGACGGAGGAGATGTTCGAGAATGCCGCAACGCTGGCGGAAGAATGCGGCATTTCCAACCTGCATGTCTTTCCCTACAGCCCGCGTGCCGGCACGCCCGCCGCACGCATGCCGCAGCTGGACCGCGCGCTTGTGAAGGAGCGGGCGGCGAGGCTTCGCGTGCGGGGGGAGTCGCTTAAGGTGGCGCATCTGCAAGGAATGGTTGGTTCGGTGCAGACTATTCTTGTTGAAAACAACGGTTTTGCCCATACGGACAATTTCACGCTGGTGGCGGCACCTGATCTTGCCCCGCGCACCCTTGCGCGGGTTGCGATTACCGGCCACAACGGCAAACATCTGAATATGAGGCTTCTAGCCGCAGATGCGGCCTGAGGCAGCGCAAGAAAAGAGACACGGGAACAACCATGGCCCTCGGCTTCATCAAAAAAGTCTTTTCGTTCGGCAAGGACAAGGCCGAAACGGAAGAGCGGCCACAAGAGAATGCTGCGCTTGAGCGCGGCAATGAAAACGCCTCTTTCGAAGCGGCGCTGAACGACGCCGAAGCGCATGATGCTGTCGACAGGGACCCTGTTTCCGAACTGGAGATAGAGACGGCCGGCGGCCCGGCCCCCGACGAGGCGGAAGATCTAGCCTCCTCCGGCGAAAATGAAGACGAGGACGCGCCGCTTCTCCCCGGTGCCGAGCTTTCCGGCGATATGGGCCTGGTGCCATTGTCGTTGCTACAGGCGGAAGCCGCTGCCGAGGAGCAGGTCGAGCCGACTCCGGACACTGCCGACGTCGTGCTGGATGCCGATGCGATGGATGCGCTGCTCGACGAGGCGGAAGCCGCTACCGCGCCTGAACCCATTGCGGTTCCACCATCTCTGCCAAAGGGCTTTTCGTCCGCGAGTGAGCGGCAGGAGCCTGCGCTTGCCGCACCTGAGGTGAAACTGACATGGTTCCAGCGCCTGCGAAACGGGCTTGCCCGCACGTCTTCGCAGCTAACCACACAGATTTCGGCGCTTTTCACCAAACGCAAGCTGGATGAAGATACGCTCGACGAGCTGGAAGATCTTCTCATCCAGTCCGATCTTGGTGTCGAGACCGCCATGCGCATCACCGGCGCCCTGTCTTCGGAGCGTTACGGCAAGGATGTGAGCGGTGAAGATGTGGCGCGCATCATGGCGGGCGAGATCACCAAGGTTCTGAAGCCTGTTGCCAGACCTTTGGAACTCGATCTCTCGCACAAGCCGCATGTCATTCTCGTCGTGGGTGTCAACGGTACGGGCAAGACGACGACCATCGGCAAGCTCGCCGCCAAGCTTTCTGGCTCGGGCCTCAAGGTGATGCTGGCGGCCGGCGATACTTTCCGCGCGGCAGCGATTGAGCAGTTGAAGATCTGGGCCGACCGCACCGGCTCGGACTTCATCGGCACCAAGCTTGGGGCAGATGCCTCGGGTCTGGCTTACGATGCCTATGAGCAGGCTCGGGCGCAGAAAAGCGATGTGCTCATCATCGATACCGCTGGACGTTTGCAGAACAAGACGGAACTGATGGCGGAGCTGGAAAAGATCGTGCGCGTGCTCGGCAAGCTCGATCCGGATGCGCCGCACACCGTGCTACAGACACTGGATGCGACAACGGGCCAGAACGCCATGAACCAGGTGGAAATATTCCGCAATGTTGCGGGCGTTTCGGGCCTGATTATGACAAAATTGGATGGCACGGCGCGGGGCGGTATCCTCGTCGCCATCGCTGCAAAACACAAGCTGCCGGTCTATTTCATCGGCGTGGGTGAAGGTGTTGACGATCTGGAGCCCTTCGAGGCGGAAGATTTCGCCAAGGCCATTGCGGGAGTTTGAGTATGGATATTGAAAGCAATTCCAAGGAAAGCGAAAAGATGGTGGCGGAAATCAGCCCGCTCCTGAAATTCGTGCTTGAGCTTGGCCCGCTCGTCGTTTTCTTTTTCGCCAATTCCCGCGGCGAATGGCTTGCCACCACTTTTCCGGTTCTAACAGAGTTCGGTGGCCCGATCTTCATCGCCACCGGCCTGTTCATGATCGCGACAGCGATTGCGCTCTCCGTTTCCTGGGTGCTGACGCGCAAGCTGCCGATCATGCCGCTGATTTCAGGCATCGTGGTCTTCGTGTTCGGCGCTCTGACGTTGTGGTTGCAGAACGACACTTTCATCAAGATGAAGCCGACCATCGTCAACACGCTGTTTGGCGTCATTCTGCTGGGCGGCCTGTTCTTCGGGCAGTCGCTGCTCGGTTACGTCTTCAATTCCGCCTTCAAGCTTACGGATGAGGGCTGGCGCAAGCTGACGCTGCGCTGGGGCATCTTTTTCCTCTTTCTGGCGGTGCTGAACGAGGTTGTCTGGCGCATGTTCTCCACAGACACCTGGGTGGCCTTCAAGGTCTGGGGCACCATGCCGATCACCATCATCTTCACCATGGCGCAGATGCCGCTTGTGATGCGCCATTCTGTCGAGCCGCTTGGCAAGGACGAAAAATGACAGTTGCGGAGATGCCGGCTTCCCGTTCGCGTTCGCTTAGATGGTTCGGCGTGGCCGCCGGGCTGCTTCTCCTGCAGATCATCATTCTCTACGCCATGGGCCGCATTCCGATTTGTGAATGCGGTTATGTTAAGCTGTTCGAGCCTGGCGTGAATACACCGGGCAACTCCCAGCACATCGCTGACTGGTACACCCCGTCACATATCATCCACGGCTTCCTGTTCTACTGGTTTGCGTGGCTGCTGTTCCGCAACAAGCCGCTTTCCATGCGGCTTTCCCTTGCGGTGCTGGTAGAGGCCGCGTGGGAAATTCTTGAAAACTCGCCCATCATCATCGATCGCTACCGAACCGCGACGATGGCGCTGGGGTACACGGGCGACAGTATCCTGAACTCGGCGATGGACACGGTTTTCATGGCGTTGGGTTTCTTCTTCGCCGCCCGTGCGCCGGTGTGGCTAACGGTGGTGGTCGCCATCTTCTTCGAGATATTCACCGGCTGGCTGATCCGCGACAACCTGACGCTCAACGTCGTCATGCTTGTCTGGCCTGTTGAAGCCATAAAGGAATGGCAGAACGCGCTCCCGCAAATGTGAACGGGGTTCGCGGACGTTGCAGTCCGAACGGCCCTGGAATCGCGCGATATATGCAGGCTTTCTTAAGGGCATTGCGGTAACATCCGGGTTCAAAGGCTCGTCTCTCCCTCCGGCAGAACCCATTGCAAGACAATTTCGCCTATCTTCTTCCCTTTATCATGCTGACATTCGGCGTGGTGTTTCTGTTCCTGCAGAGGACCGGGCAGGCTTCCGCCCGCTACTGGGGTATCGGATATCTTTCGGCGGCCTTTGCTTTTGCAACACCGCTGGTGCTTGGCGGGCTGCCTTTTGAAGTTCAGGCGATCCTTTCGAATCTGTTGTTCTTTTCCGCCTTCTTCCTCTATGGCCACGCGTTGCTCACCCATTTCGGGCGGCCGCTCTATACCAAGGCGCGGCTGTCGATCGTCGTGGTTGCGGTGTTGCTGGTTTCTTTCCATGTTTTCATCACGCCCGATCTGAAACGCGAACTCGTCATCGGCGATCTCGTTTGCGCCCTTTTGCTCGCAATCCCGGTCTGGCTCGTGCGAAAGCGCCCGGCTGCGCTTGCCGACAGGCTGATGGTGGGAATCGCCTGTCTTGTGGTGGTGGAGACGCTGGTGCGCATCGGCTTGCTGCTGGTGATGACGCCGGGAGGCTCGATGATCGAGCTCAGCGAGTTCTTCGAGTCGGATTATGCTTTCTACATGCAGCTTGCTGCGAGTATTTTTGGTTTCCTGCTCGCGCTTTCGGTGCTCGCGAGCCAGATTTCCGTCACCGTGGACCGGCATCAGCACGCGGCGGAGCATGACCCCCTGACGGACGTGCTGAACCGCCGTGGCTTCGACCGGCGTGTGCCCGACTTTCGCAATGATACGCCTGATGGCGCGGTGATTGCCTGCGACATAGACCATTTTAAGCGTATCAATGATGTCTACGGCCATGCGGCCGGAGATATCGTCCTCATCGGCCTTTCCGATCTTCTCACAAAAAATGCACCCGAGGATGCGCTGGTAGCGCGTTTCGGCGGCGAGGAATTCGTGGTGTTCCTGCCCGGTCAGACGGCTGCTGCGGCCAGCCAGCTTGCCAATGGCATGCGGACAGGCCTGTCGTCACTGGATTGGCGCAACCGGGGTGTGACCAGTCAGATCACGGCGAGCTTCGGTGTTTCGGCGGTCGCGAGGGGCGATCATTCCATTCACGACGCCATCAAGCGTGCTGATGACAGTCTTTATGCCGCAAAACGCGGCGGTCGCGATCAGGTGGTGCTGGAAGGCATGCGTCTGCCGGCTGAAGGCCCGCCTCTGAGGGTCGTTAACAAGGCGTGATGCCTTACGAGCGGTTATTTCCCGGCTGCGGCCGCAATGGCCGGTCGCAGGTCGCGCTCGACGCTGCGGGCATCGAAGGGGCCGACCTTTTTGTAAAGGATCGTGCCGTCCGCGCCGACCAGGTAACTTTCGGGAATGCCATACACACCCCAGTCAATCGCCGCCTTGCCGCTGGGATCGATACCTATGGCAGCAAAGGGGTTGCCGAGCTCGCCGAGGAAACGCAGGGCATTGTCCGGCTTGTCCTTGTAATTGATGCCGACGACAGTGATGCGGTCGTCTTTCGCCAGTTCCTGCAACAGCGGATGTTCCTGCCGGCAGGGAATGCACCAGGAAGCGAAGACATTGACCAGCGTCAGCTTGCCCTTGATGGCGGCATCCGTCAGTGCCGGCAGGTGCGAACCTTCCAGCGGCGGCAGCGACAGGGTCGGCGCCCTGGTACCGATCAGCGCTGACGGTATGGCGCTGACATCCAGTCCGTTGACATCCTGATCATATAGCATCTTGCCGGCAACGAGGGCAAAGCCGCCGAACAGCAGCAAGGGAAGAAGCGCCAGCGCGTAACGTGCGCGGCCAGACGACCTGGATTTTGATGTGTCATTCTGGTTAGTCTGCGT
The DNA here is from genome assembly GCF_004328495.1 of Agrobacterium sp. 33MFTa1.1. Classification (NCBI taxonomy): domain Bacteria; kingdom Pseudomonadati; phylum Pseudomonadota; class Alphaproteobacteria; order Hyphomicrobiales; family Rhizobiaceae; genus Agrobacterium; species Agrobacterium sp. 33MFTa1.1. The sequence goes on along the minus strand of NZ_CP036358.1, from coordinate 2,292,899 downwards.
CATTTGCCGTCACCAGCGGAACCGGCTCTTGCCCTGCGGCGCACACCGGATGCTTCGAGTTCCTTCAGTTCCCGCTTGCGTGCCTGGCCGTCAACGACGACCCAGGCGATGAGACAGAGAACGACAAGGCCGGTCGCCGCATAGGACATGCCGATATAAAAGGCGTGTGTCATCCCTCAACCCTCTCGGTTCGCCATGCGAGCGGCAAGCCGGCGTTGCGCGGCCACGCGGCGGCGCCAGATTTCATTGCGCATGGCGGCGATATGCAGGGTGAAGAACAGCAACGTGAAACCGATCGCCATGGTCAGAAGCGGCCAGAGAAACTCCGCGTCGATGGCGGAGCCGCCCATCCGGATGACGCTTGCCGGCTGGTGCAGCGTATTCCACCACTCGACCGAAAACTTGATGATCGGAATATTCACGAACCCGACGAGGATCAGCACCGCGCTGACGCGGGCGGCTCTGGATGGATCGTCCATGGCGCGGTTGAGTGCGATGAGCCCGAGATACATCAGGAAAAGCACGAAAACGGAGGTCAACCGCGCATCCCACACCCACCAGGTTCCCCACATAGGCTTGCCCCAGAGCGAACCGGTGATAAGTGCGATGAGCGTGAAGGCCGCGCCAATGGGGGCTGCGGCCTTATGGCTGACATCGGCTATCGGATGACGCCAGACGAGGGTGCCGATAGCGGATATTGCCATGACCGAATAACACATCATGGCCAGCCAGGCGGACGGAACGTGCACATACATGATGCGCACCGTGTAACCCTGCTGGTAATCTCCTTCCGAGGTGAAGGACATGTAGAGGCCGGCCGCCAGCACCAGCGCGGTCAAACCGGCGAGCCATGGCAGGATGCGTGTCGCCAGCGCCAGAAACCGCGTGGGATTGGCGAGATCGCTGAACTTGGTGATGGAGAAAGTCTGCTCGTTCATGCCGTTTGTGTAACCCGAGAATGGCCGCCCCGCAATTGATCCCTGTCAACAGGGTATCGTGCGTTGCGGTTTCCTCAATCCATAACATTGCGCAGTGCCAAAGCGGCAAAGAAAGGGCCGGTCACGGCTGAAAATAACGTGATCGCGCAGAGAATGAGAAAGGGTGGCAGGAAAGGCGCCGGGTCCTGCACTGCCGCGTAGGAAGCGCTGACACCGAAGATCAGCACCGGAATGGCGAGCGGCAGGACAAGGATGGAGACCAGAAGGCCGCCGCGTGGCAGGGCAACGGCGACCGCCGCCCCCACCGCGCCGATGAAGGTGATGGCGGGTGAGCCGACGAGAAGGGTGAGCATCACCGCGCCGATTGCCACCTCGTCCATGTTCATGAACAGGCCGAGAAGGGGTGATGCCAGCACCAAGGGCAGGCCCGTTGATACCCAGTGCGCCAGGCATTTGACGAAGACGGTCAGCACCAGTGGCGTTTCCTGCATCAGGATGAGATCGAGGGAGCCGTCGTCGCGTTCGGCCTGGAACAACCGGTCGAGGCCGAGAAGGGCGGACAGAAGTGCGCCGATCCAGACAATGGCCGGGCCGATACGGGCAAGCAGGTTGAGATCGGGTCCAACGCCGAAAGGGATGACGGCAACCACTGTCATGAAGAACAGGACGCCGATCAGCGCGCCGCCGCCGGCGCGGATGGAGAGTTTGAGATCGCGGAGGAAGAGAGCGGTCATTGGGGTGGCCTCGGCGGGTGAAGTTTACCCCCCTCTGCCCTGCCGGACATCTCCCCCTCAAGGGGGGAGATCGACTCGCGGTTAGGTCTCGTCCAACTCAATGCTCGAGAATCGAGTGGCTGTAGCGCCTCTTGCCGATCTCCCCCCTTGAGGGGGAGATGCCCGGCAGGGCAGAGGGGGGTAGGCCGCCTGCACATCGCCATCACGCCCAAGCCTCCACACCCGCAAACCCCGTCATCTGCAATTCCCGCGCATTCGTTAGCCCCAAAGGCTGATGGGTTGCCGCCAGCACGATCCCGCCTTTTGCAAGATGACCTTTCACAAGGTCGGTAAACATGTCGTCTGCCGCCCTGTCGAGCGCCGCAGTCGGTTCATCGAGAATCCATACCGGCCGCCATGCGACAAGGAGCTTTGCCATCGCGAAGCGGCGCTGTTGACCGGCGGACAGGTAACCGAAAGGCAGGTGGGTAATGCCGGCAAGGCCGACACTCTCGGCCGCTTCGTCAATCGCTACGCCCGCCGCGCCATGAAAGTCTCTAAGGAAATCCTTCCAGAAGCGCAGGTTCTCGGAAACTGTCAGTTCCGTCTTCATCGCATTGCGATGGCCGAGATAATGGCACGCTTCCGAAGGTCGCATCTCGGCTTCTATTCCTTCGCCGGCTATCTTCACTTGCCCCCGCTCGGGTCGCAACAGACCGGCCACCGTGCGCAGCAGCGTCGATTTTCCCGAGCCGTTACGCCCGGTCAGCACCAGCGCCTCACCGTCGCTTAACTTGAAGGAAATGTTCATGAATATGAAATCTTCGCCGCGTCGCACGCCAAGATTTTCCGCCGTCAGATCCATGCTGCGTTCCGATTAAAATTTGCCGTTCGATCATAAAAAAATCGATTAGCGTCGTGGAATGGTCTGGCACGTTTGTCTGAAATTATCTATATGGGTGTCAACACGCCAGCGGCCGGCGTGAACATCATCTTGCGCCGGACTTGACGATTGCGAGGAGCAATTTTCACGTGCGGACAGCGGAAATGGTCGTACCCGCATCCTGATGTGCATGAGTGCATAGGTGTCCGCACGAACGTGTTGGCTATCAGTGTAAGCGGGGTTTTTATCCATGCCCAAATCACTCGACAGTTTCAAATGTCGTTCCGTTCTTACCGTCGATGGTAAGGACTATGTCTATTTCAGCCTGCCCAAGGCTGAAGCCAATGGCCTGAAGGGCGTTTCCAAGCTGCCCTATTCCATGAAGGTCCTGCTCGAAAACCTCCTGCGTTTCGAGGACGGCCAGTCCGTTACCAAGGAACACATTCTGGCGGTTTCCGAATGGCTCAACAACAAGGGCCTCACCGAAAACGAAATCGCCTACCGCCCCGCCCGCGTTCTCATGCAGGACTTTACCGGCGTTCCTGCCGTGGTCGATCTTGCCGCGATGCGTGATGGTATCAAGGCTCTCGGTGGAGATCCCGAAAAGATCAATCCGCTGGTTCCTGTCGATCTCGTCATCGACCACTCCGTTATCGTTGACGAATTCGGTACGCCGAACGCTTTTGCCCGCAACGTCGAACTTGAATATGAGCGCAATGGCGAGCGTTACCGCTTCCTCAAGTGGGGCCAGCAGGCATTCAAGAACTTCCGCGTTGTTCCCCCCGGCACGGGCATCTGTCACCAGGTCAACCTGGAATATCTCGGCCAGACCGTCTGGACCAAGGAAGAGGACGGCGAGACCATCGCTTATCCGGATACCTGCGTCGGCACGGATAGCCACACGACCATGATCAACGGCCTCGGCGTTCTCGGCTGGGGCGTCGGCGGTATCGAGGCTGAAGCGGCCATGCTTGGCCAGCCGGTTTCCATGCTTCTGCCTGAGGTCATCGGCTTCAAGCTGACTGGCAAGGTGAAGGAGGGCGTCACCGCGACCGACCTCGTTCTGACCGTCGTGCAGATGCTGCGCAAGAAGGGCGTCGTTTCCAAGTTCGTTGAATTCTTCGGCCCCGGCCTTGATTCAATGTCTTTGGCCGACCGAGCGACCATCGGCAATATGGGCCCGGAATATGGCGCGACCTGCGGCTTCTTCCCGGTTGACAGCGAAACCATCAATTACCTGACGATGTCCGGCCGTACAAAGGATCGTATTGCCCTCGTGGAAGCCTACTCCAAGGCCCAGGACATGTGGCGCACCGGCGACGGTTCCGATCTTGTCTTTACCGACACGCTCGAACTCGACCTCGGCGACGTTGTACCGTCCATGGCCGGCCCGAAGCGTCCGGAAGGCCGCCTGCCGCTCGAAACCATCGCGCCCAATTTCGCGACTGCTCTCGAAAATGACTACAAGAAGCCCGGCCAGCTTTCGAGCCGCTACGCGGTTGAAGGCGAGGACTTCGATCTTGGTCACGGCGATGTGGCAATTGCCGCCATCACCTCCTGCACCAACACGTCCAACCCCTCCGTCCTCATCGCTGCCGGCCTTCTCGCCCGTAACGCTGTCGCCAAGGGGCTGACCTCCAAGCCATGGGTGAAGACGTCGCTTGCACCTGGATCACAGGTGGTTGCCGAATATCTCGACAAGTCGGGCCTTCAAAAGGATCTCGATGCGATCGGTTTCAACCTCGTTGGCTTCGGCTGCACGACCTGCATCGGCAACTCCGGCCCGCTGCCGGCGCCGATCTCCAAGACGATCAACGACAAGGGCCTGATTGCGGCCGGCGTTCTCTCCGGTAACCGCAACTTCGAAGGCCGTATCTCGCCTGACGTGCAGGCGAACTATCTGGCCTCTCCGCCCCTCGTCGTCGCTTACGCTCTTGCCGGTACGGTCCAGAAGGACCTGACCAAGGAGCCGATCGGCAATGATAAGGACGGCAACCCGGTCTATCTCAAGGATATCTGGCCGACCTCGAAGGAAATTCAGGAGTTCATCCTGAAATACGTCACGCGCGAGCTTTACGAGACGAAGTACGCCGACGTCTTCAAGGGTGATGCCAACTGGCAGGCCGTTCAGGTGCCGCCGGGTCAGACCTATGCCTGGGACGACAACTCGACCTATGTCCAGAACCCACCCTACTTCGTGGGCATGGGCAAGACGGGTTCGGGTCTCAAGAACATCAAGGGCGCGCGCGTTCTCGGTCTCTTCGGCGACAAGATCACTACCGACCATATTTCTCCGGCCGGTTCGATCAAGGCGGCATCGCCTGCCGGTGCTTATCTCACCGAGCATGGTGTCGGCGTTGCCGACTTCAACCAGTACGGCACACGTCGTGGCAACCACGAAGTGATGATGCGCGGCACCTTCGCCAACATCCGCATCCGCAACCACATGCTCGGCCCGAACGGCAAGGAAGGTGGCTACACCATTCACTATCCGTCCAAGGAAGAGATGTCGATCTATGACGCGGCCATGAAGTACAAGGCTGAGGGCGTTCCGCTCGTCATCTTTGCGGGTGTCGAATATGGCAACGGCTCATCCCGTGACTGGGCGGCCAAGGGTACCAACCTGCTCGGCGTCAAGGCGGTCATCGCGCAGTCCTTTGAGCGTATTCACCGTTCGAACCTGGTCGGCATGGGCGTCGTCCCCTTCGTCTTTGAAGCGGGAACGTCCTGGGCGAGCCTCGACCTCAAAGGCGATGAAATCGTTGAGATCGACGGTCTCGAAGGCGAGATCAAGCCGCGTGAAAAGAAGATCGCCAAGATCACTTACAGCGACGGCACGGTGAAGGAAGTTCCGCTTCTTTGCCGTATCGATACGCTTGATGAAGTGATCTACATGAACAATGGCGGTATTCTGCAGACCGTTCTGCGCGATCTGGCTGCGTAAAGCTTCGACAATCGAAGGCGCCGGGAGGAATTCCGGCGTCTTTCCGTTTCAAGTCGCTTGTTTTGTGATTGTCGCTCACCCCTTCGTGACTTTCTATTGAAGGGCGTTAGACGTTATTTTCCGGTTTGCATCCCGGCGGGATTGATCGCATCAATTCGTCTGGATCTCTTCCGGACAAAGGTTTTTGTAATGCCGCTGAAATTCCCCCTGTCGATATGTCTTCTCGGCACGTTGCTCGTCACCTCCGCGCAGGCGCAGCAGGCGGTGAAGGGCGTCGTCGAATTGTTCACATCGCAGGGATGTGCATCCTGCCCCCCGGCGGATGAGGCCCTGCGCAAGATGATCCAGAAGGGCGACGTCGTCGGTCTCTCCTATCATGTCGATTATTGGAACTATCTCGGCTGGACGGATTCGCTCGCATCCAAGGAAAATACCGAACGGCAATACGGTTACATGCGTGCACTCGGCCGCAACGGGGTCTACACGCCGCAGGCCATTCTGAACGGCCGTGACCACGTAAAGGGCGCGGATGTGCGCGGGATCTATGACAGGCTCGACTCGTTCAAGCATGAGGGCAAGGGATTGAACGTACCCGTCTCGTCAAAATTTGCGGGTGATGAGGTGGAGATCGATATCGGTGCGGGCAGCGGCAAGGCCGATGTCGTCGTCGCATATTTTACCCGGGAGCAGACCGTGGATGTGCAGAAGGGTGAAAACCAGGGGAAAAAAATGTCCTACTGGCACAGCGTTTATGACGTGCAGACGGTCGGCATGTGGGACGGTTCGCCGATGACGGTAAAGCTGCCGGCGAGCGTGGTGGCCAAGGTAAAAAAGGGCGGCTGCGCCGTGCTGTTGCAGACGGCGAATGCAAGCGGTGATCCCGCGGCAATTGTCGGTGCAAGTATTTTATTGGGGAACGAAACGCCATAATCGCCGATCTGGCGATTGAAGATCCGGTCCGGGCACTGGGGGCTGGGGGTAAAGGGTCAATGCACCGGACCGGGTCATCTTGGTGCCTAGGCATCAATTGACAATGCGACTATTCCACCCAATTCAGGCCATGGTTTGACCGAAATACGGCAGGCGCCCGTAAAATGGGTGCCTAAATGGTTACCGTTTTTACCCTGCTTTTGCGCGGGACGGTTTGTCGGTGATGTTGGGGCAGATGCTCGTTGTCGCATTGTTTTTCTGCCTGCAGAGCTTTCGAAGCCGAGAAACCCCATCTGGTTCCTATCAGCGCCGTAAGTCGACAACACTTGCAATTTCGAGCCGCCAAGCTCACATTGATCTGATGATTTGGGTGGAATCGGAGGTACTGGATGACCGATCAACCGGATGTGCAGCAGGCTCAAACCGCTTCACGCGACAGTTCCACCGTTATCGATCTCCGTGAATACAAGAAGAACAAGGATCCATTGCCGGTGACCTTTCACCGCCGCGAGCTGGATGCGATTTTGCGCATTTATGGCCGCATGGTGGGAGAAGGGGAGTGGCGGGATTACGCCATCGATCATCTGAAGGAAAAAGCGGTGTTTTCCGTCTTTAAACGGTCGGGAGAAATGCCGCTCTACAGGATCGAAAAGAACCCCAGGCTGGCGGCGAAGCAGGGAGCTTACAGCGTCGTCAATGTGGATGGCCGCATTCTGAAGCGCGGCCACGAGCTGCCGCAAGTCCTCAAGGTTTTCGACAAGGTTTTGAAACTTATCGAATGAGCTCCAGTAACGTCAGTCTCCTGCCTTGACGGGCGATCAGGCGCATTGAGCGAAATGAGGTAATAAAAAAGGCGACCCTGAGGTCGCCTTTCTTTTTCCGTAGGACCCAATCCCTTAGTCGTCGCGGTTCCCGAGGAACTGCAGGAGGAAGGTGAAGAGGTTGATGAAGTCGAGATAGAGCGTCAGCGCACCCATGATGGCCTTGCGGCCAGCGACGGCAACATCGTCAGCATCGAAATACATTTCCTTGATCTTCTGGGTGTCGTAGGCGGTCAGGCCTGCGAAGATCAGCACGCCAATCGCGGAAATCGCGAACTGCAGCGCGGAGGATGCAAGGAAGATGTTGACGATCGAAGCGATGATCAGACCGAACAGGCCCATGATCAAGAACGAGCCCATGCCAGACAGGTCCTTCTTGGTCGTGTAACCGTAAAGCGAGAGCGCACCGAACGAAGCCGCGGTCACGAAGAAGGTCTGCACGATGCTCTGGCCGGTGTAGACCAGGAAGATCGAGGAGAGCGAAACACCCATCAGCGCGGCGTAAACCCAGAAGGTCGTCTGCGCAGCGGAAACGCTCATGTTCTGGATGCGGAAGCTAAGGAAGAAGACCAGTGCCAGCGGAGCGAGCATCACGACCCAACGAAGCGGCGACGCGAAAAGCAGCTGCTGGACAGCCGGATTGGAAGCGGCGAGCGTATAAGTGCCGAACGCGGCAACGCCGGTGATGACCAGAGCCAGCGCCATAAGGTTGTAAACCTTGAGCATATAGGCGCGAAGACCTTCGTCGATCAGCGCACCAGACTGTGCACGCGTCTGCGCCATGCGGTTCTGGTAGTTATTAAAGTCAGCCATTGTTTCCTCTTTTGAGCTCCGTAATTGCTACGGTGTCGGGATACCTCCCGGGCGCCGCTGCGGAGCTTCAGCAAGCCTGCTCAAGAATATGATGGCAGAACGTGTTCGATACAAGGCCTTTTCCCGCCGAAAAGACACCGTATGCGCGAAAAGCGCTCACGTTTTGGCGATCATTACAAAGAATTAATCGTTAAAGTTAAGCGGCGCACAACCGATGATCATTCACCGGCCTGTCTGAGAACAGGCGCTGCCTTCTGCCCGAGAATCCGCCAGGTGCCGATGAGGCCGATGCCCACAGTCATCACAAGGGCGACGACAAGGGTTCCGATTGCCACATCCGGCAGGAAGCTGGAGGGTAGCTTCATGATGCGGGCGATCACGAACCATGCGGAGACACCGCCGGCGAAAAGCGCGAAGACGGCGGTGGCGAGACCGAGGATCATGTATTCATAGGAGAAGGCGCGTATGAGCAGGCTTCGCGTGCCGCCCAGCGTTTTCAGGATGACGGCGTCATGCGTACGGGCGCGATTGCCGGCCGCAAGCGCGCCGGCGAGAACCAGGACGGACGCAATGAGCGCAACGGCTGCGGCGGCGCGGATCGCGGTCGCGAGCTGGCCGACAAGCCGGTTGACGACGTCGAGCGCATCCTTCACGCGGACGCTGGTGATCGTGGGATAAGTATTGGTGACGGCGCGCAATATGCGGCCTTCGTCGGCCGCAGTTGCGGAAGGATCGGCAAGTGTTGCCAGCCAGGCATGGGGCGCGCCGCGGAAAGTATTGGGCGAAAACACCATGACGAAGTTGATCGACAGGGATTCCCATTCGACATTGCGCAGATTGGCGATCTTCGCCGTAATGCTGCGGCCAAGCACGTTGACGGTAACGCTGTCGCCAATCTTCAGGCCCAGATCACCCGCCTCTTTCGCTGCGAAAGAGACCAGCGGTTCGCCGCTATAATCCGTTGCCCACCATGCGCCCTCCGTCAGCTTGGCATTTTCAGGAATGTTTTCGGAATAGGTGATGCCGCGGTCGCCACGCAGCACCCATCGCCCGGACGAGGGTACGTCCATTTTCGTCACGTCTTCTCCGTTGAGAGCGAGGATGCGGCCGCGCAGCATGGGCACTTCCGTCAGGGTGCCATGCGGCGCTTCCTGTTTGAGAAGATCGCGGAAGCCTTGCACTTCGCTGCCCTGAATATCGACGAAAAAGAAATTCGGCGCTTTCTCCGGCAGGCTGTCCGTTAGTTCGCGGCGCAGGTTGCCGTCGATCAGTGTCAGCGTCACGAGGAGGGTCAGGCCGAGGCCGAGAGAAAGAACCACCGAGGGGGTGAGTGCGCCCGGTCGGTGAATATTGCCGATCGCCAGTCTCAGCGCAGCCGAATGAACGCGCGGACTGCGCTTGGCTATGGCCTTTACGCCGGAGGCAACCAGCCGCAGCACTACGAAGGCAAAGGCAATGGCCGCGAGGAAGACCGAGGCTATGAAACGGTCTTCCGCCGAGAAGACAGCAAGGGCCGCAAGCGCCGCCAGAAGCACACCGGTCGCGGTCAGATAAGGCCAGGACGGCAAGCTTCCCTCCTCGAAACCCTGTTCGCGGAAGAGCGCCGTAGCCGGCACCTCGCGTGCCTGACCGAGTGGTACGATGGCGAAGGCGAGTGTCGTCAGGAGGCCGAACAGAGCGGCGAGACCGAGCGCGCCGGGATAGAAGGCAAGTTCTTCCGGCACTGGCAGCACGCCCTCCAGAAACCGCATGGCGATGAGTGGCGCAACGGCACCGACCATAAGCCCGATGACAATGCCGACGGCCGCAATGAAGGCGATCTGGAAGAGATAGGTCATGGTGACCACGGAGGCTGGCGCACCCAGGCATTTCAGCGAGGCGATGGTGGTGCGCTTGGAATCAAGAAATGCGCGAACGGCATTCGCGACGCCGACACCGCCGACGATCAGGGCAGTGAGGCCAACCAGCGTCAGAAACTGCGAGAACCTGTTGACGTTTTCGGTGAGCGACGGGGCAGCCCGGTCGCTGGTGCGGATCGACCAGCCGGCATCGGGAAAGGCCTTGTTGGCTGCATCGGTCATTGCCGCCCGTGCTGCAGGATCGTTCAGCTTGATCTTGTAAGCGTGTTCGACGAGACTGCCCGTCTGAACGAGACCAGAGGCGAAAAGGGCGTCGCGGCTGACCATCAGTCGAGGAGCAAAACCGAAACCATCAGATAGGGCATCCGGCTCATCGATCACGGTGCCGTTCAGTTTCAACGTCACATTACCGAGCAGAATCTCATCGCCGACCTTGATTCCGAGCCGTTCCAGCAGAAGCGGCGCGGCAATCGCGCCATAGGTGTCGTCATTTCCGGCCAGAAGCTCGCTCAGCGGCCGGTTCGGCTCGGCCACGAACGTTCCATAGAGCGGGTAGGAGCCGTCAATGGCCTTTACTTCCGTCAGGGTCTGTTCTGAGCCATTGGCGAGGCGCGCCATGGAGCGTAGACCGGTGGAAACCGCGACGGTGCCGAGACTATCGAGGTAAGCGCGCTCTTCTGCCGTCACTTCCCTGTTGCGCAGCTCAAAACGCACATCGCCTGCCAGTATGGACTGCCCCTCCGTGGCGATGGCGCTGGTGACCGCGCGCGAGACGGAATTGACGGCGGCGATGGCGCCGGTTCCAAGCGCGATGCAGGCGAGGAAGATGTAAAAGCCCCGCAGGCCGCCGCGAATTTCGCGCCGCGCGAGCCTTGCTGCGTTTCTGACATTTGCAAAAGACGAAAGAAAGATTCCGGTCATGCGGATACCGCCCGAGCCATCTGTGAGCGGGCGCTGTCGCCCTCGATTTCGCCGGAGCGAACCTTGATCTGCCGTGAGCATCGGGCCGCCAGCGAGGGATCATGGGTAACGAGGATCATCGTCATGCCGCGCTCGGCCTGTTTGGCAAACAGAAGATCGGCGATCTGTTTGCCCGTGTCGGTATCGAGGTTGCCGGTCGGTTCATCGGCTATCAATACGGCTGGCGACGGGGCGAGTGCGCGGGCGATGGCCACACGCTGCTGCTCGCCGCCGGAGAGCTGGCCGGGATAATGATTGAGGCGCTCGCCGAGACCGACAGCGACCAGTTCACGCTCGGCGATTTCGAACGGGTTCGGAACGTTTGCCAATTCCAGCGGCACTGCGACATTTTCCAGTGCGGTCATGTTGGCGATGAGGTGGAAGGACTGAAAAACGATGCCAATGTTGCGGCCGCGGAAATCCGCGAGCGCGTCCTCACCGAGCTCGTGCAGCGGCGTATCCGAAATGATGATTTCGCCGCTGTCGAGCCTCTCGAGCCCGGCAAGCACCATCAGAAGTGTCGACTTTCCCGATCCGGAGGGGCCGACGATGCCAACCGCCTCGCTCTCTCTGATTGAGAGATCGATGTTCTTGAGAACGTGGACGGAGGCGGCGGCACTGCCGAGCGTGAGGTCGGCTTTCTTCAGCTCTATGATGCTTTTCGTCACAATTCTCGTTCCTATATAGGGTGATGAAAACGGTCTGGCGGTCGATGCGGTCGGTTATTTCAGGCAATGGGAACCAAGTTAGGAAAGCCGTGATGAGATTTAAAGCTGCCCTGTTTCACTTCATCGTCATTTTCGCCACCGCCCTTTCCGCCACTGCTGGCTTCGCCCAGGAGAGGACATTGCAGCTGGTTGGCCTCGGCGACAGCCTGATGGCGGGTTATCAGCTTCCCCCGACTGACAGCTATACCGCACAGCTTGAAGCTGCATTAAAGGCCAGGGGGATCAATGTCGCCATCGCCAACGCAGGTGTGTCCGGTGACACTTCCTCAGGCGGTCTGGCGCGGGCGGAATGGTCTGTTCCCGATGGCGCTGACGGCGTCATTCTGGAACTGGGCGCCAACGACGCACTGCGGGGAATTCCGCCGGAACAGACCGAAAAGAACCTCGACACCATCATTTCCGGTTTTCAGAAGCGCAACATAGCCGTGTTGCTGGTCGGTATTATGGCGCCGCCAAATATGGGCGATGATTATGCAAAGCGCTTCAATCCGATATTCCCGAAGCTTGCGGAAAAATACAACCTGCCGCTTTATCCCTTCTTTCTGGATGGCGTGGTGACGGATGATGCGCTGAAGCTGGACGACAAGATGCACCCCAATACCAAGGGGGTGGTAGTGATGGTCGAAAAATCTTTGCCGGCTGTTGAAAGCTTCATCAAGACAATCGGTGCGCAAAAAAAATAAGCACTTGCGCCCGTCTGCATTGCGTGATTCGCTATGCTTGTTCTGCCAAGAGATTCGGGGAGCTCGCCATGCCGAGACTGTTTACCGCCCTCGAAATTCCGCGCAATGCGGCGATGAGCCTCTCATTGTTGCGCGGTGGTCTGCCGGGAGCCCGGTGGATCGATGTGGAGAATTATCACATAACCCTGCGTTTTATCGGTGACATCGACGGTCGTACCGCCGATGAGGTCGTTGACAGGCTGGACCGGATAGACCGGCCGGAATTCCAGCTCAACCTCACCGGAATGGGCTCCTTCGGCTCCAAGAAGCCGCATTCCATCTGGGCTGGCGTTTCTCCCTCGCCCGAAATGCATGCGCTGCAGGCGGAAATCGAGAGAATCTGCCAAAGGATCGGTCTCCCGCCCGATCCGCGCAAGTTCATGCCCCACGTCACGCTGGCGCGGTTGCGCTCCTCCCGCGTGGACGATGTGGTGCAGTATCTTTCCGGACGCGGCAACTTCCGCACCTCACCCTTTACGGTCGGGCGCTTTGTGCTGATGTCGTCGAAGGAATCGGTGGGTGGCGGGCCCTATATCGTCGAAGAGGTGTTTCCGCTTCACGAGGCGCGGTCCAGCTCGATCTTTTCGAGCAGCGATCTGCATCCCGCTAAAAGCATGTTGTAAACTGTGAGGAATCCGTCCTCGGCCCCGTAGTAGGGATCGGGGACGTTCTCGCGATGCCCGGCGGCATATTCCATGAAAAGATGGATTTTGTGGCGGTGCCTTTCGGAGCTCAATCGCAGCAGGTTCGCCAGATTGTTTTCGTCCATGGCGAATACCAGATCGAAGGTCTCGAAATCCGCCGCAGCGACCTGTCTCGTCCGTTGAAGTGAAATATCGATACCGTGCCGGCGCGCCATGGCGATGGATCGCGGATCGGGCGCGTCACCCCTGTGCCATCCGCCGGTGCCGGCGGAATCGACGGTAAGCTGATGAAGCGCTGCGCTCTCGGCAAGGTTCCTCAAAATCCCTTCGGCCAACGGTGAGCGGCAGATATTGCCCATGCAGACGAAGAGAATAGCTGTATGTTTCATGGAATATGCGTCGATCCGGTCGTTGAAGCGTTAATGGGTTTAAAGCGGAGGCAAATTCATGAAATATCCCAGACTCGAGCCCGATGCCATCCGGCAGGCCCTGCAGAAACTGGAGGGTTGGTCCCTGCGCGAAGACGGGGCGGCGATCGTCCGTTCCTTCAAGTTTTCCAGCTTTGCGGAAGCCTTCGGTTTCATGGCTGAATCCGCTCTCGTCGCAGAGAGGCTCAATCATCATCCCGAATGGTCCAACGTTTATTCGCGGGTCAAGGTATGCCTCACGACCCATGATTCGCAGGGTGTGACGGAGCGCGATTTTCTTCTGGCCGAGGCCATGCAGAAGGCCGCTGCCGGCCGAGGCAATTGAACGCTCCGCCTTAAATCCCATATAATAGCCGTGACCGGAGGACCGTCGATCATGGATGATGTGAAAATCGGTGAAATTCTTCTGCCGGGTGAAACCGACAGGCAGCGTGAGCGCGAAGAGGTTGTTCGGACCAGGTTCTGGCCGAAGCTGAAACGTGTCATGTCGAAAGTGCCGTTTGCCCGCGATGCGGCCGCGGCCTATTACTGCGCGATCGATCGCGACACGCCGCTGCGCGCCAAGGGTATCATCCTCGCTGCGCTGGCTTATTTCATCATGCCTTTTGATGCCGTGCCGGACATGCTGGCCGTCGTCGGTTTTACTGATGACATAGCCGTCATTACCGCAGCGCTCGCGATGATCCGCGCCAATATCAAGATGGAACATTACGACGCGGCGGACGCCATGTTGAAGCGGCAGCAGGAGGCCGGGTAACGCCTCTGTGATCTGCCCGTTCGGGCGCGCCCGACGGGCGACAAATTCTTGCCTGAATTTATGTGTCATACACACGGAGGAAGGGTGTCGCACGCCCTTCTCCTCAGGGCGTCGGGAGTCGCCAATCTGTAACACTGCAAGACGTTTCCGGCATTTTATGCGTGTTGTTGACGGTTTGGTAACCGCTTCCCGACCACAATGAGAAAAGACGATCCGCACCTGAACGTGGCCGATCCAGACTCTGGGCTCGCCGATGCTTCGGGCCAATGGAAGACAATAACCCGGCAGGAAATTCTATGTTTGTAAGAAGTGTAGCAACCGCAGCGGCCATTTTGCTGACCAGCGTCGGCGTAGCATCTGCACAGTCGCCCACGCGCATCCAGCAGTTCAATGCTTGGGGTGCCTATTCGTACAAATCGGGCAACAGCACCGTCTGCTACGTTCTTTCCATTCCCACCGCCAAGGAACCGGCGAGCGTCGACCACGGCGATATATTCTTCATCGTCTCCCAGCGCCCGGGCCAGAACATCTCCTACGAGCCGCAGGCCATGGTAGGTTATCCGCTGAAGCAGGGTTCGAAGGTCAATGTGACGATCGACAACAAGAATTTCGTCATGTTCACGAAGGACAAGGCCGCCTGGGTTGAAAACGCTGCGGAAGAACCGGCTCTCGTGGCTGCCATGAAGGGCGGCAAGTCCATGACCGTCAAGGCAGTTTCTGGCCGTGGCACCGCGACCTCCTATTCCTATTCGCTGTCGGGTATTTCGGCTGCTCTCAAGCAGATCGAGAGCTGCAAGTAACGCTGACCCTTCATCGCGTTTGACAATGGCCGGTCCTCGACCGGCCATTTGCGTTTTTGCCAGTTTGATGCTAAAGGCGCGGCAATATTGACAGGCGGATGCGCGAAAAGTGCTCCGCCTTTGATTTTCTCGACATGCAGACGATTTTCCGCCTTCCCGACAGGCCGGTCGTGCGACGCATGGAACGATGGGATAACGTGATGTCCGTAATGCAAGCTCCTGCCGGTCTGGCAGTCAAAACCCCGCTGATCGCCAATAGCGATCTCATGTCCGGCAAGCCGTCGCTGATCGGCATGACCCGTGAGGAGATGGGTGAGGCGCTCGCGGAAATCGGTGTGCCGCAAAAGCAGGTGAAGATGCGCGTCAGCCAGTTGTGGAACTGGCTTTATGTGCGCGGCGTCTCCGATTTCGACAATATGACCAATGTCGCCAAGGAGCTTCGCGAGAAGCTGAAGGCGGCCTTCACCATCGCCCGACCTGAAATCGTCGAGGAGCAGATCTCCAATGACGGCACCCGCAAATGGCTGATGCGTTTTCCGCCGCGGGGCGCTGGTCGTCCCGTCGAGATCGAAACGGTTTATATTCCGGAAGAAGGGCGCGGCACGCTGTGCATTTCGAGCCAGGTGGGCTGTTCGCTGACCTGTTCTTTCTGTCACACCGGCACGCAGCGTCTGGTGCGCAACCTGACGGCCGAGGAAATCCTCTCGCAGCTGTTGCTGGCGCGTGATCGGCTCGGTGATTTCCCCGATGGTTCGACGCCGGTTGGCGCTTATGTGCCGAGCGAAGGCCGCAAGGTCTCCAACATCGTGATGATGGGCATGGGCGAGCCGCTCTACAATTTCGAGCATGTTAAGACCGCGCTTCTGATCGCCACCGATGGCGATGGCCTGTCGCTTTCCAAGCGCCGCGTTACACTCTCCACCTCGGGTGTGGTGCCGGAAATCTTCCGCACCGGCGATGAGATCGGCGTCATGCTGGCGATTTCGCTGCATGCGGTGCGTGATGAGTTGCGCGACATGCTGGTGCCCATCAACAAGAAATATCCTCTGAAGGAACTGATCGAAGCCTGCCGCAGATATCCGGGCCTCTCCAACGCCCGGCGCATCACCTTCGAATATGTGATGCTCAAGGACGTCAATGACAGTCTGGAAGACGCCAAGATGCTGGTGCAGCTTCTGAAGGGCGTTCCGGCCAAGATCAACCTCATTCCGTTCAACCCGTGGCCGGGCACGAATTACCAGTGCTCGGACTGGGCGCAGATCGAGAAGTTCGCCGATTTCATCAATCAGGCAGGTTATGCCTCGCCGATCCGCACGCCGCGCGGCCGCGATATCCTAGCGGCCTGTGGCCAGCTGAAGTCGGAATCCGAGCGCATGCGCAAGACCGAAAGGCTGGCTTTCGAGGCGATGATGATCGCCAACCACGGCGCAGACGACTGAATAAGCCGGTTTTGCCTCATAAAGCTGGGTTTCCGGCGGTTCTCCGATTGATTTCGGCCTGTCTTGTTCCTAAGAAGACGAAAACAGGGAACCAACAGGAGGATATCCATGCGCGCATTCATTCTGGCTCTCGCCGCTGCGAGCGCCATCGTTCTGCCGGCGAAGGCTGAAACCGTCACCGTTGCCGTGACCGCCATCGTCGAACATCCGGCACTCGATGCCGCCCGCGATGGCGTGAAGGCTGCCCTTGCCGAAGCGGGCTACAAGGAAGGTGAGAACCTCAAGTTCCTTTACGAATCCGCGCAGGGCAATCCCGGCACCGCAGCACAGATCGCGCGCCAGTTCGTTGGCGAGGCACCTGCTGTCATCGTGCCGATTTCCACGCCGTCTGCCCAGGCCGTCGTTGCCGCCACGCGCGACATCCCGGTTGTCTTCACGGCGGTTTCCGATCCGGTCGGCGCGCAGCTCGTCAAGGATATGCAGAAGCCGGGCCGTAACGTCACCGGCCTTTCCGACATGTTGCCGGTCGGCGAACATCTGGCGCTCATCAAGGAAATCTCGCCGAACGCCAAGTCCATCGGCTTCATCTACAATTCGGCCGAGGCAAACTCCGTTTCGACACTCGCCCTCTTGAAGACCGAGGCCGAGAAGGCGGGTCTCAAGGTTGTTGAATCCGTCGCCACCAAGTCGGCTGAGGTGCAGGGTGCGACCCGTGCGCTGGTCGGCAAGGCCGACGTGATCTACGTTCCGACTGACAACACCATCGTTTCGGCTTTCGAGGCTGCTGCCGGTGTTGCGTCTGAAGCCAAGATCCCGCTTTATGCCGCCGATACGGATTCCGTTGCTCGCGGTGCGGTTGCTGCCCTCGGCTTCAACTATTTCGACGTTGGCAAGCAGACCGGTGCCGTCGTTGTCCGCATCCTCAAGGGTGAAAAGCCGGGCGATATTCCGGCAACCGTTGCTGTTGGCACCGATCTCGTGATCAACAAGAAGGCCGCTGAAAAAGCAGGCGTCACCTTCCCCGAAAGCGTTACGAAGCGCGCTACCAAGGTCATCGACTGAACCGAAACCTGACTGAATAACGGGCGGCGGCAAACTCGCCGCCCGTTTTACGTGGCACGAGACGGTGCCCGTATCCGCCCGATGGCGGCAATAACAAGGACATTACCGTGAGCCAAATCGCCTTCTGGGGTGCCGTGGAGCTGGGACTGGTCTTCGCTTTCGTGGCGATCGGCGTTTACCTCGCTTTCCGGGTGCTTGATTTTCCTGACCTGACCGTGGACGGTTCGTTTCCGCTTGGCGCTGCCGTGGCAGCCGTGCTGATCATCGCCGGTCTGAATGCCTGGGTCGCGACGGCGATTGCGATGGTGGCCGGTGCGGCTGCCGGCATCGTGACCGCCACACTCAATGTGCGTTTCAAGATTCTGAACCTGCTTGCCTCGATCCTGACGATGATCGCACTGTTTTCGGTCAACCTGCGCGTGATGGGAAAGCCGAATGTCGCGCTGCTCAATCAGGACACGATGATATCGCCGTTTTACGGCCTCGGCCTTTCTGAATATCTGGTGCGGCCGCTCTTCGTCGGCGCTTTGGTGCTGATTGCGGTCATTCTCGTCTGGCGTTTCCTTGAAAGCGATGCGGGTCTTGCCATGCGCGCGACGGGTGCCAATGCCCGGATGGCGCGGGCGCAGGGCGTGAAGACCGGTAGCCAGATCTATCTTGGCATGGCGCTTTCAAATGCGCTTGTGGCTCTTGGTGGTGCGCTGTTTGCCCAGACCAATGGTTTTGCGGATGTGACTTCCGGTGTCGGCACCATTGTTGTCGGGCTTGCGGCCGTCATCATCGGTGAAACCCTGTTTGGCGCGCGCGGCATCCTGATCGCGCTGATCGGCTGTGTCTTCGGCTCCATCGCCTATCGTCTCGCCATCCAGCTTGCTCTGTCGAGTGATGTGTTGGGTCTCAAGGCGTCCGATCTCAATTTCGTAACGGCGGTACTGGTGGCCATCGCATTGATCCTGCCCCGACTGCGCCGTGGGGGAGCAACATCGTGATTTCGCTTTCCGACATCCAGGTCGTCTTCGGGCGCGGCACGCCGCTGCAGAAGCAGGCGCTGTCCAAGATAGACCTCACCATTGAGGATGGCTCCTTCGTCACGGTCATCGGTTCCAATGGTGCGGGCAAATCCACACTTCTCGGTGTTCTGGCCGGCGATGTGCTGCCCACGGCGGGCAGGGTGATGATCGGTGGCGCCGATGTTACCCGCAAGTCGACCGCCAGCCGGGCGGGGCGGGTGGCACGCGTGTTTCAGGACCCGCTGGCGGGCAGCTGCGGCGCGCTTACCATTGAGGAAAACCTCGCGCTGGCGGCATCACGTGGTGAACGTCGCGGTCTTTTGCCCGCGCTCGGACGTGGCCGGCGGGATTTTTTCAAGGAGCGTATCGCTTCGCTCAATCTCGGTCTGGAAAATCGTCTGAAGGACCGCATGGACCTTCTGTCGGGCGGCCAGAGGCAGGCGGTCTCGCTCGTCATGGCGACACTAGCAGGCTCGGACGTGCTTCTATTGGACGAACATACGGCAGCCCTCGACCCCGGCATGGCGGAATTCGTGATGGAATTGACCCGCAAGGTGGTATCGGAGCGCAAGCTGACGACGCTGATGGTCACCCATTCCATGCGTCAGGCGCTGGACTATGGCACGCGCACGATCATGCTGCATGCCGGTGAGATCGTGCTCGACGTTTCCGGCGACAGCCGCAAGGATCTTGAGGTGGAGGATCTGATCGACATGTTCCGCAAGATACGCGGCCAGAAGCTCGATGACGATGAGTTGCTGATTGGTTGATTCTAAAAAAGGCGCCGTAAGGCGCCTTTTGTTTGCCGTCAGCGCGCCTGCGTGAAGAAAATCTTCACGGCGAAAAGCGAAAAGACGCCGGCGATCGTATAATCCAGTCCGCGCAGAATCTTCCGATTGCGTTGCAGCCAGGCGGAGAGAACATCTGCGGCGATCACGATGCCGATGCCGATCGGCAGTGCGACGATGATTGACCAGATGCCGAGGAAAATCAGCTTGCCGGTCACATGCGGATCGGATGCGCTGACGAATTGCGGCAGGAAGGTCATGAAGAAGATGATGATCTTCGGGTTCAGCAGGTTGACCCAGATGCCGTTCAGCAGGGCGGATTTGAGGGAGGCCTGCGCTTTTTCGCCGGTGCCTTTGACCATCACGAAATCCGAGCCCTTGCGGATCGCCTGAATGGCGAGCCAGACAAGATAAGCGGCTCCGCCGGTCTTCAGGATCATGAAAGCCGTCGGCGAGGCGACGATGAGGGCGGCGACACCGAAGGCGACCAGCATCGTGTGCACGGTGATGCCGATATTGGTTCCTACCAGGGTCATGAAGCCCGCCGCCCGGCCTTCGCGCAGGGAGCGGCTGATCCAGAGCGTCATGTCCGGACCCGGCGTTACCGCCAGGAGAAGGATGGCGATGGTGAAGGCGATCAGTGTTGGCAGGCTTGGAACGAAATCCATCGCGGCACCCGTAAAGCTGGAGACGGCCGTTGTTTAACGTGATTGCGGATTTCTGCCAATGTTTTTGAGTGGCGGCCCTAGCGCAGTGGTGGATTAAACAGGGCGGGGCACCGCAATTTTCAGATCGCGGCGGCCCCTAGGCGTCAGTTCTTGAGGAAGCTGGTGAAGGCGGCGGAATATTCCGTGTGCCAGCGCGAGAGCGGCGGGCGGTTCTGGACGATATCATAGGCCGCCCAGAGAATGCGTTTCTCGTCCGTCGGGCGGTCAACCTCGCCATCCGGGCAGAGAATGTAGAAATCGCCCCGGCCGATGCTTTCGAGCATGAACTCGATGGTCTGTTCGCCGGTCCAGGCGCCTTCCGGTTTTTCCGTTCTGCCGTGGGCTGTAAGGCCTGTGAAGACGAAGCCGGGGATGAGGAGATGGGCGGAAACTCTACCATTTGGAACATTGCGCAACTCGTGTTGAAGCGCTTCCGTGAAGGTTTTGACGCCCGATTTCGAGACATTGTAGGCGGGATCGCCGGGAGGCGTGGTGATGCCCTGTTTCGAGCCGGTGTTGATGATGAGTGCCGGCTCACCATGTGCGATCATGCCCTGACCGAAGACACGGCTGCCATTCACAACGCCCATCAGATTGACGCTGATAATCTTTTCCCAGTTGGCCTGGGGACCGAAAATGGCGCTGCCAGGCTGGATGCCGGCATTGTTCATGAGGACGTGAACGCGCCCGAAACGCTGAATTACGGCGCGTTCCAGCGCCTCCAGCTCATCGAGTTTCGAGACGTCGGTCGGGATCGCAACGATTTGCGCCTCGCCGTCCCGGGCAAGTGCCAGAACGTCCGCATGCGCGGCGGCAAGTTTCTCGCCATCGAGATCGACGAGCACGACACTCATGCCGAAACCGGCGAATTTGCGGGCGGCGGCGAGTCCGATGCCAGAGGCCGCACCTGTTATGACGGCGACATTATCTTCCTTGAATGCGGGGTGGATGGTCGTCATAGGTTTCTCCTTCGCGTCGTTTCTGCTGTTTCCAGCGGTTTGCAACGTTGCCTGAACCTGAGTGGCTTCATTCACGGTTTTCAAGTCGATCGCGCCGCTTCATCATAAAGCGCGAATTTTCTAAATGCATGTGACAACGGCTTCGTTCCCCTCGGTGTAGCTGTCGTCACGTGCGTCACGCGTGTCCATCAATTGTTTTGTCGCTTATCTCACGGAAAAGCGCTTCACACATTTCGGGTTGCACTGTAAAAGTGCCGAAATCCCAAGGAAATGGCGGTGTCCCGATGCCGTCATCATGCAGATGGACATCACTATGGCACTCCCGAAAGACGTTAAGAAAGTCGTTCTCGCCTATTCCGGCGGCCTCGACACCTCGATCATTCTGAAATGGCTTCAGACGGAACTCGGCGCTGAGGTCGTTACCTTCACCGCCGATCTCGGCCAGGGCGAAGAGCTTGAGCCGGCACGCAAGAAGGCCGAGATGCTGGGCATCAAGGAAATTTTCATCGAGGACGTCCGTGAAGAGTTCGTGCGCGATTTCGTGTTTCCAATGTTCCGCGCCAACGCCGTCTACGAAGGCGTCTATCTGCTCGGCACCTCCATTGCCCGGCCGCTGATTTCCAAGCACCTGATTGAAATCGCCAGGAAGACCGGCGCCGACGCCATCGCCCATGGTGCGACCGGCAAAGGCAACGACCAGGTGCGTTTCGAGCTTTCGGCCTATGCACTGAACCCTGACATCAAGATCATCGCCCCGTGGCGCGACTGGACGTTCAAGAGCCGTACCGACCTCCTGAACTTTGCCGAACAGCACCAGATTCCGGTTGCCAAGGACAAGAAGGGCGAAGCGCCGTTCTCCGTCGACGCCAACCTGCTGCACTCCTCTTCCGAGGGCAAGGTTCTGGAAGACCCGGCGGTGGAAGCTCCTGAATATGTGCATATGCGCACTATCTCCCCGGAAGCCGCTCCCGACAAGGCAACCGTCATCAAGGTTGGTTTCCGAAAGGGTGATGCCTGCTCGATCAATGGTGTCGAGATGTCGCCTGCGACGCTTCTTGCCACGCTCAACAATTATGGCCGTGAAAACGGCATCGGCCGTCTCGATCTGGTCGAGAATCGCTTCGTCGGCATGAAGTCGCGCGGCGTTTACGAAACGCCCGGCGGTACCATCCTTCTTGCCGCGCATCGCGCCATCGAGTCCATCACGCTCGACCGGGGTGCTGCGCATCTGAAGGACGAGCTGATGCCGCGCTACGCCGAGTTGATCTATTACGGCTTCTGGTTCTCGCCGGAGCGCGAAATGCTGCAGGCCCTGATCGACAAGAGCCAGGAGCATGTGGAAGGCGAAGTGACGCTGAAGCTCTATAAGGGCAACGTCATGGTAACCGGCCGCGAGAGTGCCAAGTCGCTCTACTCCGACGCGCTGGTGACCTTTGAGGACGACCACGGCGCTTATGACCAGAAGGATGCTGCAGGCTTCATCAAGCTCAATGCGCTGCGTCTTCGCACGTTGGCAAAGCGCAATCTCAGCAAGTAATTCTGTTCTTGAAAAAATAACGAAACCCGCTGGTGGTGACACCGGCGGGTTTTTCATGTCGCTCTTCTGGAGACGATGCGGAAGCCGATGTAGCTGGCAACGGCCGTGAATTCCATCATGGGAATGATGACGCCGAAGCCGGTCAAAGGTGAACCGATGAGGGAGGCTGCAGCACCGCCGGCGAAGCCCGATCCCATCTGGATAAATCCCATCATGGCCGATGCCGAACCGGCGATATGTGGGAAGGGCGCAAGCGCTGCTGTCACCATCGAAGGGGTCAGCAGGGCGATGCCGACAGTTGCGACTGCAACGGGCCCCATGATCGAAAGGAACGATGGCGGCATCAGGAAAACTGACAATAAAATAAGGAGGCCGCCGGTTCCGGAAAAACAGAGGCCGATCACGACCGAGCGCCGGTCACCCAGTCGGGGTGCGATGTAACGCAGGGCAATCGAGCCGAAGAAGTAGGCGCCTGTCTGCATCAGCATGCCGATGCCGAAGGCGGTGGGTGTCATGCCGACCTCGTTGATAAGGATGAAAGTCAGCATGGTGGCCTGCGCATAAAGCGCGCCGATGGAACCACCGAGCACCAGTGCAGCCAGAAGGAAACGTGGCGCGCTGAGCAGCGTGCCATAGGCCGACAGGAGCCGCCTGGGCCGGATCAGGCTCCTGTCCGGAACCGTTGTTTCCCGCAAAAAAATCACGACGGATAAAATGGCGATGGCTCCGAGCCCGACCATCAGAAAAAACACGGATTTCCAGCCGAAAGCCGCGAGTGAAAGTCCACCGATCGTCGGTCCGAGAGCAGGGCCGACCGCCAGCATGATACCAATGAGATTCATGATGCTGGAGGCTTCGGCGCCGGTAAACTGGTCGCGCACCACGGCACGCGCCACCGTCATACCGACCGAAGCACCGATGCCCTGAACCAGCCGGGCGAAAAGCAGCACTTCGATCGTCGGCGCGGAAATGGCCACCAGGCCGCCGCCCAGAAAGATCAGGAGGAAGACGATGCTTGCCTTTCGCCGACCGAAGGCATCCGATGCCGGCCCGGCGAGCAGTTGCGCCAGCGCGAACCCGGCAAAATAGAGGGACAGGCTGAGCTTGACGGCGGACTGGTCAGTGGCAAAAACCCGCGTCAGTTCCGGCATGGCGGGTGTGTAAATCGCCATGGATATGGGCGCAAGCGCCGTCAAAAACGCACCAAGCATCGCCGTGCGTTTCGTGGACATGATCGGTTTTGGCGACATGGTGATCAGCCGTTCTGCCCCGGTTGTTCCGGCTGCAGATTGTCACGAAGGGTTTGCAGAAAGTGGCGGAACAACGCCACCTCCTCGTCATTCAGGCCCTGGGTAGCGTGGCGGACGAGTTCATCTATTTCCTGCCGCACGGCTTCCAGCATGTCGGCTGAGGATTTGGTCAGCACAATACGCTTGGAGCGTCTGTCCTGTGGGTCCTGCTGCCGCTCGATGAGATTGAGGGACTGCAACTTATCAAGATAGGCGCAGATCGTCATGGGTTCTATTCCGAGGCGAGCGGCGATGTCTGACTGTTTGCTGCCGTCAACGACAGCGACCGTCAGCAATGCGCGCGCCTCGCCGGGGGTCAGGCCCAGTCCGGCCTCGGATATACGGCGCTCAAAAGCACTGTTCAGCAGGCGTGCACCGCTGTTCAGCAGAAATGCCAATGAATCTCTTTCGCGTTTCGTGCCCATGCTTCGCCTTTTCGTAAGTCAGCCTTACTAAAATCCGGGCGATAATCAATGGTACACAAATCATATTACCGAAAATCGAGTAAACTATATGTCACTTCCATTGCGGTGTGCCCCGCAACGCGGTTCAGGGCCGTCACGCCAAAGCAAAAAAAGACAGAACGTCCTGCATTTTTTCAACCTCGTCTGCGGTGCCGATGGAACGGGCAATTTCAGCTCGGTCGGAAAAATAGGTCAGGAAGTCGAATTCCGTGTCCTCGGTCACATCAGCTATGTCGATGACCTCACCGCTGGCACTAGGGGTTTGTGCCGGAAGTTCGGACGAAAGGGTGTCCTGGCTGATTTTTCCCGCATGGTAATAATCTCGGGCGATTTCGCGCAGGTCGCGCGGGCTGATGCGGGTAAAATCTATCCCTCTTACCGTCTCTTCAAAGCCTGAGGCTGCATCGGATTTTCCGGCCTTGCCGAAATCGGCAATGCCCACGGATCTTGCGTTTCTGGAATTGTCCCTGAAAAGGAAATTATTAGAGGACCTTAAAGAATAAATCTCCATAATACATATCTCCGTCATGGGATATTATTTAAAGAAGCAGACCATGATGTCGTCATATCGGTCAATACTTGGAAATGAAGGCGAGTGCGTATTCCACACCAAATTCCGATATTGAATTGGCGGCGGCGGCGTGCCCATATGGCTAAACCGGAATTGTACGAGGAACATGAAATGCCATCTGAGACCGCGCTTTATCCCGCACTCGTTCACTGGAACGGTCACAATGGTCTGCCAAAATTCGATGCAGTCAGGGATGAGGATTTCGCTCCGGCCTTTGACGCCGCACTTGGTTCCCATGAGCAGGAGATCGATGCGATCGCAGCCAATGTTGAGGCGCCGACATTTGCAAACACTGTAACTGCGCTTGAGGTCGCGGGTGACGATCTTTCACGCATTTCGGCGCTGTTCTGGAACAGGGCAGGAGCGAACACCAATGGCGTGATCCAGGCGCTGGAGCGGGAGATTGCTCCGAAAATGTCGCGGCACTATTCTAAGATCGGCATGAACGCGGCTCTGTTCAAGCGCATCGATACCTTGTGGGAAAAACGCGAGACACTTGGGCTGACGGGTGAGGAAAACCGTGTTCTCGAACGGCACTGGAAGGGTTTCGTGCGCTCCGGCGCGAAATTGCCGAAAGACCGGCAGGAGCGGCTGGCGGCGATCAATGAGGAGCTGGCCGGTCTCGGTGCAAAGTTCGGGCAGAATGTACTGGCGGATGAAAAGAACTGGAAGCTCTTGCTTTCCACGGAAGAGGAACTTGCCGGCATTCCCGGTTTTCTGCGCGACGCAATGGCGGGTGCGGCCCGTGAGCATGGCGAGGATGGCATGTTCGCCGTCACCCTTTCCCGTTCCATCATCGAGCCCTTCCTGACATTTTCCGAACGTCGAGACCTGCGTGAACAGGCGTTCAGGGCATGGGCGGCGCGCGGTGAAAACGGCGGCGAGACCGACAATCGAGAGATCGTCCGCCGCACGCTTGAACTGCGCGAGGAGAAGGCGAAGCTTCTCGGTTATGCGAATTTCGCCGCCTATAAGCTTGACGACACGATGGCAAAGACGCCCGATGCCGTGAACGGCCTTCTGGGGCAGGTCTGGGAAAAGGCCGTTCGCCGCGCGGGTGAGGAGGAGGCTGAGCTTGCCGCCATCATCGCCGCGGAAGGCAAAAACCACGACGTTCTGCCATGGGACTGGCGACATTACGCCGAAAAGCTCCGCGCTCAGAAATTCAATTTCTCCGAGGCGGAACTGAAACCTTATCTGCAGCTGGAAAAGATCATTGAAGCCTGCTTCGATGTGGCCGGGCGGCTGTTTGGAATTCGTGCCGTCGAGGTCAAGGGTGTCGCCGCCTATCACCCGGACGTCCGGGTTTTCGAGATCCGCGACGACCAGGGCGATCTGAAGGCCATGTTCCTCGGCGATTATTTCGCGCGGCCCTCCAAGCGATCAGGCGCATGGATGAGTTCGTTCCAATCGCAGCACAAGTTGCCGCTGAAAAACGGTACGGTCGGAGAAATCCCGATCATCTATAATGTCTGCAACTTCGCCAAACCGGCCGAAGGTAAGCCCGCGCTTCTTTCGCTTGACGATGCGCGTACACTCTTCCACGAATTCGGCCACGCGCTGCATGGCATGTTGTCCGATGTCACCTACCCTTCGGTGTCGGGAACGGGCGTATCGTGCGATTTCGTCGAATTGCCCTCGCAGCTTTACGAGCACTGGCTGACTGTGCCGGAAATCCTGGAAAAATACGCCCTGCATTATGAAACTGGTGCGGCAATGCCGAAGGCGCTGCTGGACAAGGTTCTGGCCGCACAGACCTTCAATGCCGGCTTCAGCACGGTGGAGTTTACCTCTTCGGCGATTGTCGACATGGCGTTCCACACGCGCGACAGCGTCGACGACCCGATGGCCGTGCAGGGTGAGGTTCTTTCAACGCTCAACATGCCTAAATCCATCGTCATGCGCCATGCGACACCGCATTTTCAGCACGTTTTCTCCGGCGACGGTTATTCCGCTGGATATTATTCTTACATGTGGTCGGAAGTGCTGGATGCCGATGCCTTTTCCGCCTTCGAGGAAACCGGCAATGCCTTCGATAGCGATATGGCGCGGCGGCTGAAGGACAACATCTACTCCGTCGGTGGTTCCGTGGATCCCGAGGAAGCCTATCTCGCCTTCCGCGGCAAGATGCCGAGCCCGGACGCGATGCTTTCGAAGCGCGGTCTCCTATAAGAGACTGTCATATTTCTGAGCTAGAAGCTGAGCGCAGGGGGCTTATGACATGAGCCCCCCTTTCGCATTTGCAAAAAAAAGGTTATGAGCGCGCCAAACTAAATTGGCGTTTCTCATCAATATAGCGCCCAACCTCAGAGATTTTGAACAATGGCACTTCGCAACATCGCGATCATCGCGCACGTTGACCATGGAAAAACGACGCTTGTTGACGAGCTTCTGAAGCAATCCGGTTCGTTCCGTGAAAACCAGCGCGTGATGGAACGCGTTATGGATTCCAACGACATCGAAAAAGAGCGCGGCATCACCATTCTCGCCAAGGCGACCTCGATCGAGTGGAAAGATACCCGCATCAACATCGTCGACACCCCCGGCCACGCCGACTTCGGCGGTGAAGTCGAGCGTATCCTGTCGATGGTGGACGGCGCCATCGTTCTCGTTGACGCTGCCGAAGGCCCTATGCCGCAGACGAAGTTCGTGGTTGGCAAGGCGCTGAAGGTCGGCCTTCGCCCGATCGTCGCCATCAACAAGATCGACCGTCCGGATGCCCGCCATGAGGAAGTCGTCAACGAAGTCTTCGACCTTTTCGCGGCTCTGGATGCAACCGACGAGCAGCTCGACTTCCCGATCCTCTACGGCTCGGGCCGTTCCGGCTGGATGAACGTCAATCCGGAAGGCCCGACTGATGAAGGTCTTGCGCCGCTCCTCGATCTCGTCGTCAAGCACGTGCCGGAGCCCAAGGTCGAAGAAGGTCCGTTCCGCATGATCGGCACGATCCTCGAAGCCAACAACTTCCTCGGCCGCATCATCACCGGCCGTATCGCTTCCGGTTCGATCAAGCCGAACCAGGCGGTCAAGGTTCTCGGCCAGGATGGCAAGCTGATTGAAAACGGCCGCATCTCCAAGATTCTTGCTTTCCGTGGCATCGAGCGCACCTCGATCGAAGAAGCCCATGCAGGCGACATCGTCGCCATCGCAGGTCTCTCCAAGGGCACCGTCGCCGACACCTTCTGTGACCCTGCCGTCATGGAGCCGATGCAGGCGCAGCCGATCGATCCGCCAACCGTTACCATGTCCTTCATCGTCAACGATTCGCCGCTCGCCGGCACCGAAGGCGACAAGGTGACGAGCCGCGTCATCCGCGACCGTCTGTTCAAGGAAGCTGAAGGTAACGTTGCGCTGAAGATCGAAGAATCCGCCGACAAGGATTCCTTCTTCGTATCTGGCCGTGGCGAATTGCAGCTGGCGGTTCTGATCGAAAACATGCGCCGCGAAGGTTTTGAGCTTGCCGTTTCGCGTCCGCGCGTCGTCATGCACAAGGATGAGAACGGCCAGCTGATGGAGCCGGTCGAAGAAGTTGTCATCGACGTGGATGAGGAGCATTCCGGCGTCGTCGTGCAGAAGATGTCCGAGCGCAAGGCCGAAATGGTCGAGCTTCGCCCCTCCGGCGGCAACCGCGTCCGTCTGGTGTTCTTCGCGCCGACCCGTGGTCTGATCGGTTACCAGTCGGAACTCCTGACCGACACGCGCGGTACGGCCGTCATGAACCGCCTGTTCCACGACTACCAGCCTTACAAGGGCGAGATCGGCGGTCGCGTCAACGGCGTTCTGCTGTCGAACGAGTCGGGCGAAGCTGTTGCCTATGCTCTGTTCAACCTCGAAGATCGCGGCCCGATGATCATCGATGCCGGTGAGAAGGTTTATGCAGGCATGATCATCGGCATTCACAGCCGTGACAACGACCTCGACGTGAACGTGCTGAAGGGCAAGAAGCTCACCAACATCCGCGCCGCCGGCAAGGATGAAGCCGTGAAGCTCACCCCCCCGATCAAGTTCACGCTGGAGCGCGCACTTTCCTGGATTCAGGATGACGAACTCGTTGAAGTCACGCCGAAGTCTATCCGTCTTCGCAAGCTCTATCTCGATCCGAATGACCGCAAGCGTTTCGAAAAGGCAAAGCTTGCTGCCAGCTGATCGGTTCGATCCCTGTTTCGAAAACCCGGCCTTGCGCCGGGTTTTTTTATGCATTCTTTTTTATGTGTGCATGAGTCGAAAGGAGCTTTGCCAAAGGTTAAGGATGCGTTAATTTTTTCTGGTCGTCCACATGAATAGGCTGTGGGTAAGCTTGCCGGCGTTAACCTTTATGACTGGTAAGTTTCAGTGGCCGGGGCCAGAATCGCGTTATGAAAACGTTATCCATCGATGTTCGCCGTGCTGAACCGCAAGATGCGCGCGCCATATCCGAGGCGCACCGTCTGTCGTGGCAACAGGCCTATGCCGGGCTTATCCCGCATCGGCCGTTGACGCAGATGCTCGAGCGCCGTGGCGAAATCTGGTGGAAAAAGGCAACCAAGGGTTCCGCAACCATGCTGGTGGTTGAAGTGGCGGGCGTTGTTGCCGGCTACGCGACGCTGGGCCTAAGCCGGGCGCGCGGACTGCCGCATGACGGCGAAATTTATGAACTCTATCTCCGTCCGGAATATCAGGGCATCGGCCTCGGATCACTGCTTTTTACGGAAGCGCGCCGGTTGCTGACCTCGCTTGGCTGCAACGGTATTGTCGTCTGGTGCCTTGAGGACAGCGATGTAGCCAATCGCTTTTTCCGCTCGCATGGCGGGCGCGACATTGCCGAAGGAATGGAAGATTTCGGTGGCAAATCACTTCGCAAGGTCGGTTTCGTCTGGAACTGACGGCGCAAATTCCGGGATTGTCGTTTCGCGTCCGGTCGTGACCGCATCGCTGACACCCAATTTATCCATTATGCCTTATATGCCCACAGCCGTGTTGCAATGCGCAGACTTTCCCAGTATCGAAAACCAAATCCAACCCGCGAATGAGGGAAGCGAATGCGTATCGATGCAATTTCCGTAGGCAAAAATCCGCCGGAAGACGTTAATGTTATCGTTGAAGTGCCGGTCGGTGGACACCCGATCAAGTACGAGATGGACAAGGATGCCGGTGCGCTGATCGTTGATCGCTTCCTCTACACGCCGATGACCTATCCGGGTAACTATGGTTTCGTACCGCACACCCTGTCCGACGATGGCGATCCGATCGACGTTCTCATCTGCAACACCCGCCCGCTGGTACCGGGCTGCGTCATCAATGTTCGTCCCATCGGCGTGATGATCATGGAAGATGATGGCGGCAAGGACGAGAAGATTCTGGCGGTTCCGGTTCCGAAACTGACCCGTCGTTACGACAAGGTCAATAATTACACCGATCTTCCGGAAATCACGCTGAAGCAGATCGAGCACTTCTTCGAGCACTACAAGGATCTGGAGCCCGGCAAGTGGGTGAAGATGGGCGGCTGGCAGGATGTTGACGTTGCCAAGAAGCTGATCGTCGAAGCCATCGAGCGCTACAAGGCGCAGGGCTGATCTGGTCTAAAGCTTCTTGAATCGGTCTTCAAAATCCTCCGGGTCGGTGTCGATCCGGAGGATTTTTTTGCGCGCTGTTTCGCCCGAAACGAAGCTGATGGCGGTTTTGGGTACGCCAAGTTTCTTTGCCAGCAAAACAGTCAGGGCCTTGTTCGCCTTACCGCCTTCCGGCACGGCGCTGACCCGGGCCTTTAGCTGCGCGTTTCCGTCCGCATCCAGCTCCACGCCATCAATCGCGTCCCGCCCGCCATTCGGTGTGAGGCGAACGGAGAGCCGGATATGATCACCGTGTTTTTGCCAGCAGCCGTTCACGCGAACATCGGGTACAGCGTGTTCCACATGAAGGAGCGGATGAAGAAGATGATCAGGAGCACGATGATCGGCGAAATGTCGATGCCACCGAGATTGGGCAGAACGCGACGGATGGGGCGCAGAACCGGTTCCGTGACATTGAACAGAAAGCTGCCGATGGCGTTCACGAACTGGTTGCGGGAATTGATGACGTTGAAGGCGTAAAGCCATGAAAAAATGGCGCTGCCAATCAGCACCCAGGTATAGAGGTTCAAGGCCAGATCGATGGTCTGAAACAGGGCAAGCATCAATATCTCCGTATCTTGGTTGCAAGACATTTAGACATTCGTCGCTGAACCGGCAAGTGTTGCGCCGAATCGTAATCATCACCGGTTAGATCCACCTGCTGTGATCGTGGTCTAACTCATAACCGGGCGGCAGGATTTCACGCAAAAACCGCTCACACTTTGCGCGATCGCGATGGTGAGGGCTGGTGATTCCTGTCATATCGCTTTATTGCCATCACACATTTTCTTCGCGAGCACCCAGCCGATGTCTCTTCCTTCTGCCGAAAACCGTTTCGGTGCATTCCGGCATTCATCCTATCGACGTTTCTTCAGCGCCCGGTTTTTTTCGGCCTTTGCCATACAGATCGTCAGTGTTTCGGTTGGGTGGCAAATGTATGAAGTGACCGGCAATGCCTTTTATCTCGGCCTGATCGGTCTTTTCCAGTTTCTGCCGTCCCTTCTTTTGATCCTTGTTACGGGAACGGTTGCCGACCGTCACAATCGCCGGCGTATTATGGCCATATGCCTGATGGTTGCGGCGCTCTGTGCCGTCGCTCTTCTGGCGCTGACACTCACGCACAGCTTTTCCCCTTGGCCGGTATTCGCCATTCTTGTCGTCTTCGGCATAGAGCGCGCTTTCATGGGACCGGCGGTCCAGTCGCTGGCGCCCAATCTCGTGCCGGTAGAGGATTTGCCGAACGCCATCGCCTGGAATTCTTCTTCCTGGCAGATGGCCTCCATTCTCGGTCCCGTTGCCGGCGGCCTGCTTTATGGTCTCGGCGCCTCCGTTGCCTACAGTGTGGCGCTCGTGCTTTTTATCGTCTCCGCAGGACTTGCGGTGGCGATCCGCAAGCCGGAACAACGCGGCCCGGCAAAGGCGATCAGCCTCGAAACCATGCTCGCCGGGTTTAAATTCATCTCGCAGGAAAAGATCGTCCTCGGTGCAATATCGCTCGATCTCTTCGCGGTGTTGCTGGGTGGCGCGGTTGCATTGATGCCGATCTTTGCCAAGGAAGTGCTGACGCTCGGCCCGTGGGGCCTCGGGCTTCT
Organism: Agrobacterium sp. 33MFTa1.1; assembly: GCF_004328495.1. Classification (NCBI taxonomy): domain Bacteria; kingdom Pseudomonadati; phylum Pseudomonadota; class Alphaproteobacteria; order Hyphomicrobiales; family Rhizobiaceae; genus Agrobacterium; species Agrobacterium sp. 33MFTa1.1. The sequence goes on along the minus strand of NZ_CP036358.1, from coordinate 2,260,953 downwards.
GCGCGCGGCGCCCGGTATCGGCGCCATCACCGTCGCCGTTATTCTGGCATTCAAGCCCATTCGTCACCATGCCGGCCTGCTGATGTTCGCTGGCGTTGGCCTTTTCGGCGTTTCAACCGTGGTCTTCGGACTTTCGCAAACCGCGTGGCTGTCCATCGCCGCGTTGGTAGTCATGGGCGCATCGGACATGGTATCGGTCTATGTGCGAGAAAGGTTGATCGCGCTTTGGACACCGGATGAGGTACGCGGGCGTGTGAACGCGGTGAACATGGTCTTCGTCGGCGCATCGAACGAACTGGGTGAGTTTCGTGCCGGTACCATGGCTCATGTTGTGGGTGCCGTTCCAGCCGTTGTCATCGGCGGGGCTGGCACGCTCGCCGTGGCGGTCATCTGGGCGCTCGGCTTTTCCAAGCTGCGCAAGATCGACAATCTCGACGCGCCGCACTGACAGCGATGGGTCTCAGATCGTCTTGGCTTTTCTTCGAAGCGCAAAAACGATCCAACTTTTTGTTTTCACGGATTATCCGGACGTAAAGCCGCAGCGCATCTTTACCGGAAATGCTCTAGCGCTGCGCCTTGCCCTCAAAAACCAGATCGAGAAAATTGCTGAGCCATGCCCTGAGCGGCGTATCAAACAGCATGCGGCCTTCCAGATGCTGGCTGCCCACCTGGGCATTGGGCATGCCGAAACGCTGCGCGCCGTGCACCACCCAGCTATGCATCATGGCACGTGTCAGTTCGGCGTGAAACTGCAGGCCCCAGGCATTTTTTCCATATCGATAGGCCTGGTTGGGGTAGGTCTCGCCCGATGCCAGAAGTTCGGCTCCACGCGGCAGCTCAAAGCCTTCGCGATGGAAGTGATAGACCATCTTCGGCCAGTGCGGCATCAGAAGCCGCCCATGTTCGGTGGCATGGAGCGGATACCAGCCAATCTCCACCTTGCCGTCCCTGTCGGCTTCCACCCTGCCGCCCAAATGTTTGGACAACATCTGCGCACCGAGACAGATGCCGAGAAAAGGCTTGTTTTCCTTCAGCGGCACTTTCAGCCAGTCGATTTCGGCTTTGACATAATCATGCGGATCATTGGCGCTCATCGGGCCGCCGAAAATGATGGCTCCGGCGTGTTTTTCCAGCGTCTGCGGCAGGTCATCGCCGAGCGCGGGACGCCTTACATCGAGACGATACCCTTTTTCCACCAGCATCTGGCCGACGCGACCGGGCGTGGAGCGTTCCTGATGCAGGACGATGAGCAGCGAAGGTTGTTGTTTCTGTTGCCTGGAGGGGTCAAACAGCATCGTCTTCGTTTTCGCTTTCTTCAGCGGGTCCGGACCTCGTGGCGGCCTGCTGACGTTGCAGGACCCTGTCGCGCACGGAAACACCCAGCAGATCCGCGACACGCCAGATCACATGGTCTTCCATCTCGCTTCGTTCGCCGTCAGCGTAAACAATATCCCATAATATGCCAATAAGCTCCACGCGCTGATCTTCATCCAGGTGGCGACGGATATCGGTAGTAAAGCGGTAATAATCGACGGCTTCCTTGCCGGCCTCCTGGCCGGCGGCGAGCAGGGCATCAAGCTTGCCGCCGTCGAGATGATAATATTCATGCAGAATTTCGCGAAGACGATCACGCTCGCTTTTCGAGATGGTGCCATCGGCTTCCATGACCTGAAAACAGAGGGCGGCTACCGCCACCCTCAGATCATCGGGACTGAAATCACCTGCCTGCGGGCCGACGAGGTTCTGAATAAACGACTGTATTTGCTGGAACATCGATAGCCTGCTCGTCAGAAGAGTTTGAGCCGTGTCTTGGGTTCGGCTTCCGCGCCGGATTTCTTCACACCCGGATCATCTGGCGCACCGCCGAAAAAGGGCACTGCTTCGGCCTTTTCATTCGCCGCTTCGGTTTCCACCGGCGCTTCGATCGTGACGGGCTTTTTCTCCGTCGGAGCCGAAACACTCGGTTTTACCTCTATGGGCTCAGCCGAAGCCCGCTTTGGCTCCGCACGGGTCTCGGGCGCGGTTTCCACGACGACCGTCTTTACCGTCGGTTCGGTCCTTGCGGGTGCTGCGGCAATCGCGTTTTCGATTGTCAGATCTTCAACAGGGCCTTCCAGCTGCCCGAAAGGCGCTTTCCATTCGAAGGCATCGAGACGACCCGTGACAGGCGAGACCGGCAGCCATTTTTCAGAGACGATACCGTCGGCGACCCATGCCGGATCACGCGGCGCGCGCAGTGCCTGCGCCATCCAGTAGCGCACACGGCCCTGATCCCCGGTTTCGGCCTCCTCGATATCGGCCATCAAGAGGAAAATGCTTTCGCGCGGCTCGATCCGGGCGGCGGCCTCGGCCTTCGCCCGGGCCTTGGCGAATTCCTTGGCGTCGAGCGCCGCCTGCGCCACGGCAAACAGGGATTCGATGTTGTTGGGCTTCAGACTTTCAAGCCGCTCTGCCCGCTTCAGACGGTCGATGGCGGTATCGCCGCTGCGGGCGCGTACGTAAAGTTCGGCGATCTGCGGATGCGGATCGTTTTTCCAGACGGGTTCAAGGATCGCGGCGGCCTTGCGCAGATTGTCTTCGCGCAGGTAGGACTTCGCCGCGATAAGCGCTGCCGGCACGAGGCCTTTTGCAAGCTTGAGAGCGTGCTTCGCGTCCTCGCGCGCACCTACCGGGTCGCTTTCCAGTTTCTCGCCGGCCTTGGCAGTGAGAAGCACGGCTTTCAGCCGCTCCGCCTCGCCGCGTTCGATGACGCTGGCCGCCTTCTGCTGATCAAGCAGACGGATGGCATCGTCCCACTGCCCATTGCGGCATCGGTTTTCCAGCGTCGCCTGTGCCGCCCATGGCAGATAGGGTGCTTTTTCCGCGGCGTCCTCGGCATATTGCTGGGCGGCTTCGTAAGCGCCCTGACGACGTGCCTCGATATAGAGGCCGCGAAGGCCGAGTTCACGCGTTTCGGGATCACGCGCCATGGCCTCGAACTTACGGCGCGCCTCATCATATTTGCCTTCGATGAGATCGGCCTGTGCATCGAGCAGGTGAATTAGCGGCTCCTGATCGGCACTCAGTAGTCCCTGCGTGCGGGCCGTCATCTTCCGTGCAAGAATGGCATTGCCAGCGCCAGCGGCGATGAGGCCAGTGGAGAGCGCCTGATAACCGCGGTCGCGCTTGCGCGCGCGGAAATAACGACGGGCGGCATTAGGCGAAGTCCATACGGCGTTGACGATCCACCAGAGCAACATGGCAGCAGCGATGAGCGCCGCGATGATGGAGGCTGCGACCATCAGGCTCATTTCGATCAGCTGACCTTGCCAGACGATGGAAAGGACGCCCGGCCTGTCAGCCAGCCAGGAGAAACCGAAGCCGAGAGCCAGAACGATAACGGCGAAAGTCAGAATTCTGGTCATGCCCTTACCCCTGCCTGCCGGTGCTGGTGATGGCGCGGTTCAACGTGCCGCCCACCAGATTTTCGACCTCGACGCGCGCATCCAGAGATTTCTTGTAATCAGCGGATGCCGTCTTGGCGGCATCCGGAAGACCGTTCCACTCAAGTGCCGCGCCCTGAAGATCGCCATTGCGCAGCTTGTTTTCCACGCGTGCGATCCTGGCTTCGGGGGTTTCGCCTTCGATGTTTCCGACGGGTCGCACCTTCACCAGCGAAAAGGCGCTTTCGGTCAGGCGTTCCATGATGCCCTGATTGGGGTCAGGCTGGTTTATGGCTGAGAGCATCGCATTGGCGACATCGGGGAACTTCTGCATCAGCTCCGAGCGTGATGGTACGCCGGTTGCGGCGAAGGATTGCAGCGATGCGATGGCCGGATCGTCGGGCGTTACCTTGGACAGGGTATCGAGTTCCGTCAGGAACGGTCCACCGCGATCGATCGCGGCCTTCAGCGCGGCCGATGCTATAGCGCGGGCGACTTCGATATCGTCGCGCGGCTCGTTGATCTTGGCTTCAGCATCAGCGAGACGGCGTGTCAGTTCCGCTGTCGCCGAAGTCTGCGCAGACCGTTCCGACTGGAGAGCCGCTTCGAGGGCGGTGATTTTCTCTGACAGCCCATCGACCTGCGAGGCCTCCCCCTTCACGCCTTCAAGGGTTGCGATGCGCTGTTCCAGCGCCGAGGTGTCGGAGGCTGGCGCATTGGCAAGCTGCTGGCGCAAGCTGTCCAGATCGGTTTTAAGGGCAGCGATTTCCTCGCTTCCCGCCTTGCCTGCATTAAAGGAGGGCAGGATGCCTGCATATTGCATGCTGCCGGCGGCGGCGAGCGCCACAAGGCCGCCGACGATACCTGCCGCGATCAGGCCCGAGGTCGCCGCCTGTTTGCTTTCGACCCGCTGCGGTATGGAGGGCTTTGCCGGTCCTGAGGACGAGGTCGCGGTCGAAGGCTTTGCCGTGGTGGCGCCGCCGGATGCGCTGGTGGAGGCTGTGGATCCGGAGGCAGGCTTTGCTGTTGCAGCCGCGGCAGCGGTCGTCTGGGCGGTGCCTGTCGAAGATTTACTATCGGCTTGAGGCGGAGCGGAGGAGGGCGAGACAGGCGCTTTCTGTCCGTTATCCAGGTTCTCCGCCTTCGGTGTCGCCGCCACGGCGTCCGCTTTCCCGACATTGGGCTCGGGCTCGAGAGGGGGTCTCTTTGGCTGATCCCATATCGGTGCGGCATTGCCTGTTGCGGTTGCTTCCGATCTGATATCCGAAACTGCGGAATCCGCTGCGGTCTCCGGGGTTTTGTCACCGGGCTTTTTGTCGGTCTCGGCGGCATCCACGTCGGCGGAAACTGCTTTCACGTCTTTGGCGTCCAGGTCGATCGTGACCGGTTCGGCTTTGGACTTGGAGTGGCGTGGCGGCTTTCCCGATACCATGACAACCTCATTTCTGCCTGCAGTACTCTAAACCTAGTCAGTGACGGCGGCAAAGGAAAGAGGCGAGCTCGAATTAGGTTCCAGAGTTGCGGTGCAGAAGTTCAAACATCGCAGCCTCGTTCGGCTCTTTGGCAGCAACGGCGTTGACGCGGAAGATTTCCGGAACGAGAGAAAACACGTTGCGGCTGATGCAGATGAATTGTGTTCTCGCCAACGCCTTTTCGTATTTTTCCGTCGATACATGATGGAAAAATGCCCGCGCCGCTTCCGATGAATAAAGCAGGACCACATCCGCCGCGTTTTTCACCAGGGCCGTTTCGAGCACAGTTTCAGGAACGTTGCAGGGCAGCATCTCGTAACAGTCGACCGTTTTGAAGGCAATGCCGGCGGCGGCAAGGCCTTCCTCGAAGACGGCGCCACGGGGTCGGCCGGCGAGATAAAGCAGGGGTTCTTTCTCGGAAAACAGGGCCGCGCGTTCAGTCACCAGCGCGTTCAGACTTACGGCATCGCCGGAAGCGGTGAGAATGTGTTTGAAACCGATTTTTTCCGCCGCTTCAGCCGTTGCCCTTCCGACGGCGAACAGCGGTTTTGACAGATTGGGAACCAGCCGGTCTCGTGATGTCTCCAGTGCCCGCAAAGCCTCTGCGCTGGTCACGGCGATGGCCGCCATTGGGTGCGACAGCGCCGAGACGGCGCGCTCGTGATGATGGACGGGATAGAACAGCGGCAGTAGCGCCGGCGTGTGGCCGAGCGCTTCGAGTTTTGCGGCCGTCCTTTCGCCCGAACGCTGCGGCCGGGTGACGACGATCCGCATTGGCTCAGCCCCAGCCTTCGAAGAAACTGCTGCCTGCCTTGGCGCGTACCTTTTCGCCGGCCTGTTGGCCCAGCCTCGCCGCATCCCTGCGGTTGCCGGAGATTTCGATGCCATGGCTCGTCTGGCCATCGGGGGTGAGGATGAGGCCGTAAAAATGCAGTTCCTCGCCGTCACAGGTGGCATAACCGGCAATCGGCGTGCGGCAGGAACCGTCAAGCGCCGCGAGAAAGGCGCGCTCACAGCTCACTGAATCATGAGTGGGCCTGTCGTTTATGGGCGCGAGCAGTTCGTCCATGCGCGTATCGCCGATGCGGCTTTCCACGCCGATTGCGCCTTGGGCTGGAGCGGGAGGGAACTCCTTCGGGTCAAGAATTTCCGTCGGAACGTTGTCCTTTCCGAGCCGCTTCAGGCCCGCAAGGGCAAGAAGTGTCGCGTCCGCCTGGCCTTCCTCCAGCTTACGCAGCCTCGTATCGACCTGACCGCGAAAAATGATCACGCTCAGATCCGGCCGCAGGCGACGGATCAGCGCCTGGCGACGCAGGGACGCGGAGCCGACCACGGCGCCATGCGGCAGTTCGAGCAGCTTCGGCGCGGTGCGGCCGATGAAGGCGTCGCGTATGTCTTCACGCGGCAGGAAGGCGGACAGATAAAGGCCTTGCGGCAAAACGGTCGGCATGTCCTTTGAGGAATGCACGGCCATATCGAGTTCGCCTGACAGGAGCTGGCTTTCCAGTTCTTCGGTAAACAGGCCCTTGCCGCCGATTTCGGACAAGGCGCGATCGGTTATCCGGTCGCCCTTGGTGGATAGCACGACAATTTCGAACATGTCTTCCGGCAGACCATGCGCCGCCATCAGCCGGTTGCGCGTCTCATAAGCCTGCGCGAGCGCCAGCGGGCTGCCGCGCGTGCCGATTCGGAAAGGTTTTGTTTGCATCCGCGTCTATCCATTGTTACCGGAGTTGTCTTAGACCAACTCCGCGCATAATCGCAATGAACGAACAGATGTGATGACCCCCTTTCTTCGTATCCTCGGCATAGAGACAAGCTGTGACGAAACCGCTGCATCCATTGTGGTTCGGCATGCAGATGGGCGCGGCGAGATCGTCTCCGACGTCGTTTTGTCGCAGCTTGAGGAACACAGCGCCTATGGCGGTGTGGTGCCGGAAATTGCCGCACGGGCCCATGTCGAGGCGCTGGATACGCTTGTGGAAGAAGCGCTGGAGCAGGCAGGCGTGACCCTTGCCGACGTCGATGCCGTTGCTGCTACCTCCGGCCCCGGGCTGATCGGCGGCCTGCTGGTGGGCTTGATGACGGGCAAGGCCATCGCAAAAGCAGCAGGCAAGCCGCTTTATGCGATCAACCATCTGGAAGGACATGCACTGACGGCGCGCCTCACCGATGGTCTATCTTTTCCCTATCTGATGCTGCTCGTGTCCGGTGGCCATACTCAGCTGGTGCTGGTGCGTGGCGTTGGCGATTATGAGCGCTGGGGCACCACCATCGATGATGCGCTCGGCGAGGCCTTCGACAAGACCGCGAAACTTCTCGGCCTGCCCTATCCCGGGGGCCCTGCGGTTGAGAAGGCGGCGGCAAAAGGCGATCCCGACCGCTTTCCGCTTCCTCGTCCGATGGTCGGCGAGACCAGGCTCGATTTTTCCTTTTCCGGCCTGAAAACGGCGGTACGGCAGGCGGCGACCGCGATCGCGCCGCTGTCCGAGCAGGACATTGCCGATATCTGCGCATCGTTCCAGAAAGCGGTCTCACGCACACTCAAGGACCGGATTGGCCGTGGTCTTGCCCGTTTCAAGCAGGAGTTTCCGCATATGGAAACCCAGCGTGCCCTGGTCGTCGCAGGCGGCGTTGCGGCCAATCAGCAAATCCGCCAGACGCTGCAGTCGCTTTGCGATACCCATGGCTTTCGTTTCGTTGCGCCGCCGCACCGGCTCTGCACCGATAATGCAGCCATGATCGCATGGGCCGGGCTGGAGCGAATGGCCGACGGCCGAGAAGCCGATCCGCTGGAAATCCCGCCGCGCTCGCGCTGGCCGCTCGACGGCAGTGCGGAGACATTGATCGGTTTCGGTAAAAGGGGAGCCAAGGCCTGATGCAGCGGGAGAAAATCGTCGTCATCGGCGCCGGCGCCTTCGGAACTGCGCTTGCCGTCGTCATCGCGCTGGAAAACCGGCACGACGTGATCCTGATCGGCCGCGATCCATCCCTGATGGCCGACCTCAGGAGCGACCGCGTACATGAGGCGGCGCTGCCTGGCGTCGAACTGCCGGATGTGCTTGAATTTTCCGCCGAGCCGGATGTTCTGACCAGTGCCGGCATCGTCCTCTTTGCGATGCCTTCGCAGGCTCATGCCGATGCGGCTCGTCATTATCGTCCTTATCTGGCTAATGACTCGATCGTCGTTACCTGCGCGAAGGGTATCGACCGGAGTTCCGGTCGGCTGCTCACGGAACTTCTGGAAGCGGAATTGCCCCGTCATCCGATCGCGGTTCTCTCCGGTCCGGGCTTCGCGGCCGATATTGCTCGAGGTCTACCGACGGCCATGGCGATTGCGGCGGAAGATGCAACAATAGCCGAGCGGCTTGCGACTACGATCTCCGGCAAGACCTTCCGGCTTTATGCCTCGACAGACCGCATCGGCGTGCAGCTTGGCGGCGCACTGAAAAATATCCTCGCCATTGCCGCCGGCATCGTTGAAGGCGCGGGCCTCGGCGATTCCGCCCGGGCGGCGCTGATATCGCGCGGGCTTGCCGAAATGTCGCGCCTCATCGTTGCCATGGGCGGCAAGGCCGATACGGTACGCGGCCTCTCTGGTCTTGGCGATCTGGTGCTGACCGCCACCAGCCACCAGTCGCGCAACCTGCGTTTCGGCATCGCGCTTGGCCGAGGTAACGGTAAGGACATGTCCGGCGGGCTGGTAGAGGGTGCCTTTGCGGCTGCCGTCGCCGCCCGGCTGGGAGAAAGTCACACCGTGGACATGCCCGTTACCGAAGCGGTGGCCGCTATCATCGACGGAAATCTGGATGTGGCGAGCGCCATGCAACAATTGATGACACGGCCCATCACAACCGAATAAGGCATAAGGAGACGAAAATGCTGTTCGCTTTTATCTGCAAGGACAAGCCCGGCCACCTGAACGTGCGCATGGAAACGCGCCCGGCGCATCTGGAGCATCTGAACAGGCTCAATTCCGAGGGCACGCTGAAGATCGCCGGGCCTTTTCTCGACGCCGAAGGCAAGCCGAATGGCAGCCTCGTCATCGTGGAAGCCGCCGATATCGATGCGGCCAAGGCTCTTGCCGAAGCCGATCCCTATGCAAAGGCTGGCCTGTTCGAAAGCGTGGACGTGAAGCCCTATAACTGGGTCTTCAACAATCCGGGAGCTTGAGCGGGCATGGCGAATTATTGGCTTTACAAGTCCGAGCCGTTCAAATGGTCGTGGGAGATGCAGAAGGCCAAGGGCGAGGCTGGCGAAGAGTGGACCGGCGTGCGCAATTATCAGGCGCGCAACAACATGCGCGCCATGAAGATTGGCGACAAGGGCTTCTTTTACCACTCCAATGAGGGACTGGATGTTGTCGGCATCGTCGAAGTCTGTGCGTTGTCGCATCCGGACTCGACCGCCGAAGGTGATCTGAAGTGGGATTGTGTCGACATCCGCGCCGTCTGCGATATGCCGCAGCCGGTTTCGCTAAAGGATGTTAAGGCCAATCCGAAGCTGGCGAATATGTCGCTTGTCACCTCCATGCGGCTTTCCGTGCAGCCGGTGACGGAAGAGGAGTATCTTGAGGTCTGCCGCATGGGCGGGCTCGCAAATCCTCCGAAATCCCCGGATTGAAGCGTCGGTGAGGACCGATCCCGAACGCTTCATCCTCGACAATACCGGCATCATGCATCCGCCTCATGTGCCGGAACTCTCCCTTCATCTCGCGACCGAAGCGCATGAGCTCTGGCTGAAGACGGAAGAGGAACTGGAGCAGATTGGCTTGCCGCCGCCTTTCTGGGCTTTTGCCTGGGCCGGCGGGCAGGGTCTTGCCCGTTATGTGCTCGATCACACGGAAAGCGTAAGCGGCAAGCGTGTGGTGGATTTTGCCAGCGGCTCCGGGTTGGTTGCCATAGCTGCTGCAAAGGCCGGCGCTGCGACCGTGCTTGCCGCCGATATAGATCCGTGGACGGAAACGGCTGTTCGTATGAATGCAGGCCTGAATGGGGTTGATATCGGCTTTACCCATGCCGATCTGATCGGCCGCGCCATTGAGGCTGATGTCCTGCTGGCAGGAGATGTCTTTTACGACCGGGCCTTTGCGGATCTCCTCGTGCCATGGTTTATAAACCTGACTGACCGGGGCGTCAGCGTTCTCGTTGGAGATCCAGGCAGGGCCTACCTGCCGAAACAGCGTCTTGAGGCCCTCGCGACCTATCAGGTTACCGTCAGCCGTGCGCTGGAAGACAGCGAAGTGAAGAAGACCACCGTCTGGCGCTTCCTCTGATCAGGGGCGAATAATGCAGACACCGTGCTGGTAAACGCAGGCATCATCCGCATTATCGGTATTCACGGTAATGATTTTTGCTCTGGGCGCCGGCAATAAACGGGGTCCGGTCGTGGCAATCTGCGGCGATATTTCGCTGCCAGTCGCGAAATAATTGCCGTTGCCTCGAACTCTTAGTGCGGAAATGCTTCCGACATAGGTGCCCCCAGGCAGCGTGGACGGCAGGCCGTCGGTTGAAAAGCTGACTTGCGATTGACTGTGACGATAGGAATTCTGACTATGAAAATCGCCCGCCAAAGAGGGCAGCGCGTAAGTTGAAATCCCGCCTGAAACGATCATGACCAAGGCAACGATTCGGTGCTGTAACATGAGCTTCATGCTCCGGTTTTTTGAGTTAACCAATCGTAAATTACACCTTTTCGGAATTACGTAAAGGTAAATATTTTGAGGGCGTAAATCTTGGAAACGCTCGATTTTTTATTTTCATGCAAAAAAATTCCAAAAAAAATCCGCGAACCAATCGATTAAATTGGAATCCGCCATGAAATGTGCTTGTGGTGATGCGCCCATGTGATTAAACGTCGCGGTTGGTGCAATGCACATTCTTTCGTCATGTGCTGTTGCTTGGGGGCGTCCTGTCTTGTGGACGCACGGGAAAACGCCGCGAGGTTCTGATGGCGAATGTGACAAATAACCGGCCTCTGTCGCCGCATCTTCAAATTTACAAGCCGATTCCGACGATGGTGGCCTCCATCATCCACCGCGTAACCGGCGGCGCGCTCTATTTCGGTACGCTTCTGGTCGCCTGGTGGCTTATCGCGCTGGCATCCGGTCCAGCTTATTATGACTGGGTCAGCTGGGCGATGGGCACCATCATCGGCAAGATCGTTCTCGTCGGCTACACCTGGGCGCTGGTTCACCACATGATCGGCGGCCTGCGCCACCTGATGTGGGACCTCGGGCACGGCTTCGAGAAGCACTTCACCACCAAGCTGGCAAAGGCCTCCTTCGTGGCGTCTATCTGTCTGACCGCGCTGATCTGGGTCATCGTCCTGATCGTGCGCTGAGGAGATACTTACATGGATATGCGTACACCTCTCGGGAAGGTTCGCGGTCTCGGCTCCGCCAAGGAAGGCACCGACCATTTCTGGCGCCAGCGCCTGACGGCCGTTTCGAACATTCCGTTGCTGACCTTTTTCGTTGTCTTTCTGATCAAATATGCCGGCGCGCCCTATCCGGAAGTCGTCGCTGCGCTTTCCAACCCGCTCGTCGCTGTCATCATGGCTCTGGTGCTGGTCTCCGGTCTCATCCACATGAAGCTCGGCATGCAGGTCATCATCGAAGACTACATTCACGCCGAAGTTCCGAAGCTCGTTCTTCTGATGCTGAATACATTTTTCGCGATCCTCATCGGTGGCCTGTCTGTCTTCGCCATCCTGAAAATCGCATTCGTAGGATAAGTTCGTCATGGCTTCGATCAGTTCACCTTCCCAGAATGGCAAGGCCTACACCTATGTCGATCACTCCTATGACGTGATCGTGGTGGGCGCCGGCGGCGCCGGTCTGCGCGCTACACTCGGCATGGCCGAACAGGGTTTCAAGACCGCCTGCATCACCAAGGTTTTCCCGACGCGCTCCCACACCGTCGCAGCGCAGGGCGGCATCGCCGCATCGCTCACCAACATGACGCCGGACTGTTGGCAGTGGCACCTTTACGACACCGTAAAGGGCTCCGACTGGCTGGGCGATGTCGACGCGATGCAATATCTCGCCATGGAAGCGCCGAAGGCGGTCTATGAGCTGGAGCATTACGGCGTGCCTTTCTCGCGTAACGAAGAAGGCAAGATCTACCAGCGCCCCTTCGGCGGCCACATGCAGAATTACGGTGAAGGCCCACCGGTGCAGCGCACCTGTGCCGCCGCCGACCGTACCGGTCACGCCATTCTGCACACGCTTTATGGCCAGTCGCTGCGCAACAATGCGGAATTCTTCATCGAATATTTCGCGCTCGACCTCATCATGGCGCCGGATGGCCGCTGCACCGGCGTCGTTGCCTGGAACCTCGATGACGGCACGATCCACCGCTTCGCTGCCAAGATGGTCGTTCTGGCGACCGGCGGTTACGGCCGCGCCTATTTCTCGGCGACGTCTGCCCACACCTGCACCGGCGACGGCGGCGGCATGATCGCCCGTGCGGGCCTGCCGCTTCAGGACATGGAATTCGTGCAGTTCCACCCGACCGGTATTTATGGCGCGGGCTGCCTCATCACCGAAGGCGCGCGCGGCGAAGGCGGCTATCTCGTCAACTCCGAAGGCGAACGCTTCATGGAGCGTTATGCACCTTCGGCAAAGGACCTTGCCTCGCGTGACGTTGTCTCCCGCTGCATGACGATGGAAATCCGTGAAGGCCGCGGCGTCGGCAAGAACAAGGACCACATCTTCCTGCATCTCGATCATCTCGATCCTGCGATCCTGCATGAGCGTCTTCCGGGTATTTCCGAAAGCGCCAAGATCTTCGCCGGCGTTGACGTGACCCGGGAGCCGATCCCGGTCCTGCCGACGGTTCACTACAACATGGGCGGCATTCCGACCAACTATTGGGGTGAAGTGCTGAATGCCGATGCCAACAACCCGGAACGCATCGCGCCCGGCCTGATGGCGGTCGGCGAAGCCGGTTGCGCCTCGGTTCACGGCGCCAACCGTCTTGGCTCCAACTCGCTGATCGACCTCGTGGTCTTCGGTCGTGCCGCCGCCATCCGCGCCGCTCAGGTCATTAATCGTGACGAGGCGATTCCCGCTCTCGATACGGCTGCCTGCGACAGGATCATGGAACGCTTTGACAGCCTGCGTTATGCCAACGGCTCGACGCCGACGGCGGTGCTGCGCGACAAGATGCAGCGCGCCATGCAGGACGATGCGGCCGTGTTCCGCACACAGGAATCGCTCGAAAGCGGCTGCCGCCGTCTCTCGGCGATCTGGAAGGAACTGCCCGACGTCAAGGTCACCGACCGTTCGATGGTCTGGAATTCCGACCTGGTCGAAACGCTCGAGTTGCATAACCTCATGGCCAATGCCATCACCACGGTCTACGGCGCGGAAGCGCGCAAGGAAAGCCGTGGTTCGCATGCCCGCGAGGATTTCGTCGACGGTCCGTTCGGTGGTCGCGACGACGTGAACTGGCGCAAGCATACGCTTGCCTGGGTCAGCCCCGAAGGCGACGTGAAGCTCGACTATCGCCCGGTTCACACCGACCTGATCGCCGACGGCATCGATCCGAAAAAGATCGAGCCGAAGGCGCGTGTCTACTGATTTGAGGAACTGGATATGGTTGAACTTGCTCTCCCCAAGAATTCCCAGATCAACGAAGGCAAGGTCTGGCCGAAGCCGGATGGTGCCAAGAATGTGCGCGAATACCGCGTCTATCGCTGGAACCCGGATGACGGCCAGAACCCGCGCATCGACACTTTCTATATTGATGTCGATGATTGCGGACCGATGGTTCTCGATGCGCTTCTTTACATCAAGAACAACATCGACCCGACGCTGACGCTACGCCGCTCCTGCCGCGAAGGCATCTGCGGTTCCTGCGCGATGAACATCGACGGCACCAATACGCTCGCCTGCACCAAGGGCATGGACGAGATCAACGGCACGGTGAAGGTTTATCCGCTGCCGCATATGCCTGTCGTGAAGGACCTTGTTCCTGACCTGTCGAACTTCTACGCCCAGCACCGCTCGATCGAGCCCTGGCTGAAGACGGTTTCGCCCACACCCGCCAAGGAATGGAAGCAGAGCCATGAGGATCGCCTGAAGCTGGACGGTCTTTATGAGTGCATTCTCTGCGCCTGCTGCTCCACGTCCTGTCCCAGCTACTGGTGGAATGGCGACCGTTATCTGGGTCCGGCCGTTCTGCTGCAGGCCTATCGCTGGCTGATCGACAGCCGCGATGAGGCGACCGGCGAGCGTCTCGACAATCTCGAGGACCCGTTCCGTCTCTACCGCTGCCATACGATCATGAACTGCGCGCAGGCTTGCCCGAAAGGCTTGAACCCGGCCAAGGCGATTGCGGAAATCAAGAAGATGATGGTTGAGCGCCGCGTCTGAGGACGAATCGCCGACCGCAGAGATTTATCGGGCCGCGGTCTCGACCGTGGCCCTTTTTTCAACCCGGCGTGGGAAAATTCGGTAAAAATTGACCGAAATGGTAATTATCCCGGCCATCGCTTGCGCAAGATAAGGCTTTGGTAATAATTCAGCCTTCTTGTTTGGTCATCGTCTTTCCGGAAGCGAGAGAATCGGGAGCTTGATATGCAATTCAGATATGTGGTGACGGGCCTTGCGGTTGTGATGAGCCTTGCCGGTTGCCAACGTACCTCCTACGATTACAACAACAACGCCAGCAACAATCCCGGTTATACGCCGCCCCTGCAGGCGCAGCCGGTGCCCTCCGTTCAGTCTGGCGCCCTGCCGCCGCCCGGTGGTGCCAATGGCAGCCAGTTCCCGTCGGCGCCTGCTTCGGCGACACCCGGCGGCACCAATGTTGCATCCGCTGCTCCACCGGCAACAGCTCTCGACGTGACCAAGGAATCCATGGTCGGCAACTGGCGCGTTTCTAATGGCGGGGCCAATTGCGATATGTTCCTGACGCTCACCAACCTGGGCAGCGGATCGCGTGGCGGCACGCGTGGTTGCTCCGGCGAGCTGACGGCGATGGGGTCCTGGGAAGTATCCGGCAAGATGGTCGTCTTCAAGAATCGCTCGGGTGACACTATCGGCCGCGTCTACAAGAGCGCAGACGCACGCTTCGACGGCACGACCAATAGCGGGCAGCCGCTCAGCCTCAGCCGATGAGTCGTTCCGGTGCAGCCGGAACGTTCATTCTGCTCTAAGCCATTCCATTCGTCGCGGGTTCCGTGCTGCATCCGCGACCGGGGCGTCTTTTCATGAAGCCATTGCCTGATTACAATCATAGTGTCGTTGAACAGCTCAACGCATTGACGGCAGCTGGCACCTTGCAGGCCGATGCCGCCCAGCTTGGTGTGGCGGCCCATCTCGACAGAATTCTCGCCGATCTGAAGGCCCGCAAGCCTGCCAAGAAGAAGAGCGCGCTCGGCTGGATGTTCGCACGCAAGGCCGGTCCAGCAACGACGGTGAAAGGGCTTTATGTCTATGGCAGTGTCGGCCGCGGCAAGACGATGCTGATGGACATGTTTTACGAAATGGCGCCCGTTTCTTCCAAGCGGCGTTGCCATTTTCATGAATTCATGGCGGATGTGCATAATCGTGTGCATGCGCACCGGCAGAAGCTGAAGAATGGCGAGACCAAACAGGCCGATCCGATTCCGCCTGTCGCCGCCCAGCTTCTGGCGGAGGCCGAACTCCTGTGTTTCGATGAATTTACCGTGACGGATATTGCTGATGCGATGATCCTCGCGCGGCTATTCAGCGAGCTCTTCGCCAATGGCTGCACATTGGTGACGACCTCCAATGTCGTTCCGGACAATCTCTACAAGGATGGTCTCAATCGCGGCCTGTTCCTGCCCTTTGTCGAGCTGCTGAAGAAGCATGTGGAGGTGGTGACGCTGGACAGTCCCACCGATTATCGGATGGAGAAGCTGGAAAGCCTGCCGGTCTATGTGACGCCGCTTGATGGCGCGGCCGATCAGGCGATGGATATGGCGTGGCGGCACATGACCGGCGGGCACCTTGTTGCACCAACCGAGATACCCATGAAGGGTCGTTCCATCCTGGTGCCGCGCGCCAGCGGCCGTGTGGCGCGTTTTTCCTTTTCCGACCTTTGCGAGAAGCCGCTCGGGGCTTCCGACTTCCTTGCCATCGCCAATCGTTTCGACACGGTCTTCATCGACCACATTCCATTTTTGAACGCGGACAAACGGAACGAAACCAAGCGTTTCATCATCCTCATCGACGCGCTTTATGATCACAGCGTCAGGCTGTTCGCGTCGGCAGCCGCTATGCCGGAAGACCTGCTCGGCAAACGCAAGGGAACGGAAGGTTTCGAGTTCGATCGCACCGCCTCGCGTCTGTTTGAAATGCGTAGCGCCGATTATCTGGCGCTTCATCAAGAAAAACGGCAGAAAGTTTGACACTTTCGTGACGCATTTTCTTACGTTTACGTAAGAAAATATTGATCTAAACGATTGAAAATACTCAGCAGAAAAGAATCTGTTGCCTATTTTGGCCAATGGGTCTAATCGGAGTGCGACAATTTGGCTGCCGGTTTGGCGCGGTGAAATTGAATTGAAGCTCAAGAGGAAGCATTCGATGGCTCGCAAAAAGATTGCACTTATTGGTTCTGGCATGATCGGCGGCACGCTGGCGCATCTGGCCAGCCTGAAGGAACTGGGCGATATCGTCCTCTTCGATATTGCTGACGGCATCCCGCAGGGCAAGGGCCTGGATATTGCCCAGTCCGGCCCGGTTGAAGGCTTCAATGCAAAGCTCACCGGCGCATCCGATTACGCTGCCATCGAAGGCGCTGACGTCTGCATCGTCACCGCTGGTGTTGCCCGCAAGCCCGGCATGAGCCGCGACGATCTTCTCGGCATCAACCTCAAGGTCATGGAACAGGTCGGCGCCGGCATCAAGAAATATGCCCCGAACGCTTTCGTCATCTGCATCACCAATCCGCTCGACGCCATGGTCTGGGCGCTGCAGAAGTTCTCCGGCCTGCCGAAGAACAAGGTCGTCGGTATGGCCGGCGTTCTCGACAGCGCGCGTTTCCGCCTCTTCCTCGCCGAAGAGTTCAACGTTTCGGTTGAAGACGTCACCGCCTTCGTTCTCGGCGGCCACGGCGACACCATGGTGCCGCTCGCCCGTTACTCCACCGTTGCTGGCGTTCCGCTGACCGATCTCGTAAAGATGGGCTGGCTGACGGCCGAGCGTCTCGAAGAGATCATCCAGCGCACCCGTGACGGCGGCGCCGAAATCGTTGGTCTCTTGAAGACCGGCTCGGCCTATTACGCCCCGGCTGCCTCGGCAATCGAGATGGCTGAATCCTACCTCAAGGACAAGAAGCGCGTTCTGCCCGCCGCTGCCCACCTTTCGGGCCAGTATGGCGTAGACGACATGTATGTCGGCGTTCCCACCATCATCGGTGCAGGCGGTATCGAGCGCATCATCGAGATCGAACTCAACAAGGAAGAAGAAGCTGCCTTCCAGAAGTCCGTCGGCGCTGTCGCTGGTCTCTGCGAAGCCTGCATCAACATCGCTCCGTCGCTGAAGTAACAACTTCAAGCGGTTCCAAACAGGGATTATTCCATGAATATTCACGAATATCAGGCCAAGGCTCTTCTGAAGGGCTACGGCGCGCCGGTTGCCGAAGGCGTTGCCATTCTCAAGGTCGAAGAAGCCGAAGCTGCCGCAAAGCAGCTTCCGGGCCCGCTCTATGTCGTCAAGAGCCAGATCCATGCTGGCGGCCGCGGCAAGGGCAAGTTCAAGGAACTCGGCCCGGACGCCAAGGGCGGCGTTCGTCTGGCCAAGTCCATTGAAGAAGTCGTTTCCCACGCCAAGGACATGCTCGGCAACACGCTGGTAACGGCGCAGACGGGCGATGCCGGCAAGCAGGTCAACCGTCTCTATATCGAAGACGGCGCTGATATCGCTCGCGAACTCTATTGCTCGCTGTTGGTAGACCGTTCGGTCGGCCAGGTTGCCTTCGTGGTTTCCACTGAAGGCGGCATGGACATCGAAGCCGTCGCCCACGACACGCCTGAAAAGATCCACACCATCGCCATCAACCCTGAAAAGGGCGTTTCCGATGCCGACGTTGCTGCGATCTCCAAGGCGCTTGAGCTTGACGGCGTTGCAGCCGAAGATGCCAAGTCGCTCTTCCCGATCCTTTACAAGGCCTTCAGCGAGAAGGACATGGCTCTCCTCGAGATCAACCCGCTGATCGTCATGGAAAATGGCCATCTGCGCGTTCTCGACGCCAAAGTTTCCTTCGATGGCAACGCCATGTTCCGCCATGACGACGTCAAGGCGCTGCGCGACGAAACCGAAGAAGACGCCAAGGAAATCGAAGCCTCCAAGTGGGACCTCGCTTACGTCGCCCTCGACGGCAACATCGGCTGCATGGTCAACGGCGCTGGCCTTGCCATGGCGACGATGGACATCATCAAGCTTTACGGCAAAGAGCCGGCAAACTTCTGCGACGTCGGCGGCGGCGCCGGCAAGGAGAAGGTTGCGGCAGCTTTCAAGATCATCACTGCCGACCCGAAGGTCGAGGGCATCCTCGTCAACATCTTCGGTGGCATCATGAAGTGCGATGTCATTGCCGAGGGCGTTATCGCCGCGGTGAAGGAAGTCGGTCTGCAGGTTCCGCTCGTTGTTCGCCTTGAAGGCACCAATGTCGAACTTGGCAAGAAGCTTCTGAACGAATCGGGCCTTGCGATTACGGCTGCTGACGATCTGGACGACGCAGCCAAGAAGATCGTCGCGGCGATCAACGGCTAATTGAGGGACCGGAAATAATGTCTATTCTCGTTAATAAAGACACCAAGATCCTCGTTCAGGGTCTGACCGGCAAGACCGGTACCTTCCACACCGAACAGGCGCTTGCCTATTACGGCACGCAGATGGTCGGCGGTATTCATCCGAAGAAGGGTGGCGAAACCTGGACCGGTTCCAAGGGCGAAACCCTGCCGATCTTCGCAACGGTTGCCGAAGGCAAGGAAAAGACCGGTGCAGATGCATCCGTGATCTATGTTCCGCCGGCAGGTGCAGCAGACGCGATCATCGAAGCCATCGATGCGGAAATTCCGTTCATCACCTGCATCACCGAAGGCATCCCGGTCATGGACATGGTCCGCGTCAAGGCTCGCCTCGACCGTTCGAAGTCCCGGCTGCTCGGCCCGAACTGCCCCGGCATCCTGACGCCGGAAGAATGCAAGATCGGCATCATGCCGGGCTCCATTTTCCGCAAGGGTTCGGTCGGTATCGTTTCGCGCTCTGGCACGCTGACCTATGAAGCCGTGTTCCAGACCTCCAACGAAGGCCTCGGCCAGACGACGGCTGTCGGCATCGGCGGCGACCCGGTCAAGGGCACCGAGTTCATCGACGTCTTGGAAATGTTCCTCGCTGACGACGCCACGCAGTCGATCATCATGATCGGCGAAATTGGCGGTTCGGCTGAAGAAGATGCGGCGCAGTTCCTGATCGACGAAGCCAAGAAGGGCCGCAAGAAGCCGATGGCCGGCTTCATCGCGGGTCGTACGGCTCCGAAGGGCCGCACCATGGGCCACGCCGGCGCTGTCGTTTCCGGCGGCAAGGGCGATGCGGAATCCAAGATCGCTGCCATGGAAGCAGCGGGCATCAAGGTTTCGCCTTCCCCGGCGCGCCTCGGCAAGACGCTGGTTGAAGTCCTCAAGGGCTGAGACCACATGAAACCGGTAACGGGCGGCGCGGCTTCAAGCTCGCGCTGCCCGATGCCGCAAGAAGACAGACAGACGGCATACCGCCCCGGCGGCAGACAGCAATAATCAAAGCGGCAGGCCGGTCGAACGGCCCTAACGGCATCGAGGAGGCGGACGGACAAGTCCGCAAGAACACAATGGCAAGGCAAGAAGCGAACGAGCAGTTTCAGATCACGTCGTTTCTGGACGGCGCGAATGCAGCCTATATCGAGCAGCTCTATGCCCGGTACGAAGAGGACCCCTCTTCCGTGTCGCCGGAGTGGCAGAGCTTCTTCAAGGCACTGTCCGATAATCCGGAAGATGTGAAGAAGGCGGCCAAGGGCGCCTCCTGGAAGCGTGCCAACTGGCCGATCCCGGCAAATGGCGACCTGGTTTCCGCACTTGATGGCAACTGGGCCACGGTCGAAAAGGCCATCGAAAAGAAGGTTCAGGCAAAGGCTGAGGCCAAGAGCGCCGATACCGGCAAGCCGGTCAGCGAAGCCGAAGTGCTGCAGGCGACCCGTGACAGCGTTCGCGCCATCATGATGATCCGCGCCTACCGCATGCGCGGCCACCTGCATGCCAAGCTCGATCCACTCGGTATTGCCGTTGCCGTCGAGGACTATAACGAGCTTTCGCCGAAGTCCTACGGCTTTGAAGAAAGCGATTACGACCGCAAGATTTTCATCGATAACGTGCTCGGCCTCGAATATGCGACCGTGCGCGAGATGATCGATATTCTGGAGCGCACCTATTGCTCCACTATCGGCGTCGAATTCATGCACATGTCCAGCCCGGAAGAGAAGGCCTGGATTCAGGAGCGCATCGAAGGTCCGGACAAGGGCGTTGCCTTCACGGCCGAAGGCAAGAAGGCGATTCTGTCAAAGCTGGTCGAAGCCGAAGGTTATGAGCAGTTCCTCGACGTGCGTTTCAAGGGCACCAAGCGTTTCGGCCTCGATGGCGGTGAATCGCTGATCCCGGCGCTCGAGCAGATCATCAAGCGCGGCGGCCAGGAAGGTCTCGAAGAAGTCGTTCTCGGCATGGCCCACCGCGGCCGCCTGAACGTTCTGACCAACGTCATGGGCAAGCCGCACCGCGCCGTATTCCACGAGTTCAAGGGTGGTTCGTTCAAGCCAGACGACGTCGAAGGTTCGGGTGACGTGAAGTATCACCTTGGTGCCTCCTCCGACCGCGAGTTCGACGGCAACAAGGTTCACCTGTCGCTGACGGCCAACCCGTCGCATCTTGAAATCGTCAACCCTGTCGTCATGGGCAAGGCCCGTGCCAAGCAGGACCAGCTGGCCAAGGTGTGGGAAGGCGATGTCATTCCGCTTTCCGAGCGCGCCAAGGTTCTGCCGCTGCTTCTGCACGGCGATGCCGCTTTTGCGGGCCAGGGCGTGGTTGCTGAAATTCTCGGCCTCTCCGGCCTGCGCGGTCACCGCGTTGCCGGTACCATGCACTTCATCATCAACAACCAGATCGGCTTTACGACGAACCCGGCCTTCTCCCGTTCGTCGCCCTATCCGTCCGACGTCGCCAAGATGATCGAAGCGCCGATCTTCCACGTCAACGGTGACGATCCGGAAGCTGTGACCTATGCGGCCAAGGTTGCCACCGAATACCGCATGAAGTTCCACAAGCCCGTCGTCGTGGACATGTTCTGCTACCGCCGCTTCGGCCACAACGAAGGCGACGAGCCGGCGTTCACGCAGCCGAAGATGTACAAGGTCATCCGCGGCCACAAGACCGTCGCGCGCATCTATGCCGACCGTCTGATCGCCGAAGGCCTGCTCAGCGAAGGCGAATTCGAAAAGATGAAGGCCGACTGGCGCGCCCATCTCGAGCAGGAATTCGAGGCGGGGCAGTCCTACAAGCCGAACAAGGCCGACTGGCTGGACGGTCAGTGGTCCGGCCTGCGTGCCGCCGACAATGCGGATGAGCAGCGTCGCGGCAAGACCGGCGTGCCGATGAAGCAGCTGAAGGAAATCGGCAAGAAACTGTCGACCATTCCCGAGGGTTTCAACGCCCACCGAACGATCCAGCGTTTCATGGAAAACCGCTCGCAGATGGTCGAGACCGGCGAAGGCATCGATTGGGCGATGGCGGAAGCGCTTGCTTTCGGTTCGCTCGCCGTCGAAGGCCACAAGATCCGCCTCTCCGGTCAGGATTGCGAACGCGGCACCTTCTCGCAGCGCCATTCGGTTCTCTACGATCAGGAAACCGAAGAGCGTTACATCCCGCTCGCGAACCTCGCGCCGACGCAGGCCCGTTACGAAGTCATCAACTCGATGCTTTCGGAAGAAGCCGTCCTTGGTTTCGAATATGGTTACTCGCTCGCCCGTCCGAATGCGCTGACGCTCTGGGAAGCCCAGTTCGGCGACTTCGCCAACGGCGCACAGGTGGTGTTCGACCAGTTCATCTCGTCGGGTGAACGCAAGTGGCTGCGCATGTCCGGTCTGGTCTGCCTTCTGCCGCATGGTTACGAAGGCCAGGGTCCGGAACATTCGTCCGCCCGTCTGGAGCGCTGGCTGCAGATGTGCGCGGAAGACAACATGCAGGTTGCCAACTGCACGACGCCGGCAAACTATTTCCACATCCTGCGCCGCCAGGTGAAGCGCGACTTCCGCAAGCCGCTGATCCTGATGACGCCGAAGTCGCTGCTGCGTCACAAGCGCGCGACCTCTTCGCTGGCCGAGCTTGCAGGCGAGTCCTCCTTCCACCGTCTCCTGTGGGACGATGCTGAAGTCATTAAGGACGGCCCGATCAAGCTGCAGAAGGATTCGAAAATCCGCCGTGTCGTCATGTGCACGGGCAAGGTCTATTATGATCTGCTGGAGGAACGTGAGAAGCGCGGCATCGACGATATCTATCTGCTGCGTATCGAACAGCTCTATCCGTTCCCGGCCAAGGCGCTCATCAACGAGCTGTCGCGCTTCCGCAATGCGGAGATGGTCTGGTGCCAGGAAGAGCCGAAGAACATGGGTGCGTGGTCGTTTATCGACCCTTACCTGGAATGGGTCCTGGCGCATATCGACGCCAAGTACCAGAAGGTCCGTTACACGGGCCGTCCGGCTGCCGCCTCTCCGGCGACCGGCCTGATGTCCAAGCATCTGGCGCAGCTTGCTGCGTTCCTGGAAGACGCGCTGGGAGAGTGAGAACTCTCCCGCATCGCCCCGCAAAAAAGACACCTGAATAACGGAACTAGATCATGGCCACTGAAATCCGCGTACCAACCCTCGGCGAATCCGTCAGCGAAGCGACCGTCGGCACCTGGTTCAAGAAGGTCGGCGACACCGTCAAGGCCGACGAACCTCTCGTTGAACTGGAAACCGACAAGGTTACCGTCGAAGTCCCGGCGCCTGCCTCTGGCGTTCTGACTGAAATCGTTGCGCAGAACGGCGAGACCGTTGGGCTCGACGCGCTTCTCGGCCAGATCGCCGAAGGTGCTGTCGGCGCTGCGACCTCCGCACCGGCTGCCGAACCGGCAAAGCCTGCTGCTGCCGCGGCCGCCGCTCCGGCCCCCGCTGCTTCCGCCGCCAGCGCCATGCCGCCGGCACCTGCCGCTGGCAAGCTGCTTGCTGAAAACAACCTGTCTGCCGATCAGGTCGACGGTTCCGGCAAGCGTGGCCAGGTGCTCAAGGGTGATGTGCTCGCTGCTGTCGCCAAGGGCGTTTCGGCTCCGGCCGCTCCGGCTCCTGCTGCTGCACCGCGTCCGGTTTCCGCCGAACAGGATCAGGTTCGCGAAGAGCGTGTGAAGATGACGCGCCTGCGTCAGACCATCGCCAAGCGCCTCAAGGACGCGCAGAACACCGCCGCCATGCTCACCACATACAACGAAGTGGACATGAGCGCGGTTATGGACCTGCGTAACCGTTACAAGGACGTGTTCGAGAAAAAGCATGGCGTCAAGCTCGGCTTCATGGGCTTCTTCACCAAGGCCGTGACCCACGCGCTGAAGGAACTGCCTGCCGTCAACGCCGAAATCGACGGCACGGACATCATCTACAAGAACTATTGTCACGTCGGCATGGCTGTCGGCACGGACAAGGGTCTTGTCGTTCCGGTCATCCGCGATGCCGACCAGCTTTCCATCGCCGGCGTCGAAAAGGAACTCGGCCGTCTTGCGAAGGCGGCGCGCGATGGTTCGCTCGGCATGGCCGACATGCAGGGCGGCACCTTCACCATCACCAATGGTGGCGTTTACGGCTCGCTGATGTCTTCGCCAATCCTCAATGCACCGCAGTCGGGTATTCTCGGCATGCACAAGATCCAGGAGCGTCCGGTCGCCATCGGCGGTCAGGTCGTCATTCGCCCGATGATGTATCTGGCGCTCTCCTACGATCACCGTATCGTTGACGGCAAGGAAGCCGTGACCTTCCTCGTTCGCGTCAAGGAAAGCCTCGAGGATCCGGAACGTCTGGTTCTTGATCTCTAATCGCTCTTGCTTTTCGTTTCAGCGGGGCTTCAAGTGAAGTCCCGCTGGAAGTCTAACAGGGAGAGCAGACGTGCAGCCGACATTTCTAGCCGCCTCGCCTTTTTTGCCGCTTGTCGGTCTGAGCGTCCTTCTCCTCGTCGTGCACGTCATGTTGCAGGGGATGACGGCGACCAAGGAATTCGGGCTTGAATGGAATGCCGGCCCGAGGGATGGCAGCCGAGAGCAGCAGGGCAGGCTTTCCGGCCGTGCGTCACGCGCGTCTGCGAATTTCCGGGAAACATACCCGGCTTTTCTGGCGCTCGCTTTCGGGGTCATCATGGCGGGTGATCCTGCCGGTCTGGCGCTCACTGGCGCCTGGATCTGGCTGATCTGCCGGGTGATCTACATTCCGCTCTATCTGGCGGGCGTCCCCTATATACGGTCTTTCGTCTGGCTGGGGTCGATGCTCGGGCTGGCACTCATGTTTTTCGTGCTGATGTTCTGAAGGCTGCTTTACGATGCATCAATATCTCATCGAACTTGCATCCCTGATGGCGATTTTCTCCTTCGCGATCGTGTCGCCTGGCGCCGATCTCGCCATGGTAATGCGTCAGGCGATGGTGCATGGGCGCAAGCAGGCCATCATCACCAGCTTCGGCGTCGGGACATCGCTGATGTTCCATGTCACCTATACGATCCTCGGCCTTGGCCTGATCATTTCCCAGTCGATCTATCTCTTCAACATCGTCAAATGGCTGGGTGTCGCCTATCTGATTTATATCGGCATCAAGGCGCTGCGCGCTGGCAAGACCGAATTGCCCGCTGCCGAAGGTGAAGGCGTTCAGGCGAAAAGCAGTCAGACGGCGCTGAAGGCGTTTACGCTCGGTTTTGCGGCCAATGCACTCAACCCCAAGCCGGTGTTTTTCTTCCTGTCGATCTTTTCGACGGTGGTTCACGCCCACACGCCCGTTGGCATCAAATTCGGATACGGTCTCGTCATGGCAAGCTGCCTCATCCTTTGGTTCGTTGGCGTCAGCCTGTTCATGACGACACCACGAATGCGCGCCGCGTTTCAGCGCGCCAGCCAATGGATCGACCGCACCAGCGGGGTGGTTTTCATCGCCCTCGGTATAAAACTCGCAACGGAAAAAGCGGCCTGAGTTTCAGGTCAAACGGAAGCTGGGCAATGATCCGATATCTTGCCCCTATAAAGCAGGAACCAGAACATGGCATATGATGTAGTTGTAATCGGCACCGGCCCCGGCGGTTATGTTTGCGCGGTCAAGGCGGCGCAGCTGGGCCTCAAGGTCGCTGTCATCGAAAAGCGCGCGACCTATGGCGGCACCTGCCTCAATGTCGGCTGCATTCCCTCCAAGGCGCTGCTGCACGCGTCCGAAACCTTCGCACATGTTGCCCATGGTGTCGACTCGCTCGGCATCGAAGTTGCAGCGCCCAAGCTGAACCTTGAAAAGATGATGGGTCACAAGGACGGCGTGGTGAAGGCCAATGTCGATGGCGTTGCCTTCCTGTTCAAGAAGAACAAGATCGATGCTTTCCAGGGCACCGGCAAGGTTGTGTCGGCCGGCAAGGTTTCCGTCACCAACGACAAGGGCGAGACACAGGAAATCGAAGCAAAGAATATCGTCATCGCCACGGGTTCTGACGTTGCCGGCATTCCGGGTGTTCAGGTTGATATCGATGAAAGCGTCATCGTGTCCTCCACCGGCGCAATCGCTCTCTCCAAGGTTCCGGAAAAGCTGATCGTTGTCGGCGGCGGCGTCATCGGCCTTGAACTCGGTTCGGTCTGGTCGCGTCTCGGCGCCAAGGTTACCGTCGTCGAATATCTCGACAACATTCTCGGCGGCATGGATGCCGAGGTTTCCAAGCAGGCGCAGCGTCTGCTCGCCAAGCAGGGCCTCGATTTCAAGCTCGGCGCAAAGGTAACGGCTGTTGAAAAAACCGCTGCCGGCGCCAAGGTCGTGTTCGAGCCGGTCAAGGGCGGCGCTGCCGAAACGCTGGAAGCAAACGTCGTGCTGATCTCCACCGGCCGCAAGCCCTACACCGAAGGTCTCGGCCTTGCCGAAGCTGGTGTCGTGCTCGACAGCCGTGGCCGCGTTGAAATCGACGGCCACTACAAGACCAATGTCGATGGCATCTATGCGATCGGCGACGTGGTGAAGGGCCCGATGCTGGCGCACAAAGCGGAAGACGAGGGTGTTGCGCTTGCGGAAATCCTTGCCGGCCAGCGCGGTCACGTGAATTACGACGTCATTCCGGCAGTCGTTTACACGCAGCCGGAAGTGGCTTCCGTCGGCAAGACCGAAGAGGAACTCAAGGCCGCCGGCGTCGCTTACAAGGTTGGCAAGTTCCCCTTCACCGCCAATGGCCGCGCCCGCGCCATGCAGGTGACGGATGGTTTCGTGAAGATCCTTGCCGACAAGGAAACCGACCGGGTTCTCGGCGGTCACATTGTCGGCTTCGGCGCTGGCGAAATGATCCACGAGATCACCGTACTGATGGAGTTTGGCGGTTCCTCGGAAGATCTCGGCCGTACCTGCCATGCGCACCCGACCATGTCGGAAGCCGTGAAGGAAGCGGCGCTGGCAACGTTCTTCAAGCCGATCCACATGTGATCGGCATTTGAGCCCGACGCTCGAATATTAAATTTCCGTCATCTGCTGAACCCCGGCTTGCCATGCAGGCCGGGGTTTCTCATACTCGCGCTAAAGCCTGTCTAACCTTTTGATAAAAGGCAATAAAATGGCGCATTCCACTCAAGTTTCCTTCTCCATTCCGCAGCGTGTCATCCATTGGACAATGGCGCTTCTGATTTTCTTCAACCTCTTGTTTCCCGATGCCATGGCCCATGCCTACCGGCTGATGCGGCGGGGTGAAACAGTGACGCCAGATCAGATTTCTTCTGCCAATATCCATGCCTATGTCGGCTTCGCCGTGCTGTTTCTTGCGGTACTGCGCCTCTGTCTGCGGTTGATCCAGGGCGTTCCGTCACATCCGCCTGAAGAGCCGCGTTTCGCGCATATTGCCGCCAAGATGGCGCATTTTACGCTTTACGCGCTGTTCTTCATCCTGCCACTCTCCGGCATCGCCGCCTATTACTTTGGCGTAGGCGCGGCAGGAGAGCTGCACTCCGGCCCGTTCAAGGTGCTGATGTGGGTTTTGATCGCGGGCCATGTCGCGGCTGTCCTTGTTCACCAGTTCTATTGGCGCACCAATCTCCTCCGGCGCATGACACACGGCTGAGCGGCGGTTTGTCACGTTCCCCCTGCCGCGTAAAAACGGCATGTTTCCCTTGTTGCAAAGGAGTGGCTGGGGATCAAAAATGCCAAATATTGAAGATATATTGCCACGTGCCGATTGGTACGATTGCTTTCAGGGTGAATTGACAACGCCGGTAACGTCATCGCTCGATATGAGCAGGCTTTTTCTGGAGCATCCTCCGGCATGGATCAGCGGCCTGATGTCGCTTCGAAACGGTATCGTTTCGATGGTTGGTTTAAAAACGGTCGAGCTGGCGGCGGGCAGTTCGGCGGGCGGGTTCCCGGTCATCACCTCCACGCCAGAGCGAACAGTCCTCGGCTTTGATGACCGCCACCTCGATTTTCGCATCGTCATCGATCTCGAAGATGCGGCAGACCGCCAGCTGGCGAGCGTCACCACCATTGTCCGGCGCAAGAACCTGTTCGGTCGGTTTTATCTTCTTCTCGTTGGTCCGTTTCACCGCCGCATCGTGCCTGCGACGATGCGACCGTTCTGCGCCTCTATCCGGCCCGTCGAAACAGGAACTGTTCCGGTCACTCAACCCGCGTCAGCGTGAAGCCTTTCGCGCGCAGCAGTTCCACGAGGCCTCCTTCGCCCGGCAGGTGCAGCGCGCCGACGGCCATGAAGACATTACCCTTGGCAAGCTCATTGGTGGAGCGGTCCGCCATCACATGGTTGCGATCGGTGATGATGCGCTGTTCGAAAGCGGCGTAGCCTTTATCGTTGTCGGCGGCCTTCTTGGGATCCAGACTTTTCAGCATCGGCATGGTCATGCCGATGTCGCCCGCGACGTAAAGATCGGTCATGGTCGTCATCACGTCATCCATGCGGTCGCCAAGCTCAAGCGTTTCGATAAGCGCCTGCAGATGAAATTCCATCGGCAGTTCGGACATGGCTGTCAGTTGTTCGACCATGGTCTCCAGCCCGACGAGGCGCTTTCCGTTCGCAACCGCATCTTCGGCAAGCTTCTTGTCGAGAAAGGAAAGGCCCGTTGCCTTGCGGGCAAACTCGCAGGCGGGAAGGGCAACGAAGCTCGAGAGCATCCAGGGCTTCATGCGCGACACGGCATTGAGTGGAATGCCGCGCTCCTTCAGGCCCTTTTCAAGGCGCGCGACATTGTCGGGCGGCAGGATGTCGGTGATCGATTTGCCGTCCAGAAACATGGTGAGTTCGGGCTTGCCCAGCAGGGATGCCGCTATTTTCTTGTCATCAAGGATCTCGTCCGATTCCACGATGACAGTCGCTGCCTTCTCAAAGGCGGCGCTGGCGGCGGCCGGCATCTCTAGAACGCGCGGATCGGTCACATGCATGGTGCCGAGAAGATAGGATGGGGCCGTATCTGCCTTTTCGATGCGCCAGAAATTGCCCTTGCCGTTCGGGATCGCTGCCGCTTCCTGTTCGATCTTGGCGAAGGCTTCAGGATCGGTCTTGCGCATGTCAACGAGAATGTCGCTGCCCGCGCAGGTGATCGTCTGCTCGGCGGCTTCCGCCTGGCTGAGCGACAGTAGAGTCACGAGCAGGATGGCAACGGCGGTGACATGCAGGGCGGCCAGCAGCCAGAGCAGCGCGTCGCCGGTCTTGCCCATCAGCGTGGCGGTGAGATTTTGAGGCTTTATCAGGCTGTGCATCGGTCCAATCCGGTTCTTTTTCGCTTATAGAACGGCGGTTTGGACGTCTGGTTAATGCCTATGGTTAACCATTTTCCTGCATCATGCACGTGGGTGAGCGTTGTCGTAGATCTCCAACAGTCTCGCCGTATCGACGCCGGTATAGACCTGTGTGGTGGAGAGGCTGGCATGGCCGAGCAGTTCCTGAATGGTGCGCAGATCCCCACCGCCGGCCAGAAGATGGGTGGCGAAGGAATGGCGCAACGCATGCGGGGTGGCGTTTTCCGGCAGGCCGAAAGCGCCGCGCAGCTTCTGCATTTCACGCTGGATGATGGCAGGCTGAAGCTTGCCGCCGCGTGCCCCGAGGAACATCGGTTCGTCCGCCGACAGGGCATAGGGGCAGAGCTTTTTGTATGTATCGACCGCTTCCGTCACCACTGCGAGCAGCGGCACGATCCGCGTCTTGTTGCCCTTGCCGGTGATGCGCAGGCTGCGCGCGCCGGGTGGGAAATCGGCCGGGGTAAGACCCAGTGCCTCGGAAATGCGCAGGCCACAGCCGTAAAGCAGCGACAGGACCGCAGCGTTGCGGGCGGCAATCCAGGGTTCTTCGTTCAACTGTGCCTCGGCCGTGGTGATCTTCAGCGCCTGACGGTCGGTCAGCGGCTTTGGCAGAGATTTCGGCTGTTTTGGCGCGCGCATTGCGGTGGCGCCGGCGGCATTGACGAGTCCCTTTTTCTGCAGGTGGTGCAGTAGCGAGCGCAGGCCCGCCAGATGCCGCCCAAGCGACCGCGCGCCGGCGCCCTCCTTGCGTCTATTGGCCAGAAAGGCGCGAAGATCAACGGGGCGCAGATCGGCAATATCGATTATGGAGGCTGGTTTGCCGATGTAGCCGGTCAGGAACGTCAGGAACTGACGCGTATCGCGCTCATAGGCCTCGACGGTGTTGTCGGAGAGGCGGCGCTCGCCTGCAAGCGCCTTCAGCCAGGCTTGGCGCTCGGCGAGCAGGTCGGGTTCGGCAAATGTCAGGATTTCGGTCACGCGGCGCTCCATTCCACAATTCGAAACTATGCGCTTATGGTCAACATTTGGTTAAGAGGTGGACTTTGCGTGACGCGGCCACTACATCCGGGCGGTTTCCTTTTTCCTGTCGCCGGGGCATGGTCGCCACATCATGGCAAAAGATTCGTCCGATCTGTTTGGGGCTCTGTTCGACCCGCCGTCGCCCACGCGCACGGTGCCCGTTCTTGTGCCCATGCCGGCACCCGGGCCCTATAGCTACGCCGTGCCTGAAGATATGGTGGTGGAAACTGGTTCCGTCGTTCAGGTGCCGCTTGGCCCCCGGCAGGTGTTCGGCGTGGTGTGGGACGAAACCGGGGAGAAAGCTGTCGATCCGAAGAAGTTGCGGCCCATTACCAAGAGTTTCGAGTGCCCGCCTATGAAGACGGAAATGCGCCGCTTCGTGGACTGGGTCGCCGCCTATACGCTTTCTCCGCCCGGCCTCGTGGCACGCATGGCGTTGCGTGCGCCCGCCGCTTTCGATCCCGAACCGATGATCGAGGGGCTGCGGCTGACCGAAGGTAGGCCGGAGCGCCTGACCCCCGCCCGCGAACGGGTGATGGAGCTGGCGGCCGAAGCGCACGGCTGGACGAAGAGCGGGCTTGCCCACGCTGCAGGTGTTTCGACAAGCGTCATCGACGGGCTTGTCAAACAGGGCGTGTTCGAGACGATATTCCTGCCCGCGCCGCCAGTGGTGCCCGAGCCTGACCCCGATTATGTCGAGCCGCGTCTGGAAGGCCCTCAGAGACAGGCGGCATCGGAGATTCTCGAGGATGTGCGCAAGGGTGGATTTCATGTTTCCCTGATCGATGGCGTGACCGGCTCCGGCAAGACCGAGGTCTATTTCGAGGCCGTGGCCGAGACGCTCAGGCAAGGCAAGCAGGTCCTCATCCTGCTGCCCGAAATCGCGTTGACGGCGGCGTTTCTGGAGCGTTTCCAGGATCGTTTCGGCGCCAAGCCGGCCGAATGGCATTCGGACCTGTCGCCGCGTATGCGCGAAAAGGTCTGGCGGCAGGCAGTGACCGGCGAGGTGAAGGTGGTGGCTGGGGCACGTTCGGCGCTTTTCCTGCCGTTCGACAATCTTGGTCTTATTATTGTCGATGAGGAGCACGACCCCGCTTACAAGCAGGAAGATCGTGTCTTCTATAATGCCCGCGACATGGCGGTGGTGAGGGCGCGTATCGCCGAATTCCCCGTCGTGCTGGTTTCGGCCACGCCTTCGGTGGAAAGCCAAGTCAACGGCAGTTCGGGGCGTTACAACACCATTCACCTGCATACGCGTTTCGGCGATGCGGCAATGCCCGATCTGCATCT
This sequence comes from Agrobacterium sp. 33MFTa1.1, assembly GCF_004328495.1. Classification (NCBI taxonomy): domain Bacteria; kingdom Pseudomonadati; phylum Pseudomonadota; class Alphaproteobacteria; order Hyphomicrobiales; family Rhizobiaceae; genus Agrobacterium; species Agrobacterium sp. 33MFTa1.1. The sequence continues at coordinate 2,229,701 of NZ_CP036358.1, read as the reverse complement.
TGTCGATATGCGCCGCCATCCGCCGGAAAGGGGAGGGTTTCTGTCACCCGTTCTGCTGCGCGGAATCGGCAAGACGATCGAGAAGGGCGAGCAGGCGCTGCTGTTCCTCAATCGACGCGGTTATGCGCCGCTGACGCTGTGCCGCGTCTGCGGCCATCGTTTTCAGTGCCCACAATGTTCCAGCTGGCTGGTGGAGCATCGTTTCCGCAATCAGTTGCAGTGCCATCAGTGCGGCCATAACGAGCCGACGCCCGACCATTGCCCGGAATGCGGCACCTTCGATCATCTCGTGGCCTGCGGGCCGGGGGTTGAGCGCATCGCCGAAGAGGTGGAGAAACATTTCCCCGATGCCCGCACCATCGTGCTCTCTTCCGATCTCATGGGCGTCAAGCGGTTGCGGTTGGAGCTGGAGGCGATCGTCAAAGGCGAGGCGGATATCGTCATCGGCACGCAGCTCGTCGCCAAGGGGCATAACTTCCCGCTGATGACGCTCGTTGGCATCGTCGATGCCGATCTCGGCCTTGCCAATGGCGACCCGCGTGCGGCGGAGCGAACCTTCCAGCTGCTTTCGCAGGTGACGGGTCGCGCCGGACGGACGGGGCGCAAGAGTCATGGCCTGCTCCAGACCTATCAGCCGCAGCATCCGGTTATGCAGGCGATCGTCTCCGGTGACGCCTCGGCTTTTTACGAGAGGGAGATCGTGGAGCGCGAAAAGGCTGTCCTGCCGCCCTTCGGACGGCTTGCCTCGATCATCGTATCAGCCGATACGCGCGCAGAGGCGGAGACACATGCGCGTGGATTGCGGGCTGCGGCCCCGCAGGTAACCGGCATCATGCTGCTTGGCCCGGCGGAAGCGCCGCTCGCGCTCATCCGCGGCCGCCATCGCTTCCGGTTGCTGGTGCACGGGCGACGCAACTCCGACATGCAATCGTTCCTGCAAACGCTTCTGGCAAATGGCCCTAAAGAGCGCGGCAGCGTGCATGTTCAGCTGGATATCGATCCGCAAAGTTTCCTTTGAACTTTAGCAAAGAAGGGCTTTTTCCTGCTGTCATGACCGTGTCATAACGCCAGCGGGAAACAGAATGATTTGGGGAACGATATGGAGTTTTATTTTCCGACCGAGTTCGGCGAACAATTGGCCTTCGGCGCGGCGGTGGTATCAGCCATCATCGGGCTGTTTTTCATGTTCGCACCCGGCTTGACGCTTCGCGCTTTCGGTCTGCTGCCCGCCGGCGAACGTCGGGATGGCTATGCGCTGGTGCGCTCGTCGCTTGCCGGCTTTTATCTGGGCCTCGGCGCCGCCGCCCTGCTTCTCGCCCAGCCCATGGTCTATCTCGCCTTCGGTGCGGCATTCGGCCTCAGCGTCTTCGGCGGGATACTCTCCATCCTCTCGGATGGTGGCGCAACCATGCGGAATCTCTTACTTCTGGTTGTGCACTTTCTGCTCGCCGCACTCTCGTTGAGCTACGTGTTCGGGCTGGTGTGAAGCCGGGTTTTTGCCTTTTGTGCCGCACAGGCACCGCATCCTGAGCGAAATCGGAAAATTTAACGCATTCCCCCTTGCCCAAACGGCGCTTTCCGCTATTACGCGTGTTGCGAGTCCCGGCATCCTATGCTAGACGGACCGCGAAATTGGGAAAAGGCAGGGGGGAATTCCGGTCTTTTTCGGGGAAATTGAAACGATTTCAAGAATTTGATGCGGTGGAGCCCCATCGCTGATGGTCTTGGACGATTAGCAGGGAAAAAGTGCCCGTGGCAGAGACCTCCCAGGGAACATCCGGTGTAGCGGAAAGGTATGCGTCGTCGCTTTTCGAGCTTGCTTTGGAAGCGGGTACGGTCGAAGCGGTTCAGGCCGAACTGGACAAGTTTGGCGCACTTCTCGACGAAAGTGACGATTTGAAGCGTCTGGTTGCGAGTCCGGTGTTCTCCGCCGAGGACCAGTTCAAGGCAATCACCGCTATTTGCGAAAAGGCCGGCATCACCGGTCTTGCGCTGAATTTCCTCAAGGTTGTTGCGAATAACCGCCGTCTCTTCGCCGTTCCCGGCATGATCCGCGCCTACCGCACCATTGCTGCCGCCCATCGCGGCGAAATTACCGCCGAGGTCACCTCGGCACATGCGCTCGACGAGGCGCAGGAAACTGAACTGAAGGCGGCGCTGAAGAGCGTTACCGGCAAGGATGTGGCGGTTTCCGTTACCGTCGATCCCTCGATCCTCGGTGGTCTGATCGTCAAGGTCGGCTCCCGCCAGATCGATACGTCTCTTCGCACCAAACTTTCCACCCTTAAGCTTGCACTGAAAGAGGTTGGCTGATGGATATCCGCGCCGCGGAAATTTCCGCAATTCTGAAAGATCAAATCAAAAATTTCGGCAACGAGGCGGAAGTCTCGGAAGTCGGCCAGGTGCTTTCCGTCGGTGACGGTATTGCTCGCGTTTACGGTCTCGACAATGTTCAGGCTGGTGAAATGGTCGAGTTTCCGGGCGGCATCCGCGGCATGGCGCTCAACCTCGAAGCCGACAATGTCGGTGTGGTTATCTTCGGTTCCGACCGTGACATCAAGGAAGGCGACACCGTAAAGCGGACTGGCGCTATCGTTGACGTTCCCGTTGGTCCGGAACTGCTGGGCCGCGTCGTTGACGCGCTCGGCAACCCGATCGACGGCAAGGGCCCGATCAACGCCGCCAAGCGTTCGCGCGTTGACGTCAAGGCTCCCGGCATCATTCCGCGCAAGTCGGTTCACGAGCCGATGTCGACCGGCCTCAAGGCCATCGATGCGCTCATCCCGGTTGGTCGCGGCCAGCGCGAGCTTGTCATCGGCGACCGCCAGACCGGCAAAACCGCAATCATTCTCGACACGATCCTGAACCAGAAGGCCATTCACGACAATGGTCCTGACGGCGACAAGCTTTATTGCGTCTACGTCGCTATCGGTCAGAAGCGTTCGACCGTTGCCCAGTTCGTGAAGGTTCTGGAAGAGCGCGGCGCGCTACAGTACTCGATCATCGTTGCTGCGACCGCTTCCGATCCGGCTCCGATGCAGTACCTGGCACCGTTTGCCGGTTGCGCCATGGGCGAATACTTCCGCGACAACGGCAAGCACGCCCTCATCGGTTACGACGATCTTTCCAAGCAGGCCGTTGCTTACCGTCAGATGTCGCTTCTGCTGCGCCGTCCTCCGGGCCGCGAAGCTTATCCGGGCGACGTTTTCTACCTCCACTCCCGTCTTCTCGAGCGCGCTGCAAAGCTCTCCGACGAAATGGGCGCCGGCTCGCTGACAGCTCTGCCTGTCATCGAAACCCAGGGTAACGACGTTTCGGCCTTTATTCCGACCAACGTGATCTCGATCACCGACGGCCAGATCTTCCTTGAAACCGACCTGTTCTATCAGGGTATCCGTCCGGCTGTTAACGTCGGTCTGTCGGTTTCGCGCGTTGGCTCTGCCGCCCAGATCAAGGCGATGAAGCAGGTTGCCGGCTCGATCAAGGGTGAACTCGCCCAGTATCGCGAAATGGCCGCCTTCGCCCAGTTCGGTTCGGACCTCGATGCCTCGACGCAGCGCCTGCTGAACCGCGGTGCACGCCTGACCGAACTTCTGAAGCAGCCGCAGTTCTCGCCGCTCAAGACGGAAGAACAGGTTGCGGTGATCTTCGCCGGCGTCAACGGTTACCTCGACAAGGTTCCGGTCGCACAGGTCGGCAAGTTCGAGCAGGGTCTGCTCTCCTACCTCCGGTCGGAAGGCAAGGCGATCCTCGACACCATCCGCACGGAAAAGGCTATCAGCGACGATACCAAGGGCAAGCTCAAGGGCGCTCTTGATAGTTTCGCCAAGTCTTTCTCTTAAATCAGGGCTCTTTTACTCGGACGGATAACGGATGCCTTCACTAAAGGATCTGAAAAACCGCATTGCCTCCGTAAAGGCGACGCAGAAGATTACCAAGGCGATGAAAATGGTCGCCGCGGCGAAGCTTCGGCGCGCCCAGGAAGCTGCGGAGGCCGCCCGGCCTTATTCTCAGCGCATGAGCGCCGTTCTTGCCAACATCGCGAATGCGGTCGAGGCGGACGTTGCTCCGGCGCTGATGACCGGCACCGGCAAGAACGACGTGCATCTGCTCGTCGTCTGCACGGCTGAGCGTGGTCTTTGCGGCGGTTTCAACTCGCAAATCGCCCGTTTTGCCCGCGATCACGCCCGCAAGCTGATTTCGGAAGGCAAGACGGTCAAGATCATCACGGTCGGCAAGAAGGGTTACGACGCCCTGCGTCGCGAATTTGCAGCCAACATCATCGAGCGCATCGAGCTGCGCGACGTGAAGAAGGTTGGTTTCGAAAATGCCGACCAGATCGCGAAGAAGGTGATCTCGCTCTTCAACGCCGGTGAGTTCGATGTCTGCACGCTGATCTATTCGGAATTCAAGTCCGTCATCAGCCAGATCCCGACCGGCCTGCAGCTCATTCCGGCCGCAACGCCTGTTGTGGAAGAGGATGCAGCAACGCAGAACGCTGTCTATGAATATGAGCCGGATGCGGCTTCTATTCTGGAAGACCTTATTCCGCGCAACATTTCGGTTCAGGTTTTCCGGGCTCTGCTCGAAAACGTTGCCGGTGAAATGGGCGCCAAGATGAGCGCGATGGATAACGCAACGCGCAATGCCGGTGAGATGATCAACAAGCTGACGCTGTCCTACAACCGTCAGCGTCAGGCTCAGATCACCAAGGAACTCATTGAAATCATTTCGGGCGCGGAAGCGCTCTGAGGTAAGGAAAGAGGGTAAGGATAATGGCTAAGGCAGCTACCCCCAAGAAAACCGCAGCGGTGAACGGCGCGGGCAAGGTTACCCAGGTTATCGGCGCTGTTGTCGACGTGGCGTTCGAAGGCGAACTGCCTCCGATCCTGAACGCGCTCGAAACCGAGAACAACGGCAACCGCCTGGTTCTGGAAGTCGCGCAGCACCTCGGTGAAAACGTCGTTCGCACGATCGCCATGGACTCGACCGAAGGTCTGGTTCGCGGTCAGAGCGTTTCGAACACCGGCGCTCCGATCTCCGTTCCGGTTGGTCCGGAAACGCTCGGCCGTATCATGAACGTCATCGGCGAGCCGGTTGACGAAGCTGGTCCGATCGTGACCGCTTCCAAGCGCGCCATCCACCAGGACGCTCCTGCTTACGTCGAACAGTCGACCGAAGCACAGATCCTCGTCACCGGCATCAAGGTCGTCGACCTTCTGGCTCCTTACGCCAAGGGTGGTAAGATCGGCCTGTTCGGCGGCGCCGGCGTTGGCAAGACCGTTCTCATCATGGAACTCATCAACAACGTTGCCAAGGCACACGGTGGTTACTCGGTATTCGCCGGCGTTGGTGAGCGTACCCGTGAAGGTAACGACCTCTACCACGAAATGATCGAATCGAACGTCAACAAGCTCGGTGGCGGCGAAGGCTCCAAGGCTGCGCTGGTTTACGGCCAGATGAACGAACCGCCGGGCGCCCGCGCTCGCGTCGCTCTGACCGGTCTGACGATCGCTGAAAACTTCCGCGACGAAGGCCAGGACGTTCTGTTCTTCGTGGACAACATCTTCCGCTTCACTCAGGCTGGTTCGGAAGTGTCGGCTCTGCTCGGCCGTATTCCTTCGGCCGTGGGTTATCAGCCGACGCTGGCAACCGACATGGGCCAGATGCAGGAACGCATCACCACCACGACCAAGGGTTCGATCACCTCGGTTCAGGCCATTTACGTCCCCGCCGACGACTTGACCGACCCGGCTCCTGCTACCTCGTTCGCCCACCTGGACGCCACGACGGTTCTGTCGCGCTCGATCGCTGAAAAGGGCATCTACCCGGCCGTTGACCCGCTCGACTCCACCTCGCGCATGCTCGATCCGATGATCGTCGGCGAAGAACACTATGAAGTGGCTCGTAAGGTTCAGTCGACCCTTCAGCGCTACAAGGCTCTTCAGGACATCATCGCCATCCTCGGCATGGACGAACTGTCGGAAGAAGACAAGCTGACGGTTGCCCGCGCCCGTAAGATCGAGCGCTTCCTGTCGCAGCCGTTCTTCGTTGCCGAAGTCTTCACCGGTTCGCCGGGCAAGCTCGTTGCGCTCGAAGATACGATCAAGGGCTTCAAGGGCCTGGTCAATGGTGAATATGACAGCCTGCCGGAAGCTGCCTTCTACATGGTCGGTTCGATGGAAGAAGCCATTGAAAAGGCCAAGAAGCTGGCTGCCGAAGCTGCCTGATCATGAATTGGCGGGCGCGTGGTTCAGCCGCGCGCCTTGCCGACAATGGTGGCGAAACCGATAAGGCTTTGTCGGCGTTGTAACAGACAAGTCCGTGACGCCCGCGTAATTGAAAAGAAGTGAATAGCCATGGCTGACAGTTTCAAATTCGATCTCGTTTCCCCGGAGCGTCTGCTCGTTTCCGAAACGGTTACGGAAGTCGTCATCCCGGCCACGCTGGGTGAAATGACCGTTCTGGCCAACCATGCGCCGACGATGACCACGATCAAGCCGGGTCTGGTAACGGTGAAGTTCGCTTCTGGTGAAACGCATAAATATGTCGTCTTCGGTGGCTTCGCCGATATTCTCCCGACGGGCTGCACGCTTCTTGCCGAATCCGCTGTTTCGGCCGATGACATGTCTCCCGACACGTTGCAGCGTCGCATCGATGCGGCCAAGGCCGAAATCGAAGAAGGCAATCATCACCACGAGCATCTGACGAAGCTTGAAAAGCACCTTTACGAACTGACGAACCTGCATGAGGTTCTCGTCGCTGCTTGAAAGCACCGGGCGGGTTCGAAAGAATGACTGCCCACAAAAAATCCGAACCAGAAAGCGGCCGTCTCGGTCGCTTTTTTGTTTTGACCTGCTGCTTAACGGGTCAGCGAGTACGATTGCCTTCGTCCTCCTCAGCCTGCCCACATAAGCTTCAAAATCACGTTGACCGGTGCATCAATTATTCGTCTACGGAACATGAGTCTAGCAAAGGCGCGCTTCAACGATTGCGTTTCAACCGGGCAGCCTCGGAAACCGATTCCGATTTTCAGAGCTTTCGGTTAGATGTGATATCCCGAAGAAATGCTGCTCGGGTGCGCAACACGAAGCAGATTTGGTGATGGAGGAGTGATCGGCGTGTCGGCAAAAGCGAGCTACAGAGGGGTCGCGAGAACCGCGTTGCGGTCAGGGACCCTGATCGAGGGCGATAGAGCGGTGCCCGAGGAAGTGCCGGTTGCTTTTTCCTATGGTGGCAGCACCCATGCCGTGCTGATGGCCAGCCCCGCAGATCTTGTCGATTTTGCAGTCGGATTTAGTCTGACGGAAGGCATCATATCCACACGGGCGGAAATCCGGTCAATCGAGGTGATCGAGGCGGGGCAGGGCTTCGACGTTCAGGTGGATTTGCAGGATGCCAATGCGGATGCGCTCAGGGCGAGACGGCGGCATATGGCAGGCCCTGTCGGCTGCGGTCTTTGTGGCATCGAATCGATAGAACAGGCGGTCCGAGTGGTCCCGGTCCTGAGCGGCTCTGAACTCTCCGTCTACGGGGATGATATTGTTGCTGCGATGAAAGCACTGAATGAAGCGCAAAGCCTTAATCGCGAAACGAGAGCGGTTCACGGCGCGGGTTTCTACAATCCTCAAAAGGGGCTGCTTGCTGTTCGTGAAGACGTCGGTCGCCATAATGCGCTCGACAAGCTTGCAGGTGCAGTTGTCAATGCAGGCCTGCCGCCGAATGCTGGCATTGTGGTTGTGACCAGCCGCCTGTCGGTAGAAATGGTCCAAAAGACCGCCATCCTTGGCAGTCCCATTCTGGCGGCGATTTCCGCGCCCACCGCGCTCGCCATCGAAACCGCTGAAAGCTCGGGTATCACCCTTGTCGCACTCGTGCGGGGTGAAGATTTTGAGATCTTCACCAGGGCGGATCGTATCATTTTATGACGTAGAGGCCGCCGCTACCGACGGCCTTCAGACTTCAAAGAGACCCTTAGAACTCCGCCCATTCGGCTGCTGCGTTTCCATGAGACCTTGGTAAAGCAGCATATCGCGGTTGCGGCACCGGCAGCCTGGTGAGGACGGCTGGCTTGTCGACGGGGCGTGCGGGTGACGCGTCGTGCGCGACTCTGAACTGCCGCAGCAATTCATGCAGATTTTCCGCTTCTGTAGCGAGCCCGTGGCTGGCGGCGGTGGTTTCTTCTACCATCGCAGCGTTTTTCTGGGTGGCCTGATCCATAACGTTGACGGCCTGATTGATCTCCCTGAGACCGTTCGCCTGTTCGCGGGATGCTTCAACGATGGCCGAGACATTAGTGTCGATCTCGCCCATCTGCGACTGGATGTCCCGCAGGGCGTCGCCGGTTCTGCCCACCAGATCCACGCCGTTGGAGACCTGCTCGCGAGAGGTGTTGATGAGGGATTTGATCTCCTTGGCGGCAACGGCGGATCGCTGTGCGAGTTCCCGGACCTCCTGTGCGACGACGGCGAACCCCTTGCCCGCTTCCCCGGCGCGCGCTGCTTCAACGCCCGCATTGAGGGCCAAGAGATTGGTCTGGAAAGCGATGTCGTCTATAACGCCAATGATATTGGTGATCTCGCCCGAGGACCTCGAAATCGCATCCATGGCGGAAATTGCCTGCTGAACGATGTCGCCGGAATGCTCGGCATGTTCTCTTGTCCGCAGCACCAGTTTACCGGCCTCACCTGCGCGGTGGCTTGCATCGGTTACGGTGGTGGTGATCTCCTCCAGCGCCGCAGCGGTCTCCTCCAGTGAGGCGGCTTGCTGTTCGGTGCGTTGCGAGAGCTGATCGGCGGCGATGCGGATTTCGCCGGATCCGGATGCGATTGTCGAGGCATTATGCGCGATCGTCTGCATCGTGGCCTGCAGCTTGGCGACGACCTCGTTGAAATCTGCCCGCAGTTTTTCCATGCTGGGCACGAAGCTGTTGTCGAGGCGTTGTACAAGGTCGCCTTCGGCCAGCGCCCGCAGGGCATCTGCAAGCATGCGAATGGCGCTCATGCGCGGTGTGACGTCGGTGGCAAATTTCACCACCTTCACCACTTTACCGGTTTCATCGACAACCGGATTATAGGCGGCCTGGATCCATATTTCCTTGCCGTTCTTCCCGTAGCGGACAAACTCGTCCGAGATGAATTCGCCTGATGCCAGTCGTTGCCAGAAATTTGCATAGGCGGGCGAGGCGGCATAGGCAGGATCACAGAACATGCGGTGGTGCCTGCCCTCGATTTCCTTGAGGTCATAGTTCACCGCAGCGCAGAAGTTTGGATTGGCGGTGATGATCGTACCGTCAGGAAAGAACTCAATGGTGGCTTGCGAGCGGGAGAGCGCCTCCAGTTTGCCCGCATCTTCCGCGGCCGTGATCTTTTTTGCGGTGATATCTGTTGCGATCTTGACCACTTTATAGGGCTTGCCCGAACGGAAAACCGGGTTGTAGGAGGCCTCGATCCAGATCACCGAGCCGTCCTTGCGGATACGGCGGAATTCCCTGGCCTGAAACTCGCCCCGGGCGAGAGAGTCCCAGAATTCCTGATAGGCGCGAGACGCGGCAAGCTCGCTGTCGCAGAATATGCGGTGGTGCTTACCGACGATCTCGGTGAGATCGTAACCCAGTGCCGCGCAGAAATTCTTATTTGCGGTGAGGATATTACCTTTGAGATCGAATTCGATGACCGCCTGCGATCTTGATATCGCATCGAGCATATTTCTACTGTCTGCGCTTTTTCCTAACCCCAGCATTACAAGTCCCCCAAAGTCAGCCCACGGCGCGGCAAGCCGCAAAGAAGATGCGGTCCACGCCATATCACGTTGAACAACGAACAGGTTTTGCCGCCGAAGGCAGCAATGCAGGCACTTCTCTATGTTGGCCCTGGGTCAGGTATCCGCCCGCGTAATAGGCTTACCGGCGCGGTACTGATCTATGGCGATAATATTAGATATCTATAATATTAAAATGTTCTTATTTAATAAAATGCGTGAAAGAAAAAACAAAACCGCCGGCAGGTGCTCCGGCGGTCTGGATTGTTCCTTATCATTCTTCAGCGAGGCCTGCGCAGACCTTGTCAGGCCGCGAGATCTTCCGCTTCAGTGCCCTTGAACATTTTCGCAAGGTTCAGGAAGCAGATCATGCCATGTTCGTTGGCGATGATCCCTTCGGAATAGGACTTGTCGAAGGAGGCTGAAATTTCGGGAACCGGCTGGACCTGGTTTGCCGGGATCGTCAGAATGTCTGAAACGCGATCCACCAGCATGCCGATGACCATGTTATGCACTTCGGCCACTACGATTGCACTGCGCTCATTGGCAACGGTGCTTTTCATGCCGAGTTTGTGAGCCAGATCGATGATCGGGATAACAGAGCCGCGCAGGTTCATGACGCCGATGACGTCTTTCGGTGCGTGGGGAATGGGCGTCGAAGGCGCCCAGCCGCGGATTTCGCGAATGGTCGTCGTCTTCACGCAGAATTCCTGATCATGCAGGCGGAATGCGATGATTTCGAGCGTCTCACCGCCAAAATTGGTAGAGTTAATCATTGCCATCAGAATTCTTCCCAATGCTCGCTGTGGAGGCCGGCGCAAGTGCACCGACACTTGCAATGCGAATTTGGCGTTCTGCCTGGTGCCTGAACAGCCGGAAACAATATTTCCGTCTTCAATGGAAGATTCCTAGCATGAGATGGTTTCGCAAACCTAAATGCGAACCATCTCAATACTCTTTCTCGTAAAATATGCCTGCTGCGCCTTCGCCATCGCCGCCCGCTTCCCCGCGCAGCTTCACACCGCGTCCTACGTCGAGATTGATGATGGCTTTTGCGCCGGATTCGCCGCTTTGCTGCAGCTCCAGATAGGTTCTTTCGTTCAGGTATTTACCGGCGGAAACACGGGTCTGTCCTTCGGAATCGGTCGAAATATCAAGATCATCGACGCCGAGATTGCTTCTGAGCTTGTCGAACAGCGATGTGGAACGCCCGCCGGCCAGTTGAGCGGCGGCATCCGCCAACCGCGCGATCTGCAGCGCGGATAGTTTTGACATGGACTGGCCGAAGATCAGCTGTGCCATCACCTCATCCTGTGGCAGAGCGGGAGCCGAGGAGAACGCAAAGGTCGGATCGTTGGCAGTACCGGAAACAGATACGGTGATGGTCGTTGAACCAACTGTTGAGTCCGCCTTCATGTCGAGGACTGGAACGAGGCCGCCACCGAAACTGATATTTCCCGTCGTGAAATCAAGGCGGCGAGTGAGGATTTCAAGCCTGCCCCGACGCATTTCGAAGCCGCCGGAAATGACCGGAACCGCTGCCGTGCCACGGATCGTCAGATTGCCGGTCAGTTCTGCATCGATACCCCGACCGCGCACGAATATACCGCTCGGTGCATTGACCTGCAGATCGAGATTGATGGTGGACGAGCTCCCGCTTCCGCCCTGATCGGCTCCAAGCGCCTTGGCCTGCGCGCGTACCTTGGGTGGTGCGTTCTTGTGCTTGACGTCGATCTCCGTCAGTGAAGCCGGCAGCTTCTCCGGAATGGTGATGGCGCTTCTGTCCAGCGTCAGGTTGCCGCCCAGCACGGGGGAACTCAGCAACGGGCCTTTCAGCGTCAGCGTGCCGCTCACCACTGTCGTTACCAGCGTGCCGTCGTTGTAACCGGCGCGATTAAGCGTAATCGATATATCGGCAGGGAAACCCGAACCACCGGTTATGCCGACGCTGCCGGTTCCCGAGATCGTTCCACCGCCTGCCAGCCTGCCGGTCAATCGGGAGATGACGGCACGATCACGGTCGAAGGTGATGGTGGCGCCCAGATCGTTAATGGTGAGGTTTCGGCGCACGTCGGTCAGGCGCGTGCCATCAGTGGTGATGCTGCCGCTAATGACAGGTGCGGAAGCGCTGCCGGAAATCTTCACGTCGATGGCGGCGGTGCCATTCACATCGAGGCCCTGCGCTGCTGTTTGTGCCGCGACGGCTGAGAAAGGCAGTCTGCCGGAAAACGCCATCGAAAGCGGACGATTGCCGGCGATACCGAGCGAGCCGCCGCCTGAAAGCGCCATGCCGCCCTGACCGGAGACATTCGTGTCGATCTGCAGGGTGCCACCGGAAAATTGACCGTTCGCCTTGATGCCGAGGGCGGCGAGACCCGCCGCGCGCGTCTGCGCGACCTCGGCATTTACCCAGTTGAGATTATAGTCGACCGCAGGGTTCGATGCCGCACCCTTGGCCTTCACCGTGCCGGAGATGCTGCCCGCCGCATCCAGTCCGGTGGCAAAGGCATTTGCGAGACTTGCGGGCAGCGAACGGATATCGGCATTGATATCAAGCGTCGACCCGGCGGTGCCGTTGACCTCGACACGTCCTTCGCCCGTGATGATGGTCAAATCGGAGATCCGGGCCGTACCGTTCTGGATGGCAATGGTGGTGGGTTTTTCAAGGCGCACGGTAATGCCCTTGGGCGCGGCGGAAAAGGCGTCGAGTCTTACCGTCATGGGCGATCCGCCCGTCTCGGCGCTGCCATTCACCACCAGCGGTGCGTTGTCGTAACGCGCGTTGACGTTGAACTGCGTCGTTGTGCCGGAATGACCGATTGTGGCTTTCAGGTCAGATATCGCAGCCGCGCCGGCATTGACGGTATCGGCGTTGACCTTGCCGTTGATGGCGATTGCCTGAAGGTCGTCTATTGAAATATCGGCTGCCAACCCGGAGATCGTTGTCGTGCCCTGACGGATGCTGCTGCCATTGGCTTTGATCGTCGCGGCGATCCGGCCATTGGCGTTGCTAAGGGCGATGTCGCCGGCAATATCGCCATCCGCCTGCTGCGCAGCGAGAGCGGCGAGTAGCGCAAGGTCGGGAAAGTTGAAGGAAAGATTGCCGGATGGCAAAAACTGCTGCGAGAATTGCAGTTGTCCGTTCAAGATATTCCGGCCTACCGCCACGCGCAGCTCGGGAATCGCAGTGCCGTTTTCGGTTTGCACCAATTCGGCAATGGCATCGATCTTCTGTCGGTCAAGGCTGCCGCTGGCCGTAAGTTTCGCCTGAGGAGCGGCGGGATCGGCCTTGCCTGTCGCATTGACTTGCAACGATTCAAGCGTACGTCCGGCAAGGATTGCGCTCTCGGAAGTCAGGGTCACGTTGAAATCTGGCGCTGCCAGCGCGCCGGTGGCCTCGATCGCAAAATCGGCGACGCCCTTTGCCTGTGGCGTCAACTTTTCAAGAGCGAGAAATTTACCCGTCAGGCTGGCGCTCAATGCATCGTTTTCGAGGCCGGCATTGCCTGTCGCCTCGATCGTTCCCGACTTGACGACGAGGTTTTCAACGCTGGTGCGTCCACCGATGGTCACGTCGATATCACCCTGGAGGGAGATGGTGGTGTCGAACTTTTCCGCGAGAGCCGGTGGAAGGGTAGCGGGCAGTGCGAAGAGCTGCACGCTGGAGGTGAGGCGGTTGCCGGTAAGGTCAAAACTGCCGTTCAGTGTTCCGCCAACGCTGGCGCTTTCAAGCGTCGCGCTGTCAAAGCCGATGGCGGATGGGCTCAGGCGGAGCGGTGCATTGATGGTGAGCGGCGCACGCACCAGCCGATCAATATCCGGGCTGACAAAGGACGATTGCGCTACGGAGAGAGCGGTGGCGATTGTGCCGCTCCGGTCAGCGATATTGAGATCAGCGCTTTGCGCCGTCAGTTTGACGTCGTCCAGCCTGCCTTGCGGCAAAGAGAGGCTGCGCAGGGAAACGGTTGTGTCAAGATGTGCGGCGTCTGCCCCACCCTTTAACGAAAGATCGAGGCCGTTGATGAGGGCCTGCACCTCCCCATCGCTCAGCGGCCAGCGAAAATCGACGGGCCCGGCTGTGCCGATGAGGTTGGCGGCAAGGTCGTTCTGGCCGTTCGGATCAATGGTGCCGGAGGCCGTCAGCAGCAGGGTGCCGGTTTCCAGTGTACTGCTGCCGATTTCGATGCGCCCCTGTGGGGAAAGGGTGGCGTTTGCGTCGAGCTTCGTCTCACCGGCAAAAAGCTGCCGGAAGGCGGGCGGCAGAAGCAGATCGGGTTGGCCGCCACCCGCAACTTCGATGCGGCGGGTGCCATCCTCCGCGAGGAGGTGCCGGCCGGTGACGTTGACGACAGGGTTACCAGCGACGTTGCCGCGCATGCTGCCGGTCCAGTTTGAAAGCGGTCCTTCGCCGTTAAGGTCGATGGCGACCGCAGGTGTGCCGGGCAGAGACAGCAGCGTGGCAAGAAGTCCGCCCTCAGGCTCCCGCATCTCAGCTTTCAGCTTCAGGACATTTTCGTTGGGAAGAAATGCGATGTCGGCGTTAACGGCCGCATCCGGGGCATTCAGCCGGTGGGCCGTGAGCGACAGTCTGATATCGTCGCTGGCGGCCTTGAGGTTGCCTTCGGCCGTCAGTTCAAAGGGGCGGCCGAGAAGGGGCTGGCCGAGACGAATATCGGGAAAGCTGAAATTGTCGATCGCTATTTCAATCGGCAGAGAGGAACTGCCGGAGCTTTTGCTCATCGTTTCCTCCACCGGAACCGGTTGGCGCTGGACATCGATCGACCCCGCCGATACCCGGTCCGCATGGAAGGTGCCGGCAAGAAGCGAGAAGGGTGACCAGTCGACGGCGATCTGGTTCACGCGGGCATAAGGGCCCTGCCGATCCGAAAGAGTGACGTTGTCGAGCCTCAGATGCCCCGTCAAAAGCCCGCTGGGCGGAGAAATCTCGATTATCTGATCGGGTGTCGATACAAGCGATGAAATCTGCTTTGCGGCTATTCTCGCGCCCATCGGCGTAAAACCGACGAAAAAGGCTGCAAGCAACAGAAGTACCACGCCGCACAAGGCAGCGTAGCCCAGCCATTTCAGCAATCGAATCAACGTTTTCATAAAAGGTAATCTACACTCTGTTGCAAGGGTGTTCGACTGCGGCGTTTAAAAAGACTGACCGATGCCAGCATAAATGCCGAAACTGTTGCCGCCATCGTATTTGTCGAGCGGCGTGGCGACATCCAGACGCAGAGGCCCGAAGGGTGTCGCGTAACGCAGCCCGATGCCGGCGCCAGCCCGAATGTCGGAAAAGTCCGGGGTCACGTCTTCCGAGACCACACCCGCATCGATAAAAGGCACGATACCGATCGTGTCGGTGACCTTGATGCGGGCTTCAATGGAGCCAACGACATAGGAGCGACCGCCGGTCGCGTCGCCTGCCGCATTATAAGGCGATATTTCCTGATAGCTATAGCCGCGCACCGACCCGCCGCCCCCGGCATAAAAGCGGCGGGTGGTGGGGATGTCCTGCAGGTCGCTTCCGCCGACGAGCACGCCGCCCGACAGTTTTCCGGCCATGATCAGCCTGTCTTCCGCGCCCAGCCCCTTGTACCCGGTAATCGAACCTTCGAAAGAGGAGAAGAAGGTGCCGTTCAGGGCCTCATAGCTGGGCTTGGCGGCCACCGATGCACGAAAGCCTTCGGTCGGGTTGAGCTTGTCGTCGCGGGTATCGCGAACGAATTCCAGCGGAATGGACGTGGTAAGATATTCGTTCTTTCCGAAGGCGTCGTCTGTATCGGCCCACTGCACCTCCAGGCCCGCGGCAGCCGTGTCGGTATCGTTTAGTTCATAACTGAAACCGGCAGTCCCAGTCAGCGTCTTGGCTTCGTAGGTGTCCGGATGCTCGGTCTTGGCAATCAGGCTGGTCTTGAATGTCGTGCGGGGATTGAACATTCCGGGCTTCGTAAAGGTAATGCCCGCCGAATAGTCCATGCCTTCCACGCTCGATGCCTCTGCAATGCGCGAGACCGAGCCCTCGATGCGCAGCGATTCGGCCTGGCCGAACAGGTTTCTGTGGCCCCAGTAGCCCTGAAGACCAATGCCTTCGGTGGTGGAATATTGTGCGCCGACGCCGAAATAGCGGTGCTTGCCTTCGGACACTTCGATGGTCAACGGAATGGTGCCGTCGCGGGCGAGCGTTCCTGCCTCCTTGATCGTCAGGCTGGAAAAAACACCGAGCTGGCGCAGGCGATCGGCGGCCTTGCGCAGTTTTTCCGGCGAATAGGGCTCGCCGCCATTGAGGCGCGAATAGCGGCGGATGAAATCCCCATCGACGGTTTTTTCACCGGTGACGGTGACCGTGCCGAGTGGGGCGACGGGGCCGCCTTCGGCCGCCATGGTGATGTCGACAGTGTTTGTCGCGTGGTTTGCAACGGCCTCGCGTTTCGTCAGCTTGGCAAGCGGGCGGCCTTCGGCCTTCAGATCATCGATCAGCTTGTTGCCGGCGCGGATGATCGCCAGGGAGCCCGCATCGCCGCCCGTCGTCAGGCCGTATTCCTCGAGATCGCGGCCTGTGACGTCGCCTTCGAGACGGATATTGCCGAGTGTGAATTTGGGACCGGGCGTAACGGTTATGATCACGGGAACGGGCGCGCTATGGTCGAAAACCGGGTTGGGCGGCAGGTCGTCGACATTCCTCCCGGCCACGGTGACATTGACAATACCGCCATAGCGGGCGTTTTCATAAAGCGCTGCAATCAGCCTGTCCCTGTCGTCCCTTGCCTTTATCAGGAGTCCGAGATCGCCTGAGGCAGGCTTGTCCTTGTCGGCCAAAAGAAGGGAACTGTTTTCGAGGCTGTCCGTCAGGGATTTGTCGGCGTCGGGAGCGTTGAGCGTGACGGCATATTTGACGGGGTTGATAACCTCGACCTCCGGTTCTTCCGAACCCCACAGGCGCATGCCGAACAGTTTAAAGGCGAAGGCATCACGCGTAAAAGCCGGATACAGGGCGAACGTCACAGCAACCGCAAGCGCGGTGCCAGCTTTCCGATACGCAATGCCTGTCTTCGGGTTAGTTCGTGTTCTTCGCATAAGCTGCTTTATGGTTGAGCCTTTATTGTCGCCCTAACCCGTTTCCTCTCCGTTAACATTGCAATTTAATCATAAATAAACGGCTTTGAGGACCCTCGGCACATGTTTTGCAGCCCATAACGCAAAAAGCCCCGGATGACCGGGGCTTCTGTGCAACGGTATTTCGCGAAGCGATTAGCGGCAACGTGCCGTGTAACGCTGGCCGTACTGGTCGCGGTAATAGCAATAGCCCGGCTCGGAAGCGTTGCCAATCAAAGCACCACCGACGCCACCGATCGCTGCGCCAACGGCTGCGCCACGAACGTTGCCAGTGACCGCGCCACCGATAACGGCGCCGGAAACGGCACCAATCGAAGCACCCTTTTCAGTCTGCGTGCAGCTTGCAAGCGACAGGCCGACCAGCGCAAATATGATTGCCTTTTTCATGAAACTCTCTCCAACGTTACAATGAGCTCTTTGGCTCGGTAGGCGTCCCATATTTATCTGCGGCGACTGCTACCTCCGACCGCCACAGATAACTAACAATTCGATGTCGTTTAGGGAAGCCTCCACTTAAGGCATTCCTCCGAGCGTAAATCGATTGTGCCCCAAACAACGGCGCGGCGCAAAAAAGGTTCCAAAAATCCGCTTTTTTGATGTGAATCAATTTTGCGCTTTTCATGAGCGGCTATAAACGGTTTATTGGAATGGTTCAAAACAACGGCGAATTGACGCAGTGGCGGCTAAAATAGCCCGGAAGGGTTGACGGTCCCGGCAACGAGGCAGAGAACGAGCTGGTCAATTCTGGAGCATGGCATGGACTTCGAGGCATTTTTCACGACGGAACTGCAAAGCCTGCATTCTGAGGGACGCTATCGCGTTTTTGCGGATATCGAACGCCAGCAGGGCAATTTCCCCCGCGCGACCCGGTATAACGCCAATGGTGAACGCAAGGACGTTACTGTCTGGTGTTCCAACGACTATCTCGGCATGGGCCAGAACCCGAAGGTTGTCGAAGCCATGAAAGCCGCCATTGATCACTGTGGCGCGGGTGCGGGAGGCACCCGGAATATTTCTGGCACCAACCACTATCACGTCCTGCTCGAGCGCGAACTTGCTGACCTCCATGGCAAGGAATCGGCGCTGATCTTCACCTCAGGCTATGTGTCCAACTGGGCTACCCTCGGCACGCTCGGCCAGAAGATACCTGGCCTGATCATCTTTTCGGACGCGCTCAACCATGCCTCAATGATCGAGGGCATCCGTTATGGCCGTTGTGAGCGGGTGATCTGGAAGCACAATGATCTCGAGGACCTCGAGGCCAAGCTCCAGGCCGCTGATCCGAACGCGCCGAAGCTCATCGCTTTCGAATCCGTTTATTCCATGGACGGCGATATCGCGCCGATCAGGGAAATCTGCGATCTTGCCGATCGTTATGGCGCCATGACCTATCTCGATGAAGTCCACGCTGTGGGCATGTACGGCCCGCGCGGCGGCGGCATTGCCGAGCGCGAAGGCCTGATGGATCGCCTGACGATCATCGAGGGAACGCTCGGCAAGGCCTTCGGCGTCATGGGCGGTTACATTACCGGCTCCACCGCGGTCTGCGATTTCATCCGCTCCTTCGCTTCCGGTTTCATCTTCACCACGGCATTGCCGCCGTCGCTCGCCGCCGGAGCGATTGCTTCGATCCAGCATCTGAAGGCAAGCCCTTTCGAGCGGGCCCGGCATCAGGACCGCGTGCGGAAGCTGCGTGGACTTCTCGATGCGCGCGGCATTCCGCATATGGACAATCCAAGCCACATCGTGCCGGTCATGGTGGGCGATGCTGCCAAGTGCAAATGGATATCTGATATCCTGCTCGACAGTCACGGCGTCTATGTGCAGCCGATCAATTATCCGACGGTGCCGCGTAAGACCGAGCGTCTGCGCATCACTCCGACCCCACTGCATAGCGACGCGGACATCGAGCATCTGGTCGGCGCGCTGCATCAACTCTGGTCGCATTGCGCGCTGGCGCGTGCGGTGGCGTAAGGAAACTCTTCGGATAGGGAAATCGGGCCGCGTTTACGCGGCCTTTTCTTTGGTGGAGATGAGTTCGCCGGCATGGCGGCGAGCTTCCTCATCTGCCGCGAATACATCTTCGATCGTGCCAGCGCTGCGGCCGTCATCCATCCGGTCCATAACCGTTTCCACGATTTCCGCCATATCGAGGAAACCGATGGCCCCGTCGACGAAGGCGTGAAAGGCAGTCTCCTCGGCGGCGTTCAGGGCGGCACCCTGTAAGCCACCGCGCTCCAGCGCGGTTCGCGCCAGCCGAAGTGCCGGGAACCGTGCTTCATCCGGCGCCTCGAAATCGAGCCTCGCCAGTTTTGCGAAATCCAGCCGTTCGACGTTCAGCTGTCCGCGCTCAGGATAGGTAAGGGCGTAAGAAATGGCGGTGCGCATATCGGGAGATCCGAGCTGCGCGATATAAGAGCCGTCGCTGTAGCCAACCATCGAATGCACGATCGACTGCGGATGGACTATTACCTCAACCTGATCCGGCCTGAGATCGAAGAGATATTTCGCCTCGATCATCTCCAGTCCCTTGTTGAACATGGAGGCGCTGCCGATGGAAACCTTCAACCCCATTGACCAGTTGGGATGGGCGCGGGCGACGTCCGCCGTGACATTGGCCATTTCTTCGCGCGACCATGTGCGGAACGGGCCGCCGGAAGCCGTCAGGATGATGCGTTCCACAGCCTCTCTGTGATCGCCCGTGAGGCACTGGAAGATTGCGCTGTGCTCGCTGTCGACCGGGATCAGCCTGCCGCCACCCTGCTTGACCGTGCGTACAAAAACATCGCCCGCCGAAACGAGGCACTCCTTGTTGGCGAGGGCGATATCTGCGCCACGCCTGGCCGCAGTCACCGTGGGGGCCAGACCGGGGGTTCCGGCAATGGCCGCCATCACCCAGCCGGCATCCATCGAAGCCGCCTCTTCAAGACCGGATTTGCCTGCCGCGGTCTTTATGCCCGTTCCTGCGAGAGCGGACTTGAGGTCTTCGTATTTGTCGTCCTCGGCGGTGACGGCAAGCTCCGCGCCGAATTGTCGCGCCTGCTCCGCCAGAAGGGCGATATTCCCGGCGCCGGTCAAAGCCACGATCTCGAATTGGCCCCTGCCGCCCAGTTGACGGACCACATCCAGCGTATTGGAGCCGATCGAACCCGTCGAACCCAAGATCGTCAGCTTGCGGGGCATTTCACTGGCATTCGTCATTTTCAGTCCGTCGGTCCGTTGCTGGTCGCAATTCTTCGGGCGTGCCGTTCTCCCGAAGGTACTGCACGTTTTCGGGCTATATGCTTTAGCCTCTACCCGCGAAAACAAGCCATAACAAGGACAAAGCCAGCCTATTGTTTTTGCGGATGGCAAAGCCATATGCAAGAAAAACGATGAGAGGATATTGATGCGGCGTTTTCTCGTTTCCAGCGGATGGATTTTTGCGGCGAGCCTTGTGCTGGTTGCGGCCTTTGTCCCTTTTGATCCGCGCCTCTCGGAAAGCGCGCAGGCGTTGCCCGGTGCAGTGGTATCCTTTAATCGTGCGATTACCGATTTCGGAACTTTCCGCTGGATGCTTTATTCCACCGGCGCGCTGGCCATTCTCGCCTATGTCGCGGCGCGGGTTCTCAGCGCGCAAACCTATCATGGCCGGTTGCGGACAGCGTGGCGGCTTCTCTCCTATTTCTTTCTGACAATCGGGACCGCGAGCATTCTCGTTCATACGCTAAAGTTCCTGATCGGCCGGGCGCGGCCGGAGCTCCTTCTGGAAATGGGGGCGTATAGCCTCACACCCTTCACCGGAGACAATCTTTATGAGAGCTTTCCTTCCGGCCATTCCACGGCTGCCGGGGCGTTTTTCGGTGTCTTTGCCATGCTTATGCCGCGCTTTCGCTGGGCGTTTCTTCTGCTTGCCGTTGTGATTGGCGTCTCACGTGTCATTGTCGGCGCGCATTATCCGAGCGATGTGGCGGCCGGGCTGCTGCTCGGCATGTGGACGGCCATGGCCTTCGCCTTTATCTTCGCCAGGTCCGACATGTTGTTCCGGTTCGACGCACAGGGGTGGCCGCAACCGAAAAACGTGGCCTTACCTGCGCAAAAGACTTGATGGTGGTGGGGGATCGTATGGTTGCCGGGGGCCTTGACGCCGAAATGCCAGAGCGGAAGCGGATCATCACAAGGGTTGCCATTGCCGGCGCTGGCCCTGCCGGGCTCATGCTCGGGCTCCTCCTTGCGAGAGCAGGTATCGATGTCACCATCGTTGAAAAGCATGGCGATTTCCTGCGCGATTTTCGGGGCGATACCATTCATCCTTCCACTCTCGATATTGTTGAGCAGCTAGGCTTCATTCGGGAGTTTCTGGCGCTGCCGCATACGAGAGCGCAGAAACTTCATGCCGAGATTGCGGGTCAGACGGTCACCATCGCCGATTTTTCCCGGCTGCCTGCGAGAAACCGTTTCATCGCCTTCATGCCGCAATGGGATTTCCTTAGCTTTCTTGCCGGCAAGGCAGGGCAATATGAGAATTTCACGCTGCTCATGAATGCAGGTGTTTCCGGTCTGCGCGAGCGCGATGGCGTTGTTGCGGGTCTGTTGGTGGAAAGTTTCGGGCAGCCGACGGAGGTTCTCTGGATGAAACTATCCAGGCAGCCGGGCGATCCGGCGGAAACCATGGGGCATGCCGGCCCCCAGCAGGGTTTCGTCCTGATAGATCGCGGCGATTATTGGCAGTGCGGTTTTGTGGTCCGCCGCGGAACCTTCGCCGAGATGAAGGTTCAGGGTATCGCAGCGTTCCGCGATGCGGTGGCGAAAGTGTGCCCGCTGCCGCAGGAACGGCTTCTCGAACTTCAGACCTTTGAGGATGTGCATCTGCTGACGGTCAGGATCGACCGGTTGAAGCGATGGTGGAAGCCTGGCCTCATCTGCATCGGTGACGCGGCTCACGCCATGTCGCCCATTGGCGGCGTCGGTGTCAATCTTGCCATTCAGGATGCCGTTGCCGCCGCAAATATTCTCATTCCCGTTCTTGCGCAGGGCGAAAAGCCAGGCGAGCGGGAATTGATGGCCATCGAAGCGCGGCGCTCATTTCCGACAAAGGCGACACAAAAGCTGCAATTGATGATGCGCAGCAGCCGGAAGAAGGATCAAGGCGATAGCCGCAAGGCGAAAGGGCCCCCCGCTTTCGTGCGCATGATTGCCCGCGTTCCGCTTCTCGCCCATCTCGCCGGCCGTTTGATCGGCCTCGGTTTCCGACGGGAGAAGTTGACCCGTTGATCCTTCGGTGGCGTGCAAGCGTCCGCTCAGGCCTCTTCGATCACCCGTGCATGTTTAAGCCCGAGAACGGCCGAGCCGATCAGTCCCGGTTCAATCCTGCAGATGGCAGGTACGACAAGCGGCCGGGCGAAGCGACGGAGAATTCGGGCTCTGACCGCTTCATCCAGTGTGGCAAGCAGTTCCCTGGAGTTTGACAGGCCGCCGCCGACCGGCACGATGGTTGCCCCGGTGACGTTGATCACCATCGCCAGCGGCGAAGCGAGAATATCGACAAGGATATCGATGGTTCTTGCGGCGTCCGGGTTGCCGCCCAGCCAGGCTGCGATGATTTCCTCGCTGGTCATGTCCTGGCGGTGGAGATGCATATGAAGCTTTTCCATGCCGCGGGCGCTGCCAATGGCATCCACACAACCCGTGAGACCACAGCCGCATTCGAACCGAGGCAACTCCATCGGCGGGTTGCCGACCCGCGTCGCAGCCACGGGTCCGTGACCCCATTCGCCGGCGAAGCCACCCTCGCTGTTGATGAGACGGCCGTCGATCACCAGACCTCCGCCGACACCGGTTCCGAGGATGACGCCAAAAACCACGCGATGGCCCCGCCCGGAACCGATCTCCGATTCGGCCATCACGAAACAGTCGGCATCGTTGGAGACGATGACAGGAAGGCCCAGTGCCTGTTCCAGTTCGTCCTTCAGCGCGCGGCCATGAATACTTGGAATGTTGGCGACAGTGGCCCTGCCGGTGTCGGCATCGATGACGCCGGCAATCGACAGCGACACGCAGGCAGGTGTGCCGCCACTATTGTCGATGACGGATTTCAGGCCGGCAGCAAAGTCTTCAAAGCTGGTCTTTGGCGTCGGGATGCGCGGCACGGGGCGAATATCGTCAGGAGCGTAAGCAATCGCGCCCTTGATGGTCGTTCCGCCTATATCGAAACAAACGATCATGATTCAGCCTCCGGAGCGTGCGGCATCGTGGATCTTATCTCCGCCGATCCATGTCGAATGCATCTGAAGTTCAGATGTAAGCATGACAAAATCCGCATCGAAACCAGGCAGAAGCCTGCCTTTGCCAGAAGCGCCGATTGCCTCGGCAGGATAGGCGGACGCCATTCTCAAGGCCTCTTCCAGCGGCGCGTCCAGCTTTTCGTGCATGAAGCGAATGCAGGAGAGCATATCGATATCCGCCCCCGCCAGCGTACCGTCTTCAAGCGTCAGCCGGCCGCCGTTGCGATAGACACGCCTGCCATTCAGTTCAAAACCATCATCGTCGGTGCCGATAGTCGACATGGCATCAGTGACGAGGAAGATGTGGGCCGGGCCATTCTTTGCGCGCAGCGCAATGCCCATCGCGGCCGGATCGACATGGAAACCGTCGGCGATCAATCCACAATCGAGCTTGCCGTTTGAAAGTGCCGCCCCCACGAGCCCCGGCTCGCGATGACCGAGCGGGCTCATGGCATTGAAAAGATGTGTGACCATCGAAGCACCTGCTTCGGCATAGGCAGTCGCCATGTCGAGTCCTGTGTCCGTGTGGCCGAGACTGACGACGATGCCGGCTTCTGCCAGCGCCTTGACCTGTTCCAAGGTTACATTCTCTGGGGCAACGGTCGTCATCACGAAGGGGAGTTTTGCCTTGCATCCGGTCAGCACCGCCAGATCAGGCGCTTCCATTTTGCGGATCAGTGCCGGATCATGTGTGCCCTTGCGGGCAACTGAAAGATGCGGGCCCTCGAAATGCAGGCCGAGAAACCCGGGCACCCTTTCTCTTTGGGCGTCAATGCCCGCTTCGGCGGCTCGCAATGTGATATCCGGCCGGTCGGTGATGAGCGTGACCATCAGCGCCGTGGTGCCGAATTTCGCATGGGCGGAGCAGATCCGGGCTATTCCTTTCGCATCCGGCTGGTTATTGAACATCACCCCACCGCCGCCGTTGACCTGAAGGTCAATGAAGCCAGGCGTGATCAGCAATCCTGGCGCGTCGATGATCTCGGCTTCTGCCGGTGCGGACATGCGGCCACTGATGTCGCCGACACGGCCATCCACGGTCACGAGCACCCTGTCGTCGTGCCATGCGGCACCATCGAAAATGCGGGCGCCGACAAATGCCTTGATGCCGCTCATTGAGTTTCCGTCACCTTCTTCAACGCCACCGGCGCATCCGGGTTGAAGCCGCGCAGGCGCGACAATTGCTCGATGAAGCCGTAAAACGGCGCGATCAACAACAATGCATCGGTCAGCGGATGGTTGGTTTCCACGAAGGGCAGGGACTTGGCGGGGCTGCCTTTTGAGGATGTAACGAAAACATTGGCGCCCTTGCGGGAGAGATTTGCGGCAATTTCCGTCACGGAGGTCTCGGCGCGGTCACGGGCGGCAAAGGCGATCACCGGAAATCTCGGCGCGACCAGCGAAACCGGGCCATGCATGACTTCCGCCGACGAATAGGCTTCCGCGTGCAGTTCGCAGGTTTCCTTGCATTTCAACGCGGCTTCCGCGGCGATGGCGAGAGCAGGACCACGGCCAAGCATATAAAGCGATTCCTCACCCTTGACCGCCTCGCCGATGTGGCTCCAGTCAAGGGCGACGGCCCGGGCGAAATTCTGCGGCAGGGCGCTGATCGCCTTGGCAAGCAGGTTGTCTTCCGTCCATTCCGCAAGGATCGCGAGACCGGCAACGATGGAGTTGACGAAGGATTTGGTGGCAGCCACGGCTTTTTCCGGGCCAGCCTGTATATCGATCGCGTGATCGGCGGCATCGCCAAGCGCAGATGGCAGGGTGTTGACGAGCGAGAAAGTGAGCGCGCCGCCATCGCGCGCACTTTGCGCCAAGGCGACGATATCCGGGCTCTTGCCCGATTGCGAAACGGCAATGGCCGCCGCCCGTTCCAGCCGCAGCTTCGTCTGGTAGATCGAGGCGAGCGACGGGCCGAGCGAGGCGACCGGAAGCCCGGTCTGCAGTTCGATGGCATATTTCAGGAAATGGGCGGCGTGATCGGAAGATCCACGGGCGATGGTGACGATAACGGCCGGATCACGGGCCTTCAGCTTGGCGCCGGCTTCCTGGAAGTCCGAATTGGCATTGTCGAGCAGGCGGGCGACTGCATCGGGAATCTCGTCGATTTCCTGGCGCATCAGGGTTGTCATTGTTTCTGTCCTTGATCACTGGTGGTCACTCGGGGCCCATCGTCAGTTCGGCGACGAGGTCATAGGCGTCGCTGCGGTACAGCGCACGGGATATTTCCATAAGGCGCCCGCTTTCCAGATAGGCCATTCGCTGAACGGAAAGCGCTGCCGAGCCCGGCGGAACGCCAAGCAGCAGGGTTTCTTCATCGGTAAGGTTACGGGCAGAGATGCGCTGGATGGCGCGCACCGGGCGAATGCCACTTTTCTCAAGCTCAAGATAGAGCGAATTTTCGACCATTTGCGGGTCGGGCAGAATATCGCCTGGCAGGCTCGTGACTTCAAGCGCGATCGGCTGGTCATTGGCAAGGCGCAGACGGGTGAGCCGCGCCACCATGGCCGATTGTGAAAGGCCAAGCGCCATCATTTCGTCGCCGGTGGGGTGAAAGAGGCCTCTGTCCAGCCAGCGGGTGCTCGCCGTCATGCCACGCCGGCGCATGTCCTCCGTAAACGAAGTGAGCTTGGTCAGAGGCTGTTGCATGCGGGTGATCGGCTTGACGACAAAGGTACCGGAACCGTGCCGCCGGACGAGGAGGCCGTCGCGCACGAGGTCATCCACAGCCTTGCGCACCGTGACGCGGCTGACGCAGGCACTTTCCGCAATGTCGCGCTCTGGCGGCAAGGCATCGCCATGTTTCAGGCGGCCACCATTGATGGCGTCTTCAATCGTCTGGCGCAGCTTTAGGTAAAGCGGGCCGCCACCCGATTGCAGATCCTCCAGATTAAGCGCTGCCCCGTTCATCCATAACCTCTGTTACAATCCGATATGGCTGCTTCTGGCTATACCACACAAGTCGCGATCAGCAATACCAAAATAGAACCATTGGCGAACTCGTATTATTAATCGGAGCTTTTTTCGTTCTAATGCCTCAATTTAAGGCCTTATGATCGAAATTTCCGCATTAACCAAAAAAATTTTCTGATCATTGTAATTGCTCTAGACGATTGGCATTTTTTTGGTATTGTTTTGGCATCGGTTGTCGGTGAATAGCTGTTGCGCGTCCTGCCGGCCTGGAAGAATCGGTTTCATATCCGCGACTTGCCAGAGTAAATCGAATTTTGCTTGACCGTTTTGAAAACTAATTTCATCATGGTCGGAAATTATCGCAGATAACTGAATAGCCAGCGGAGAATTGGCTGAATCTGCGAAAATTATTTACTAATGAGCAGGGAACAAAGTTCATGAAGGTGGGAATTATCGGACTCGGATTCCGTCTCGGTTATCTGGGCTACGTTTTTCATGAGATCGACAAGGATTTCGAGATCGTCGGTTATGTCGATCCGGCGCCGGCGGGCTTGCCGGGTCTCAAGGAAAAGGGGATCTCGGCCGGCAAGGCTTACGACAGCCCCGAGGCCTTGATCGCCAATGAAAAATTCGATCTCCTGATGATCGGTTCGCCGAACCACATGCATCTCGACCATATCCGCATCGGTCTTGAGGCGGGTTGCACCATCTTCTCCGAAAAGCCGATCGTCGTCAGCATCGAGGAAAGCCTCGAACTTGCCCGGCTCCTCAACAAGCATGGTCACGAGCGGTTGCTGGTGGGTCTCGTTCTGCGATATTCGCCGCTTTACCGCGATCTGCGCGCCGCACAGGCTGAAGGTAAGCTTGGCGATGTCGTTTCCATCGAGGCTTCCGAGCATATTCCGCCCTATCACGGCGCATTCTTCATGCGCGACTGGCGGCGTTACGAGCACTATTCCGGCTCCTTCATGCTCGAAAAATGCTGCCACGATCTCGATCTCTACAATGGTGTTGTTGGCGCGCGACCCCGTTTCGTATCGAGCTTTGGCGGGCGCAAAAGCTTCACGCCGGCCAATGCGCCGCAGAATGATGGCATCAACGACATGGAGGTTTACCATCGCAAGCCGAGCGGCTGGATGGGATCCGACAAGGTTTTCGACAGCGACGGCGACATCATCGATTACCAGACGGCGATCGTCGAATATGAAAACGGCGCTTCGCTTGCTTTCCATACCAATCTCAACGTTCCCGATGATTTCCGCCGTTTCTGCGTCATCGGCGCCAAGGGCATGGCGGAGGGCGATTTCGTGCGCGGTTTTCTCAACGTGCATAATGCCCGCACCAATGAAAAGACCCTGGCCAAGACCTATTCGGCGGCAACCACGCTCTCGCAGCATTATGGTGCGGACGAGCAGATGGCGGAGGATGTCATCGCCCATGTCGTAGAGGGCGCGCCGCTTCCGGTTTCCGCGCTCGACGCAATCGAGGCCGGTATTCTGGCGCTTGCGATGGATGAAGCGCGTCATGGCCGCAAGGTGGTCGATCTGAAGCCGGTTTGGGAGGCATACGATCTGGCCCTGCATGGGCAGCCGAAATCCCCCGCCGTGAAAACGGCTTGAGGGGCGGCGCGATGGAAGCGAAACGCAGCGCTGTCGTCTTTGCCTGGCTCCTTCTTCTGCCGGCGCTTTTATACATCACGGTTATCGTTGCTTATCCGCTTGTCGATACCTTCATCCTCTCCTTTACCGATGCGTCGCTCAGAAAAACGACAAATTGGGTCGGCTTCATCAATTACGAGAAGATCTTCAACGCTACTTTTGCCGATGTCATCACGCGGACCTTTATCTGGACGTTCTTTTCCGTCTCGATAAAGATGATCATCGGCACCTTTGGTGCAGTGCTGCTGAACTCCGCCGTTCCCGGCCGGGCGCTGTTTCGCATCCTGACAATGCCGCCGTGGATCGTGCCGATGGCTATCGGCATCTTCATGTGGGGCTGGATGTATAACGGCCAGTTCGGCATGATTTCCGGCGTGCTGCAGAACCTCGGCCTGGTGGATGGTCCGGTCGCATTCCTCGCCTATGGCAGAACGGCATTCTGGGCAACGATCGTCACTGACGTCTGGATCGGCGTGCCGATGGTGACGCTCTATCTGCTGGCGGCCATCCAGGCCATCCCGCAGGATCTCTACGAGGCCGCTTGGACAGACGGGGCAAGCCGCCTCTACCGCTTCCGCCGCATCACGCTGCCGCTGATGCTGCCCGCGATGATTACCATGTCGATGATCTCGCTGATTTCGACCTTTAATTCCTTCGATATCATCTGGATCCTGACGCAGGGCGGACCGACCGGCCAGACCACGACCATGATCATCGACACGTACAAGACGGCGATCGGCTCTTACAAATATGGTGAGGGTGCCGCGCGCGCCGTGCTGATCTGCATCTTCCTGTCGATCTTCACCTATTTCTACTTCCGCATTACCAGCCGCATCTCGCAGGAGGCCAGCCGATGACCGACAAGAATGCGATGATCAACCGCTACAGGTGGTATGAAATTGTCGGGATTTATTGCGGTATCGCCGTGTTCCTGACCTTCGTGCTGGCGCCCTTCGTCGAAGGATTCCTGGTTTCGCTGAAACCGCTCAGCCTGCTGTTTTCCTCGCCCTACAAGTTCTGGCCGACAAACGGTTCCTTCGAGGCCTACCGCACGATGTGGGTCAGCGTTCCGGGCTTTGCCCGCTACGTCTTCAACTCGTTCTTCATTTCGACGATCTCCACGATCATCGTTCTGCTTCTGGTGGTGCCGGCGTCATATGCCTTCGCCCGGTTCCAGTTTCGCGGCCGCGGGCAATTGCTCGGTGCATTTCTGGCGATCAACATGTTCTCCGGCGCCGTGCTCCTGATCCCGCTTTACCGGCTGATGCGCAATATGGGTGTGCTGAACACCTATCTGGCGATGATCATTCCCGGAGCCGCTTTCCTGATCCCGACCGCGATCTGGCTTTTGCGCACCTATATGCTGCGTATCCCGCGGGAACTGGAAGAGGCGGCCTATGTGGATGGCGCAAGCTACTTCTACACCTTCCGTCGGGTGATCCTGCCGCTTGCGATGCCGGGTATCGCCGTGGTCTCCATCACAACCTTCATCGGCGCTTATGCGCAGCAGTTCATCTTCGCGCTCACCTTCAATTCCAAGACCGAATATATGCCGCTGCCCATCGGCCTCTTCGCCTATTTCGGTCGTCAGGAAGTCATCTGGAATGAGTTGATGGCGGCCAGCTTCGTCGGCATTGCGCCGGCCATGGTCGTGATCTTCTTCATGCAACGATATCTCGTCAGCGGGCTGACCGCCGGCGCGGTGAAATAAACAACAACCGGAACGACCACCAAAACGGGAGACTACCTATGGCACTGAAACATTACGGATTGGCGCTCTGCGCTTTCGCATTTGCCGGTTCCACTGCCCTTACCACGGTGACGGCGCACGCGGCCGACAAGGAGATCAGCTGGATCTATTGCGGCGACAAGATGGACCCGATCCACGAAAAATACATCAAGGAATGGGAAGGCAAGAACGAGGGCTGGAAGGTTGTGCCCGAGGTCGTCGGCTGGGCGCAGTGCCAGGACAAGGCGACAACGCTTGCCGCCGCCGGCACGCCCGTCGCCATGGCCTATGTCGGTTCGCGCACGCTGAAGCAGTTCGCGCAGAACGATCTGATCGTTCCGGTGCCGATGACCGAAGACGAAAAGAAGAGCTATTACCCCAACATCGTCGACACGGTGACGTTCGAGGACACGCAGTGGGGCGTTCCCGTCGCATTCTCGACCAAGGCGCTCTACTGGAACAAGGATCTGTTCAAGCAGGCTGGTCTCGATCCCGAAGTGCCGCCGAAGACATGGGCTGAAGAAATAGCCTTCGCCAAGCAGATCAAGGAAAAGACGGGAATTGCCGGTTACGGCCTCCCCGCCAAGACCTTCGACAATACCATGCACCAGTTCATGCATTGGGTTTATACCAACAACGGCAAGGTGATCGACGGCGACAAGGTCACGGTCGACAGCCCGCAGGTTGTCGCGGCGCTGAAGGCCTACAAGGACATCACGCCCTATTCCGTGGAAGGCCCAACGGCCTATGAGCAGAATGAAATCCGCGCCATCTTCCTCGATGGTAAGGTCGGCATGATCCAGGCCGGCTCGGGCGCCGCAACACGCCTGCAGGAAACCAAGATCAACTGGGGTATCGCGACCCTGCCGCTCGGCCCGGAAGCCAAGGGTCCCGGCACGCTGCTCATCACCGACAGCCTGGCGATCTTCAAGGGAACCGGGGTTGAAGAAAAGGCGACGGAATTTGCGAAGTTCATCACGTCGCCCGGCCCTCAGGGCGAATATGAGCTGCAGGGCGGCGCGGGCCTCACCCCGCTGCGTCCGTCTGCCAAGGTAGACGAATTCGTTGCGAAGGATCCCTTCTGGAAGCCGCTGATCGACGGTATCGCCTATGGTGGGCCGGAGCCGCTCTTCACGGACTACAAGGGTTTCCAGGACGTGATGATCGAGATGGTTCAGTCTGTCGTTACCGGCAAGGCAACGCCGGAAGATGCGGCAAAGAAGGCTTCTGGCGCTCTCGAGCAATATAAATAATCCGATTGCAACGGTTGCGGGCGTAATGCCCGCAACCGGTCCGTTTCGCCGTGAGATTGGTCGCCGCCCCCTGTGGCTGCTCTTTCTCGTGTTTTTCAACGGTTCCGGTCTGACGCGGTTTCCGCATCATTGTCCGGAACGTCTCTGAATGCGGCCAGATTTCGGCCGCTGACGGGAGAGGCAAGTCTTGGGTCAGCTTTATCTCAACAACGTCCGCAAGAACTATGGACATTTCGAAGTCATCAAGGGCGTTCAGCTCGACATCAGGGATGGCGAGTTCGTCGTTTTTGTCGGCCCCTCGGGATGCGGCAAATCCACTTTGCTGCGCATGATCGCCGGCCTTGAGGATATTTCCGGCGGCGACGTCGTCATCAACGGCGTGAAGGTCAATGAACTGCCGCCGGTCAAGCGTGGTATCGCCATGGTCTTCCAGTCCTATGCGCTCTATCCGCATATGACTGTTTTCGAAAACATCGCTTTTCCTTTGCGCGTCGAAAAGATGGAAGAGGGCAAGATCAAGGACAAGGTGGAGAGCGTTGCGAAGATTCTTCAGCTCGACCAGCGCCTGCAGCAGCGCCCCGGCATGTTGTCTGGCGGCCAGCGCCAGCGCGTTGCCATCGGTCGCGCCATCGTTCGTGAACCGAAGATATTCCTGTTCGATGAACCGCTTTCCAATCTTGATGCCGCCCTTCGCGCCGATATGCGCATCGAGCTCACCAATCTTCACAAGACGCTCAAGGCAACGATGATCTATGTCACACACGATCAGGTGGAGGCCATGACCATGGCGGACCGCATCGTTGTGCTGAATGCCGGCGAAATCGCCCAAGTGGGCGCGCCGCTCGAACTTTATCACAAGCCGGCGAACCTGTTCGTCGCGGGGTTCATCGGTAATCCGAAAATGAACTTCCTGAAGGTCACCTGCAAATCCGTCGGTCCCGAGGGTGTAACAGTGGCTTATGAGGGCCAGACGATCACCGTGCCGGTGGAACCTCGCGCTGCTCTGCAAGGCGCCCAGCTAACGCTTGGCATTCGCCCCGAACATACCGGCCTCGAGCCGGCGGACCTCAACATCAAGGTGGCTCCCAGTGTCATCGAGCGGCTCGGTGTGAACACGATTGCCTATGGCGTCGCGCCGACAGGTGAAAACTATTGCGCGCTGCTTTCCGGCTCCGCACCCGTGGTGGTGGACGAGCCCATCGTCACCGGCATCAAGGCATCGGATTGTCACCTGTTCGACGAAAGCGGCATTGCTCTCGAGCGGCGCGTCGATCTTTCCGTCCTCAAGCTGATACAATAACGGCTGGGAGTCGGGCCATGCACTCTGTCCTAACGCGCCCGGCTTTTCCTGATGCGATCGGTGTCCGGCGATTTTTGCCCGTCACCGGGCGAAAAAATAACGCCGGGCTTTTGGCCCGGCGTTCACTGAACTCCAGCATCTCCGTTGGATCACGGCATGGGGTTGGGCATGTAGCCGGTAAAGCCGCTGATCTTCCAGCGTCCTTCATGCAGCCGGCAGTAATAAAGCGTCTGCCACTTCATGACGTCGAAACCGCCATCGGCCCTGCGAATTCCGCCGTCGAATTTCTTGCGAACCAGCGCGGTTTCGCCTTCCACTTCAATTTCCTCAAGCGTGGTGGTGGTGAAGATCGCATGGCGTGGGTCTTCAGCAAATTGCTGGGTTTGGAAATCCTTCGCCTGCCGCAGCCACTCGTCGCGATAGGCGGCAAGGGAGGGGAAAGACAGGCGCCAGTTGTCAGGATTTGCATCCCGACTGGCATTGATGCCGAGGAAGCCGTCTTCAACGAAATCATCCGCTACCCTGGACCAGTCGGCTGCAAGGAAAGCGTCGATGTCCCGCGTTACCAGCATCTCCCAGATGGAATGGCGGGCGCTGTCGGTTTCGGCGAAGGGGTTTTGGAAGGGATCGCGCATGATTCTGGTCCGTTGTTGAAATTATTTTCAGGAATTGGAAATTTCCCTGGTGATTATTGTTGGCATATGCTCATCTTCCAATCAACAGAGAAAACCGTTTTCATTTTGAGGATGTCAGGCGTGTCTTCGGGAGGACGGAACAACGGCGGCTCCCGGCTTTATTCGGTTGACGGGCGGCCTGGATTAGGGTGCATCGGAAACGGGGCCAAGCCTTAAGTTTTGGCGGAACGGAGACCGGTGAGCATGGATATTTTCGCAAGAATACAGGAAGACAGGGGACAATTCTCGCAATCGGAGCGGCGGATTGCCGATATTCTGGTTTCGGATTTCGAATTCGCCGTCAATGCGTCGATCATTGAACTTGCCGCCCGCGCCGAAGTGTCTCCGCCGACGGTGACGCGGTTCTGCCGCCGGCTGGGCTGCCAGAGCTTTTCGGATTTCAAGGTCAGTCTCGCCAAGACGGCCTATGTCGGTATCCGGTACCTCACCTCCGAACCGTCCAGCACCGGCCCCTCGGACGTCGCGGAAGAGGTGCTTGCCAAGGCTCAGGAAGCACTTTTCCTGTTGCACAGGACGCTCGATCCTGCCCTTGCCGATGAAGCGGCGATCAAGATCGCCAATAGCGGCATGATCTATGCCTTCGGCGCGGGCGGCAATTCCTCAATGATCGCTTCGGAAATCCAGAACCGGCTTTTTCGCCTGGGTTTGCGTGTCTCCACCAGTGCCGATCACAGCATGCAGCTGATGATGACCGCCGCGGCCCGAAAGGAGGACGTGATTATTGGCTCCTCCTTTTCCGGCCGCAACATGGAGCTGGTGAAGTGTTTCAGGCTGGCTCGCGAGATGGGGGTTACCACCATCGCGCTTACCCAGAGCGACACGCCGCTTGCCGCGGCCGCGGATATGGTGGTGGGTGTCAACGTGCCCGAGGGTAACAATATCTTCCGCCCGACTTCATCGCGCTACGCCTATCTGGCCGCCGTTGACGTTCTGGCGACGCTTGCTGCTTATCACCACCGGCAAAGATCGATGGTGACGTTGCGTCACATCAAGCAGCAGCTCGTGGAGCATCGCGATTCGGATGACAAGCAATTGCTCGGCGACTGAAGGTGGGATGATGAAAACGTGGGCTGCTCGGCCCGAGACCCCGCAACAGGGATCGTGAAACTTCAAGGGAGTTGCAGGAGATGAAGGACAGGAAAGACCAGCTCGCCATCGTGACCGGCGCGGCAGGTGATATCGGGCGGGCGATTGCCGCGGCGCTTTCTGAAAGCCATGCGAAGGTGGTGCTGGTTGATATCGATGCTGAAGCCCTTTCCAATGCGCTTTCTCTGCTTTCCGGATCCGGTTTCGTTGCAAAAACCTGCGATGTCACCGATCCTGCAGATCTTTCGAGGCTGGCGGCTGACGTCGCGGAGCTGGGCGATGTCGCGACACTCGTCAACAATGCCGGTGCCGCGAGGGCTGTCAGTCTGCACGACACGACCGCCGAAATATGGCGGCAGGACAATGCCCTTAATCTCGAAGCACCGTTTCTCTGCTTTCGCGCTTTTGAAGACGCGCTGAAGCGGACACAGGGTTCCGTTGTCAATATTACGTCGGTCAACGGCATGTCGGTTTTTGGCCATCCAGCCTATAGTGCGGCGAAGGCCGGATTGATCCACCTGACGAAACTCATCGCCGTCGAATACGGGAAATTCGGTATCCGTTCCAACGCTGTCGCGCCGGGCACCGTGCGCACCCAGGCGTGGGAGGCGCGGGCCGCTGCCAATCCCCAGGTCTTCGAGGAGGCGAAGCGCTGGTATCCGCTGCAGCGCATCGTGAAACCCGAAGACGTGGCGAATGCGGTCGCCTTTCTGGCGGGACCGCAGGCGGCGGCCATCAGCGGCGTGTGCCTGCCGGTCGATTGCGGTCTCACGGCGGGGCAGGCGCCGCTGGCCCGCACTTTTTCGCAATCCGAACACTACTGACCGAGCCCTCTCATAGGGTCAAATGCGCAATAAAGGGGAGCATCATGGCGCTCGCAAACTATCGTCTCGAAAATTCATGGCATCCACTGGCGGAATCCGCATCCGGAGGCTTCACCTTCACGCTGATCAATCTTTCCCGAGAGCCGCTGAGGGATTTCCGTATCGTTTACACGTCGCTGACGCGGACGGTAGACAAGCCGGTTTGCGGCAATGCGGTTTATCTGCGCCGTAACGCCAATTTCCATGAATTCGCGCCGCCTGCCGGTTTCGTGCTGGAACCCGGCAAATCCTGGCGTTTCACCGTCGATGGGTTGCTGAGGCCCGCCCGGCATCGCACGGATGGTGCAAAATCCGCCTATATCAGCCTTGCCGACGGCACGCATCGCGCCGTTGATGTCGGGGACCTGATGTTGGACGGGCGTCACAGCGAGCCGGCGCCGGTGCTGCTTCCAGAAGGCAAGCTTGTTCTGCCTTTTGCCATCCAGCCCTGGCCTGCCGAAATCGATGCCGAGCCCGGCGACGGCTTTCCCGTCGCGCTCTTCCCGTCGGAAGATGCCAAGGCCGATGAAGTCCTTGCGGTGGAAACCGTGCTTTCGCTGTTCCGCAGGCTATTTACCGTCGGGCACGTGCCCTTCAGCCTCGCCCCTGTGCATGAGGGAAAGGCCCTGCACTTCAAACAGCATAGCGGACTGGAGGCGGAAGGTTATCGCCTTTCCTTTTCCTCTGACTTTGTTGTCGTGGAATACTCGGCCGCTGCCGGGCTGCAGTATGGCCTGACGGTTCTGGCGCAATTGCTGCATGGCGCGCGTCTCGATCCAAGGTTCCGTTTTCCCGCGTCCGGCACAATCAGCGATGCGCCGCGTTATAGCTGGCGCGGCTGCCACCTGGATGTCTCGCGGCAATTTTATCCGACGCAGGATGTCGTGCGGCTCATCGATATTCTTGCATGGCTGCGCATGAACCGCTTCCACTGGCATCTGACGGATGATGAGGCGTGGCGTCTTGAAATCAAGGCTTATCCGTTATTGACCACGGTCGGCGCCACACGCGGCCCGGATGCGCCGCTTCTGCCGCAGCTTGGCAACGGCGCGGAACCGGTCTCCGGTTATTATACCCAGGACGATGTGCGCATGGTCGTTGCCCATGCTGCGGCGCTGAATGTCGAAATCGTGCCGGAAGTCGATATTCCCGGCCATAGTACGGCTGCCCTCGTCGCCTATCCGGAACTGACGGACGGGCAGGAAGCCCCTGACAGCTATCGCTCCGTGCAGGGATATCCTAACAACGCGCTCAATCCGGCCATCGAACTCACTTACGAATTCCTCGGCAAGGTTTTCGACGAGATGGTGGAGCTGTTCCCGTCTCGGCTCATCCACATCGGCGGCGATGAGGTTGCGGACGGATCCTGGCTCGCCTCGCCACTCGCCAAGGAGCTGATGGAAAAGGAGGGACTGGATGGTACTTTCGGTATCCAGTCCTATTTTATGAAACGCATTCAGGCCATGTTGCACGAGCGCGGCCGTCAGCTGGCCGGCTGGGACGAGGTTTCGCACGGCGGCGGCGTCGACCCCGCGGGAACATTGCTGATGGCGTGGCAGAAGCCGGAGGTCGGCCTTGAACTCGCAAGGCAGGGTTACGATGTGGTGATGACCCCGGGGCAGGCCTATTATCTCGACATGGTTCAGGACGAAGCCTGGCAGGAGCCGGGTGCCAGCTGGGCCGGCACCGTTCCGCCTTCTCACACCTACTCTTATGAGGCGATCGGTGATTTTCCAGAGGAGTTGAAGGAGAGGATGAAGGGTGTTCAGGCCTGCATCTGGTCCGAACATTTCCTCAACCGCGCCTATTTCAACCATCTGGTCTTCCCGCGGCTACCGGCCATTGCCGAGGCGGCCTGGACACCGAAGGCGCAGAAGGACTGGTTGCGTTTTGCGGCCATCGTTCCCTTTAGTCCGGTGTATTGAGGGGAAGGCGACATGCGTATTGCCGTTGGTGGAATCCATACCGAGTGCAGCACCTACTCGCCGGTGTTGATGGGACAGGAGGATTTTCGCGTCTTTCGCGGCGCGGAGTTGCTGGAGGCCGAATATTTCAACTTTCTCGCCGAAGGCGGAGCGGAGGTGCTGCCGCTTCTGCACGCCCGGGCGGTGCCGGGCGGTCCGGTGTCGCGCCCGGCCTACGACGCTTTCAAGCGGGAATTCCTCGAGCGTCTGAAAGCCTCATTGCCCTTGGACGGACTTTATCTCGCCATGCATGGCGCGATGAATGTTGAAGGCATGGACGATGCGGAGGGCGACTGGATTTCAAGCGCCCGCACCGTGGTCGGACCGGATGTCGTCATCTCCGCGAGCTACGACCTGCACGGCAATGTCAGCCAGACGATCATCGATCAACTCGACATATTTGCCGGCTATCGAACTGCGCCGCATATCGATGTGCGGGAGACGATGGTGCGCGCCTGGACGATGTTGATCAGGGCCCTGGAGACAGGGACAAGACCCGGTATCGCATGGGCGAAAATCCCCGTTCTGCTGCCCGGCGAGAAGACTTCCACGGAAGACGAGCCGGCCAGGAGCCTTTATGCTTTCCTTCCTGATCATGACGCCCGCCCTGGCATCTGGGATGCGAATTTCATGATCGGCTACGTCTGGGCGGATGAACCGAGAGCG
The DNA here is from genome assembly GCF_004328495.1 of Agrobacterium sp. 33MFTa1.1. NCBI lineage: Bacteria > Pseudomonadati > Pseudomonadota > Alphaproteobacteria > Hyphomicrobiales > Rhizobiaceae > Agrobacterium > Agrobacterium sp. 33MFTa1.1. The sequence continues at coordinate 2,192,430 of NZ_CP036358.1, read as the reverse complement.
ACCGCTTGCGCCGTGGTGACGGGAACGGATAAAGCGGCCGCACAGGCAATTGCGGCCGAGATCGCGCAATCCTACTGGGACGCCCGGCAGGATTTTCATTTCGGTCCCGTGACGGAGCCACTCGCGAAAATTCTGGATATTGCGGAAACGACGACCACCCGGCCGATCATTCTGGCGGACACGGGCGATAACCCCACTGGCGGCGGGGTGGGCGATCGCGCCGATGTTCTGGCGGCGCTGCTTGCGCGTGACTGGCAGGGGGCATTGCTGGGCGGCATTACTGACAGGCCTGCGGTGGAAGCCTGTTTTGCGGCGGGCGAAGGCGCGATCCTTTCCCTGAAGATCGGCGGAAGTCTTGATCCGAGGAGCCCGTCCGTCACCGTTGAAGCCGAGGTTGTGACACTGGACGATCCCGGTGCGGCAGATCAGCGGCAGGCTGTGATCGCCATCGGCGGAATCACGGTCATTCTGGCGGCTCGTCGCCGGCCCTATCACATGATTTCGGATTTCACCCGTCTTGGCTTCAATCCGAAGGACGTGCGGCTTCTGGTGGTGAAATCCGGTTACCTGTCGCCGGAGCTCGCGCCGATCGCCAATCCCAACCTCATGGCGTTGACGGAGGGGGTAATCAATCAGGATATTGAAAATCTTCCCAATCGCCGTCGGGAGGGCGATTTTTATCCCTGGAAGCCGCACTTCGATTATGTCCCGAATCCTGCCCTTTCGGTCCGCTGGCGATGACAACGGTCCGGTAGCTTCAATCCAGCGATCCGGCTTTGCCGGATCATCTCAGGCGAACATCCATGCCGTCGGCTCTTTCCATCGTCATCAACAATCCGTCGATCCGCATCGGGGCGCTCGCCATCCTGTTCTTCGGATTTTCGAATGCGGCGACCGCGCCCTATCAGGCGGTGATCGGCATTCGCGAAATCGGGCTCAGCAACACCGTCTATTCGCTGCTGATGCTGTTTGCCGCCGTCATCAATGTCAGCGCCAGTGTGCTGATGGGCATCGTCGCTGACAGGCTGGGTGAATATCGCAAGCCAATGCTCTATATTGCGCTGTTCGGTGTCAGCGGCTACCTGCTGGTGTATCTCGCCGGTAATGCCACTGCCTTTGTGGCCTCCAAACTCGTGCTTTTGCCAATTTTCGGCGCGATGAATTCGCTGATCTTTGCGCATGTGCGCGCCGACGCCCGCAATCTTTCGACGGGCGAGATGATCGCGGTGAATTCCATCATGCGGGCGACGATCTCGCTTTCCTGGGTGCTGGTGCCGGGGCTTGTGGGGGTGTTTCTGGTGAATTCCGGAAACATGCTGACCGCGTTCTTGTTCTCGGGCATATGCGCGCTCGTCTGTTTTCTGCTGGTGGCCTTCTGCCTGCCGCGCGCCGCCACGCCCGCCTCGGCCAATACCGAAGCGCGTTTTGGTCTGCGCGCCTCGCTTGGTGAAATCGGATCGCGTCGGGTGCTACTTCGGATCGTCGCCATCGCATTGATCTGCTCGATGCTGCATTTGAACGATTCCGTGCGCTCCCTCATCATTACCGGGCAGGCCAAGGGTACGGTGGCCGATATCGGCATCGTCGCCGGTATCGTCGCCGCGCTGGAAATCGTTTTCATCCTGCTGTGGGGCTGGATAGAAAAGAAGGTGCCCCAGACGCTGACGCTTGCCGCGGGCGCACTGCTTTACGCTGTTTACCTGATCCTGCAGGGGCTCGCATCGGCGCCGTGGCATATCTATGCCCAGACCGTCATCAGCGCACTGGGGGCGGCCGCGATCATCAGCATACCCATCACCTACCTGCAGGAACTGATCGCGGACCGGCCGGGCCTCGGCAGTTCGCTGATCGCCGTCAATATTTTTCTTGGAGCGGGTTTGGGCGCCCTGATTTTTGCCCTTGGCACGCTCGTCTCCAATTATTCGGGAACGTCGATCCTCGGGGCGATCGTCGGGATTGGCGGGGTTTATATGCTCTACGCCCTTGATGGGATCGGTCGCCGCAGGTAACCGCCATCGAATGAAAGAGGCTATGATGATTCTCGAGATTTGCGTGGACGATGTGGCCGGCCTGGAAGCCGCAGTGAGAGGCGGGGCAGACCGTATCGAACTTTGCGCGGCACTGTCCGGCGGCGGGGTCACCCCGTCTGTCGGCTTTATGCACCGCGCTGCGGCTTATGGGTTGCCCGTCAGCGTGATGATCAGGCCACGTGCCGGCGATTTCGTTTTCACGCGTGATGAAGCGGATGTGATGAAACGCGATATAGATGCGGCGCGCGCCGCGGGCCTTTCCGGCGTGGTGCTCGGTGCATCGCGCGAGGACGGCTCCCTCGATCTCCCGCTGCTCGAAGAGCTGCGTCGTCATGCCAACGGTCTGGATGTAACGCTTCACCGGGCTTTCGATGTCGTTCCCGCCATGGATGAAGCCCTCGAGGCCGCCGTTGCGCTGGGCTTTTCCAGAATTCTCACTTCCGGCGGCGCACGTTCAGCGCTGGAGGGGGTGGACACTCTGGCCCGCTTGTCGGAGGTCGCTGCCGGGCGGATCACCATCATGCCGGGTGCCGGCGTGCGTCCGCAAAGCGTGCAGACGCTGCTTGACCGGCTTCTAATCACCGAAATCCACGCATCCTGTTCCGCCGTTCCTCACTATGATCCGGAAAGCCGCGTGGCGAAGCTCGGTTTCACCGGGGCGGGGCGCAAAGTCACGGATGAGGCAGCGGTGCGTGAACTAAAGGCGATCCTTACCGCTCATCATAAAGCCGATGCAGCGTCCTAGCCGTCCCGGCGGCGCCATCGAGATTGAGGTGGACCGTACCGGGTGGCGGCAGGACGAGTGCCGCCTTGATCGCTTCGGCCATGGAGGCTGGCGAAATATCTTTCTCTTCCAGCACATGGGCAAGCCCAAGCCCGGCCAGCCGCTCCGCACGGGCGCTCTGTTCGGTTTCACCGCCGGCCGCGAAAGGGATGAGGAGCGAACGGCATTTTGCCTGAAGAATATCGCAGACGGTGTTGTAGCCGGCCTGTGATACCGAAAGGCGCGCGCCGGCGAGCAAGCTCGCGAAATCCTTGCGGAAGCGGAAAACGGAGATATTTTCCGGTGCCGCAGCCAATATCGCATCGAAATCCGCCTGTGGCATATTGGGACCGGTGACGAGACACCAGCTCTTGATACCGTCCAGCAGCAGCGCGGCCTCAAGGGCGGCCCGGACAAGGGCCGCACCGACAGCGCCGCCGCCGGCGGAGACCACAATATCGAATTTCTCGACCGGTTCCGGCGGTGGAAGCGGGGCCACCAGGCCGGTATAGACAATACGCTGACGTATCTCGCTGGCGAGGGGAAAGGTATCTTCCAGCCGGGCGAAATCCGGGTCGCCGTGCACGAGCACGGCGTCGAAATGTTTCTTTACCAGCGAGACGGTTTCTTCATCCCGGCCCGGCTTGGTTTTTTCCTGCAAAATATCTCGCAGTGACGCCATGACGAGCGGGCGCGGTTCGCTATCCTCGATCTCATCGAGAAGCGGAAGCAGTTCGAATCGCACCTGCCTGCGGCCGAAGGGAAAAGCCTCGATGATGACGATATCGGGTTTGGCGCCATGATAGGCACCGATCAGCATATCGGTCCTGAGCCTCTTGAAGTCGTCATCCACCGGTTTGCCGGAACTGTCGACCAGGCCGGTAAAACTGCCATCGCTGACGGCAATCGGCGGCAATTCGACATGACGGATGCCTTCACCCGGAAAACCCGGGACAGGCGTTCCGCCCGTCACCAGAACCACGTTGAAGCCATCCGCCTGAAGGGCATTGGCGATGCGGCTGGCGCGGGCTATATGGCCGATGCCAAGAAGATGCTGGACATAAAAGAAAACACAGGGCCGCTTTTCCATCTCGGTCATGGTGTCTTTTCCCATTCGGTCTCGAAGAGCGTCTTGAGTTCGGCAATGCTGGTGCGATGATCGAAGGCGGTGCGCACACGGTTTTCGGCGGCGCTGCCAAGTCGCTGGCGCAATTGCGGATCGGTAATAGCCAAGCGCAGGGCTTCTGCGAAGGCCGCTGGATTTTCCGGCTCTGTGAGCAGGCCGTTTTCACCACTGACGAAGAACTCCGGAATGCCCGATATGTTGGTGGAGATGCAGGTCATCGCCTGGCTCGCAGCCTCGACCAGCACGTTGGGAAGACCGTCGCGGTCGCCATCGCTGGTGATGCGGCAGGCAAGGGCAAAGAGGTCCGCTTGCCGGTAATTCTCCAGCACCTGCTTCTGGTCCATGGCTCCCGTCCAGACGACCCTGTCGGAGACGCCAAGTTCGTCCGCGAGTTTTTTCAGCGCAGCCAATTCGTCCCCGCCGCCGATATGGGTAAAGCGCCAATGGATATTGCGTGGCAGCGAGGCGAGCGCGCCCAACAGAATATCGATTCCCTTTTTCTTGACCGCACGGCCGACACTCAAAATCCTGACCGGATCCTCGGCATCTGAACCGTCTCTCGCCGGCCGCGGCGTGTCGAAATGCGGGAAACGCGTGAGATCGAGGCCATGATAACTCAGATGCACGTTCTGCCTCACCCCGGAAAGGGTCTGCAGATGCCGAAAGCCGCCGGCAGTGCAGGTCACGGCCCACCGGGCGCTTTGCAGCTTGGCGGCAAGGTCACGGTCGCTGGAGGTCCAGATGTCCTTGGCGTGGGCCGAAATCGTCCAGGGCGTGCCCGTGATGAGATGGGTATAGGCCGCGACTGAGGCGGGCGTATGAATGAAATGCACATGCAGCCACCCGGCATCCTCCGGCCATTCATTGGCCAGCACGGCCGCCTGACCGAAACGGCGAAAGCGGTTGCGGCTGAGATCATGGGGCAGGTCGCTGAGAAACTGGCGAAGCGCCTTGGTGAAGCCCGGCTTTTTGCGACATACCCACAGGGCTTTCAGCACACGCAGAGGTTCCTCATGCAGATACTCCGGCAGGTAGGTGACGGGCGCGCGGATCTCATCATGAACGGGATGGCGTTTCTTATCCGTCGGCCGGCGCATGGACATGAGTTCGAGCTTCAGCCCGGCCTTTTCAAGCCCCAGCAATTCCTGGGCGATAAAAGTCTCGGACAGGCGCGGATAGCCCTTGAGGAGCACCACGATTTTTTTTGCATCAGTCACGTTGCGCGCGTCTCTTCTGAACGTTGGTTGCCGAGGCCGGGTTACGCGCTGAGCGTGATCGGCGTCTTGTCGCCCTCGGGCGGCAGCCATTCGGCAATCCTGCGTGATATGTTTTCCAACCCGTCGAGCTTCAGCAGGCACGAATTGACGGATGGCGGCGCGCGGTGCGGCAGGGCTTTGAGGGCGGCCGCCATCTTGGCGGGGTTCTCGGCATCTTCCGGCAGGAGCATGTCGAAAAGACCCAGCTCCGATGCGCGGCTGGCGCGGATAAGCTGCTCCTCCCGCGGCACCGTGCGGGGCACGACGAGTGCGGGTTTGTCGAAGGACAATATTTCGCAGACGGTGTTATAGCCGCCCATGGAGACCACGGCCTGCGCACCAGCGACGAGATCTTCCATACGATTGTCGAATTCGATGATTTCGATGTGCGGTATATCGGCCACGCTGCTCATGAAGCGCTGGCGCTGATCCGCCGGCATATAAGGGCCGAGCACGACCAGCGCCTTGTGCGTCAGCTCCGGGTCATGTCGGTAGGCGTTGATGACGTCATCGATCAATTCACTGCCGTCGCCACCGCCGCCTGTGGTGATGAGAAGATAATCGCCTTCCGGCCGATGCGCCGCGGTCTCCGCCTGTGTCTTCGATCTCTGAAGAAAGCCCACGAAATCCATCTTGTCGCGCACCGCCTGCGGAACGTCGAGCCCTGTCAGCGGATCGTGGAAATCCGGCGGGCCATAGACCCAGACATGGTCATAGAACTGGCCGATCTTGGTCATGACGTTGTTGCGCTTCCACTCCGCCTCGAGCAGCTGCGGCGCATCCATGACATCACGCAGGCCGATGACGAGCTTGGTGCCCTGTCCCTTGAGATAAGCGAGTGTTTCCTCCACCTCGCCGCGAAGGCCCATGGGCTCCTTGTCGACGATGAAGATGTCAGGCTGGAAGCTTTCGGCGGTATGGTAGATGATGGACCGGCGCATCTTCAGCGTTTCCTGAAGATCGATATGCCTGTCCATCGAGGTGTATTCGCCATTGCGTAGCTTGATGACGCTCGGAATTTTCACGAAATCGACGCGGGCGCGATAATCGAAGGCACCGGCAATGGTAGCCCCTGAAATGATGAGGACGTTGAGACCGCGATAATCCTCCACCAGGGCATGCGCAATGGTGCGACACCGCCGCAGATGGCCGAGACCGAAGGAATCGTGGCTGTACATGAGAATGCGCGCGTCGTTCAAACGGGAGCTCATGGGCCACACCTCTTTTTGCCTTTCACGATGAAGGCGGCTTCGGAAGGGCAGTTTATCAAGGTGTATTCCATTTTATCTGAAGGGGTCCGCAGCATCACGTAGTCCGTCACCGAAGAAATTAAAGGCCAGAATGACGAGAACGACAGGGATCGTCGGAATGAGAAGCCAGGGATATAGCGCAATGACGCTGACGCTGCGCGCCTCCGTGAGCAGAATTCCCCAACTTGTGATCGGGGGGCGCAGGCCGAGGCCCAGGAAGCTGAGCGCTGTTTCGCCAAGGATCATGCCCGGTATCGTCAGGGTGGCCGAGGCGATAAGATGGGACATGAAGCCCGGAATAAGATGTCGGCCAATGATACGCGGTGTGCCCGCTCCCATCAATTGCGCAGCCAAAACATAGTCTTCCTCGCGCAACGCCAGTAGCTTTGAACGCACGGCGCGCGCTAGCCCGGTCCAGTCCAGCATGCCGAGAATGATGGTGATGCCGAGATAAACGAGGATCGGACTCCAGGTCACCGGCATGATGGCCGCGAGCGCCAGCCACAGCGGAATGCTGGGAATGGATTGCAGGACCTCGATGATGCGCTGGACAATCAGGTCAAACGTGCCGCCGCGATATCCCGCCAGGCCACCGATCACAATCCCGAGAACGAAGCTCATGGCGACGCCGAGGAGGCCGATGGTCAGTGAAATGCGCGCGCCGTAGATGATACGGGACAGCACGTCACGCCCGAGGCGGTCGGTGCCGAGAAGAAACATTTCACCGCCTTCTGCCGGGCAAACGAGATGGGTTCTGCCCTCGAACATGCCCCAGAAACGATAGGTGTCACCCTTGCAGAAGAAACGCAGCGGCTGGATATCGGTCGGCACGTCCCGGTAGACACGCCTCAGATTTTCCATGTCGAGCGTCATTTCACGGCCATACACGAAGGGGCCGACAAATTTCCCGTCATTGAAGAGGTGGATGGCCTGGGGCGGGGCGTATATGTGTTCGATATTGCGTGTGTGGAGATTATAGGGGGCGAGGAACTCGCAGATCAGAATAGAAAGGTAAAGCACCACCAGAAAGGCGCCGGACCACACCGCGATCTTGTGCTGGCGGAACTGCCACCACATGAGCTTCAACTGCGAAGCTTTGCTGAAGGCCGCCATGCCAGACGTGTTGGGTTCGATCAGCGACGGGTCGAAGGGCGCGGTCGAGACATAGTGCGGCAGGGCTTCGCCGGGATTCGGAATGGATGAAGTCATTTGACGTTACCACCTCCGAAGCGGATTCTCGGATCGAGTATGGCAAGGGCGATATCCGACACCAGAACGCCGATCACCGTCAGGAACGCAAGGAACATCAGGAACGAACCCGCCAGATACATGTCCTGGCTTTGCAACGCCCGGATGAGCATGGGGCCGGTGGTCTCGAGCGACAGGACGACGGCGGTAATTTCCGCGCCCGATATGATGGCAGGCAGGATTGAGCCGATATCCGAGATGAAAAAATTCAGGGCCATGCGCAGCGGATATTTGGTCAATACCCTGAAAGGGTGCAGGCCCTTGGCGCGGGCGGTGACCACATATTGCTTCTGTAATTCATCCAGAAGGTTGGCGCGCAGGCGGCGGATCATGCCGGCCGTGCCCGCCGTTCCGATGATGAGAACGGGAATCCAGATATGCTCAAGGATCGACTTGAACTTCGCCCAGCTCATCGCCTGGTTCAGATATTCCCGGTCCATCAGATGGCCTATGGAGATGCCGAACCATATGTTGGCGAAGTACATCAGAATCAATGCCAGCATGAAGTTGGGGATGGCGATGCCGAGCAGGCCGAGGAAGGTGAGCCCGTAATCGCCCCAGCTGTATTTATGTGTGGCGGAATAGATGCCGATTGGAAAAGCCAGCAGCCAGGTAACAATGATGGTGACGAAGGAAACCAGAACCGTCAGCCACAGGCGATCTCCCACCACGTCGCTCACGGGTAGCTGATATTCGAAGGAATAACCGAAATCGCCGACAAGCATGCCGGTCGCCCAGCGGAAATAGCGGATCGGGGCGGGCTGATCGAAGCCGTAACGGACGCGCAGTTCCTCGATTTCGGCAAGATTTGCCGTTTCGCCCATGGCGCGCAGCTCAGCGACATAGCTTTCGAAATAATCGCCCGGGGGCAGTTCGATGATGGTGAAAACCAGCATCGAGATCAGGATGAGCGTCGGGATCATGACGAGGACGCGCTTCAGAATATACCGCAGCATATCAGGCGTCTCCGTCGTACCAGAAGCTATCCGGCATGTAGACGCCGAGATAGGAAGTGGGTTCATAACCGAAAAGCGCCTTTTCCGGCACGTTCCGCATGCGCTTGACATGGACGACGGGCTGCAGCGCGCCGTTGACGATGCCGATGGAAAATACCTGCTGCGTATAGACGCCAAGCATTTCCAGCCAGATTGCCTGACGTTCTTCCTCGGTGACGCTTCGACGCCATTTTTTCAGAAGATCAAGCAAATGGGCCGCTTCCGGCAGATCGGGCTCTTTGCCTTCACGGCCGCCGGATAGATAGTGAATCCCCCAGACCGGCCATTGCAACTGGTCGTCACCGGTGGGGGCAAGGCCGGAAGGCAGCATGTCGGCCGTTGGCACGCCGTTGTCCATACCCATCCACACCGACATCAGTACTTCTCCGCCCATGGCGCGCTTGCGGAAAACATCGCGCTGGGTGGGGCGGACAGAAACGGCAATGCCGATATGTCGCCAGTGATCCGTCACCAGCTCCATCACGTCTGTTTCGAGCGTGCTTTCGCCTGTCGTCTCGACAATGATATAGGCGGGTCGACCATCAGGCAGGAGCCGAAGGCCGGCATTGTCGCGCTTGTCGAGACCCGCTTCATCGAGCAGCCTGTTGGCCGTTGCGCGATCGAAAGCGCTCCAGGCGTCCGCAAATTCCTGCCGGTAAAGCGGGCTTTCCGGCAGTACGGTATCTGCGCTTTCCTTCGCGAGCCCGTAAAAACAGACCATGTTGATTTCGTGCCGGTTGATCGCGAGCGAGAGCGCGCGGCGCACACGCACATCCTGGAAAGCGCTGCGCCAGACCGGGTCGGCGCAATTGAGATTTGGCAGCAGCGCGATGCGCGAGCCCTGGGAGCGCTTGTAGAGGTTAACTTTCAGGGGGAAGCGCTTTTCAGCATCCTTCAGGAAAGTGTAATCAGCGAAATCGAGGCCGAAATATTGCAGGTCGCTATCGCCCGACGCCGTCTTGGCCGAGATGATGTCCGACGAGGTGACGTTGAGCAGGAAGCGGTCGAGATAGGGCAGTTGCAGGCCGTTTTCATCGACGCGGTGATAATAGGGGTTGCGTTCGAACACGAACTGTTCGGCCGGCGGCGCGGTGGTGTTACGCCAGGCATCGAGCGTTGGCAGATCCGGATTTTCGGGGCGCACCTGCCGCGACATCTTGATATGCAGCCCGCTCCAGTCGTCTGTCTTGTTTTTCTTGATCAGCTTGGCGAGCTTTTCCGCCGTCTGATATTTGATGTGGAACTGTTTCATATAGGCGGCAGGCAAGAACAGCCGCGCCGGCGAGGCGGCCGCCAGTTTCGCCAGAAAATCCGGATTGGGGCCGTCCCAGGTGTATCGCACGGTCAGCCGGTCAACGACCTCGATCTGGGGCGGTTTGCCATTGACCAGAAGCTCGATCGGCGGACCGCCCTTGTGGATTTCCTTATTGAGGGCAACATCTTCCCAGAAATAGCGGAAATCCTCTGACGTGAAATCACTGCCATCGGACCACTTATGGCCTTCGCGCAGCCTGAAGGTGAAGATGCGTTCTTCCTGTACGTCGTAGCTTTCCAGAATATCCGGATGAAGCTCGAATTTTTCGTCGTAACCGACAAGGCGGGCATAGCTGCTGATCGGCATCAGGCGAATGTCGCGCTGGCCGCCAATGAGCATACGTACCGAGCCGCCATGTTTCCCCGGCTCTCGGTCAAGTGCCTTCATGTCGATGACGCGCGGGTTTTTCGGCAGGCGCTCGGCGATGTCGGGCAATTCGCCCTTTTCGCGCTTTTCCTTGAAATAGGTGGGGTCGGTATAGGAGGCCCGCGCATAAGCCGGCACAAAGACGGAGGCCAAGAGAGCGAGAGCGGTGCGACGCGTGATCAAGGGCGAAGCTCCCGCATGTCGGCATTGCCGTTCGCAAGTACGAAATGGCCTTCCCCAAGATCGGCCGATACCATCTCGCCGTCCCCCTCGTCGCGGAACTGTTTGCCCCAGTCGAATTTGCCCGTCGCGCTGATCTTGCCGATGGTGCGGAAATCGAGCGGACGGTCGAGATCGGGGAAAGGCACGGCGGCCAGCAGGGATTTCGTATAGGGATGCACCGGAGCGCGCATCAGGATTTCCCGTGGCGCCAGCTCCACGATGCGGCCCTCGCACATGACCGCCACGCGATCGGCCATATAATCCACCACCGCAAGATTATGCGAGATGAAGAGGTAGGTAAGCCCGAGATCCTGCTGCAAATCTTTCAGCAGATTGAGAATTTGCGCCTGCACGGAAACATCGAGAGCGGAGACGGGTTCGTCGCAGATCAGCAGTTCCGGGCCAAGCGCGAGGGCTCTTGCAATGCCGATACGTTGTCTTTGCCCGCCCGAAAAACTGTGCGGATAACGGTTCAGCGCGCTTTCCCCAAGCCCGATGGCCCTGACGAGATTGCGCACTTTTTCGGAGCGATATTTCGCATCACCCCGACCGTGGATTTCCAGCGGCTCGCTCAGGATGTTTCCCACGGTCATGCGCGGCGATAGCGACGATATCGGGTCCTGAAAGACCATCTGTATCTTCGACCGGAGCTCTTTCAGGTCATCGTCCCGGGCGTTGAGGACATCGATATCGCCCTGCGGACGGTGGAAGGTGACGGAACCCTGATCCGGACGAACGGCGCGCATGAGGATTTTGCTGACGGTTGTCTTGCCGCTGCCGCTTTCGCCGACCAGTCCCAGACATTCTCCACGACGGATCTCAAAGCTGACGCTGTTTACCGCTTTGGTTGCGCTGGCGTCACCTTTGCGGAACCAGCTCGATTTGCGCGTCGTGAACGTCTTGCTGATATTGTCCACGGTCAAAAGCGGACCAGGGGTTTTGTTGACCGTCGCGGTCTTCTTGCCCACCAGGCTTTCATGGTCGACGTTGATTTCGCGTAGCGCCTTCAGCCGCTCGCCCGGCTTCATGTCGAAATGCGGAACGGCTGCCATCAAACCCTTGAGATAGGGATGGGCTGGCGATTTGAAGATATCATCGACCGTGCCGGCTTCCATGATCTCGCCCTGATAGATCACGGCAACCTCATCTGCAATGTTCGCCACCACGCCGAGGTCATGGGTGATGAGCAGCATGCTCATATTCAGCCTGCTCTGCAGGTCACGCAGCAGCTTGAGGATTTGCGCCTGAATGGTCACATCAAGCGCCGTCGTGGGTTCGTCGGCGATCAGAAGCGCGGGACGACAGATCAGCGCCATGGCGATCATGGCGCGCTGGCGCATGCCGCCTGAAAGCTCGAAAGGATACATGTTCACGACCTTCTTCGGGTTCGAAAACCCGACGAGATCGAGTGTCTCATACATTTTTTCCGCACGTTCCGCCGGCGAAAGGATGCTGTGGATTCTGAGCGCCTCGTCAATCTGGTTGCCGATGGTGTGCAGCGGCGAAAACGAGGTCATGGGCTCCTGAAAGATCAGCCCGATGCGGTTGCCACGGATGGCGCGGATTTCGCGGCCGTCTTTGGGCAATTGCAAAAGATCGACGGGACCGCCCGCAGTGTTTTCCGGATCGGTGAACAGCACGCGGCCATTCACACGAGCGGTCTTGGGATGGATGCCCATGATCGTCTGGCCAATGACGGATTTTCCGGAGCCGGATTCACCGACCAATGCGGTTACTTTTCCCGGAAGAATGCGGAGGCTCGCCCCCCTGACTGCATCGATCGTTCCACCCATGAGAGAAAACGAGACCTGCAGATTTTCGATACGGAGCAAATCTGCGCCTGCGCTCATGCCAAAGGGTTCCTTGCCGCCTCTTTATCGTTGCCTTGTGACAATTGCTCGGGAGGGCTTAAAGCAACGTTATCGCAGGGTTTGTTGTCTGTCTATCCTTCTGAAACATCGAATTCTTTAGCAAATTTGAAGCCGGCTTCCGAAATGCTGCGACTTGCCCCACCGCGCTTGTTTCGTAATATGCTGACGGGAGCTTTCGAACGAGGATCCATGTCCGACAAGAAATATTACGACGCCAAGCTGAACGATGCGCGTCAGTTGCAGAATAACGGCCAATATGCTGAGGCGAACGCGCTTCTCTTATCGCTGGTTGCAGCAAAGGACGGGCATCTGATGGGAGAGCAGACGGTGCTCGGCCTGCCGCGCCGGCTGCATGCCGCACGGCTGCGTCTTGCCAAGGCCGAAGGCGATATGGTCGCGAAGATCGGATATCAGTATACGCTGGTGCCACCCCCGCAGGTGCTGGAAAAATATGCGCGATTTTCCGTGGAAGAACGCCGCACAATAAACCTCAAAAGCCGGGAGGATGTGCCGAGGCTCATTCATCAGATATGGATTGGTGAGAAATCGCCGCCCATGTCGGTCGAGGCCTGGGCTGCCCATGCGCTGAAGCACGGCTACGATTATCGCCTTTGGCGGGAAGCCGATCTTGAGCGGGAAGGGGTTTTTGCGAATAGCGTCTTTAACAGGATGCTGAGCGAGGGCGACTATCCGGGTGCTGTTGACGTCGCCCGCTACATCCTGCTCGAGCGGTTCGGCGGCATCTATCTCGACTGCGACTGGTATCCGGCGCGCGACGACGTGAGTTTCGATTCATTCCTTCCCCTTGCGGGTCTCACGGTGTTTGATGAAAAAACGCCGCGGAATACCGGACAGGGAAGTATGCTTCTCGCTAATTCCTTCATTGCCGCTCCAGCTGCGCATCCGGTCTTTCGCAAGATGCTGGCCGCCTTTCCCGACATTCTCGAAGAAATGCCGCGCGCGCCGGCGTGGTGGTCCACCGGGCCGTTGATTTTCACCGTCATTGCCCGGCAGGGAAGCATCAGCCTTGCACCGGCAGCGTTTGTCGCGGCATCCGTTCCGGACCGAACGCCGTTTGATACAGTTGATGAGATCAGGCGGGATCTGGCCAAGGATGCCGGCGGGCTGCTGATCGCCTGGAAATCATGGTGAGATTGCTTCGACGAGGTCTTTAGAGGAGCACCAGCGTGCTGCGCGGTGCCGTGCGGTCACCTCGAAAAGCCGCCGGAGGAAATGCCAGACGGTGTCATCATGCACGAGATGATGGGTAAGGATGCCGATTGTGCCGCCTTCCTCGGCAGCGCGCAGGATGCGGGCCGCCGTCTCGGCAAACAGGACATCGTGGTCACGGCCGCCGCGGCTGCCATGCCAATCGATCACATCCACATGCGTATTCAGACATGGCGGCGCTGTGTCCTTCTCCGGACCGAAAACGGAGAGGGCCCGATATCCAAGCCTTGTCAGTTCCCTCACTATATGGGCGTCGATGCGGTTCCACGGGGGCACCAGCATGGGCACGACACGCGGTCCATGCAGATCGTAGAGTTTTTCCAGCCCGGACTGCAGCTCGTCGAGAACGAGGGGAAGTTCCCGGTGGAGGCCAAGCTCCTGTTTCTTTTGTCCATCGCCGGCGTAATTGGTATGCGACCAGCCGTGAACCGCCACCTGGGCAATGTCCGAGGCATCCAGATGCTGCGCGAGCCTGCGGGTCGTCGTTTCGGGAATGACCGCGAGGGTGACCGGAACCGAGAAACTTTCGCAAAGATCAAGCAGGGTATCGAGTGCCCCCGTCGGGTCCACTGCATCGTCGTCCCTGAGCCACAGATCGGCCGAAATGCCGCGACGTCCGCATTCGTCCAGTGCTGCGACGAGTTTTTCGAGACTCATGATCTTCGTGCCTTTGCTTGCATCAAAATATCGTTCAGCTTGGTTGCGGCATTTTCCAGAGACCGCTCATGCATGACGAACCGGCGGGCTGCTTTTGCCAGTTCCTGTCGCCGCCTGTCGTCGTAAAGCAGGGCCTTGATCGCATCGGCATAAGCGGCACTATCATTTTCAGGTGTCAGTAATCCGGTGGCGCCAGATTTTACGACTTCGGGAACGCCCGCCACTTTTTCGGCGATGACGGGCAGGCCGGCCGCCTGTGCTTCCAGATAGGCAAGGCCGTAGGCCTCGCCGTGACCCGGCCAGACATAAATGGCAGCTTTCGAGAGAAGCGCTGCGATCTCGTCTGCGGCTTTTTGCCCGTGCCAGACGAGGCGATTTTCAGGGAAGCCGCTGAACATGGCTTGCACCGCCTCGCGTTCCGGACCGTCGCCAACGATCTCAAGTGTCCAGTCTAGGTCTTGTGGTAGCAGGGCGAGAGCGTTCGACAGGGCGCGATAGCTCTCGAGTTTGTCGCCCGCCCTCATCATGGCGACGGTGATGAGCCGTGTCCGTTTCGGCTGGGGAACAACCTTGAGAAAGGGCGCGGGGTCGATGAAAGGCGGGAGCATCGCCCATTGAAGCCCAGGAGAGGCCTGTACGAGCCCTTCGCGATCCCGTTCGGTGAAGCAGATATTGACTGCGGCTTCGTTCAACGACGACAACAACCCGTCCTGCACTGCCTGCCAGCCCATGGCGTTGCGCTTTGGTGAATAGGATGCTTCGGCGGTGACGTAGGATATATTGAAACGGCTGGTGAGTTCCGGTCCGAGCAGGTCTGGAGCCTTGTAGTACGGGTGATAACAAAACCACAGGTCCGGTGCGCCGTGCAACCGCCAGCGCTCCGCAATAGTCTCTACTTCACGTTCGGCCCGGTCGGCGAGGGACGACCGCTCGGGATCATCCGGCTGTCTAAGGAAGCTTCGCAGCTCGGACGCGACAAAAACCTCATGGCTACCCATTGCCATCGCCTGCATCAACAGGCGGGCCATCAACCGGTCGCCGGAAGGAACGGGGTGGTTGGGTGCTTTGAGCGGCGAATAAAAGGCGATCTTCATGCGGATGGTTGTGCGTTGGTCGTGCCTCTGGCGTCAACCGGAATTTGAAGGTGTGGAGCCTTGACAGCCTCGCCATTCTTGGCCAACTGAAAGACATCTTTTGCACATGCGCGGAGCGTGACACGCTTTGACTTCTCCAGACATTTCCCAAGCCCTGCTTTCCAGCATTGAGAACAAGAGCGCCAAAGCGGGCGTAATCGGCCTCGGCTATGTGGGCCTGCCCCTTGCCATGACGATCGCCAGAGCTGGTTTCAAGGTTGTCGGTTTCGACATCGACCCCGGTAAAATTACTGCGATAGATGCGGGTCAGAGCTATATCGAGGCGGTTTCGGATGCCGTGCTCGCAGGAGCCAGGCAAAATGACGGCTTTGTTGCCACATGCGACTTCTCCAGACTGGCCGAGTGTGACGTGATCGCCATCTGCGTACCGACGCCGCTGACGAAGTATCGCGAGCCAGACCTTTCCTATGTCGAGAAGACCTGTCACGACATTGCCGCGCATCTGCGCAAGGGGCAGCTTGTGGTGCTGGAATCCACCACCTATCCCGGCACGACCGATGGGATTGTGAAAACCATTCTGGAGAGCACCGGTCTCGTCTCAGGTATCGATTTCTTCATCGGCTTTTCCCCCGAGCGGGAAGATCCCGGCAACCGGGACTTTGAGACGTCGACCATTCCGAAGGTCGTTGCGGGTGACGGCGAGGCCGCTGGGCAGCTGATGGCGGCTTTTTACGGATCGGTGGTCAAGAAAATCGTTCCGGTCTCGACCAATGCGACGGCGGAGGCCGTGAAGATTACAGAGAATGTCTTCCGCGCCGTCAATATTGCGCTCGTCAACGAACTTAAGGTCGTCTACGAGGCCATGGGTATCGATATATGGGAAGTCATCGATGCGGCAAAAACCAAGCCGTTCGGTTTCATGCCATTTTATCCCGGCCCCGGTCTTGGCGGTCACTGCATACCGATCGACCCTTTCTATCTCACTTGGAAATCTCGCGAATATGAATTGCCAACGCGGTTCATCGAGCTTGCAGGTGAAATCAACACCGGCATGCCGCGCCACGTTGTGGGGCGGGTTGCGGAAGCGCTCGACATCCATTCCGGCAAGGCGCTCAGCCGCTCGAAGGTGCTGGTCGTCGGTCTCGCCTACAAGAAAAATGTGCCCGATATTCGTGAAAGCCCTTCATTGAAGCTCATCGAGCTTGTTCAGGAGCGCGGTGGCGAAGCGGCCTATTTTGATCCGCATGTGGCCGAAATCCCGAAGACACGGGAATACAGCCACCTGATGGGCATGAAGTCCGTCTCCTGGGACAGGCAGTCCATCAGCGCTTTCGATGCTGTTCTGGTTGCGACCGACCATGACAATGTGGACTATGCCGACCTTGCCGAATGGGCTCCGCTGATCATCGACACGCGAAACGCCTTCGCGCGCCGGGGCATTTCCGCAAGACACATCATCAAGGCCTGATAACGGACGGATCATGAGCAGACTGGACAGTTTCATTCGCCGGTTGACCGCGCAGCGTGACATTCTCAATCATGTCGCCGCCAATCTTGATATGCCGCATGAGGGTGCGCTCATGGAAATCGGCCTTGGAAACGGGCGAACTTTCAATCATCTGCGGGAACTGTTTCCGGGGCGCAGGATCATTGCGTTTGACAGGGCCATGGGTGCCCATGCTTCGTCCGTTCCGGCAGACGAAGACCTGGTGATCGGCGAGATATCGCAGACCGCTCCCGCATTCGTCGGTGCGGAAGCGGCAATGGTGCATGCCGATATCGGCACGGGCTATCCGGAAAAAGATGCGATCACATTGACATGGTTGCCCGATCTCGCCGCCGGCATGCTGGCGAAAGGCGGCGTCGCTGTCAGCGGTCTGCCTCTCGATCATCCCCTGCTGAAACCGTTGCCGGTTCCGGAGAGCGTGCCGACAGACCGTTATTTTCTCTATCGCAAGATATAAAAGATCGGTCCGGCCGCAAACTTCCGGGTCCTGTCACAAATAGCGTTCGCTCTCTTCCTCCGAGAGTAGAAACACCTTCATTTGTGAGTTTCGACCGCGAATGGAGACCTGTTCGCTTCTGAGATCGGCAATATCCTGTCCCGCCTGTATGATGGCCGGTTCGGAGACCACGATTGCGGCGCCAAATTCCTTGGCTTTGGATTCAAGCCTGCTTGCCACGTTGACGGTATCGCCAATGGCCGTCAGCGTTTTGGCAGCCCCATATCCCATGACCCCGACGATGCTCGGACCTGCGTGAATGCCAACCACCACCTCAAGACGCACGGCGAATTGTTTCTCCAGCCCTTCGTTCAGGATCGCAATATCCCGCAATATGATTGCTGCCGCCTTCATGGCATTGCGACAGGCGTGCTGGCTGTCGTCGCCTAGTCCAAAAAGCGCCATGGCGCCGTCACCGATAAATTTGTCGAGATGGCCCCCCGCCTGTTCGACGGCCTGGCCGACGATGGTGAAATAGCGGTTCAGGAGAAAGACGACATCGTAGGGCAGCTTCGCTTCCGACAAAGTCGTGAAATTGCGTAGATCGCAGAAGAGAATGGCGATCTCCTCTTCTCGGCCCGGCCGGGCCGGCTGGGCGTCCGCCGGCAGGTCACTGTGCTGGGGCGGTGAAACCAGAAGGGCAACGCCGAGATCATGGGTGGGACGCAGCTGGCAGCCGAGCCGCACATCCGAATCGGCATGGATGCGTCTTAATGTGGTTTGCTCGATGTCTCCGGGCGGAGGGAGCTGCCCCTTGCTTTCCATGACTCTCACCCGGCAGGTCGAACATCGTCCTTTACCGCCGCATACGGAATAATGCGGGATGCCTGCCAGACGGCTGGCTTCCAGAATGCTGAGTCCCGCCGGCACGCGCGCCTGCGCACCATGTTCGTAGCGGATTTCGATGGCCGTCAACCGCTGTCGCCAGCTTCTTACACCGCGCATCGCGAAGACCAGCATCACCGCGCCGGCAAAAATCGCCTCTGTCGTCCCGGTGATAAACCGGATTCGTGTTTCCATCTCCCGCTGCAGCGGAAGTTCGTCTCTCTGAACGATCGTGTCGCCCAGTCCCGGAGGAAGCGCATATTTGCGGTCGACTTCCTCGAGCCAACGGCCGGCATCGCTGAAGCCCAGCAGCGCCAGAAGCGGCAGCATCACAGCTATGGTCATGAAGATGCCGGCGATTTTCGGGTACCAGTCGCGATAACGCAGCCAGAAATAGAGGCCGATACATCCGTGTATCCAGATGACGATCAGGGCGAGACTTTGCCACGCGCCTCCCACGGGATTGTTGATCCAGAGCCGGCGGACGACGGTATAATAACCGATGTCGATGCCGTAGAGCATGTGCGACACGCGGATGTTCACTGCATGGCTCAGAATGAGGAAGGGGATCGACAGGCCGAAGATGACCTGAAGCGCTTCACGAAGCGGCATGCGCAACGTTCGACGCTGGTAAAGCGAGCGCAGGACCAGGCTGACATGCACCAGGACCGATCCGTAGAAAAGCAGGCTGCTAACAGGGTTGAGCCAGATGAGGCTGAACCATTTTCGAGCCCGTTCGGCGGTGTCGATGGAAATGAGCGCAAGGGAATGATTGAAAAGATGCGAAAAGACAAAGGCAAATATAATCAGGCCGGATAAAATCCGGGCGCGT
This sequence comes from Agrobacterium sp. 33MFTa1.1, assembly GCF_004328495.1. Taxonomy (NCBI): domain Bacteria; kingdom Pseudomonadati; phylum Pseudomonadota; class Alphaproteobacteria; order Hyphomicrobiales; family Rhizobiaceae; genus Agrobacterium; species Agrobacterium sp. 33MFTa1.1. The sequence goes on along the minus strand of NZ_CP036358.1, from coordinate 2,173,347 downwards.
CTCAAACTGGTTTCCGAAAAGAAACGGATCATGCAAATCCCATCGTGAGGTCGTTCGGCCCAGAATCATCAGTCGGTCGATCGTCGCGTCTTTAGTGCATGACATCTCGTGGCAATATCGTGGAGCAAACGAGCGGCGATGGTCAATTATGCGTGTTTAAGTACCCGAAGCCACCAATGACTGGTGAGGCCTCTTCAGATTTCCGGTCAAATAGTCACGCGAAGTCAAAAACACCATGACGGCGGCTATCAGATTTCGATGACCTGACCGTCCATGGCTGCGAATGCGCCGCTGAACAGGGCTTTCGCCTGTTTTTCGATCATGTCCAGCTCTTCGTCGCTGCGGCTTGGGGCATGATGGATGAAACCGACATTTTTCGCATCGGCCAACTGGGCGAGGCGGATCGCCTGCTGCCAGGACGAATGGCCATAGCCGCGATAAAGGCCCATCTCGTCATCGGTAAACATGGCGTCATAAAGGAAAAGATCGGTATCCCGGATGAGATCAAGCACAGTTTCGTCGATGCCGCCGGGCTCGTGTTCGGTATCGGTGATGATGGCGAGGGACTTTCCCTCCCAGTCCAGCCGGTATCCGACGGCGTTGCCAGGATGGTTCAGCATGCCGGTTCGGATCGAGAGGCCCGGATGAACGTCTAGGGTATCACCGGGCATGAAATCCCGCGTGTCGATTTTTGCGCAGCAAATTTCCAGCGGCACGGGAAACCAGGGCGGGCTCATGAAGTCCTTGAGCATTTCCCGTGTCGTCATGGTGCCCGCGAGATGACCCGACCAAATCGAGACGTCATTGCAGCTATTATAGAATGGCTTGAAATAGGGAAAACCGACAATGTGGTCGTAGTGGCAATGGGAGAAGAAAAGATCGACGTCGGTAACCCCTTCCGCCCGAAGCGCCATGCCTGCGGGATGAAGTCCCGACCCCGCATCGAACAAAAGAACATGGTCGCCGCATCGAACCTCGATGCAGATGGTATTCCCACCGTATTTTCGGAAGTTTTCACCTGAAACAGGAAGCGTTCCCCGCGCCCCCCAGATCTTCACCCGAAAATTTCTGTTACTTTCCCGACCCGCAGTGTCGGAATTGAACGCCATGACACACCCCAATGACAACGGAATCTTGCACGCTTTCCTCCCATGAAGCCCGTTGTCTCTATAGATCTTATTTCCCGCCCTTTTTGGGCGGATGCCTTTACCCCTTATTCAGTCAGCATTTCATTTATATTGCAATAGTACGACATTTATTTTTCCAATATCGACCGCCGGGGGAGCATAGAATTGCCGCTTATGTTCTGGCGTTTGTCCTGGCTTTGCTGAGTTCAGCCGTCGTCTGGGTGAGACGTTCGGCCAGAACGCGCATGACCTTGATAGTGATATCGGGGAAATCGGACATCAGCTTGAAGAATTGTTCCTTGCCGATCCGAAGAGCTTCCACATTGGTGGAGGCGCGGACGGTGGCGGTTCTGACGCTGTCGCAGAGAATTGCGATTTCCCCGACGATGGCGTTGCCCGTCATTTCCGCCACTTTCAAAGTACCAGAGGGAGAATCGACAAGAACATCAACCTTTCCGGTCAGCAGCACATAGGCCGCGTCGCCGACGTCACCCTGCCGGAACAGCACGTCGCCGGCGTGATAGGAAACGCGGTCCGATGCGAATGCGAGCAGTTTCAACTTGGAGGGTTCCATTTCGGAAAAAAACGGCACCCTTTTCAGCATCTGAATTTCGTCTTTGAACAGCATTGCCTTACCCTGTTATTGTTCCACCTCGGTCACATTCTTGGAATTATGTCGCGACCATCTCCTTGAATGTACCGTTTTCCTCGACCAGAGTCTCGTAACTTCCGTCAGCGGTGATCAGCCCCTGATGAACAACGATGACCCTCTCGAACATGCGCGAGAGGTGCGCATTCGACAGAACCCATATGATCGAGGGGTTATTGTTGTTCTGTTTCAGGAGTGTGATGACCCGTTCAACAATTTCTTCCTGCTGTCTCGGGTCGAGGCCCGGAAGCGGGCGGTTGAAGACGTAAATGTCGGATTTCCGGATCAGCGCCCGTGCCAGATTAAGCTTCTGGCGCTGTAGCGGGCCTAGTCGTTTGCCGCCTGCACCCAGATTGAAATCCAGACCCACCGCCAGCACCCGTTCGTAAACGCCCTGCTTGCGCATGACGTCAGCAACGATGCGGGTGATGCGCCTTGAAGCATCGGTGTAGCGGTGGCTTACCTTGCCAAAGAGGATATTATCCAGAAGACTGGTGGCGCTCATGTATTTGGTCGGATCGTAGATTTCGATCACGTTTTTCAGACTGTCGGGCAGCTTCTCATGGAACATGTGCCGGACCTCGACGATGCGGTTCATGATTTCCGGCGTCAGCAGGCCGAAACGCTGGCGGGGCTCGATATAGAAGAAGCTCAGCCGCAGCATCGCGCGTTTTTCGCTTTCATTGGCCTCGTCGAAATTCCGGCCCTGAAGGCGTTGCAGCATCTGCTGATAGACCGGAATATCGTCAGGCGTCATGAAGGTGAGCTGCTGGAAGAAGGGGTGATCCCCCGGCAGATCGGCGAAGATTTCCACGATGTTCTCGGCGATCGTGTAGCCCATTTCGAACAGGGTTTTGACCAGGCCGGTCTCGCGCATCAAAGAGCGGAAATAGTCGCTTTCGATGACCGTCCTGATTGACTGGGACGAGTCCCGCATGGTGCCGAAAAGCAGGTTTTCGCCGACCGTCGCCTCGCTATTGTAGCTCTCCAGCTCGAAAGGCGCGATCAGGCCGCTCAGATTTTCCTTTTCCAGCTCGGCGCGCAGGACATGTCGCAATTCAACGATCCGGGCGGCGAGATGCAGGTCTGTCAACGGGTCGATCGACGATCGCAGGGCGAATTCCAGAATATCCTGCGACAGTTCCACACTGTCGAGAACAGCTAGAATGGCCTGTATGAGATTTTCCGGTTTGCCGTCGCCTGCCGGACTCGAAGCATAATCGATCCATTCGCTGTTGATGTCGATCAGCGGATTGCCGGCCATCTTCGCTTCACGGATTTCCCATTTGCGATGGTCCAGCGCCGCGCCCTCATAGTTTTTCTCTGCAAGCGGCGCGTGTTTGAGACCGTATAGCAGGTTGTCCTTCAGGCTGGCATGGAAGAAATAGCTGTCCGAGGACACGTAGGAGATGCGCCGTCCCGTCAGCGATTCCGGCAATTCCAGAATGTCGACGTCGTTGATGCTGATCTTGCCTGAGCTCGGCCAGAGCGTGCGGCCTATCGCATCCGCCAGTGCCTCGCCTCCGGCACCACCGACGATGGCGATAACCTCACCCGGCTCCATCTTGAGGGATGCCTGTTCCAGAAGCCGGCTGCCGCTATCGTCTTCGAGCGTCAGATTGGCGACGACGAGCGGTGCGCTGATGGCTGCGACGGCACCGGGAGAAAGTTTCTGCACCTTCTCGTCGATCATGTTCGGCGCATCGAACTGTTCGAAGACCTGCTCGTACTTTACCTGCACATCCTGCCGGGCCTGATCCCAGTCGATCAGCTCCTTCAGCGGCCCTGGCAGTTCCTTATAGGCGTTGATGACGGCGACCAGCTGCCCCACATCGAGGCTGCCCTTCAGGGTCAGATATCCGCCCAGCGCATAAAAGAAGAAGGGGGTCAGCTGGGCAAGGAAGTTGTTGATGAATTTGACCAGAAACTTCCACTGGTAGAGATCGTAGCGAATCTTGAAGATGTCGCCGAGGCGATGCGAAGCATCCGCACGCTCGTAATTGGACGTGTCATAGGCATGAATCGTGCCGATGCCGTCGACCATTTCACCGATACGTCCGGCGAGCTGGCGTGCACTCAGCTGCCGCTGACGGCCGAGTTCGATGAGGCGGCGGCGCATCTTGGGAATGATGCCGACCTGAATTGCCGCCATGAAGGCCGCGATCAGGCCGAGCCAGAAGTTCTGCACGAGAATGAAGAAGAGGGCGGAGAGCGCCTGGCCGCCGAGAAGGGCCGGCTGCACGAAGGCGTCGCCGGTAAAACCGCCGAGCGGCTCTACCTCGTCCTTCACCATGCTGGAGATTTCTGCACCCTTCACCCGTTTGAAATGGCTGGGCGGAAACCTCAGGATCTTGTCGATAAGTTCGAAGCGAATACGCCGCAGAAGCCGTTCGCCAAGCCGGCCCTTGTAGGTATTGATGTAATATTTGAAGAGCCCATTGATGATAACAAGCGCAAGGAACGTCAGGCTGAGCGCCATCAGCATCGACATGCGGTTGAGCTCAAGCCCCGGGAACAGGGTCACGGTGCCCCAATAGGGGATATCGACCGTGAGATGCATGAAGAGCTGGGTTGCATTCGCTCCTTCGAAGCCGTCTCCCTGAATGGGGCCGTTGACGATCTGCTTGGGCAGGTCGAAGGCGAGGAAATAAGGGATCATGGACAGGGCGACGATCAGCAGGATGAAAAGCTGCTGCCGCTTGGTATGCGACCAGATGTAACGCGTAAGGCTTTGTTCCATATAAAACTTCTATGACCTGTCGGGGCGGGCCCGGCGTGTTGGTTTGCGCGGTGTCTAGATGATCCGGCGGCCGGGTGGCGCAACCTCCTCCTGCAAATAGGTATGTGACTCGCTATTTATCAGCATATTCAAGCGGTTTCGAGAAAAATAGCGGCTCAAACGCGACCTGTCGCCACGCGAAGCCATTCTGTCTGCATCGCATGCGTTTTCGTCGATCCAGACGACATGGTATTTTTAGGATTCTCTAATGTTATTGTTTTTATTGTAGAACAGGCATTAAGACACTTCGGTATAATGATCCCGTAATGGTTGAGCCCGACGCTGGCGCAATGGTGGCAAGGTCTATGGCAATAGATATTTCAGAGCATACAAGCAGCAATTCTTCCCTCGATGCATTATTGCTTTCCGGCATCGCGGCGGACGGCACGATCGCCCGTCCGGTTTCCTTTGACGGGCTTGCGGGTATTTTTCATCCGGCACGCCAGGACTTGCGGCAGGAACACGCCGTTCTTTTTGTCAGCCCGTGGGGCATGGAGGAGCTTTGCAGCCGCAAGTTCCAAAGGGTTCTGGCCGAACGGCTTGCGGCTTGCGGGGTCGCCAGCCTGCGGTTTGACTATCTTGGCACCGGAGATGCACTTGATCCGGAAGATGCGAGCCGCGTGGCGGACTGGCTTTCCGATACGCGGGCGGCGCTGAACTATCTCAGGCGCCTCTCCGGATGCTCGGGCGTGGTCGTCATCGCCCAGGGCCTCGGTTGCCCGATCGCTGCGGAGGCGCTTGGCGGAGCCGCCAGCTCCATGGCGTTTCTGGCACCCGTCGTCTCAGGACGTGCCTATCTGCGCGAACTGGCGATGTGGTCTTCGATGATCGACGATGGACTTGGCCTGCGTGCCAGCCAACGCATGCCACAGGCTGGTGCAATCGCCGGCATGGCGATGCCAGCCGGTGTGGCCGATATCGTCAAGAAGATCAATCTTTCGAATCTCGATGCCGCTCCGGCTCGCCGCATTCTCGTTCTGTCGAGACCGGGCCGCGTCACGGACGGTGATTTCGCCACACACCTCACCGCAATCGGCGGTGAGGTGGAGGAGGCCGAATTTTCGGGCTATGACGATCTCGTTTCCAGTCCCACGCTGTCGAAAATATCGGAAAATGTGGTGAGCCGGCTGGTGGGCTGGGTCTCTTCTCAGACACAGGCCTCAGGCTCCGCGGCCTGCCCGGCTGATTTCGTCATCAACGCGGCGCAGCGCGGTCAGGGTTTTTTCGAACAGCCGGTGCAGTTTGGTGAGGGCGGGCGACTTTTTGGCGTTTCCTGCACACCGCACGACCGGCGTGCGGTCTCCTCGGTTCTGCTGCTCGGGGCGGCCTATGACCGGCACGCGGGCTGGGGCAGGCTTTCGGTGCAGATCGCCCGGGCGCTTGCCCGGGAGGGCGTCGCTTCCCTCCGTTTCGATGCGGCCAACATTGCCGATAGTCCGCCGGTAAAAGGCGTGCCGGATCAGGTTCTTTACGATGCCGCGCAGAATGACGATGTGTCCGCCGCGCTCGATTTCCTCGAACGGGGCAGCAATGGTCCGTTCATCGCGGCGGGCCGATGTAGCGGCGCATACCTTGCCTTTAATGGCGCGCTTGTCGATGGCAGGATTGAAGCGGTGGTTGCCGTGAACCCGGTTGTCTTCCACTGGCGGAAAGGCCGTTCGGTCGATGAGGCGTTGCACAAGCGGCCCCGCTCCTTTGGGGAATACAGTCAGCGCTTTCGTCAGGGCGCCACGTTCAAGCGTCTCATCAGCGGCGATGTGGATGTTGTCAGTGCCGGATTGAATATCGTCAAGGCGACGATGAAGAAGCTTTCGACAAAAACCGCGAGGCTGTTCCGCCGTGGCAGCGAGGAAGGACGGGCCGTATACCGCGCTTTCGATCTGCTGAAGGCAAAAGGGACTGCCGTCAATCTGCTTTACAGCGATAATGATGATGGTCTTGAGCATTTCCGCTATTATTTCGACGCCGACGGGCAGGGGCTGTCCGCCTATCGAAATGTGTCGCTGACCATCATCCCCGATGCCGACCACAACCTCTCCACGCCTGATGCGAAGAGAACCTATATGGAGACCGTGACGCGCGTGGCCCTAAAAGGAAAATCGCCGCCTGGACCCCAATGACACCACGTCACCGGAAGGAGGCGTCTGAGATCCTGCGGTCTCCGGCACAAGGCCGATCTTTCTGCTCTCGCCGGGGGCAAGGTGGAACCAGTTTTCCGAAGCGCGGTAACCTTCTGCGGCAACATGGACAGACTGCGCCAGACGGTCAGTGCCGATCTCAAGCGACCAGATATCGTTGTTTTGGCTGATGGCGACCTGGAGGTTTGCCGCGTGCAGCGCCTTTTTCCGGCCGAGCGGAAAATGGAATGCATCAGCAATGACTTGTCCGGTCGCAACGTCGCGAAGCCGGGCCACCGTGACATCATGGGACGGCGGGCCGAAACGGTAAGTGTAGGTCGTATCGAAAAACGCCCCGAACAGATCAGTCGCGGCAATCGTCTGGCTCTGTCGCGATGACAGCGTGATCGACCGCTTGGCATGAACGACGGGCTGGGCGCCGTCGCGCAGGCAGGTGAGTTCGAGCATGCTCTCGAAGGTGTCGCCGGTCTCGTTGATCAGCTGAATGTCCAACCCGTTCGTGCCCTCGTCGAGCAGATTGACTTGGACGGGGCGAAACGCCCTTTTCAGCGCATGCCAGACGGATTTCGGCCTGCCGGTGGCATCGATGATACCCCAGCCTGCACCGGGAAGGAGGTCCTGCAGGGTCCAGACAAGAGCGCCCTGGCAGGATGAACCGCTGCGCCGCCATTCGGCGAAAGTCGCCTCCATGACTTCGGCCGTCGCGGCCCGGGACATGTCGAGATAAAGACCGCCGTCTTCTCGCCGCAGAACGTCCGGTTCGACATCGTAAAGCAGCTTCAGATAGTGATCGCGAACATCCTCGAAATCCCAGGAGGCGCCGCGATCGCGCGGTGCATGCGCTTTCCACCGTGGATCGTGCACGGCCACGCCGGGTAGATACCTGTCCAGCGTTTCCTGTTCGGGAACATTGGCGAAGGCCAGGCACTCGGCGGCAAAGCGCAGACCGGCGCGACGCGCATCTTCCAGCGGACGGCAATAGGCGCCGACGCCGTAATAATGGCCGACCCCGGTGTTCGGAAAAAAGGGCAATGCGCCGCCGGAGGGGGAATTGGCGACATAGGCCGCGTCAGGCCGCTTGTCGGCAAGAAGTTCCGGCAGAACCTCTTCGGTCAGCGTTCCCTTCCATATCTGTTCCGGAAGGCCGAGCATCGCGCCCTGCTGGTACATTTCACTGCCACCGCAAAAAATGGCGAGCGATGGAGAAAGCGCGGTGGCTTCAAGGAACTGCGAGATTTCCGTGACGATGTGCTGGCGCAGACTCTCGTCCCTTGCCGGATAATCGAAATTGGCGAGCATGGCGTCCTGCCAGACCATGATGCCGAGTTCGTCGCAAAGTGCGAAGAATTCCGGGGTCTCATAGGTCATGGTGCCGCCGATGCGGATCATGTTCATGCCCGCTTCCGCTGCTTTTCGAAGCCATGGCTCGTAGTCCGGCCTCATTCCCGGCAGGTGCACGATGTCCGCCGTCGTCCAGACCGCGCCACGACAGAACACCGGTTGACCGTTCACCCTGAGGCCGAAACCTTTACCGTCGTCGCCGTGATCGATCTCGACCTGCCGGAAACCCGTGCGTGCAAGGCGATGTTGCGTGCCGTCCAGCTCAAGAACGACGTCATGCAGAGTTGGCCTGCCATGCGTGTGTGGCCACCATTGTTCCACATCAGTTATGCGCAGTTCGCCGGAAAGTGTGCCGCCTTCGTCTAGAGAAAGATCGGCGCTGTGACCGGCGCAGCCAAGCTTTGCCGACTTTATCGGGCGGTTGCCTTGCAGCGCGATGCTAACCCTTCCCGTTCCGGCCCCGTCCAGCGAAGATTGCAGCGTGCAGAGAATTCCGTTCTGCCGTATCAGGCTGATGGGTCGCCATGGGCCGGCGGCGTGTATTTCCGGGCACCATCCAGGCATATAACCCAGTGCAGTGGTGCGGATCAGCCGCAGCCCCTGCGTATTCATCATTTGCGGCCGCCAGCGAGCGCGGGGACCGGTTTTTTCAAGTCGGGGTGCCAGCGCTCTGAAGCAGATCGCGAGTTCATCCGCACCCGTCAGTTCCACAGGCACTTCCAGTCTTTCAAACATGCTTTGGCTTGCCGCGATCAGCTCACCGTTGAAGAAGATCTCCGCGATGGTGGAAAGACCGTCGAAGCGCAGGGTGGCACGCTCCCGGACATCGGAAATCATCGTCAGCCTGTACCAGGCGTCCCTGTCATTGAGGGGCGTCGGAGCGAGGCGGTCGAACTTTTCAGCGGCTTCCAAAGCCTGCGCCACGGTTCCGGGAACGGAGACATGGAGGCTTTCGAGCGAGGCGGGAATATCGGAGGGCGTTTCATAGGCATCGGCGGGCGTCAGCGCCAGCGTCCAGCCTTCGCTCAGCAATTCCTCGCTTTCACCCGGAAGATAGGTCCTCACGCGGCCTCGCTGGCATCAGACAGTTTTTTGCCAAGGCTTTGCATCAGACCATCCCATGCATCCGCGGCCGGATCGAGAACGGTGGCCAGCGCATCGAATTTGCGGCGGGTGACGGCGCGCGCAAGCTGGAACTGCACGGTCTTGGCAACCTCGGAGATTTTTAGCGCGTGGTTCTTTGCCTCAGAAAAACTATCCGCGTCCAACCATTCGAAGTGGCTTGCCGCCAGTTCGAAATTGGCACCTAGTTGGCGTAGCGTATTGAACGCGTATTTGTGGAAAAACCCGAAGGGCCGGTCTGCGACCTTTTCCACCTGTGCCGGAAACACCTTTGCAAAGGCCCGGACCGGGTTGGAGGAAGGTCGCCGGGAAAAATGAAACTTCAGGAGCCGTTCGGCGGTCTTGCGAACATGCGCCGGTGAAGGATTGCCGTCCGCGAATTTCGCAAATTCCGTATAGGGCAGGAAAGGCGGGTCGGTTTCAGCCAGATGATGCTGGAAAAGCCCGTCAAAGTCCTCGCCGGAGAGATGGAAGAAGCCGGCATTGTGAAAATAGTCGAGTTCCCGCTTTTCGAGATCGAGCCGGTTGATGGCGATCGTGGTCTTGCCGTGTTCCTTGCGGTAGCCCACCCCATGGGTATCGGGCATATGGAAACTGTCCATCTCGATCAGACAGATGCGGCCGCGTTCCAGCTGCGCCTGGATGTGGTTTTCCACCTTATCGAAGATCGCAAGCTCGGTGGCGCGAACGCCATAAAGGGCTTCGAGGTCTTCCAGCGGCACCTTGAAGAAGGTGAACTGGTCGCCTTCGAAGTCCTGCGTCAGGGTGAAACCGAACATGGCTTCCGGGGATAAGCCTTTCGAGGCCAGCACCTCGATCCATAAATCAATATAGCAATTGGTTTCCGGCCACATTCTTTCGGAAGAATGAAGCGGATGCTGCACATAGTTTTTGGGATCGAGACCGGGAAAAATCTGCTGCATGGATAATCAGCCCCAGAGTGTTTCCACGACTTTCGCAGGCCATTTCTTCACGTCGAGACCGTGATGGGCAAACAGTGCCAGCGCGATGCGTTCAAGGCCGAAACCGACGCAGGCGGTGTGGGCGACATCGCCATTATCGAGGTTCAGACCCCATTTCTGGCCGAAGGCGTCCTGATGGTAGTTAAAGCTCATGCAGGCTGTCGGGCTGGTCGTTGACGTGACCGGGATCAACAGTTCGAATTTCAGGTTCTGGTCGCGCTGGTTGTTGGCGAGCATCTTGCCCGCGCGGCCGAAGAAAGGATCGTTGGCGATATCGATGGTGACATCGAGCCCCACCGCTTTCATCATCTCAACGCCGCGATCCATCCAGGTCTGGCGGAATTCGGTGACGTTGGCCTCGGTGCCCATGCAGACATATTCGCGCATGCGGAAAAGCTGCTGGCGGGCCGGATCCTTGGAGGGCTCGTGGCGGAAGCAATAGGACTGGATGTCATAGAGACCGCCGCCGGCAGGCAGCGCGCCGCGCTTGGCGATCGTTGGATAAAGCGGGTAGCAGGCCGCTGGCGTCAGTACGATATCGGTTGCTTTCTGATCCTTGGTCCAGTCGCCGCCCTCATCCATGGTCTTCAGCAGGCTGACATGGTCCAGTTCGCAGCCGCAAAAGGAATGGACCGTGCCGGCGAGCTGCGGGAAGCTCTTCATGTAACCGCTTTTTTCGAAATAGGCGCGGTTGATGCCGGGCGGGAAACGGATCGCTTCAGCGCCATCGGCGCCACCGGTGCGGTCGATCAGCCGCTCGAAGGCGGCAATCACGTCCTCGAACTGGCCGCTGCGTCCATAAAGACCGTCCACACCCGTTTCAATCAGCAGGCCTTCTTCGAACAGTCGATCGAGGAACGATGTTTGCATGTCCATGGTCTTATCCCAAGAGGCTGGTGTCCTGCCTGTGAACCAGCAGGAGATTGGCGGAATTGCCGAGAATACGGTCGTTGGAAATCATCAGACGGGCGGAATGCGCGTCGCGCAGATGCCGGCCGAGGCTGTAGGGCGTGCCATTCTTGTAGCCCATGATGCCGCAGACCAGCATGGCGTGGTCGATGATCTCGAGAATGGTTTCCGAAGAGCAGATTTTCACATTGTTCATGGCAACCGCAAAGGCCATCGACATCAATTTTTCCGGATCGCTCTTGGTGTCCTCGTAGGCCTTGATACCGGCTATGATGTTGGATTTCACCACCTGCAGCTTGGTGGAAACCTCGGCAAGGCGGATCGCGCCGGGAGGAGCCGTTCCGGGCGACTTGCGGGCCGCAGCTCTGACAAAAGATTGGGCGCGCAGCACCGCATCCGACGCGATACCATACCAGACGGCGCTCCACAGCAGATGCGAGCTTGCAAGCATGGATTGTGCAGCGATTTCTGCGAAAGGCTTTGGGAAAATCTGCGCCGCCGGCGCTTCGCCGCGGAACAGGAAGCCGTCCGAACAGGTGCCACGCATGCCGAGCGTATCCCAGACATGGGTCTTCTCAAGCGTATACTGTTTTTTCAGGAAGACGGTCATTACCTGATCGGCGGGCGCGGCATCCTTGTGGGCGCGCGACGTAATCAGGATCGCATCGGCGTTGCTTCCATAAGAAATGACCGTGGCGTCCTTCTCCAGCCGGCAGCTATCACCTTCGACTTCGATTGCGCAGATGGAGTTACGCAGATTGCCGCCGATGCCGCCTTCGGTCGTGGCGGAACCGAGCAGAAGCTGTTCGCCGGCGACGCGGCGCATGAAGTCCGCGTGCCATGCGCTCGCCTCTCCATGTTCCACAAGGCTCGACAGTTTGATGTGGTGCATGGCGAAAATCATCGCCGTTGCCGAACAGGCCTGCCCAAGCCGGGCGCAGATATCGGCGATTTCCTGAAGGGAGGCACCTTCGCCGCCCAGCAGTGAGGGGACCTGTATGCCGAGCAGACGTTCCTGCCTCAATGCATCAACGGCTTCCTGCGGAAAGCGGCCGGTGACATCCACCTCGTCCGCATATTTGGCGGCAATTGCCGCAACACGGCCCGCGCGCGCGGACAGCGTTTCATCCTGCGGCGCGACGGTGACGTTCATCAGGCTGCCTCTTTACCATCGAGAATGAGTTTAACAGTGTCTTCAATGGCCTTGATGCTGGCGAAAGACTTGCGGTTCAGCAGATTGTCCGGGAATTCGATATCGAATGCTTCTTCGATGCCGAGCATCAATTGCACCGATGCAAAGGAAGAAAGGCCCGCCGCGTAAAGATCGGCTTCATCTGCAATCGTATCGACGGGGGTTGGAAGCTGGCCGAATTTTGCCAGTATTTCACGTATAGTCGCATTCATTCCGACGTATCTCCCATGAATTTCACATCAGGATGGTTTGTGCTTATGGTTACGTTGCAAACGATAATATTCGCCTAAACCGTTAGGTTAATTACAACTAACGGCAGCATGCGCCATTCCCGCACCTTTGCCAAGCATGGATCGCCGGTCTTGACAAAAGCCTAAGGGTGTTTTTTGCTGGGGCCATTCACCAGGGGTGTCCCGTCAAGGGGCTGAGATTCTGCTTTCATGCGCAGTGACCCGTTGAACCTGATCCAGTTCATACTGGCGTAGGGACGGTGCAAAGACCTGATGTCGGGCGGCGCATGGCGCCGCGTTTCGGCACACAGGTATTTTCCATCATTCCGGCTCGAACTGGGTCTCCACTGTTAAACTTTGGAGCCTCAAGATGAATATCGCTGCCAAGACTATACCGCTCGTCGTTACAACCGGCCCGCATGCCGCCTCCACGAAAATCCATAAGCCGGGCGTTTTGCATCCGCATATCCGCGTACCGATGCGCGAGATCGCAGTGCACCCGACGGCGGGCGAGCCGCCGGTCACGGTTTATGATTCCTCAGGTCCCTATACCGACCTCAACCATCCGGTCCTGATCGAAAAAGGTCTGCCGCGTCTGCGTCATGACTGGATCGTCGCGCGCGGTGATGTCGAGGCTTACGAGGGACGGCACGTCAAACCGGAAGATAATGGTTTCGCCACCGGCGAACGCCTGACGCCTGAATTTGGTGTACGTCATCAGCCGCTGAAAGCGACGGCGGGCAAGGCGGTGACGCAACTTGCCTATGCGCGGGCGGGCATTATCACGCCCGAAATGGAATTCATCGCCATTCGCGAAAATCTCGGGCGCGAGGCAGCGAAGGAGAAGCTCGCGCGTGACGGTGAGAGTTTCGGCGCGCATATTCCTGATTATGTCACGGCGGAATTTGTGCGTCAGGAAGTGGCGTCGGGCCGCGCCATCATTCCAGCCAATATCAACCACCCTGAACTTGAGCCGATGATCATCGGCCGCAATTTTCTCGTCAAGATCAATGCCAATATCGGCAATTCCGCCGTCACCTCCTCAATGGCGGAAGAGGTTGAGAAGATGGTCTGGGCGATCCGCTGGGGTGCGGATACGGTCATGGACCTTTCAACCGGCCGCAACATCCACAATATCCGCGAATGGATCATCCGTAATTCGCCGGTGCCGATCGGCACCGTGCCGCTTTATCAGGCGCTGGAGAAGGTGAACGGCATTGCCGAAGACCTCGATTGGGAAGTGTTCCGCGATACGCTGATCGAGCAGGCGGAGCAGGGTGTGGATTATTTCACCATCCATGCCGGCGTGCGGCTGCATTACATCCCGCTCACCGTCAACCGCGTCACCGGCATCGTCTCACGCGGCGGCTCGATCATGGCCAAGTGGTGTCTGCATCACCACAAGGAAAGTTTCCTCTATGAGCATTTCGACGAGATTTGCGACATCTGCCGTGCTTACGACGTCTCCTTCTCGCTGGGCGATGGCCTGCGTCCCGGCTCGATCGCTGACGCCAATGATGCGGCGCAGTTTGCGGAGCTGGAAACGCTGGGTGAGTTGACGCAGATCGCCTGGGCAAAGGATTGCCAGGTGATGATCGAAGGCCCCGGCCACGTGCCGATGCACAAGATCAAGGAGAATATGGACAAGCAGTTGAAGACCTGCGGCGAAGCGCCCTTCTATACGCTTGGGCCGCTGACCACGGACATTGCGCCCGGTTACGACCACATCACGTCCGGCATTGGTGCTGCAATGATCGGCTGGTTCGGGACCGCCATGCTCTGCTACGTTACGCCGAAGGAACACCTCGGTCTTCCGGATCGTAATGACGTGAAGGTGGGTGTCATTACCTACAAGATCGCTGCCCACGCCGCCGATCTCGCCAAGGGGCATCCGGCCGCGCAAGTGCGGGACGACGCGTTGTCACGTGCAAGGTTCGAGTTCCGCTGGGAGGATCAGTTCAACCTGTCGCTCGATCCCGATACGGCTCGGTCCTTCCATGACGAGACGCTGCCGAAGGAGGCGCACAAGGTTGCGCATTTCTGCTCCATGTGCGGACCGAAATTCTGCTCGATGCGGATTTCCCACGACATCCGCGCCGAGGCGCAGAAGGAGGGGCTTGAGGCCATGGCCGCGCGCTTCAAGGAAGGCGGTGAGCTTTACATGCCGCTTCCGACGCCTGCGAATGCCGAATAAAATGCACGTCCTTGTCAAGGGAACGGGGGTCGCCGGTTTGACGGCGGCCTTCGAACTGGCGCGGAGGGGCGTTGTTGTCGAGGTGTCGGAGCGCAATGCCGAGCCTTCTCGTGGAGCGTCGTTTTATGCAGGCGGCATGCTGGCGCCCTGGTGTGAGCGCGAAAATGCGGAGGAAGCGGTCCTGACGCTTGGCAAGGTGGCGCTTGACTGGTGGGACGAGGCAACTCCCGGCCTTGTGGTTCGCAATGGCACGCTGGTCGTCGCGCCAGCACGCGACAGGGTAGAGCTCACGCGTTTCGCATCGCGGACCAGCGGTTATCGCTGGGTGGATGAGGGCGAGATCGCCGCTCTGGAGCCCGATCTTGCGGGTCGCTTCCGCTCCGGGCTCTATTTCCCGGGCGAGGGGCATCTCGATCCGCGTCTCGCGCTGAAATCGCTACATGAGCGGCTTTCTATCATGGGTGTGCGGTTCCACATGGGCATCCCTGTCGATGAACGATTGTTCGACCGGGCGGTGGACTGCACCGGAGCTGCAGCAGTGGAAGAAATTTCCAACCTACGCGGCGTGCGTGGAGAGATGATCTACCTTGCTACCTCGGAGCTATCCCTCTCCCGTCCCGTCCGGCTGTTGCATCCGCGCATTCCGCTTTACATCGTCCCGCGCGAGTCTGGCCGCTTCATGGTGGGCGCCACGATGATCGAGACGGAGGATGCCGGGGCCATTTCCGTCCGTTCGATGATGGAGTTCCTGAATGCCGCCTATGCCGTGCATCCGGCTTTTGCCGAAGCTCGGATCATCGAATCCGGCACGGGTGTGCGTCCTGCTTATCCCGACAATCTCCCCAGGGTCATGCAGGACTGCCGGACCATTTTCATCAACGGCGCGCACCGGCACGGCTTTCTGCTTTCTCCGGCCATGGCGCGGCAGGCGGCTGACATCATTCGCCAAACTCTCTCAGAAGGAACAGAATCATGAAACTTCTTGTCAATGGCGACGAGCTTGATCTCGCCGCCGAGACGCTGGCCGGCCTGCTTGCCAGCCTCGAATACGAAGGCGATTGGCTGGCGACGGCGGTGAATGGCGAACTGGTGCATTCGGAAGAGCGCGCCGATTATCAACTGAAGGATTTTGACCGCGTCGAAATTCTCTCGCCGATGCAGGGAGGCTGAGCCATGCTGATGCTTTATGGCCGTGAGGTCTCGTCCCGTCTTCTCCTTGGTACGGCGCGGTACCCATCCCCCGCCGTGCTCGCGGATGCGGTCCGGGCCAGCAACACGGATATTCTGACGATTTCGCTGCGCCGGGAAATGGCGGGCGGCAGGAAAGGCGGGCAGTTTTTCGAACTGATCCGCGAACTGGATCGAAACGTCCTGCCGAATACGGCTGGCTGCCACACCGCCAAGGAAGCTGTGCTAACGGCAAAGATGGCGCGCGAGGTGTTTCGCACCAACTGGATCAAGCTGGAGGTCATCGGCCATCACGATACGCTGCAGCCCGATGTCTTTGCGCTTGTGGAAGCCGCGAAAATCCTCTGCGACGATGGTTTTGAGGTCTTTCCCTATACGACCGACGATCTGGTCGTCGCCGAGAAGCTGCTGGAGGCGGGCTGCAAGGTTTTGATGCCGTGGTGCGCACCGATTGGTAGCGCCATGGGACCGCTCAATCTGGTGGCGCTGAAATCCATGCGGGCGCGTTTCCCCGACATACCTTTGATTGTTGATGCCGGTATCGGCCGCCCGTCGCATGCAGTCACCGTAATGGAGCTTGGATACGATGCCGTTCTGCTCAACACGGCGGTGGCGGGGGCGCGGGACCCGGCCGGCATGGCCGAAGCTTTTGCTCTGGCGATAGAAGCCGGCCATCAGGCATATATTTCCGGACCGCTGGAGCCGCGGGACATGGCCGTTCCCTCGACGCCCGTGATCGGGACTGCGGTTTTTTCCTGATCGCGGCTCGTCGCCGACCTCAGGCGTGTCACGTTTTGCGTTGACAGTGCCTGATGGTGGCGGGATACCGGGAGAAAAGGGAAAAGGCATGGCGGCACTCACCAATCTTCTGACTGACATAGACGGCGTTTCGGTCGGCAGTGTTACCGATCTTTCCCTTGGCTCCGGTGTTACGGCGATTGTTTTTGAAAAGCCCGCCATTGCCTCAGGTTCTGTTCTGGGCGGTGCGCCTGGCGGGCGTGACACGGGCCTGCTCGACCCGGCGATGACGGTTGAAACCGTGGATGCCTTCGTGCTGTCGGGCGGCTCGGCCTTTGGGCTTGATGCGGCAGGCGGCGTTCAGGCCGGGCTGCGCGAGATCGGCCGCGGCCTTCAGGTCGGTTCCACCCGCGTACCCATCGTGCCGCAGGCGATCCTCATGGATCTTCTGAATGGCGGCGACAAGGACTGGGGTTTGCATTCGCCCTATCGAGACATGGGATATGCGGCTTTCAAGGCGGCGCGTGCGGCGCATTTCGAACTCGGGACGGTCGGTGCGGGGACGGGAGCAACGACCGCGACCTTCAAGGGAGGGCTGGGGTCGGCAAGTGCTGTCAGTTCCGGCGGATATAAAGTGGCGGCTATTGTCGCCGTCAATGCGCTTGGCTCGGCAACCCTCGGTGCGAGCCGGCATTTCTGGTCTGCTCCGTTTGAGGTGGCGGATGAGTTTGGCGGAAGCGGGTTTCCGCAACGGTTTGAGCCTGAAAATACCGCCTTGCGCCTCAAGGGGGTCAATCTCACGGCAACGACCATCGGTACGGTGGTGACGGATGCCGCACTCACGAAAGCGCAGGCACATCGCCTTTCCATCATGGCGCATGACGGGTTGGCCCGCGCCGTTCTGCCCGCCCATTTGCCGAGTGACGGTGACACCATGTTCGCGGCCGCGACGGGCGAGAAGCCGCTTGAGGGCGGCGTTCATTTCGCCGAACTTTGCCATCTTGCCACCATTGTGATGGCGCGGGCCGTGGCGCGTGGCGTCTATGAGGCGACGGCCTTGCCGGTGGATGGAGCGCAAAAGGCCTATCGCGATCTTCATGGACGGAGCCTTTAACCGATGAGTGAGGCTCTTCCGCCACTGAAACCTGTCCTTCGCATTGATTTTCCGCCCGGACAACGCCTCGGCCACGGCAAGATCGAATTGATGGAACTGATTGTCGAGACCGGCTCGATTTCCGCCGCCGGGCGGGCGATGGACATGTCATATCGCCGCGCGTGGCTGTTGGTGGATGCGCTGAACCATATGTTTCGACAACCGGTTATCGAATCGCAGCGCGGCGGCAAACAGGGCGGCGGGGCGGCGCTGACCGTCTTCGGCACCGAATTGCTGGCGCGTTATCGCGACATGCAAATGCGGATGAACGAAGCCCTACATCAGGATATCGACTGGCTGGAGGCCAACCGCAATCCTGATGCTGCTCTCAATAGGGATCGATAGCCGCTGACTTTATGATTGCATGCACCGGTTTTCCGGGTTCCAGCTGCAACCTTTCGCGAGAGAGGTCTGTGATGCGCGACTGGATGATGTCACCGCCGCAATCCACCTGAACCGTGACCATGGCGTCTTCGCTCACTGAAACGTTTGCGACACGGCCGTTGAGAATGTTGAGCGCGCTCAAGCCTTCAGGTTTTACGGTTGCAAGCATTACATCGCGTGCGGGTATGAGCACGCGCACCGGGCTGCCGCATATTCCGCTTTTTGCCGGAACGTGAAGCAGCATGGTTTTTAGCTTTACGGCGGCAAGCCCATGCCGCTCGTCGAAGCTTTCAATGCGCCCGGAAAGAATGCTGCCCGCCTCGCGCCTTTCGAGATGGGTGCTGAAATCGGGTCTTGCCAGCACTTCGGCGGCTTTTCCCTGCGTTTCCACCGTTCCGTCGTTCATAACAACGATGCGATCGGCCAGACGGGCGACCTCGTGGATCGAGTGGCTGACATAGACAACAGGGATTTTGGTCTCGTCCCGCAGCCGTTCGAGATAGGGAATGATCTCCGCTTTCCGCTGTTCGTCCAGCGAGGCGAGCGGCTCGTCCATCAGCAGCAATCTGGGTGAAGAAAGCAGGGCGCGGCCGATAGCCACACGTTGCTTTTCGCCGCCGGAAAGTTTGTTCGGGCGTCGGTGCAGAAGATGGCCAATGCCGAGCATGTCGATGATATTGTCCCGATCGGTGCCCGTGGTTTTATTCGCATTGAACCACCCGCCGTAGTTCAAGTTTTGGGCGACGCTGAGATGCGGGAAGAGCCGCGCTTCCTGAAAGACATAACCGAAATGGCGTTTGTGCGCCGGCAGAAACAGTCGTTTTTCGCTGTCGGTCAGCATTTTGCCATCAAGTGAAACCTGTCCATCATCCGGCCGCAGCAGGCCGGCGATGATGCGTATTATTGAAGTTTTGCCGGAGCCCGAGCGCCCGAAAAGCGCGGTCACTCCGCCTTCGGACGTGAATGACGCGTCAAGTTCGAAGGCGCCAAGACGGTGGCGGATGGAAACCGAAAGCGTCATTCCATGCTCATCCGTTTGCCGATTACGCGGGCCAGCAATTCCGAGACGAGCAGAGCGAGCATGGAAATCGCAACCGAAACGATTGTAAGCCGCAGCGCACCGGCGTCGCCGCCCGGGACCTGCGTGAAGGTGTAGATGGCGGCGGACAATGTCTGCGTTTCGCCCGGAATGTTCGAAACGAAAGTGATGGTCGCGCCAAATTCGCCCATGGCCTTTGCGAAAGCGAGAATCATGCCGGCGATGATGCCGGGCAGGGTCAGTGGCAGGGTAACGGTGAGGAACACCCAGAGCGGATTGGCCCCCAATGTTCCCGCCGCCTCTTCCAGCTTGCGATCCACCGCTTCGATGGAAAGGCGGATGGAGCGCACCATCAGCGGAAAGGCCATGACAGCGCATGCGAGAGCTGCCCCCGTCCACCGGAAGGAGAAGACGATGCCGAACCAGCTGTCGAGAAATTGTCCGATGGCGCCCCGGCGGCCGAAAAGAACCAGCAGCAGAAAACCGGTTACGACAGGCGGCAGGATAAGCGGCAGGTGGACGATGCCGTTGAGGAGAGACTTGCCCCAGAAGCGGCCGCGCGCCAACGCCAAGGCGATGAGAATGCCGAACGGCAGGCTGGCGAGCATGGCAACGGAGGACACCCACAGGCTGAGCCTGATCGCCGTCCATTCTTCAGGGCTGAGTGTCCACCAATGCAACGCCATATCCCGTAACCGTCATCTCTTGCGGCCCCTGGGCCAGGGAAAGCAGTTTATTTCAAGACCGTGAAGCCCTGTTTTTCGAAGAAGGGCGTTGCCTTTTCGGACTTCAGGAAATTCAGATAGGCTTTTGCCGCCGGCGATTTTGCCTCCGAAAGAATGGCCACGGGATAGATGATCGGCGGATGGCTGTCTCCAGGGAACGTGCCGACGATCTTCACACCGGGATCGGCAGCCGCATCGGTTTGGTAGACGATGCCATAGGGCGCCTCTCCGCGCGAGACGAGCAGCAGGGCGGCACGCACGCTTTCCGCGCCGGCGACCTTTTGTTCGACCGACGACCAGACGCCGAGTTTTTCCAGCGCGGCCTTGCCGTATTTGCCGGCGGGTACGGAATCCACCGCGCCCATGGCCAGGCGGCCGTCACCTACCAGAGCCCCAAGATCAAAGCCCTGCTTGATCTCGACCGGCTTGGCCTTGTCGGCGGGAGCGACGAGAACGATGCGGTTGCCTAGAAGATTGGAGCGGCTGTCAGCGTTGATCAGCTTCTTTTCAGCGACATGATCCATCCATGCAAGGTCGGCGGAAATAAAGATATCCGCTGGTGCGCCCTGCTCGATCTGCTTGGCGAGCGCTGAACTTGCGGCATAAGAAGCCGCCGCTTCATTACCGCTTTCCTTCGCCCACTCGGCGTTGATGCCGTCCAGTGCGTTTTTCATGCTGGCTGCGGCAAACACCGTGACTTTTTCGGCGGCATGGGCCGGAACGGCTGCAAAGGAGGCCGCCAGCCAGAAGGACGTCACTGTGGCGATGGTTTTGAAGAAGCTGCGACGCAAAAGTCTCATGGTGTGATGCCCCGGTACGAGATATTCATATGAATATATCGATAGGCCTATCGCGCATTCATTATATTTTCAAGGATATATCGAAGGATGACAAAATTCCCGGGGTTGGGGGGCTTCCAACCTCAGTTCTCTGCTTGCAACAGGAATGCATGGGATGAGCGTCTGCGCCACGGGAGTGTCTTTTCAGACCGAAGATTTGGGCTGACTGAAACGCCGTGACAGCTGTGGGGGATGGCAAGCACACAAGAAACGGCAAAGGTCGTAATCAGATATCGGGCCCAATGTTTCTGTCGGACCGTAAGTCGGATCAAAAACGCTCGCCGGCGAAATGGGCTATCTGTGCACCTGCTTCGTAATAGGCTTCCTTCAGAGCCCTGAAGGGCTGCGCTTTTGGTTCCGTTAAAGGCAAAGGCAATTCCGCTTCGGTTATCTCACCGAGAACATGCTGTGCAATGACTTTGCCGAAGGCCGTGCCCGGTGCGATGCCGCGGCCATTATAGCCTGAAAAGCCGACGACATTTTCGGCGAATTTGTGAAAGCGGGGCACGGCATTGTCGGTCATACCGATCTGGCCGTACCATTCACACTCGAACTCGGTATCCCCAAGCTGCGGAAAAAGCCGCTTCAACGACCGTTTCGCCCAGGCGCGGTGAATGGCGGCACCCGTGCCGCGCAGCGCCCCGACACTGCCGAAGACCAGCCGGCCAGCCTTGTCCATGCGGAAGGATGAGAGAATTTCCTTCGTGTCCCAGCAGCCCTCGCGGCCGGGGAGGATGCTTTTTTGCAGATTGTCGCCGAGAGGTCTGGTCGCGAAGTTGAAATAGGGCAGATAAATCTGTTCATCGCGAACGACCTGCCACGGTCCCGTGCTGTAGGCTTCGGTCGCCACCACGATCCATTTGGCAGTTACCGATCCGTTTGGCGTCTTCACGACCCATTGTCCACCGTTGCGTTCGGTGGCTACCACGGGGCTATCCGTATACAGCCGTGCGCCCGCCTTCTGCGCGGCGGCGGCGAGACCGCGAACATAGGCGAGCGGCTGAATTGTGCCTGCGCGGGTATCCAGAAGTGCGCCGGAATAGGCTGTCGTGCCCGTGCGTCTGGCCGTTTCCTCTGCATCGAGAACACGAACGGGCGCGCCCCTTTCGGCCCATTGTTCGCAGCGTTCGCGGATTTCACGGAGCCCTTTTTCACCAACTGCGCAATGCAGCGTTCCGTTTTTTTCGATCTCGCAGGGAATTGCGTGTTTTTCCACCAGGTCTCGCACGAGAAGTGGCGCATTGCCCAGAAGGCCGAGAAGCCGCTCGCCGTAAGTTTCGCCCAGCACGCCAGGCAATTCCTTCGGCATGACCCACATGCCGCCATTGACAAGGCCGACATTGCGCCCCGCGCCGCCGAAGCCGATTTTCCTGGCTTCGAGCAGGGCGACATTTATGTCCCGTTCGGCGAGGTGGAGCGCCGCAGATTGCCCGGTGAAACCGCCACCGACGATAACGACATCGGCAGCCACGGAGCCTTTTAACGCAGCGGTTGCGGGTGGCTGCGGCGCGGTCTTTTCCCAGAGGCCGTGCGAGCGGGGGTCATTATACATCGTTCCACCATGTCCGGGCGAGTTCATTTGGTTTTCGTATGAGTGACAAGCCCTTGTTTATAAGACTTTACAAGCCTCGCCGCCTGTTGAATATCGACATATCGTCAAGAGTTCATTCCATGAGGGAATATGGTTCTGCCGCCTCGCCGTTTTTTGCCGTCGCTTTCGCTACTCGCGGCATTCGAAGCCGCTTCGCGCACCGGCAGCGTTACCGCAGCTGCGCGGGAGCTCGGCCTGACCCAGGGTGCCGTCAGCCGGCAAATCCTGGCCCTCGAAGAACAGCTCGGGGCGGCGCTGTTCCTTCGCGAGCGACAGACGATCCGGTTGACAAGGGCAGGGGAGGGTTATGGCCGGGAAATACGCGAAGCCCTGCGGCGCATATCGACGGCTTCCCTCAATCTGCGCGCCAATCCGGATGGCGGCACGCTCAATCTCGGGGTGCTGCCAAGCTTCGGCACACGCTGGCTCGTGCCGCGCCTACCCGCTTTTATCGCACGCCACCCGGGTATTTCCGTCAATCTTCTGACGCGGTCTTCGCTTTTCGATTTCAAGACTGATACGGTCGATGCGGCGATTCATTTCGGCTTGCCGCACTGGCCGGGTACCGAACTTGTTTTCCTGATGCACGAAAAGATCGTTGCCGTATGCAGCCCCGCTTTCAAAACGCGACACCGATTTTCAACGCCTGATGATCTGCTTCATGTGCCGCTACTCCACATGACAACCCGACCCGATGCCTGGGAGCAATGGTTTCGCAGTCACGGCGTGGTATTCGACAATGTACACGGCATGCTTTTCGATCAGTTCACCACCATCGCCGAAGCGGCGAGCGCCGGTCTCGGTGTGTCGCTCATTCCTGCTTTCATGATCGAAGAGGAGTTGCGAAGCGGCCGACTTGTCGCGGCCGTTGCCGGCGAGGCGGAAAGCGAGGAGGCGTATTATCTCGCCTGCATGCCGGATCGCGCCGGTTACGCGCCGCTTGAAAGCTTTCGGCGCTGGATCGTTTCCGAGGCAGGAGGTGGAACCGGCGTCGAGGCCGGCGAGTTTTCCGCTTAAACCCTTGCGCGGTCTTGCAAGAACGATGCGGCTCAGCCAATAGTGCGCCGTGATGCGTGGCGCAGAGCCGTGCCTTGAAAGTTTCAATACGGGAGATGTCCGTGAAGCCCATTTTTGTTCAGCTTCAATGCGAGCCCGGCAAGACCTATGATGTCGCCGACGCCATCTATAAAACCGAACTGGTGTCCGAACTTTATTCCACCAGCGGTGAATATGATCTTCTGCTGAAAATCTATCTTCCGCAGGAAGAGGATATCGGCAAATTCATCAATCAGAACATCGTCAATATTCCGGGCATCGTTCGTTCGCTGACAACGCTGACCTTTACGGCCTTCTGATAACAATTTGAGAGTCTGCGACGGCCTCTCATTCTGCCCGTCCCGGGAGCCTGCCAGCTCAGCTCCTTGTCGGAACAAGGAAATGTGGGAGGCTTAGGCGCGTTTGCGAATTTCGCAAAAACCTGCATAGGCAGACCTATTAAAGTGGAAGGCGGTGTCTTGCAGGCAGGACTGTCAGCCAAAGGAAAAGCGCGCCGCCGGCCCACAATGTCGGGTCCGATATGGGGCGCGCTTTCGTTTTGACGGTTTTGTAAGCGGGCGATGGCTTTCGCGCATCAGGCTACCGCGGCCAGGTTCCGATTACGCACGAGGTCGCGAATCGCGATCCGCACATCGTCCGCACTGTCGAACTTCTGCTCGTCCAGATCGTGAACGTGGAACTTCACCGCAATAAACTTCAGCCGGTCGTTGTCCGGGATGACGATGCCGACGGGCTCGCCGGCGAATTCAATAACTTGCTTCTGCATAGATAAACTCCCGCTGTGGCTACTTCTCACAGCATGTTGTCGAACTGATTTTCAGGAAATTGAGACTGTTAAGTCACATTCGACAGCAGCGGGAACACGTGGATTTAAATCCAGCATTCCAGGATTCAAGACCAAGGATTGCGTTGATGCGATTGTATTTTGACATGACACACTCCCTGTATTGGTGTTGATCCGGAATCAGGAGACTCGTTCTCCAGTTCCACACTGATAATCCAGACCAGCACTAAAATCAATGCTGATTGTTATAGGTAGAATATTTTTCTTTATGATGACAGGAGAGGGGCGGAATTGTGAAATTTTTGTTTCCGCTTGGGGCCGGCTTCAAAAGGCCCGGCGCAACGGGCTTTTTTAGCTTTTTTTAATCGTGTCCGGATGGCTGCGGCGGATAAATATGATCGTTTCCGTTGAAGTCAGATATTGAAAAACGGCCGTCCCGGGTCTTTTCAGCCGCATTTCCGCCAATGGGCGCCTTGCCGTGGCCGCCGGGTATGTCGAGAACATAGGTCGGTTGGCAGAGACCGGAGATGCGTCCGCGCAAGGCAGACACGATTCGCTGCCCTTCTTCTATCGACAGGCGGAAGTGGCTGGTGCCGGGCGCCAGATCGGGGTGGTGAAGATAATAGGGCTTGATGCGGGTCTCGACGAATGCCCGCATCAGTTCGGCAAGAATCGCCGGATCGTCGTTGACACCTTTTAAAAGCACGGTCTGGCTGACCATGGCGATCCCCGCGTCAATGAGGCGTCCCGAGGCTAGTCTTGCGGCGTCGCCGAGTTCCCGCGCGTGATTCGCATGCAGGGCAACATAAGTCGTCTTGCCGCTGGATTTCAGCGCGTCGATCATCGCTTCATCGATGCGATCGGGATCGACTACGGGCACACGGGTGTGGAAGCGGACGATCTTCACATGCGATATGTCTTTCAGTCGTTGCATCAGATCGAAAAGTCGCCGTGGGGAGAGCACCAAGGGATCGCCGCCGGTGAGGATGACCTCCCAGATCGCCGGGTCCGCCTTTATATAGTCGAACGCGGCGTCCAGCTGCTGAGGGCTCATCATGCCATTACCCTGCGGCCCGACCATTTCACGGCGAAAACAGAAACGGCAATAAACAGGGCATATATGCACCGCCTTTAAAAGAACCCGGTCCGGATAACGGTGAACGATGCCATACACGGGGCTATGGGCGTCATCGCCTATCGGATCCTCCCGCTCTTCGGCAAGATGGATAAGCTCGGCCGCATCCGGCACGAACTGCCGGGCGATGGGATCGTTCGGATCGCCGAGGTCAATCAGTTCGGCAACCGCTGGCGTGATAGCCAGTGCGTAACGCTGCGTGACCGGCCGCAGGCTGTCGAGTGCGCCGGCTTCGATCAGCCCTGCTTCCAGCAGTGCCTCCGGTGTCTTGATGGTCTCAGAGCCTGTCATCGTCCGTATTCCACAACCGGGGCCCACATGACGAGATCGATGCGGGGTGCGCCTGTGGCCAGCATCACCAGCCGGTCGAAACCCAGAGCTATGCCGCTTGCCGGCGGCATGATGGCGAGCGCAGCCAGAAAATCCTCGTCCAGCGGATAGGTCTCGCCATAGACACGCTGCTTTTCCGCCATCTCCGTTTCAAAACGCCGCCTCTGCTCGGCAGCGTCGGTCAATTCACCGAAGGCATTGGCAAGTTCCACGCCGCAGGCATAAAGCTCGAAACGTTCCGCCACGCGCGCATCCCTCGGGGATCTGCGGGCGAGGGCTGCTTCGCTTGTCGGATATTCATCGAGAATTGTCGCGCGTCCGAAGCCAAGTTCCGGCTCGACCCGTTCGACGATGACACGGCTGAACATATCCGCCCAGGTATCATCCTCGGCCACCCGGATGCCGGCACTGGCGAGGCTTGCGGCAAGGTGCCGGCTGTCGGTCTCGCCGTCTCCGCTGATTGTGGCCAGAAGGTCGATTCCGGCATAGCGTTCGAAGGCCTCAGCGACACTCAGGCGTTCGGGCTCGAGAAAGGGATCAACGCTGCGCCCGCGATAGGAAAAATGTTTCGTACCCGTGGTTTCGGCCGCGAGAGCGAGAAGAGTGGCGCTGTCCTTCATCAAGCTCTCATAGGTTTCGCCTGCGCGATACCATTCCAGCATGGTGAATTCGGGGTGGTGCAGCGGGCCCCGCTCCCGGTTCCTGTAGACATGGGCGAAACAGGAGATGCGTTTTTCACCCGCGGCAAGCAGCTTCTTGCAGGCGAATTCCGGAGACGTGTGAAGATAAAGCGGCACGGCGTCGCCGCCCGGCGTCACGCCTTCAGTGGCAAATGCGTGGAGATGTGCCTCGTTGCCTGGCGAGATCTGCAGGGTGGCGGTATCGACCTCGAGAAAATCGGCGCGGGCGAAATAGCCGCGAAAGGCCGACTGGACGGCGTTGCGGCCAAGCAGGAAGGCGCGACGGTCGGCATGGACGTCGGGCGTCCACCATGGCGACATTGTTTCGTTGCTTGCGCGCATCGTTCTTCGTTTCCGTCTTCTGTCCCGCCCCGGATTGCGGATAAACAGGCTGCAAAACACCTGGTTGCGTTATTTAAAGCGGTTCCGGGGCGAAAACCGCTAGGTACTCTTCCGCGAATTGCTGTAGAAGGCTGGCAATCCGTGCGGATTTAAGGTAGTTGCGCCCCAGAAAAAAGACAAAACGTCTGCCGGGGCTGGTGCTGCCGCGCAGTCCTTTACGACGCATTTCATCGAGTTACAAGGAAGTCATATGGTCAAGGTTATCGCCTCATCCGTCCGCAAGGGCAATGTTCTCGACGTGGACGGCAAGCTTTACGTCGTTCTCACCGCGCAGAACTTTCATCCCGGCAAGGGCACGCCGGTCACGCAGGTGGACATGCGCCGCATCGTCGATGGCGTGAAGGTCTCCGAGCGCTGGCGCACCACCGAGCAGGTCGAGCGTGCTTTTGTTGAAGACCTGAACTTCCAGTTTCTCTATGAAGATGGCGAAGGCTTCCACTTCATGAACCCTGAGAATTACGATCAGGTCGTGGTGGATGCGGAGACGATGGGTGACCAGAAGGCCTATCTTCAGGAAGGCATGACCTGCGTTCTTTCCATCCACGAAGGCAATCCGTTGGCTGTCGAACTGCCGCGCCACGTCACGCTTGAGATCACGGAAACCGAGCCGGTCGTAAAAGGCCAGACGGCGTCTTCTTCTTACAAGCCCGCCATTCTTTCCAACGGGATCCGCACCATGGTGCCGCCGCATATCGATGCCGGCATTCGCGTGGTCATCGCGACGGAAGACAATTCCTACGTCGAGCGCGCCAAGAACTGATCCTGGCGATCGAGTAGACAAAAAAGCACCGGTTCCCGGTGCTTTTTTTATTCCATGCCGCGAATAACAAAAAGCCCGCGTCGAGACGCGGGCTTTTTTGTCTTTTCGGGCTGTTGATTACATGCCCTTGGCCGCCGTAACGGTCGGGCCTGCCGGCTTCTTCGGCGCGGTCGTCTGGCCAAAGGCATAACCGCCGCCCAGCGCCACGTTCAGCGACACATAGTCCTGCGCGGTCTGCTGGATCGCCGTGGCAAGGCTTGCCTGTGCGGCGGAAACCTGACGCTGCGCATCGAGAACGTCGAGCAGCGAAGAGGCACCGTCGCGGTAGCTGGCGGTCGAGAGCTGCAACGCTTCCTGGTAGGAAGCGACCGTCTTGCGCAATGCGTCGGCGGTGCGCTGGTCGCGATTGACTGCGGCAAGGGCGTTTTCAACCTCTTCTACGGCGTTGAGGACCGTCTGCTTCCATGCGAGATATTCTTCGCGCGCCTGCGAGTTGGCGAGGTCGATATTGGCGCGAATGCTGCCGCCATCGAGGATCGGAAGAACAAGGCTCGGGCCGAAGGACCAGCTGTTTGCCGTACCTCTGTTGCCGCCGCTGACGAAGTTGTAGCTCGGGGTGATGGCGCCGCCGAGTTCAATGCTTGGATAAAGCTGCGATTCGGCAACGCCGATCTTTGCCACGGCTGCCGCAAGTTCACGCTCGGCGACGCGGATATCCGGACGATTGCGAATGAGATCTGCCGGAATGCCGGTGCGTGGCACACTGCGGGCCACGGGCTGACGCGCGCCCTTCTGCAACTCGGCGATCAGCGACGAAGCTGGCAGGCCGAGCAGCGTGGCGATGCGGTGCGCCGCCTTGCGGAAGTTGGTTTCGAGGCCCGGTATGTCGGACAGGGTGGAGTTGACCAGACCTTCGGACTGGACAACGTCGAGCCGCGAAGCCGCACCGGCTTCAAGCTGAAGCTTGGTCAGATCCAGTGTTTCACGGCGGGAAGCCAGGTTATGGCGGGCGATCGCCAGACGCTCCTGATAATAGCGCACGTCGATGTAAGCCGAGGCAACCGAGGAAATCAGCGTCAGGCGCTGAACGTCGACGCTTGAATAAGCCGCATCGAGCGATGCATTGGCGCTTTCCGTGGCGCGACGGTAGCGGCCGAAGAGATCGAGCAGCCAGGAAACGCTGAGGCTGCCGGAAGAGACGTTGGTGACAGGAACGTCGCGGTAGCTGCCCTTCGTTTCGCTGGTCGTGTGGCTGCCATTGGCGGTCAGGCTGGGCAGGCCGCCTGCGCCGGCTGAGATCACGTTGGCTTCAGCCTGGTTGATACGCTCTATGGCCTGCATCACCGTCAGGTTCTGCTTCAGGCCGGTAGCAACGTAACCGTTCAGGCGGCTGTCATTGAAGGCTGTCCACCACGCAACGGTGCTGATGTCGCCGTTACTGGTTTTTCCGGCTTCCGCAAACTTTCCCGGCAATTGGATTTCCGGTGTCTTGTGGTCGGGTCCGACAACGCAGCCTGAGAGCAGCAGCATTGTCAGGGGAAGAGTAGCGCGAATAGACAGCATATAATTTTCCCAATTCTCTGGTTGGCTTACCGAGCGCGGCTTGGTGAAAAATGGGCTGCGCGGTCGATCTGCCGTAGAAACGTGCAATTGCCAAATCGGCAACATTTCTAGCAGCGTATTAACGGTTGGCACAGCCCATTTTTGTTTTGTTAACGCCTTGAAAGGCGACGAATGATGACGAAAAAGGACGGAACGAAGAAAATTCCGAGCAGTGTTGCAGAAAGCATACCACCCAACACTCCAATCCCGATTGCATTTTGGGCGGCTGAACCCGCACCGGTTGCGATTGCGAGAGGCACAACACCGAGGATGAAGGCCAGCGATGTCATGATGATCGGCCGCAGGCGCAGCTTCGCGGCCTCCAGTGTCGCTTCCATGAGACTCAGCCCGTGCTCCTGTCTCTCCTTGGCGAATTCGACGATCAGGATCGCATTCTTTGCCGCGAGGCCGATGGTCGTCAGCAGGCCCACCTTGAAGTAGACGTCGTTCGACTGGCCGAAGAAATGCGCCGCGGCCAAGGCGCCGAGGACACCCACCGGCACGGCCATGATGACCGAGAAGGGGATGGACCAGCTTTCATAAAGGGCGGCAAGGCAAAGGAACACGATCAGCACCGAGAGCGCATAGAGCATCGGTGCCTGTGAGCCGGAAAGGCGTTCCTGATAGGAGATGCCCTGCCACGCGACCGTGTAACCGCCCGGCAGGCTCGCCGTCAGCCGTTCCATCTCGTCCATGGCATCACCGGAGGCTACGCCGGCGCCGGCAGTGCCTTCGAGCGAGATGGCGCCCGTGCCGTTAAAGCGCGCCAGAGACGGAGGAGCGTTGATCCATTTCACCTCGCTGAAGGAGGAGAATGGCACCATCTCGCCGCTGGTGTTGCGGGCATACCAGAACTTGAGATCGTCCGGCTGCATGCGGTAAGGCGCGTCGCCCTGGACATAGACGGGCTTGAGTTCACCGTTGAGGGTGAAGTCATTGACGTCACGACCGGCGAAGATCGTCGACAGCATCAGATTGACAGAGGAAAGATCGACACCCATTGCCCCCATCTTCTCCTGATCGAGGATGATCTTCATCTGGGTTTCGTTGTCCTGGCTGTCGCTTCGAAGCGAGCTGATCTTCGGATTGCCGGTGGCAAGCGCAATCAGTTCCTTGGACGAAGCGGTCAGGGCATCGGTGCCGTTGCGGCCGCTATCCACGAGATACATCGAGAAGCCGCTCGATGTACCCATGCCCTGAATGGCCGGCGGCAGAAGCGGGAAGACCTGGGCATCGCGGAAACCGAAGAAGGTGCCCATGGCGCGCTGGACGATGGCACCCGCGTGCTGGTCGGGAGCCGTTCGCTCGGCGAAATCCTTGAGTTTGGTGAAGACGATGGCGTTGTTCTGGCCCGAACCACTGAAGCTGAAGCCGAGAACGCCGAAAACCGATTCGACATTGGCGGCTTCCTTTTCGCGGAAGTAGTTTTCAACCTGCTTCACCACCTCATTGGTTCGCTCGATATTCGAACCGGTCGGCGTCTGGATGATGGTCAGGAGCACGCCCTGGTCTTCCTGCGGCAGGAACGAGCTGGGGAGCTTGCTGAAGAACCAGACGCAGCCGCCGATGACGATTGCGAAGATGATCATGACGCGCAGGGGCCGCTTCAGCAGATAACCGATGGAGGACACGTAGCCGTCCGTCGTCTTGCCGAAGCCGCGGTTGAACCACGCGCCCGGCCCGCGCTGCTTCTTGTGATGGTCGATCGGCTTCAGCATGGTGGCGCAGAGCGCCGGCGTCAGCACGATGGCGACTACGGCCGAAAGCAGCATGGCCGAAACGATGGTGATCGAGAACTGGCGGTAGATGATGCCCGTCGATCCGCCGAAGAAGGCCATCGGAATGAACACGGCGGTGAGCACAAGCGCGATACCGATGATGGCTCCGGTGATCTCACCCATCGACTTCTCGGTGGCCTCGACCGGCGACAAACCCTCCTCCGACATGATTCGTTCGACGTTTTCGACAACGACGATGGCGTCGTCAACGAGCAGACCGATGGCCAGAACCATGGCGAACATGGTGAGCGTATTGATGGAATACCCGGTGAGCGCGAGAACGCCGAAGGTGCCGAGAAGCACGACCGGCACGGCGATCATCGGAATAAAGGTGGCTCTGAGGTTCTGCAGGAACACCAGAAGCACGACGAAGACGAGGATGATCGCCTCGATCAGCGTATGCACCACTTTTTCGATCGACAGTTTCACGAACGGCGTCGTGTCATAGGGATATTCGATCGCGACGCCTTCAGGCAGCGAACCTTCGACGTTGGTCAGGGCAGCTTTTACACGCGCCGCAGTGTCGAGCGCGTTGGCACCCGTGGCAAGGTTGACCGCGAAACCGGCCGAAGGGCGGCCATTGGAGCGGGAATCGCCGCCATAGGTTTCCTGGCCGATTTCAATACGGGCAACATCGCTGAGGCGGACGGTTGCGCCATCCTTTTCGACTTTCAGGATGACCGATTCGAAGTCGGCGACAGTGGTGAGCTGGCTCTGCGCCGTCACCGTCACGTTGAGCTGCTGACCCTTGACGGCGGGAACGGCACCGAGCGAACCGACCGAAACCTGGGTGTTCTGGCTTTCGATGGCGCCGGTGACGTCTGCGGTGGTCAGCTGGTATTTGTTGAGCTTGAAGGGATCCAGCCAGATACGCATCGCATATTCGGAGCCGAAGACATTGATGCTGCCCACGCCTTCCAGGCGCTTGATCTGGTCTTCGACACGCGAGGAGAAGACGTCGCCGAGATCGGCCGAATTGCGCTTGCCGTCGGTGGAGATCAGTGCACCAACCATCAGAATGCTCGATGTCGAGCGGCTGACCTGGATACCCCGCTGCTGCACGGTATCGGGCAATTGCGACTGGACAAGCTGCAGCTTGTTCTGCACCTGAACCTGCGCGATGTCAGGCAGGATGCTGTTACCGAATGTCAGCGTCACTTCGGAACTGCCGGTCGAGGACGACGAGGTCATATAGGTGAGGTCATCGAGGCCGGTCATGCCGTCCTCGATGATGGTTGTCACCGATTTTTCCACGGTCTCGGCGCTGGCGCCATTGTAGGTCGCGCTGACGCGGACCGTTGTCGGTGCAATGTCGGGATATTGCGAAATGGAGAGAGTCCAGATCGCAAGGGCGCCGCCCAGCATGATGACGATGGCGATAACCCATGCAAAAACAGGGCGCCTGATGAAGAAATGGGCCATGGCAGTCCTTGCCTTACCTTTTACGAGCTTCGACCGGAGGTCTCGCGCTCATGCTTATTTCGAAGGCGCGGCGGCAGGCTGAGCCTGCTGCGGCACAACGACGATACCCCGATCGTCAATGGTCACTTCCACCGGCGCCACGGTTGCGCCGTCCGCGATCCACTGGAAGCCGTCGACGATGAGCTTGTCGCCATCCTTGACGTTTTCCGTCACCAGCCAGGCGTTGCCCGACTGCTGGCTGGAAGGGAAGGTGCGGGTTTCCACCTTGTTTTCCGCTGTCACGAATTTTGCCGTCAGCTCGCCATTGGCGTTTCGGCTCGCCGCGCGCTGCGGGATACGGAAGCCCTTTTCCTTGCCGATGGTCAGCGTGGCGCGAACATAGGTGCCGGGAAGCAGGAGATCGTCCGGATTGTCGAAGAGGGCGCGGATGGAGAAGGTGCCTGTCGTTTCGCTCACCGCCATGTCAGACATGTCGATCTTGCCGTCATGCTTATATTCGGTGCCATCTTCCAGTGTCAGATGAATGCCGGTCTCTTTCGTGTCGCCACCAAGTTGACCGGACGATATCGCCTTTTTCAGACGCAGGAGATTGGTGCTGGATTCCATCAGGTCGATGTAAATCGGATCGATGCGACGAAGCGTTGTCAAAGCGGTCGTCTGGTTCGCGGTCACCACGTTGCCGATGCTGAAGGCCGTTGCGCTGGTAATGCCGTCGAAGGGTGCACGGACCTTCGTGAGATCGAGATTGATCTCCGCCGTTTCCAGCGCCGCCTTGGTCTGGGCCACATCGGCCTGCGCCTGCAGCAGCGTCACCTTGGCGTTTTCATATTCGATCTGGGTGGCACCGCTGTTAACCAGCCGTTCGTACCGGGCAAGGTTGGCTTCGGCGCTCGGGACACTCGCTTCCGCCTTCGCCACGTTTGCCTTGGCCTGCGCCACTTCCGCCAGATAGGTATTGTCTTCGATCTGGTAGAGAACGTCGCCCTGCTTCACCTCGCTGCCTTCCTTGAAGGGAATTTCACGGATGATGCCGGTGACCCGCGGCCGGATTTCAGCCGTCTGGAACGCGCTGGCGCGGCCGGGCAGAACAGTGGTCAA